>JAEUMT010000028.1 GCA_016791365.1 Hyphomonadaceae bacterium | reverse complement strand
GGCGCGAAGATGCAGGCGGCCGAGTTCCAGCCACGCGCCTGCCGGGGCGGCGGCGTCTTCGACTGCGTTCTCCAAGGCTCTCCGGGCCTGGTCATCCTGATTGTTGCCGACATACGCGCGGCCAAGCGCGAAGTTGATGATGCTGTTGTCAGGGACAGCGCGATGCGCAATGCGGAACTGCCGTACGGCTTCGCGATAGTCTTGTGCATTGAGCGCCGCGACGCCGGCCTGGTAGGCCGCTTGCGGGTCTTCGCGATCGGAAGGCGTCGGGCTCATCGACGTGCCGCCGCTGCTGCTGCCGGCCGCCAGCGCCGCTGGCGCTACAAACGCCGCCGCAATCGCCGTCGCCACAACCGCGAGCTTCCAGAACGATTTCATCGTTTCCTCCCCGAGTTCGCCGCACTTTAGCCCGCACCCTCTTGTCCGGTGAGCACGATTTCGTGACAGCGGACGCCATGCTAGCACAGAGCCGCGGGGGGTATCCATGGAATGGGGCGTGAACGAGTATGTCGCCGTCGGCTCGGCGCTGCTCGCGGTCATCTCTTTGGTGTTCAACTGGCTTGTTGTGAACAAGCAGACTGAGCTGCAAACCGCGACGCTACGCGTCGAGATGGACAGCGAAGTCATCGCCTGGTCGCAGGAAGCGATTGATGCGGTTTCGGATGGGGTAGCCCTCGCGCGTGGGCGTGGCGCGGAAGGGTACACGCCGGGCGAATTCCGCCGCACCGTCAGTGAAGCCTCGCAACGCCTGTCATCGCTCGCTGACCGTGGCCGACTGTTTTTCCCGAACCACCAGCACGAAACTCATGGCGCACAGAAGGAGCGTGCGTTTCAAGGCTATCGCCAGCCCATTCTCGATGCGGTCGTCTTCGCGTGCGCGCGTCTCGACAGAATGGACACCACGCTGACCACACCGGATACGGCCACCGCGGACTATCTTGTCAAATGCCGTCGCTTGCTGGTTTCAGAAGCGCAGAACGCCGTTGATCCGCGTCGTAGCCGTGAAATGCTGGACCGCCTTGATGTTGGTCGCCGCGACGACAAGGTTTCGGCGTTCCGCACTGCCGCTGAAATTGGCGAGGAAATGGAAGCTCTGTTCCCGGGGTTCCTGCTTGAGCGTCGTGATGAGGCGTGGATCGCGGCGCGCCAGCAGATGTCGCGCCGCCGCTGATGGCGTCGAATGGATGACACAAACCCGGGCTTTGATGTGCGAAATGACGCCGTGACGGAGTGACCCCATGAACACCGCCCGCAGATACATTCTGAGCTTCGGCGCGTTCTTGCTCGCAGCGTGCGCGCCCGTTGAAACTCCAGCGGAGACCCCGCCAGTGCTGCCACCCGTCAACAGCAATGTGGAAATCCGCCTCGATCGCGGCGTTTGTTTCGGCTTCTGTCCCGCATACACCGTCACCATCAACGGCGAAGGCCAGGTGCGGTACGAGGGGCGCAGTTTCGTGAACGCAGTCGGCGAGCGCACCGCCACCATCCCACGGGGCGACGTTGCGGGCCTGGTCGCGCGCTTTGACGAGATTGGTTTCGAGCGGTTGAACGATGCGTACCGCGCCAACGTCACGGACCTGCCGACCTATCGCGTCTCGATTACCCGCAACGGCCGCACCAAGACAGTTGTGGACTATGGCGGTCCAAACGTTGGCATGCCTCGCGCCGTGCGCGATCTGCAAGCCGAGATCGATCGCGTTGCGGGAACAGCACAGTGGGTGCTGCGCGACGGTCAGCCGGTCCGGGACCGGCCTGAGCACTAGGCTTTCGCCGCCGATTTCGGCGCCCTAAGCTTGCCCCCGGAAAATCAGTCTTGGGGGGATCCATGACGTCGCTTCGCGCTGCCGCCCTATGTGGACTGGCGCTTCTTCTCGTTGCGCCGGCATTCGCGCAAAACCTGTCGCTGCGCGCGCCGCAATGGGCCCAAGCGCTGGTCGCGGCCGACGTCATCCCGACAACGGGCGGGCGGTCGATGATCGCGGCTGAGGGTATCGATCTTGCGGTGCGGGTCAGCATCGCATCGCCCAGCGGTGGCGTCGCCCGCGTCGTTCGCTACGATCTTCGCGGCGAGGAGGGCTCGCTCTTTGTGCGTCGCTTCACCGGCCACCCGTCGACGGGATGGTGGCTCTGGGGTGGAGACGCGCCGCGCATCACGCAGGTCACCGCCGCGCAGCGGACCGAAATCGCCACGCTTGCGCGCGCCGTGATGGGGGTCGCCGGCGGCGTCGGCGGTTCGGAAGAAACCTGCCAGAGCGGTGAGCAAGCGTACATCGAAGTGGCGCTTGCCGGCCGCGCTACCAGCTTCTCGCGGCCCTGCGTTGCGAATACCGATGCCGCCGGCCGGCTGGCTTTGCGCCTGTCCGAACTCGCGGGTTCGCGCACCGAAGAAGAGCTTTCCGGCGCGGCTGTCGCCGAGCTGCTCGCCGCCGATCGCGCTTTCGCCGCCAAGGCCGCCGCCGACGGCGTGCCCGCCGCTTTCAGCGCCTTCGCCGACGAGTCCGCGTTGATTGTCACCAGCGACTCCATCTCGAATGGCCGCGCCGGCATCGCCTCGCGCTATCAAAACTGGCCGCAAGGCGCACGTCTGGAATGGGCGCCTGAAACCGCGCGTGTTTCCGCGCGCGGCGATATGGGGTGGACGTGGGGCAATTCCACCTACATCGCGCCGGACGGCGCGCGCACCCAAGGACGCTACATCTCCGTATGGACGCGCGATCTCGACGGCAATTGGCGCTACGCTTTCGATGCGCCGATCCGCTAGCCGGCGAAACCGCCTTCAGCGAGAAACGCCAATTCTTCGGGTGTGCTCTTGCGCCCCAGAATCGTATTGCGATGCGGGAAACGGCCGAATTTTGCGATGATGTCGTGATGCAGCGCCGCGAACTTCAGATAATTCGCGTCGCTCAAATTCGTGAACAGAGTCATGCACCGCGCCTGCAGCGCCGGATCTTCGGCGTGTTCCAGCGGCATGTAGAAGAACGGGCGAAGATCGGTGTCGATCGCGGCGTCAAACTGCTTGTGGAGCGCCCTCAGCGCGATCGCCTGCGCTAAGCCATCGGTGGCGAACGCATGCGGACTGTTGCGGAAGATGTTGCGCGGAATCTGATCGAGCAGGATCAGCAGCGCCAGCGCGCCTTCCGCATCCATCTCCCAGGCGCTGAACTCGCCGCGCGCCGCCGCATGGTGTTCGGTCTCGAACGCCCGGCAACGGCCATCGAACGTCTCGTCCTTCATGAACCAGAATTTCGGCCCCGCATCGCGCCAGAACCGCACTATCTCAGCCGCACTCGCCATGACGTCGCTCCTCTTTGCCTAAGTGAGGCGCGCGCGCTAAGGACGCAAGAGAACAAAGGTATTTCATGCGCGTCCTCTACGAACGCGACGCAGATGCGTCTCTCATCAAAGCCAAGCGTATCGCCGTCATTGGCTACGGCGCCCAAGGTCACGCCCATGCGCTGAATTTGCGTGATAGCGGCGTGGACGTCGTCGTCGCGCTCCACAAATCCGCGTGCCGTTGGGCGGATGCGGAGCGCGACGGTTTCGCACCCATCAGCGTCGCAGAAGCCGCCGCCAGTTGCGACGTGCTCGTCATGTGCGCGCCCGACGAGGTGATGCCCGATCTCTACGCCGCCGAAATCGCACCGCACTTGCGCGCCGGACAAACGCTGATGTTCGTTCACGGCTTCGCCTATCATTTCGGTTTCATCAAACCGCCCGCCGACATCAACGTCGCGATGGTCGCGCCCAAAGGCCCCGGCAAGGCGCTGCGCGAAGCCTTCGACCGCGGCGGCGGCTTGCCCGCCATCGTCGCCATTGCGCACGACACCGGCGGCGCCGAAGCGCTCGCATATTCCTATGGCGCCGCCATCGGCTGCGGTCGCGCCGGCATGATCGCGTCAAGCTTCAAGATTGAAACCGAGGGCGATCTCTATTGCGAACAAGTCGTCCTTTGCGGCGGCCTCACGCATCTCATCCGCACCGCCTGGGAAGTCCAGGTCGAAGCGGGGACACCGCCTGAACTCGCCTACTTCGATTGCCTGCACGAGGTGAAACTCCTGTCCGATCTCATCCACGAACGCGGCATCGCCGGCATGCACCTCGCCATCTCCAACACCGCCGAATACGGCGAATACGTCACCGGCCCCCGCATCATCGACGCACACGTCAAAGACGCCATGCGCGCCGTGATGGCCGACGTGCAGAGTGGCAAGTTCGCCGAACAATGGATGGCCGAACACCGAGCGGGCGGCCCAAATCTCACAAAACTCCGCGAAGCCGCCGCTGCCCACCCGATCGAAGACGCTGGCCGCACCGTGCGTGCGATGCTCGGCGAATAGAGCTGCGTTAGTCTGGACCGCCGGCGCCCTCGCCGGCATCCGGTGTCTTAATCGGCACACAGCCTGCCCCTTGAACCAAGCCGGCGAGGGCGCCGGCGGTCCAGACGAGCGGAACGACCCAGCCACGCCACGCACTAGCCGAGCGGGAACTGGGCGACTAAACACCCGCCCATGAACACCCGCATTGGCACGCCGCTTTCTCCTTCCGCGCTCCGCGTCATGTTCCTCGGCGGCGGCGAGCTTGGCAAAGAAGTCGTCATCGAACTCCAGCGCCTCGGCGTCGAAACCATCGTCGTCGATCGCTACGCCAACGCGCCCGCGCAACAAGTCGCCCACCGCGCTCACGTCATCGACATGACCGACGCTAAAGCTCTCCGTGCGCTCGTCGAAGAGGAGCGCCCGCATCTCATCGTCCCCGAGATCGAAGCCATCGCGACCGACGAACTCGTCGCCATCGAGCGCGACAAGCTCGCAACCGTGATCCCCACCGCAAAAGCGGCGCACTACACGATGAACCGCGAGCGCATCCGCGTCCTCGCCGCCGAAGAGCTAAAACTCCCAACGTCGCCGTACGCCTTCGCCTCATCGCTCGAGGAGATGCAAGCCGCCGTCGACAAGATCGGTTTTCCCAACTTCGTGAAACCGGTGATGTCATCTTCCGGCAAAGGCCAGAGCCGCCTCAAGAGCCAAGTCGACGTCGCGCCCGCCTGGGATTACGCGCTTTCCGCCGGTCGCGTGAAGCAACCGCGCGTGATCGTCGAAGGGCAGGTGATGTTCGATTTCGAGATCACTTTGCTCACCGTCCGCGCCGCCAGCGGCACGCACTTTTGCGAACCCATCGGCCACGTCCAAGTCGATGGCGACTACGTCGAAAGCTGGCAGCCGCAAGCCATGAGCGCAAAGGCGCTGGGACGCGCTCGCGACATTGCCGGCAAGGTCACCGAAGCGCTTGGCGGCTACGGCATTTTCGGCGTCGAGCTTTTCATCAAAGGCGATCAGGTCTGGTTTAGCGAAGTCAGCCCACGCCCACACGACACCGGCCTCGTCACGCTCGTCTCCCAAGTGCAGAGCGAATTTGCCCTCCACGCCCGCGCTATTCTCGGCTTGCCCGTCGATACCTCATTGCGCGCACCCGGCGCGAGCGCCGTCATCTATGGCGGCATGGAAGCACAAGGCATCGCGTTCGACGGCGTCGCCGAAGCACTGAGCGTTCCTGACACCGAGCTTCGCCTCTTCGGCAAACCCGAAAGCTTTAAAAAGCGCCGCATGGGCGTCGCGGCCTCGCGCGGCAAGGATACGGACGAAGCCCGCGCCCGCGCCAAGCAGGCCGCAAGCGCCGTCAAACCGGTGCGCCCGTGAACCGCCCGCCACTGCCGGACGCGCCGTACACCGGCGGCTGTCTCTGCGGCGCCGTGCGCTACTCCTACAACGCGCGCCCACTCGCGCTAAACGCCTGCCACTGCACCGATTGCAAAAAGCTCTCCGGCTCATCCTACTTTGCGGTCGTGCAATCGCGCGGCGAAGCCTTCAGCTACACAGGCGAAACCACGCACCATCGCAAAACCGCGGACTCCGGCCGCGGCGTCGACATCCATCGCTGCGCCACATGCGGCACGCGCCTCTGGCACACGCCCGCCGGCTCAACCGAACTCGTATTCTTCGCCGCCGGCACGCTTGACGATCCAACCTGGTTCGTGCCGACCTCGCACATCTGGGCCTCGCGGGCGCAACCTGACGTCGTCTTCGCGCCCGATGCGCTGGTGATCGATGGCGCACCCGTAGATCGCAAACCGATCTGGGATCGCTTCAACGAAATCTATCCGCCGAACTTATGAAGCCGAAAGCGACCGACGACGAGACCCGCGCCGCGTTCGCCGAATGCGTGAACATGACGCCGCGCGAAATCGAGAATTGGCACAAGACCGAGCAATCCGCCTCTGTCGGGCAAGACTCCGGCGACGGCGTTTCCGTCGGCGTTAAGGCAGGCCAGCGCACGATCCAACTCCTACGTATCAAACGCATGCCCAATGCGGACGACATCAAGCACATGCGCCGCGTCATCAGCTTCATCCGCCGCCTCTCGATGCAAGCCCCGCGCAAAAATCGCGAGACCTCACGCTGGCGCTACGCGCTGATGAACTGGGGCCACGACCCACTCAGCATCACCGACGCCGACAGCCCCTGGCGCTGAGCCACGCGCAGCGCTAGCGTCCCGCAAAAAGGGGAGGCGCGCATGCCGACAGAACAAAAGCCCATCAATTCCGGCTACGGCATTCGCACTGATGCGCGTGACGCCACTGGCGGCCGCGATCTCACCGGCAAAGTCGCCATTGTCACCGGCGGCTATTCCGGCCTTGGCCTCGAAACGACAAAAGCGCTGGCCGCCGCTGGCGCCATCGTCATCGTGCCGGCGCGCTCAGCTGAGAAGGCGCAAGCCGCACTCGCCGGCATCGCCAATGTCGAGCAAGCCGCGCTCGATCTCGCCGATCCGAAGAGTATCGACGCCTTCGCGGGCGGCTTTCTCTCGCGCACCAAGAAGCTCGATATCCTCATCAACAACGCCGCCATCATGGCTTCGCCCCTGATGCGGGACGCGCGCGGCTACGAGGCGCAATTCGCCACCAACCATCTCGGCCACTTCCAACTCACCGCGCGCCTCTGGCCCGCGCTCAAAGCCGGCGATGGCGCGCGCGTGGTTTCGCTCAGCTCCATCGGCCACCGCATCTGCCCGCCTGATCTCGAAGATCCGAACTTCGAGCGCACCGAATACAACAAGTGGATGTCTTACGGCCGTGCCAAGAGCGCCAACTCACTCTTCGCCATCGGCCTCGATAAGCGCGCGCAGGCCCACAACGTCCGCGCCTTCGCGGTCCACCCTGGCGGCATCATGACCGACCTCCAGCGCTACATGCCCGAAGAGGAAAAGCGCGCCATGGGTTGGATCGATGAAAGCGGCAAAGTCGACGACCGTTTCAAAACCCCATCGCAGGGGGCGGCCACCAGCGTGTGGTGCGCCACCAACGCACAGCTCGACGGGCAGGGCGGTGTCTATTGCGAAGATTGCGACATTGCCGAGCAAGTGCCGCCAGACCACAAGCCCATGAACGGCGTGCGCCCCTGGGCCATCGATCCGGTGCTCGCCGACAAACTCTGGACGCTCAGTGAAAAGATGACTGGCGTAACGTTCGAAGCAAACTGATCAGGAGCGCGCCGCCGCCTGAATTCCGCGACGGATTACCGGGGGACGCGCGTTTATGGCGTATGATGACCTCAATGAACCGCCGCTTGTTCCTCGCTTTCAGCGCCGCAGCGTGCGTTACACCACCCGCCGCCGCGCAGAATTTCGATTTCACTGCGGCGGCGACATATTCGGCCAACCGCCGCGGCGTGTCGCTTCTCGTCATGCGCCGGGGCGACATCATCTTTGAGGATTACCCCAACCAGGGCAGTGCTGGGCGCGGCTGGGAATTGGCCAGCGGCACAAAGAGTTTCACCGGCGTGATGTGCGCCGCCGCCATTCATGACCGCCTGATCTCATCCTGGGATGAACGGGCCGCCGACACGCTCACCGAATGGCGCGACGATGCGCGCCGTGACATCACGATCCGCCACTTGCTTTCGCTCACCAGCGGCATCAGCGGCGGTCCGATCGCGCGCCCACCCACATATGCTGACGCAATCGCGCAGCCGGCCGAAGCCGCGCCAGGCGAGCGCTTTGCGTACGGCCCGACGCCATTCCAAGTCTTCGGCGAAATCATCCGCCGCAAGACCGGCGGTGATCCGCTCGATTATCTGACACGCCGGATCCTCGCGCCGTTGGATATTCATCCAACCGCCTGGCGCCGCGGCGCCGATGGCATGCCGCACATGCCGTCCGGCGCCGGCCTCACCGCGCGCGATTGGGCGCGGTTCGGCTGGTTCGTGCTGCAAGGCGGCGAGGGCAGGGTTGATCGCGGCGCGCTGCGGGAGTGCTTCGACGGGTCGCGCGCCAATCCCGGCTACGGCCTCAGTTTCTGGCTTCTGCGCGACGGCCTCGTCCGGCCCGGCCGCAACGCCGGCGTTGAAATCGACACCACATTGTCGGAACGCTTCGGCGGCATCAGCATGGCTGCCGGCGCGGGCAATCAGCGGCTTTACCTCATTCCCGCGCTCGATCTCGTCATCGCGCGCCAGGCGACGGGCATCCTGCAGGCTCTCATGCGCCGCAACAATGGCCCGGAATGGTCGGACGCTGAGTTTCTGCGCGCCGCGCTGGGATCGGTAACGGCGCGCTGAAATCGCTGCTAATTTAGATTTCTGTAACCCTGACTGGCGCGGCGCCATGAACGGTTCCGCAAGCAAGCCTGCATTAAGATTGGCGAAACGCTCCAGAAAAGGTGCTTAGCCCGTCAATGCCGAAGCATGCTGACGCAGCCGCAATCGGTGTGCGCCGCGCCTGGCTCGGCGTCGGCGCTCCCATAATTGCGCTCGTTGGCTTGACCATCGCGCTCGCCATCGCCGCGTTCGCATCGTTTGCCCACGAGCAGGACCGCGCATTCGAACGAAATAGCGCAACGCTTGTATCCAGCGGCCTGGAAGGGCGCGCACGGATGATGAGCGCTCTTGGGCTCGACTATGCAAACTGGGATGCGGCGTTCGCGAACATTAGCGGCCGCTGGAACGACAATTGGATCGAGAGCAACATCTATTCGAGCGTCGCGGACGCGATGGTGCTGTTCAGGCAAAATGGCGCGGTACGCTACAGCTGGACCAGCGACGCCTTCGCTGACCAACGCGAGGCGCTGGCCGCCGCCATCGCGCGTTCAGGCGCCCGGGTTCCGAACTTGCGCCGTCTCGCGCGGGCGCCGAGTGCGACCGATGGCGTCGCCTACACTTACGCCCGTCTCGGCGACGACCTCATCATCATCGCCGTGGCGCCGATTACCCGTGAAGATGACGCTGCGCGCATCGCGTACAATCCGTTGCGCGGCTACGACTATCTCGCGGTCGTCAAGGTCATCGACACCCAAGGCTTTGCGCGCGCCAGCCAATCAATGTCCATCGAGGGGTTCCACTTGCTGGGCCCGGCGGATGCTCGGCCGCCCAACTATCTCTCGCTTCCGGTCCTGACGCCGGATGGCGCGCAAATCGGCAATCTGGTCTGGCGCCACGCGCGTCCCGGCACGGCGGCGTTCCAGCGCCGCATTTGGCCGGCGATCTTCGCCTTGCTCTGCATTGGCGCGTTCACTGTCGTGATCACGCGTCACCTCGTTTCTCGGCAAGTCAAGGTGATGGCCGGTGTTGAGGCCGCGCTCGAAGCAACGCGTGTCAAAGCCGAATTTCTCGCCAAGGTCGGTCACGAGCTCCGGACGCCACTCGATGGAATTATCGGCTACGCCGAGATCATCGAAGAGGAGAGCGACGCCCAAAGCACGCGTACGGATGCGGGCCGCATCATTACCGCCGCGCGTCACCTCAACGATCTTCTGATCGATATTCTAGATCAGTCGCGTCTCGATTCCGGGCGGGTGAAGGTCAACCTCGCTGTCCTGCCGGTGGCTGGAATGGTCGCGGAAGTGCAGGGCCTGTTGCGCCCGTCCGCGGGCGCGGCCGGCGTGAATTTCACGTCGCAACTCAGCGCGGCGGCGAACTATGTTGTCGCCGATCACGTTCGTTTGCGTCAGTGTCTGCTGAATCTCGTTGGCAACGCCATCAAGTATGCGCCGCGCGGCAATGTCACCATAAAGACGCGCGTCGTTGAGCGTGAAGGAACGGAGTTCGTCGCCTTCGACATTGTCGATGATGGTATCGGCATTGCCAAGGCTGATCAGGACAACCTCTTCAAGCCATTCAGCCAGGCCAACGCGCAAGTCGCTGAGACCTACGGCGGAACCGGCCTTGGCCTTTCGATCGCGCGCGATCTTGCCCGCGCGATGAGCGGCGACATCAACCTGGTCAGTGAATTGGGCGAAGGCGCAACCTTCACGCTCCTCGTGCCGATCGCCAGCCCGAAGGCGCTCAAAGTGGCCTAAACGCATTAGGTTCGCAGTGCTGATCGCAGCAAAAAGCCGCCGATCGTATTCGACCGGCGGCCTTTGCGTTTTGCCTATGGCCCAAACATCCAGTCGCCCGAGTCGATCGACGCGCCGTTCACCAGCGTGATGATATCGTGCACGCGCCCGTCAGCTGAGTTGATCATCCAGCGCGTGTCGTCGATCTGCGTGAGGCTCGCGCCTTGTTCCGCGGCGCCGTAGCCCGTGAACATGAGCACATCGCCGTTCGCGCCATCGAAGTCATAGACGGAGTCACGTCCGCCTTCGCCGCGCTTGAACACGAAGGTATCGGCGCCAGCGCCGCCGATCAGCTCATCGGCGCCTGCGCCCCCGTAAAGGAAGTCGTCGCCGCCAGCGCCGTTCAGCAGGTCATTGCCGTTGAGCCCGTGCAGCGTGTTGGCGCCGGCGTTGCCCGTGAGCATGTCCTTGAAGCCCGAGCCCGTAAGGTTCTCAACGGAGATAAGCGTATCGCCAGCTGCCGTTCCGCCGCTCACGAGGTTCGCGCCGAGATCGATGCTGACGCCAGACGTGGAGTCATCGTAGCGCGCCGTATCAACGCCATCGCCGCCGTCCAGCACATCCGCGCCTTGGCCGCCGGTGAGCTGATCGTCGCCCGCGCCCCCGGTGAGCTTGTCCGAGCCGGCCAAACCATAGAGCGAGTCCGCGCCGTCCTGTCCCGAAAGCGCGTTGGCGTTGGCGTCGCCAGTGAGCGTGTCGTTGAGCTTCGAGCCGTTGAGATTCTCGATTCCGCTATAGGTGTCGCCCTTGGCGTCGCCGGTGTTTTGAGATGGCTTGTTCAAGCTCGCGATCACGCCGCTCGCCGCTGTGTCGTAGCTCGCGGTATCCGCGCCGGCGCCGCCGTTCAGCGTATCGCCGCCTGCGCCGCCAACGAGCCAATCGTCGCCGTTGCCGCCCGAGAGCGTATTGACGGCGTTGTTGCCGATCAACGTGTCGTGACCATCGCCGCCGCTTGCTTTTTCGATGGTGGCGCCGTTGGCGATCGTGAAGCCTGTCCACGCGCCCATGGCGTACGACACCCAGCCGCCTCCGCCTTCCTCGTACTTCAGCGTCGCGGCGCGGAGATCGATGTTGGCGTTGCGCGCGCCGACATATTTGATCTCATCGTTGCCTGCCGCGTCCCAGATGCACGAATAGAAGTTCCCGGCGCCGTTCTCATCCTTGATGAGATAGACATCGTCGCCGGTCGCGTATTCTTCGTTGACGCCGTACTTATCTTGCAGAACGGCGATATCGAGCGCGGTGAGGGTGCCGACCCAACCGAAGTGATCGACTTCAGTGCCCGTAATGCCGCCCGAACGCGGGCCGCCGTGTTCCGCCGGGCGCGCGCTGTAGGGCGCGCCTTCGTTCCACCCGTCATTATACGACATGATGGTGAAGACCTGCTGGCTGAGGCCCCAATCGCCAAAGCCGCCGCCGAGCCCGCCGGTGCCGCCATCGGCGCCAGGCATGATGCTTGAGCGTCCGCCATTGTCGTGCGGGTGCGCCAAGCCGTGGCCGTGGCCGAGTTCGTGCAGAAGCGTCGGAAAGTAGAAGCCGCCTTGCGACAGGCCTTCTTGTGTCCAGCGCACGTCGCCCGCGTTGAATTCGGCTTGGCCTTCGTTCGATTCGTTCGGTGGGCTCATGCGCCCGAGCAAGCTCGCGCCCGCGCCTGGCGTGCCTTCATAGGTGATGAACTTGAAGTCGGCTTCGGCGCGCGAATTGACTTCGATATAGATGTTGTCGGTGACCTTCTCGTATTCATCGAGCGCCAGACGGAACGCGTCCTTCTCCCATTGCTGCATGCCCTCGGCGACCATTGTGGCCAGCCCGCCAACTTCTTCGTCGACGTAAACTTCGCCCGTCTTGGCGAAGTAGTAGGTGATGACGTTCTTGCCGTAGATGTCGAACTGCGCGTTGTGGACCACGCCTGTGTTCGGCGCGCCGTTGTCCCGCGGACCGTTATTGCCGTCCGGATTGCGCGACGTGCGATCGACTTGGCTGCCCCAATCGATCGAATGTGTCGGCTGATCGGGCGTGTAGAGCGGAATGTACGTGTTCGGATTGGCGCTCACGTTGTTGACGAAGATCTCGTAATCGCCAACCGCATCGCCGGTCGTGCCGTTCGTGCCATCCTGATCGAAAGCGCGCGCGTTGATGTAGTACGTGCCGGAATATTCGGCTTGGAATGAAAGCAGTGCGTCGAGGCCGGACGGCGTGTTTGGTCCGCCGCCGTCAGCTGTGGTGATGAGATTGCCGGCGGCGTCGTAGAGCTCGATATACGCATCCGAAAGCGGCACGCCGCTGGGCCCGCCGACCTTCAGATACTGTCCGATCTCGTAGTGCTGGCCTTGCACCAATTCGACTTTGAAAAAGTCAAAGTCGCCGAGCGTGTCGATCGTCGACGCCACCGGCGATGCGTTCACAATGAGCGTAGCCGTCGTGCTGATGTCGCCCGGCTGGGCGTCGCCGGTCACCAGCAGCACGGTTGGCGCGGCGACTGCCGCTGTGGGCGCGGTGGTGAAGGCGTCGTAGCCCTTGCCGGGAGACGAGGGGAAACCGCACCACGTCTCTGGCGCTGAGAATGTCTTGGCGGGCGTGCCGCAAATGTTGTTTAGCGCGGCGCTCTGCGAGGCGTCGGGCGGCGTGGCCAATCGGCTGGCGCCCAAATTCTGATCGAAGAGGCCGCCCGCGCGATCCTCAAGAAAACGAGCCGAAAATGCGCCCTTGAGCGCGAGTTGATGTGCGCGAAACATATACGGGACCCTCCCAACGCGGTGCGGCAAGGATTGCCGCTCTGGTCCCCGAACGAGTGGCGTGGCGGTATTCTTCCCGCCGCCGCGAAATATTTTTAACTATAGCGTAACGGGCGTTTCCGGCCCGCGATGGAACCCGGCGCTTTAGGCGAGTTTGATCTCGCGCAGCCGTTCGAACAAAAAGTCCTGCGCCGTGATCGGCGTCGGATAGCGGTTCGGATGTTCCGCGCTGACGCAGCTCGGCAGCGTTTCGATCAAATAGTCCGGCGCGAAATGCAGGAAGAAGGGGATCGAATAGCGCGGCAGGTGCGCCCGCTCGGGCGCGGGGTTCACGACGCGATGCGTGGTCGAACGCAAGCGATGGTTCGTCAGCCGCTGCAACATGTCGCCAACATTCACCACCAGCGCGCCTTCGGGCGGGTTGATGTCGAGCCATTCGCCGTCGCGTGTCAGCAATTGCAGACCGGCTTCTTCCGCGCCGAGCAACAACGTGATGACGTTTATGTCTTCGTGCGCTTCGGCGCGCACGCCGTCCGGCTTCGGCGGTGTCGGCGGATAGTGGAGCAGCCGCAGCACTGAATTGCCGTCGCGTACCGGTTCGCGGAAAAAATCGTCCGGCAAGCGCAGGTAGCGCGCGATGGATTCGAGCAGCTCCAGCCCCAATGCATCGAGCGCCGCATAGAGACCGTACACGTCAGTTCGGAACGTCGTGATTTCGGACGGCCACAAATTGTGCGGCATGTCATTGCGATAGCGGTGGGCGTCGCTAAGCTCGCGCCCGACGTGCCAGAATTCCTTTAAGTCGACCTTGTCGGCGCCTTTGGCCGCTTCCATGCCAAACGGGATGTAGCCGCGTTGTCCGGCGCCGCCGACGACATGGTAGCGGCGCTTGTCGGCGTCCGGCAGCGCAAAGAAGGCCTTGGTCGCGTTGAGCGCGCGATCAATCAGGCTGACGTCGAGCCCATGGTCGCGCACGATCGCAAAGCCGAAGCGCTCATAACTCTCTCCCATTGCTTGCGCGAAACTATCCGGATCGCCGCGCCGGTCGCGCATCGAAAGAGGGGGAAGAGCCGAAAGCGCCATGCGGGCAAATTGCGCCGCTTCGCGCTCACGCTCAATGTCTTAACGCGACGTTTACGATTCGAGGCCGAGCGTCCTCGGCACCTGACGGAGACGACCCATGTTCTTTTTCGGACCGCATTCCTGGCGTGGCGAGAGCGGGCGCCGCTACCGCTTCAAATGCGTTCTGACCAAGAGCGGCTTGCCGCCGGAAGGCGTTGGCGGGATTTACGTCTTCGTCCGCCGCCGCTGGGCGTTCCTGATGGAGCCGCTCTATGTCGGCAAGGCCGCTGACCTGCGTTCGCGCCTGCTTGGTCACGAGAAGTGGGGCCGCGCCTACTGGTACTACGGTGCGACCGAGCGCTACGTGCTTGGTCCGATCCGCGACGAAGTGGACCGCCGCCGGATCGAGGAAGACCTCATCCGGGGCTTGAAGCCGCGCATGAACGATATGGAAATTCCGCAACTTACCAAGTCGAAGACGCCCAAGCGCACGGCCGCCGCCGCCCGTGCTTTTGACCTCTCCGCGCTGCTTGGCCGCCGTCCACAGCGGGCGTGATTGCTTGACCCATCCGGCCCGTCGCGCGACACGGCGGGCCGATGAGCCAAGACCCAGAAGACCAACCGCCGGAAGAGGACCCCAAGCCCGACCTCCGGACGCGTATCGGTGACTTCATCAACAACATGGACGCCCGCGCCTGGCGCGCCGTGATCATGTCCGCGGCCAGCGTCGTGTTCGTGTTGGCGCTGCTCATCCTTGGCCGCTTCTATTACGGTGACGAGGTCGAGCGCTTCATCGACGGCACCCTTGGCCAAGCCAATCGCGGCCATTGGGGGCTGCTGGCCACCATTCTCGTGTTCACGCTCACCGCCTATGTCGGCGCACCGCAGATCGTTTTGATTGGCGCCTGTGTCGTTGCGTTCGGGCCGGAGACCGGGTTTTGGTACGCTTGGCTGGCGACCATCGTCTCCGGCGCCGCAACATACTTCACCGGCCGGCTGACCAGTTCGCAGACGCAAAAGCGTTTCGGCGGCGCCACGGGCGGCAGGTTCACCCGCTTCATGGGCAAGAACGGATTTCTCGCCAGCCTGATCGTGCGCTTTGTGCCGACGGCGCCGTTTGTCGTTGTAAACATGGCCTTTGGCGCCGCGCGTGTGAACTTCTGGGCTTTCATCTTGGGCCTTGCGATCGGAAGCTTACCTAAGACTGTGCTCGTCGCGTTCGCGGGCGATTCAATTCTTGATGCACTGCAAGGTGAGTTTCTCGCCGCGGCGGTGATGGCGGCGCTCGCGATCGTCGTATGGGTGGTGATTGCACTGATCGTGCGCAGGCTCGTGCGCCGCGACTAGGCATAACCAGAATTTCTGTTTGGCGTCGCCACGTCACGCGCGACGGTCCATTTGTTTGGGTGTAGCGTGACCGTATGAAAAAGCTCGTCCTCGTGGCTGCTTTTGTGTTGGCCGCCTGCGGTCAACCCGCGCCGCCAGCTGAACACGGCTATGGCGCCGATCCCCAATTGCCCGCGCCGCAAGAGGGCATGCTGCCGACTGTGACGACGGCCGAAGCAGTCGGTTGGCCCGATGGCGCGGCGCCGGTCGCGCCGGAAGGCTTCACGGTCACGCGCTACGCGGAAAACCTCGATCACCCGCGCTGGATCTACCGGTTGCCGAACGGCGACGTGCTCGTCGCGGAGAGTTCGACCAAGCCGCAAGAAAACGGCGGCCTCATGGGTTGGATACGCAACCGCATCCAACGCAGCGCCGGCGCACTTGGCGAAAGCGCCGATCGCATCACACTGCTTCGCGACAGTGACGGCGATGGCGTCGTCGATGCGCGCCACGTTTTCGCGGAAGACTTGAACCAGCCCTTCGGCATAGCGCTCGTCGGCGAGTATCTCTACGTCGGCAACACCGATGCGGTTGTGCGTTTCCGCTATACGCCAAACTCGGTGCGCGCGCCGGGACGTCCTGAAACGCTGTTCGAACTTCCGTACCGCGACGGCGACAACGGCCACTGGACGCGCAATATCGTCGCCAACGCCGACGGCTCAAAGCTTTATGTCGCGGTCGGCAGCGCCTCCAACATCGCCGATCATGGTCTCGAAGCAGAAGAGGGGCGCGCCGCGATTTGGGAGTTCAATCCCGACGGCTCGCAAGTGCGCATTTTCGCCAGCGGCCTGCGCAATCCTGTCGGCATGAGCTGGGAGCCGACGACCAATCAGCTGTGGGTCGCGGTGAACGAGCGCGACATGCTCGGCGACAACCTCGTCCCTGATTACATCACGCATGTCGAAGCCGGCGCGTTTTACGGCTGGCCGTATTATTATTGGGGCGACCATCGCGACGAGCGTGTCGAAATTCCCGCGAATGTGCGCTTGCAAGCGCCGACCGCGCCGGACTTTGCGCTGGGCGCGCACACGGCCTCGCTGGGACTGATGTTCGCAACCGACGCGGCGCTGCCGCAGCATTATCGGGGCGGCGCGTTCGTGGGTCAGCACGGCTCCTGGAATCGCAGCGAACTCGTCGGCTATCGTGTCGCTTATGTGCCGTTCGCCGATGGGCGTCCGGTCGGCGGCGTCGAGGATTTCCTGACGGGCTTTCTCAACTCTGAAAATCAGGCGCAGGGCCGTCCGGTGGGCGTCGCCACAGATCGCACTGGCGCGATCTTGGTTGCGGACGATGTCGGCAACATCATCTGGCGCGTGGCGTACGCAAGTACGCCCGCTGCGCCGGCTCAGTAGATTTAGTTCCGCGCCTCGCAGCGCCACACCAGACGCTGGCGCGGCGTGCCTTGTGCGAACGGGGTCAGCGCCTCGTTTCGCCGGGCCACGTCCGCGGGATTGCCATCGCACCCGCGGCCGACCGCGCTGTCCGCGACGGCGCTGTTTGCCGCCGCGAAGTCAGCATCGTTCAGCGGATAGCGTTCGCGGCGGAATTCGCCCGTGCTGGGGTCGATTGTCAGCACGTCCATGACGCGCGCCTCGCCAAGCACGATGACGCGCCGGAAGCGCGGCGTATCATCTCCGAGTGGGGCATAGAGCGTGCGCTCGTTCACGCAGAGCCGCCCCGACGCGCTGAAACTCATGTCCGCAACGCCTTGCGCGCCAACGCTGGCTTCGCGATCGAGCGTGCAGGCGATCGAGCCGCTAAACGCCGGCGCATCGGGAATGGCTGCAGTCTGACTCGATTGTGCGCGCAGCAGCGCGACGCCAGCCGCCACGATCAGCACCGCCGCCACAGCCGCACCCGCGACAATCGCCACGACGCCAAGGCGCCGCCGTGGTTGCTCGAACGGCGCAGGATCATGAGGCGTCTGCACGCGGACGTGTCCGTTCGGATGCGCTTCGTGATGTCCGCGCCGGCGCGACAGCACCACCGCGCCGAGGACGCAAACCGCAACCAGCAGCGCCAGCGTGCCGCCGATCAGGATCACGACGGCGATGCGCGTCAGGCGGTCCGCGGTTTCAAGTTTGGACGCCAGTTCGTCATTTTGGGTTTGCAGCGCCGAGATGGTCTGCGCGCGCTCGCTCTCGATCCGTTCCGCGAACGAGAGGCAGCGTTCGTCGCTCAAGGTGGGGCTGACGCCGGCCTCATCAAGGAACTCCAACAACTGTCCCGCGCGGGTCGAGACGCCGCGCGTCTCGCGGGTATCGGCGCCCGAGACGTGCCAGGAGTTCACGCCGATCACCCGGCCGCACTCGTCCAGGAGCGGGCCGCCCGAGGAGCCCGAGGAGATCACGGCCTGGTGGTTGATCGACGGGATCGGCTCGCCGGTCGGGGCGGTGTCCCGGAGCGATGAAATCTGACCCGAGGTGCGTGATGCGGGGGCGGGGCGCAACAAGTCCGCGCCAGTCGCGCCCTGGTAGTCCACATCCGGGTACCCCAAGGCGACGACGCCGTCGCCGGCATGAGGTTCAACTGTGGATATCGTCAGCGCGGGGAGGTTGGGCCCGCCGCTGAATTCGAGCAGCGCCAATTCTGAGTTGGGCGAGTAGCGGATGATCCGCGCCGGGATCAGGCCTTCGCCCTCCGGCGGTACGACGGCGAGTTCGAATTCCGCCCGCTGGCGCGCCGGCGCGACCACGTGTGCATTGGTCACCACCAAATTCGGCGCGACCACAAATCCCGAGCCCGAGCCGTAAAGCATGCGGCCTTCGCTGGATTCCAGGATCACAACGATGCGCACAATGCCGCGCTCGGACTCGTCGACGCTGGTTTGCGCCGCCGCCGGCCCGGCGATCGCTACAAAGAGCGCCGCCGCCAAGAACCTTAACGCATTGCCGACCAAGCTTTTCCCCGCCCAGCGTGGATTTTCCACATGCGATAATCGGGCGCCGTACGGGTCGCCGCAAGCGTGCACGCCAGTCGGCGGCGTTATGTGTCTTTCAGAACAATTGCGGCAACGGAACGGCGTTCTGCGGTCCGCCCCTTGCATCGTCGCGCGCAATCACGGCAAGTCCATCTCGTCGGCGAACGGGGGCGGTCGGTCGGCTTGTGCGCGAACCTGCGCGAAAGGTTCCCGCGCACGTGCCCCCAACGCCCCTTTCTCGCCTTCGGGCGGGCGCCTTCTCAAGATTGTTAAGACTGCCGCGTTAAGCCCGGGAAAGGGTCTGATTCGGCCGGTTAAGCGGCGAGGGTTGTCACAGAATGCTCGGCAATATGTTCGGTCTGGTAGCTCCTGATCTTGCGATCGACTTGGGGACTGCGAACACGCTGATCCACGTAAAGGGCCGCGGCATCGTTCTCGATGAACCGTCGGTCGTCGCGTACGTCAATGAAGGCGGCCGCAAGGTCGTTTATGCCGTCGGCACCGAAGCCAAGACGATGCTCGGCAAGACCCACCGCAACATGGAAGTTGTCCGTCCGCTGCGTGACGGCGTCATCGCCGATTTCGACGTCGCCGAAGAGATGATCAAGCAGTTCATTCGCAAGGTGCTGCCGCGCCCGGCTTTGATCTCTCCGCAAATCGTGATCTGCGTGCCGACAGGCGCAACCCCGGTTGAGCGCCGCACCATTCTGGAAAGCGCGCAAGCCTCAGGCGCGCGCCGCGTGAAGCTGATTGAAGAGCCTGTGGCTGCCGCACTGGGCGCGGGGCTCCAGATCGACGACCCGTCAGGCTGCATGGTCGTCGACATCGGCGGCGGCACGACGGAAATCGCGGTGCTCTCGCTTGGCGGCCTTGTCTGGTCGCGCTCGCTCCGCGAAGCCGGCGACAAGATGGACGAAGCCATCATCCAATACCTGCGCCGTCAGGAAAACCTGATGATCGGCGATTCAACCGCCGAGCGCATCAAGAAGGAAATCGGCACCGCCAAGGCGCCCGACCACGGGCAGGGTATGTCGATGCCGATCAAGGGCCGCGACAATCTCTCGGGCGTGCCGAAGGAAATCACCGTCACCGAAGCGATGGTCGCCGACGCGCTCGCCGAGCCGGTCACCCGCATTGTCGACGCCGTGCGCCAAGCCTTCGAACAAATGCCGCCGGAATTGGCTGCGGATATCTACGACCACGGCCTGATGATGACGGGCGGCGGTGCGTTGCTCCGCAATCTCGACACGGTCCTGCAGGAGCGTATCTCCATTCGCGTGTCGGTGGCGGACGACCCGTTGCGTTGTGTCGTGAAAGGTTGCGGCATCGCGCTCGAGACCATCAACTCTCAAGAAGCGCGCCGTCTCCTGACGGAAGAAGTCTGACAGCGGCTCGCGCGATTAAAGAGGCGGCATAAGTGGCCAGGCGCAGAAGCAGCACGCGTCGCGCAGGCGGCGGCAGACGGGTCCCCGCCGGCGTCGCGCTTGGCGTCGTGTTGATCATCGGCGCCGTGGCGCTGATCGGCACGCAGGCGGGCCGCCCGCCACAAGGCGTCGTGCAAACCGGTGATGACGGCGCGGCCGCCGCCGGGCGCGTTGCGACCGGCCCCGCGCGCGCGGGCCAGGGTTTCTTCGATCGTCTGTTTGGCGGCTGGAACGCCGCTTCGCGCATAGAGGAGCTGGAAGCGGAGAACCGCGAACTCCAGGCCTGGCGCGATCTCGCTGAGCGGCTGGCGGAGCGCAATCGCCGCTACGAAGCGCTGCTGCGTATGCCGCAAGATACGTTCGGCGAAGGCGCCGATGTTGAAAATTCCATCGCGGCCCAGCTCGTTCTCGATAGCGGCGGCCCGTTCATGCGCACGCTGGTGGCCAATGCCGGCGCGCTGCATGGCGTCAAGGTCGGTTACATCGCCGTCAACGAAAACGGCCTCGTCGGCCGCGTCGTTTCCGTCGGTCAGCATTCGTCGCGCGTGCTGATGCTTGATGATTACAACTCACGCATTCCGGTGATGGGCGAAGCCTCGCGCGTGCGCGCGGTGCTGGCGGGGCAGGCGACGCGGCGGCCGGAGCTTTCGCTCTACCCCTACCAACTGCAGGCGCCGCGCATGGACTTTATTGTCGGCGCGCAAGCGCTCCGCGAGGGGGAGCGCGTCATCACCTCGGGTGATGGCGGTCTTTATCCGCGTGGGCTGCAAGTTGGCGTTGCGCGCCGCGATGGCGACGGCTCCTGGAGCGTTGCGCTCGCCGCCGCCCAGCAACCGATCGACTTCGTGCGCATCATTCCGTTCGTGCCGATCGATCCACCCGAAGCCACCGCCGATCCGAATGCAACGCCGCCGTTGGGCTCAACGTCATCGGTCGCCGCCATCGGCCGCGAAACAATGACGCCGCCGCCAACCGCGCCGACAGCCGCGCCCGCGCCGCGTCCGCAACAGCCGCGCCGTCAAGCCGTGCAGACCGAAGCGCCGGCGCAAACCGCGCCTGCGCAACCGCAACCGCAACAGGAAGCGCCGTCGCCCGCCGAGCCGGCGACGCCGCCGCAATGAACGTGTTTCGCATGCGCGCGCCCGGTCGCGGCGCATTGCGGGCTTGGGGTTTTGCGCTTGCGGTCGCCAGCGTGATCCTGCCGGCGCTGCCGCTTGGCCCGCTCTTCGCGCAACCGCCAATGCCGCTTGCCGTATTGTGGGCTGCGTATGGATGGGCCGCGGAGGACGAAAGCGGCTGGCGCGCACCGCTCATGCTGGCTGTGCTTGGGCTCCTACATGATCAACTCGCGGGCGGGCCTTATGGCTTGTTCGCCGCGATCTACGTCTCCGCTTATCTTGTGGGCCGCATTGCGGCGAACATCATGTCCGCTCCGAATTTGGTGTCGCTGTGGGGCGGCTTCATTGTCACCACATTGATCAGCATTGGCGTTGCATATGTGCTCGCGCGTCTGGGCCTGGGCCGCAATATTTCCGTGCTGCCGTACGCCGAAGCTGCAATCATCACCGCGATCATCTTCCCGATCGTGCGGCCGCTCTACATGAGCGCATCCGCGAGCCTGCGCGCGGGAGCCCGCCGATGAAGGGCAAGAAAGTCGGCTCGACGCTGCCCAAGCGCGACGCGACGGTGATCTTCAATCGCCGCGCTGCTCTGCTGTCTTTCATTGGCGCCGGCACGCTCGGTGCGATCATGTTCCGCATGGGGCAACTCCAGGCCACGAACTTGATCAGCGGTGAATATACCGACGCCGCCGACGAGAACCGTTTCGACACGCGCATCATCGCGCCGCCCCGCGGCGTCATCTATGACCGCTTCGGCGTCGTGCTGGCCCAGACCTCGAAGGACTACCAGGTCGCCGTCGTGCAAAACGACGTCGAGAACATGGAAGAGACCGTCGGGCGGGTCGCGCAGATCCTCGGTCTCGATGCCGAATGGGCGCGCCGCGCCATCATCCGCGTGCGTGGCGGCTCGCGCTACGAGCCCCAGCCCCTGAAAGAGGGGCTGACCTGGGAAGAGTTCAACGCCATCAACGTTCGCTTGCCGGAATTGCAGGGCATCGTCGCGCAATCGGCTGACGTGCGCGCGTATCCGTTCGATGTCGTTTACGCGCATCCGATCGGTTACGTGCAAAAGCCGACGCAACGCGATATTGACCGCGCGCTTGAAGACCCGGCCCAGGGGCAGAGCCGCGCTGTCTATCTGCGCAATCCGCATGTGCGCGTCGGTAAGGCTGGTCTTGAAGCGTCGCTGGAGACTGTGCTGCACGGTGAAGCCGGCTGGCGCAAAGTTATTGTCAACGCACGTGGCGTTGAGCAAGGCGAGGACGTCACCGAGCGCAGGGAGCCGGTGCGCGGCTCCGGTGTCGTGCTGACGATTGACCATGAATTGCAGCGGACCGCGATGCAGAGTTTCGGCGATCAAGCCGGTTCAGCTGTCGTCATGGATATTTACACCGGCGACGTGCTGGTGATGGCGTCCTCGCCGACGTTCGATCCAAATCTATTCGTCAATGGCATCGCGCAAGAGCCTTTCCGCGTCCTGAACGAAGACGAGAAGAAGCCGCTCTTCAACAAGGCGATCTCCGGTGGTTATCCGCCAGGCTCCACCTTCAAGCTCACCGTCGGCATCGCCGCCAAGCAAGCTGGCGTCGAAGACGATTGGCACGTGAACTGTCCCGGTTACTTCCCGTTCGGCGGCCGCAACTTCCACTGCTGGAAGCGCGGCGGGCACGGTTCGATCAATATGAACCGCGCGATCAAGGAAAGCTGCGACGTTTACTTCTATCAGGCCGCGCTACGCGCCGGCCCTGAACGTATCGCCGCCGCCGCGCGAGAGTTCGGCTTCGGCGTTGCGCACGATGTCTCTTTGCCGAACGTGCAACGCGGCCTGGTGCCCGATCCGGAATGGTGGCTCGCCAATCGTCACGAACGTTGGACGGCTGGTCTCACCGTCAACTACGGCATCGGGCAGGGCTCGCTTGTCGTCACGCCGCTCCAGCTTGCGATCATGGCGGCGCGCATCGCCAACAACGGTCTGGCCGTTACACCGCGCCTCGTGCACGAAGCGCCAGGATTTCCAGGCGAGCGCCGGGCGCCGCGTTTGCCGGATATTTCGCCCGAGCATTTGCTGGCTATCCGCCAGGGCATGTTCGGCGTCGCCAATGAAGGCGGCGGCACCGCCACGCGCGCCGGCAACATGCTGCAATTGAAGCGCCGCCCGGACGGCGTCATTGTTGACGCCGCGACCGCGCCTCCGGGCAGCACCCCAATTCAAATGGCCGGCAAGACCGGCACCGCGCAGGCGCGCGTCATCACCGCGGCGGAGCGCGCGCGCGGCGTTATCCGCGACATCGATCTGCCATGGCGGCTTCGCGATCACGCGCTCTTTGTGTCCTTCGCGCCGTACGACAATCCGCGCTACGCTGGCGCGGTGGTGCTTGAGCACGGCGGGCACATCAACCCCGCGCTCGACGCCTCGCCGATCACGGCGATGATCATGCGCCAATTGCTGCTGCGCGATCCGTCGAACCGGCCGGCGGCGACTTTGGCGCAACTCGAACCGGATAGCCGCGCATGACGACGCTCTCCATGTCGACCTCCGGCCCGAACACGGTCTTCGATCGTTTCGCGAAGCTGAACTGGGGGATCATCACGATCCTCATCGCGCTCGCCTTCATCGGCGTGCTGATGCACTTCTCGGTTTCGTCCGGCGCGTGGACAGACATGCCGCTCACGCACGGCATCCGCTTCACTGTGCTGCTCTTCATGATGGTGTTCGCCGCCATCTTCCTCGACACACGCTTCTGGTTGGCGATTGCGTACCCGCTTTATGCCGGCGCCCTGGTTTTACTGGTTGGTGTTGAGCTTTTTGGCGCGACACGTATGGGCGCGACGCGCTGGCTCGATATCGGTCCGCTTTCCTTGCAGCCCTCGGAGCTGATGAAGGTCGGCATCGTGTTGGCGCTGTCGCGCTATTATCACCAGCTCGATCCGCGCAAGACCGGCACCGTGCTCTGGGTGGCGCCGCCATTCCTGATGATCGTCGCGCCTGTCGCTCTCGTCATGCACCAGCCCGACCTCGGCACCTCGCTGATGATCCTCTTCGCCGGCGTCTGCATCATGTTCCTGGGCGGTCTGCTCTGGCGCATCATCGCCGCGGGAGCGATCGTCGCCATAGGCGGCGCGGTGTTCGCGTATTTCGGCCTGCTGCATGAATATCAGCGGCAGCGCGTCGACGTGTTTCTTGGCATTACGCAAGATCCGCTTGGCGCCGGTTATCACGTGCTGCAGTCGAAGATCGCCATTGGCTCCGCGGGGCTGTTCGGTCGCGGCTGGATGCAGGGCACGCAGAGCCAGCTCGACTTTTTGCCCGAGAAACACACCGACTTCATCTTCACGATGATCGTTGAAGAGTTCGGCCTGCTCGGCGGCGCGCTCGTGCTGTTCCTGTTTGGCGCGCTTTTGGCTTTCACTATGCAGGTTGCTTACAAGGCCCGTTCGTTGTTCGGCAAACTCGCCGCCGGGGGCGTCGCCGCGACGCTTGCATGCTACGTCTTTATCAATACGGCGATGGTCATCGGGCTCGTGCCGGTCGTTGGCATTCCTTTGCCGATGATCAGTTTTGGCGGCACGGCGATGGTGACGCTCATGGCCGGCTACGCGATCGTGCTCAGCGTCGATCTCCACCGCGATCAACACGGCGCGCGCGGCTGGTTGTGGTGATCTCCTAATCCCCCTCGCCCCGCAAAGCGGGGGAGGGGTTAGGGGCGGGGGACATGATCCAACCTCCGCAGCTCGCCACCCACGAACTTGCCGGCCAAGACCAATTCGCCAACCCGCGCAATCCAATCGAGCACATGCTCCGGCGCGTCACGCACATTGAGCTGATTGCGCCGCAACCGTTCCCACAAGAGCTTCTCAGCAACGCTCTGCGTTTGCCGCAAGCGTCTCGCGCGATCGACCTCCGGAGGATGTTTCAACGTCCCCCTCTCTCACAACCCGCTTTGCGGGGCGAGGGAAGCGCTACCAGGCGCCGCGATCCGCCATCCAGTCTGTCGCGCGCACCAGTGCGTCGACGATGCCAGGCTCAAGCGAGCTATGGCCGGCGTCGTGGATCACTTCCAATTCCGCTTCCGGCCAACGCTGCTTCAAGTCCCATGCGCTCTTCATCGGCGTGCACATATCGTAGCGGCCTTGCGCGATGCGGCAGGGGATGCCGCGCATCCGCGGCGCTTGCTCCAGCAACCAGCCATCGGTTTCAAAAAAACCGCCATGCATGAAATAGTGGTTCTCGATCCGCGCGAACGCTTCGACGAACCGGTCTTCGTTGAAGCGCGAGGGCAGCGCGCTGGGCCCCGCGATCGAAATGGTTTCGCCTTCCCAACGTGACCAGGCGCGCGCGGCGCGCACGCGTTCGGCCCAATCGTTCGATGTGAGGCGCTTGTGATAGGCGCGCAGGAAGTCGCCGCGCTCGCCTGGCGGAATGGCCTGCGCGTACCGCTCGAAGGCGTCGGGATAAACGTGGCTCGCGCCGTCCTGGTAGAACCAATCGATCTCGCTCTTCCGCAGCAGGAAAATCCCGCGCAATACGAGGCCCGCGCATCGTTCGGGATGCTTGGCCGCATACGCCAGCGACAGAGTCGAGCCCCACGAGCCGCCGAAGACCACCCATTTGTCGATGCCGAACCTTTCGCGCACGCGCTCGATGTCGGCGACCAGATCCCAGGTTGTGTTTTCACGAAGTTCAGCATGGGGCGTTGAACGTCCGCAGCCGCGTTGATCCATCGCCAGCACGCGGAAGCGCTTGGGATCGAAGAACCGGCGCATCTCCGGCGAGAGCCCCCCGCCAGGTCCGCCATGCAGCGCCACCGCCGGACGTCCGTTCGGGTTGCCCGATTGCTCCACATAAATCGTGTGCAGATCCGAAACCTTCAGCATCTCGCTCGAATAGGCTTCGATCGCGGGATAAAGGTCGCGGCGGGGCGGGGGCGTTTGTCCGTACATGACGCTTGGTTACGGGCGCCCAGCGCGTGGTGCAAGGCTCGCGCTGCCAGCGTTCCAATTCTGCTGTCTCGCGGCGCCCGGAAAGCAGTGCTACGCGGTGCGCTTGAGCGCTGAATCGCCTCCCCAGCACATCTTCGCCACCCGCGCCGCGCGCGTGACCATGGTGATGTCCGCGCTGTTCGGCACTACCGGCGTCATCCTGGTTTTTCTGCCGCGCTGGCTTGAAGCCGAGCGCGGACTTTCCGGCGCCGAGATCGGCATCATCCTTTCGCTCGCGCAATTTGCGCGTGTCATTACCGGGCCGTTGATCGCGTACCGCTCCGACCGCGCATCCGATCGCGCGGCGCCTCTGAGGTATATCGCGCTCGCCGCCGTTCTTGCTTACACCGCCTTCTTCTTTGTGGATGGCTTCTGGCCGCTGCTTGCGCTCGGCTTCATCGCGCTGACGCTCAGCCAATCGATGACGCCGCTGATCGAAGCCGCCACCTTGCGGGCGACCGCGCAGGGCCGGATGAGTTACGGCGTCGCGCGCGGCATTGGCTCGATCGCGTTCATCGCCGCCAACGTGTTGGGCGGAATCGTGATCGCGCGCTTCGGCTTGGTCGCGGTTGTCGTCTGGATCATTTGCGGGCTCTCGCTCACCACCGTGACGAGTTGGCTCGGGTTGCCCAAAGACCCGCCGCCGCCTGTCGCGAACCCGTCCCGCACCGGCGGCGCCAACGCGCTTCTGCGGAACCGTCAATTCCTCATTCTGATTGTCGCGTGCGGTCTCATTCAAGCTGCGCATGGGTTCTACTATTCCTTCTCCACCAACGTTTGGCGCGGGCAGGGCATCTCACCGGAAATGATCGGCGTGCTCTGGGCGTTTGGTGTCGCTTGCGAAGTCGCGTTCCTCTGGAGCCTGCCTATTATAGAACGGCGCACCACACCTGAGGGTTTGATTTTGCTTGGCGCAGGCGCCGCGGTTGCACGCTGGTTCGTCATGGGCTTTGCCCCTTTGGGGCTCGCGCTTTGGCCGTTGCAGGCGATGCATGCTCTGAGTTTCGCCGCCGCCCATGTCGGTGCGATGCGGCTTTTGCATCGCGACGCGCCGGAGAGTTCCGCCGCCATGGCGCAGACGCTTTACGCGGTCATGTCCGGCGGGCTTCTGATGGGCGTGTCCACCCTCAT
Source organism: Hyphomonadaceae bacterium (assembly GCA_016791365.1). Classification (GTDB taxonomy): domain Bacteria; phylum Pseudomonadota; class Alphaproteobacteria; order Caulobacterales; family Aquidulcibacteraceae; genus Vitreimonas. The sequence goes on along the minus strand of JAEUMT010000028.1, from coordinate 117,756 downwards.
CTCCGGTCAGCTTTATGACGTCGGCGGCGCGATCGGCTACTGGGCCATGGCCGCCATGGCCGGGGCAGGCGGACTGCTCGCTCTGTTGCTGATACCGCCAAAACCACGCGTTTCGCCGGCAACACCCCGGTAAGAATTCCCCTTGCGCGGGAACCTCGCCACTGACGCGTGCCTTCGCTTCTTTGCCTAATATTTTCTGTTAGCCGTTATCGGTTGACGGGCAGAAAGCTCGAAGGGGACTGTGATTGGCCGAAACGGCCGCTTTTGACTTCCGCGAGGATGAGCACGCGCCGGTTCTGGCGCTGCGCGGTGACTGGACGGTGGACACCATCTCCGGCCTTGAGAACGGCTTGTCGGAGGTTTCTGAGAAGTTAACGCAAGGCGCGGTTGTCGACGTGTCGAGCCTCGGGCGCTTCGATGTCGCGGGCGCTTATCTGATCGATCGCACTTTCCGCGAAAGCGCCGCCGGCGACAAAGTCCGCATCGCCATTCGCGGCGAACATGCGAACGCGATGCGGCTGCTGCAGGCGACGCGTAAATCCTATGCCGGCCCCGCCGCCGACCCGCGCCAACCAACCGGCCTGAAAGGGTTCGCCGAGGTCACCGGCCGCGCGGTCGCCGCGATCGGCGAGGAGATCATCGAGACGGTTGGATTTTTCGGCGAGACCCTTGTCGTCATCGGGCGCCAGCTCACCAATTGGCGGCGTATCCGCGCCGTTTCAGTCGTTCACGTCATGGAGACCGCCGGCCTCAATGCATTGCCGATCGTCGCGCTGCTTTCCTTCTTCATCGGCTTGGTCGTCGCCTATCTCGGCGCCCGCATTCTCGGCGATTTTGGCGCCTCGGTGTTCACCGTTGAACTTGTGACCTTCTCGATGCTGCGTGAGTTTGGCGTCGTCATCACGGGCGTCATCCTCGCCGGCCGAACAAATTCATCGTTCACGGCCGAGATCGGCGCGATGAAGATGCGCCAGGAAATCGACGCCATGCGTGTCATCGGCATCAATCCGATGGATGCGCTCGTCGTGCCCCGCGTTGTCGCCATGCTCGTGATGACGCCGATCCTCACATTCGCGGCGATGATGTCAGGCATTTTCGGCGGCTTGCTGGTATGCTGGAGTTCGCTTGGCGTCAGCCCCAATATGTTCTTCGCGCGGATCGCCGAGGTTGTGCCGGCGCAACATTTCTGGGTTGGCTTCGTGAAGGCGCCGGCCTTCGCCATCGTCCTGGCGATCATCGCTTGCAAGCAGGGGCTTTCGGTCGGCGGCGACGTCGGCTCGCTTGGCTCCCGCGTTACGACCTCGGTGGTGCAGGGCATCTTCATGGTGATCCTGCTCGACGCCATCTTCGCGCTCTGGTTCCTGGAGATGAACTGGTGAGCGAGGAGATCGCCATTCGCGTGCGCGGCCTGGTCACGCGCTTTGGACCGCAGACGGTTCACGACGGGCTCGAGCTTGACGTCCGCCGCGGTGAAATCCTCGGCGTTGTCGGCCCGTCGGGCACGGGCAAGTCGGTGTTGCTGCGCGAGATCGTTGGCCTCGATGCGCCGACAGCCGGTGAGATCAGCTTTCCGTGTTTTGAAGATGACGAGCGCCAGCCGCGGCTTGGCGTGATGTTCCAGGATGGCGCGCTGTTTTCCAATCTGACAGTGCTGGAAAACGTCGAGGCGCCGCTGCGCGAGCACACGCATCTGTCGTCCGCGCTGCGCCGCGACATTGCCGGCCTCAAACTCTCGATGGCCGGGCTTGGCCCGGACGCGCACCACAAGAAGCCGTCCCAGATATCCGGCGGCATGCGCAAACGCGCCTCGGTGGCGCGTGCGATCGCGCTCGATCCTGAGCTTCTGTTTCTCGACGAACCCACCGCCGGCCTCGATCCTATCAGCGCCGAAAATTTCGACCGCATGACCCAAGAGCTTGCACGCTCTTTGGGTCTCACCGTGTTTCTTGTGACGCATGACCTGGATACGCTGCACGCAATCTGCGACCGGGTCGCCGTGCTGTATAAAGGCAAGGTCGCCGCGATCGGCACGATCCCCGAAATCACCGCCAACGCTCAAGGTTGGGTGAATGAATATTTCTCAGGTCCGCGAGGCCGCGCCGCCACGCGCGGCGCCGCGGGAGGGTAGAGTCATGGAAACAAAAGCCAACTACGTCCTGATCGGCGCCTCGACCATAATCGGCGCGCTATTGATCATGCTCTTCGCCATGTGGATCACAACGGGCGATTTGAGGCGTGGCTTCAACGAATACGATGTCGTGTTCGATGATCCCGTGCGCGGTCTGACGGAAGGCGGCGAAGTGCGCTTCAATGGCATCAAGGTCGGTGAAGTGGAATCGCTGCGCATCGACCCCGACAACACCAACCGCGTGATCGCGCGTATCCGCGTGTCGTCCGACGTGCCGGTGAAGACGGATACCGAAGCGCAGCTTGAACCGATTGGTTTGACGGGTGTGACGCTGATCCAACTTTCGGCGGGAGCGGCGGATTCGGAAATTCTGCGCGGCACGTTCGGCGCGCCGCCGCCGCGTATTCAGGGTCGGGGCAGTCAGATCGACGTCATTGTCGCGCGGGGTGAGGAAGTGGCGATGCGCGCCAGCGAAGCCATGGCCGCCGTGCGTGATCTGCTGACCGATGAGAACATCGCGCGTGTGACGCGGACATTGGAAAATCTGGAGAGCATTTCGCAGCAGCTGGCGGCGCAGGATTCCGTGGTGAACCAGTCGGGCGACGCGGCGCGCGAGATCGCGGTGCTCGCGCGTCAGATGCAGTCGGATCTTGCCGACCTGGATGAAGTTCTGGGGTCGGTGAACCAAGCGGCTGGAGTCGCCGCCGGCGAAACGCTGCCGGAGCTTTCGCTAGCCGCTGAAGAGATCCGCCGTGCGGCGTCGTCGATCAGCCGTGTCGCCAACAACCTCGAAGAGAATCCATCCGTTCTTACGCCGCGCAGCCCGCGGCCGACCGTGGAGCTTGAACCATGATCCGCGCCGCAAGTTTGCTGCTCGCTGCCTCGATGTTGGGCGGCTGCATTTCGCTGCTGCCGAAACCGCCGCCGCCGCCGCGGACGTACGTGCTTGAAGCGCGGAGCGTTCAGCCCCTGCAAGGCGCGCCGGTCGATGCGGTGATCGCTATCGCGCAGCCGACGGGTGAGCGCTCGATCCTTGGGTTCGATCTCATCTGGCGGACAGCGGATACGATTGCGTATGTGGACCAGTCGCAATGGTCGAACCGCGCGGCCGATGCGCTCCAGCAAATTCTGGCGGAGACGATCGTCAATCAAGGCCGCTTCCGCGCCGCGACGCGCACGGGCGAGGCGCGGGCGGAGTATGAGGTCCGCTGGGAGGTTTTGGATTTTGAAGTGCGCGAAGAAGATATGACCGCGCACTTCCGCGCGGATGTTCGCATTGTCGCGCCGGGGCGGCGCATTATCGCGTCGCGGATTATCGACACGACGGCGCCGGTGAGTGCGCGGTCTTCTTCGGTGGCGGCTGACGCGCTTGCGCGCGCCGCCCGTGAAGGCAGCGCGCGCATTGGGGAGTTTGCGGCGGATGCGGCGGCGGAAGCTGCTGAGGCTCCAGCCGCCGGGAATTGATCAAGCCAGAGCGGCGTCGATCAACAGGTAGGCGCGGACCAGGTCGCCGCTTTCGCCCTTCTTCTCGCTCTTGGCGAGATCGGGGCGCGAGCGGAATTGAGCCGCGGTTTCATGGGCGCCGGTGTTGCGCTTCATGTGACGCGAGATGCGGGTGACGGCGCCGGGGGCGGCGTCGATGACCGCACGGCGGCGCGCGCTGGCGCCATCGCGTGAGCAGCGGGCGATACGCTCGAGGTCGGCGGCATCCAGCACTTCGTCGAGATCAACACCCGAGTCGGTGACCAGATCGAGCGCGCCGGTCTTCAGCATCGCGTCGCGATCGACGACAGGTTCTTCGCGGCCGAAATCGGCCAGTTCGAAGGCGCTCTCGTTGGCTGCCTGCATCGGCTCTTCAGCGCGGTGCGGCGGCATGAAGTTGCCCCATGAGCCGAAGCCCTTGAAGACTTTCTTCGGATGCGTTTCGACTTCGACCGCGGCGCGGGTTTCAACGCGCTGACGCGAGCCGCCGCGGGCGACGGCCGCGTTGGCCGCTGCGTGCAGCGTCGTCATTTCGTCCTGCTCGGCGTAGGCGACAGCTTCGAGCTTGCGCTCGGCGACGACTGGCTTCTTCACGGCGGCCGTCGAGGCGATGGCGCCGAGGCGCTTCTCGATCGTGGCGACGTGACCTTGCGAGGTTGTCGACATTTCGTTGAGGCGCGCCATCGTGATGTTGGCGGCTTCCTGCATGGCCTGCGCTTCGGCGCGGATCAGCTGAGCCGCGCGCTTGGCTTCGCTGACGGCGCCGCGCGTCGTTTCGCGAACCGCGGCGGCGGTTTCGTTGGCGACGAGCACGGCTTCGGCGGTCGACTTCTTGGCCGTCTCGGTCAGGCGGGTGGCTTCGGCGAGGCCGCCGAGCATTTCCGACATTGAACCGTTGAGCGAAGCAGCGGCGGCGTTGGCCGTATCGGCGGCGATGTGGAACTGGTGCGTACGCTCACCGATAACGCTGGCGGAGGCGGCGAACGAGGAGAGGTGCGTTTCCAGCGCGTGCTCGGCGGCGGTGACTTCCGTCTTCACCAGCTTTGAGGCTTCGCGCATCAAGCGGACCTGGCGGCCGATCGAGTTGGCGATCACGTCCGTCTGGTCCTTGATGTCGGCTTTGACCTCGACCAGGGCTTCGCGTTCGCGGACGAGCGTGTCGGCCATGGCTTGGGTGTTCTGACGCGAGGCGGCGACCGCTTCACCGAAGAGGTTGGCATTGCGCTGCGCGGCGGCTTCCAGTTCCGCCAGGCGATCCAATGCAGCCGAGACCGCGTCGTTAAGCGACTCGATTTCGTGCTTCACGGTTTCGGTGAGACGCTGGGCCTGCGCTTCGCCGTTCTCGACCGGCATCGCCGCTTCGTGTGCGAGACGGGTGAGCTCGGTCGCGAGCTTGCGGGCTTTCAGCGCTTCGCCGGCGGCGGAGGCTGCAACCCAGAACAACAGCGCCGGGCCGAAGGCCAGAGCGATGAGGCCGGCTTGCATCGCCGGGTCCATCGCCATGACGGCGTTGACGCCGAAATAGGTGAGCGGGCCGCCAATGGCGCCGCCGATCCACACGAGCGACATCACGCCGCCGGCGAGGCCAGCCCATGAGAAGCCCGTTTTGATCCTGGTTTCGTGCTTTGGCTCAACCACGTTCGGCTCATCGCTTGAATAGGTGGTGAACTCTTCGCGTTCGAACTCCTCGGAGAAATTCTCCGAGAAATCGTCCGCGATGGCGTCGTTCGTGTTTTCGGCTTCGCCGAAAACTTCGAACGGATCGCGCTCGTCGTCCTCTTGTCCGTAGTACATCGTAAACTCCCGCGCGCCCGTGGGATCGCGGGCGTTAACCCGCTGGCTGCAACGGCCATGCCAACGAGGCGAGTGGGTTTCTCTTGGTGGGCTTGCTCCAAATCGGAGCAAAGGGCGGGCCAACTTGCGCCACGCGCGAATGGTAAGGTTAAGCGCATGCGCGTGCGCGCCGCGGCGCTGCGTGCGTGCGGCATGATCGGCGCGTTTGGCTCATGACGCGTCTAGCTGGTGTTGGGCCGCGCGACAGGCGCCAGCACGAACCGGAAGATGTCGATTGGTAAACGCGGATCGCGCGGATCGTAGGAATAGCGGCGGGTCGTTGCGTGGATGTAGCGGTGCAAAAGCTCCGGCGCACGGACGTAAACGCGCCGCTGGATGCGCGCGAGGCGGCGGGCGTGCGGGGCGGGATCGTTAAGCACGCGGCGCAGCGCCTCGAAGCGGCAGGCAATCCGGAACGGCGCCGGTTGGCGTCCGCCGCGCCGCGATGGCGGAAGCGGTTCGGGCGCGGACTTGCCCCAGAGCGCGCGGATGCGCGGCGCGTGGCGATCGGCGACAGCACGCGTATCGCGCGGCATCCCGAGCGCGAAGGTCGTGTTCCAGGTTTCGGGATGCGCGAGATCGGGCAGGCGCGGCGGCGCCTGGAAGCGGGCGCGCGGCGGAGGGTTAATGGTGACGAGGCCGATCGGCACGGTGACGAGTTGCGGTCCGCGTGTGTCGTCCGGCAAGCCGAAGGCGGCGGCTTCGACGATGAGAAGTTTGCGCGCCAGATTCTCGAGCGCGAGCAATTGGCGCACGATGCCGAGCCGCACATGGCGCGAAGACAGGTTGAGCAATGCAATCGCCGCCGGTGCGCCGACCGCCGCGATCACGCGCGCGAAGGTGGCGCGCAAGCGATCCCAGAGGGGTGCGATGGTTGGGGGCGGGGAGTCGGTTGGCATTGGCGGCGCTAGTATCGCGCCGCTGGCGGGGGTGTGGGATTATATTTCTTCTGTGCTCGGGATTGGGAGTTCACCGTTGGTGGGGTGTGGTGTTCTTGGAGCGCCGGCGCCCCCGCCGGCGTTAGTGTGTAAAGCCGCACAGGTTTTGGCAGCGTGGACCAAAACCGCCGGCGAGACGCCGACGGTCCAAGAGGACTGTGTTCCTTCTCCTGGTTAAGGAGAAGGTGGCGCGAAGCGCCGGATGAGGTTTGCTGTCGGCACAAGACGTGGCGCCAACGCTTCAAACGCCGGTAAACCTCACCCGTCAGTTCGCTATCGCTCACTGACACCCTCTCCTTAACCAGGAGAGGGGACGCGGTGTTGTTTCCCTAGGCGCCTGTGCGGTTTTATGTGCCGATGCCGGCGAGGGCGCCGGCGGTCCAAGAGATTGCGCTTCATGTTTCAAACGCCGGTAAACCTCACCCGTCGTTCGCTGCGCTCACTGACACCCTCTCCTTAACCAGGAGAGGGGACGCGGTGTCGGTTAGCGCACGAGGAAATCGAAATAGGTTTCGGGGTGCGGTTCGGGGTCGAGGGTGAAGTGCCACCATTCTTCGCGGAGGGGGCGGAAGCCGTGTGTGCGCATGAGGGTTTGCAGCATGAGGCGATTGGCGCGGGCTTCTGGGCTGACGGTTTGATCTGTTGGCCATGAGCGCGTGTCGAAGAGATCGAAGGGCGTGCCCATGTCGATCTCGGCGCCGGTGGCGAGATTGATGATGGTGAGGTCGAGGGTGGAGCCGCGCGAGTGGCCGGAGCGTTCGGCGATGTAGCCAAGCTCGAAGAGCCGCGACTTTTCGACGTTGGGATAGAATTCGGGTTTCGTGGTTTGGTCGGTGAGATCGGCGGCCCAGCGCGCGAAATGCGCGACGGCGCGTTGCGGGCGGTAGCAATCATAGACTTTGAGGCCGAGACCACGTGTGGCGAGTTCGGCTTGTGCGCGCGCTAAGGCTTCGGCGGCTTGGCGTGTGAGTAGGCAGATGGGCGCTTCGTAGCCATCGATGCGGCGGCCGACGAAATTGTGCGCGGCGGCGTAGCGCGTCTCGACGCGCAAATTTGGAACGATGCTGGCGGCGTCGACAAAATCCGCCGGACGCGCTGGCATTGCGTGGGCGCAGGCGGCGAGGGCGAGGCAGAGGATTAAGGCGCGCATTGGTGTTTCATGTTGTGGGCGGCGTCGTGCTTCCCGGATTAAATCCGGGGGTGACGCTAGTTGAAAGCCGCGCCAACACCCCCACCCCCAACCCCGCCCCACAAGGGGGCGGGGAGTCGATCGTTAGCCTGCGGCGGCGTCGATGAGGAGGAAGGCGCGGGTGAGTTCGGCGTTCATTTGCGCGCGGCCGCGGCCGATTTGTTCGGCGATGCGTGCGCCTTCGGTGCGCAGGAATTGCATCGCTTCCTGATTGGCGCGGGCGTCGCGGTGCAGGAAATCGCCCATGCGGCGCGCGGCTTCTGGCGCTGCGTCACGGACGGCGCGGCGACGCGCTTGCGTGCCTGAGCGGGCGCGCTGGGCGATGCGTTCGAGTGCGGACGGCGAGAACACGTCATCGAGTGTGAGACCCGATTGCGAAATCGTTTCGACGATCGGCGGCGCTTGCGTGCGCGGTTCGGCGATTTGACGGCGCAGGTGCGCGACGGGATCGGCGGCGGGTTCGCGGCGCGGCGCGGCGGGCGGCGCGCCGTGTTCGGGGCCGTCAACGTTGGAGAGGAGATCGCGCCAGGTCCAATCGCCGGGGACGGGGCGATCGGCGGCGGGCGCACGCGGGCGCTGCTGCTGTTGGTCAGGCGGCGTGTCGCCGAACATGGGCGCCGGCGGATCGTTGCGGCCGCGCGTGGGCGGCATTTCGAGCGGATCGGCGGCTTCGTCGCGCCAAGAGCGATCATAGCCGGGCGCGGCTTCGTCTGACTTGGGATCGCCGCCGCGATTGCGGACACGCATTTGCGGTTCGTCATCGGAGACGGCGTCGCGCGCGCCGCGGGCTGCAACGCGCGCGGCTTCGGCGGCGTCGCGCAGGCGCTCAAGCGCGACGGCGGCTTCGCGTTCGACGTTGACGGCTTCGCCGCGAATGAGTTCGGCGGCGCGCTTGGCGTCGTCGATGGCGCGGTGCGTGGTTTCGCGGACGGCGCCGGCGGTGGAATTGGCGGCGTAGGAGGCGGCTTCCGCCGATTGGCGCGCGGCGTCGGTGAGACTGGTGGCGCGCGAAAGAACATCGAGCGCGGTCGAGAGCGCTTGTTCAAGACGGAGCGCGGAATCGGCGCTGGCCTGGGCGGCGTTGGAGAGGCCGTTGGTGCGGTCGGAGATCAGCGCGGCGGCGGCGCCGAAGGAGGTGAGGCGGTGGTCGAGCGCCTGGTCGGCGGCGCGGACTTCGGCTTCGGCGACGCGCGCGGCTTCGGAGATCGAGTGCGTGTGCTTGCCGATGGAGTCGCCGATGTTTTGCGCTTGGCTGGTGAGGTCGCGGCTGATGCGCATCAACTCTTCGCGCTCGCGCTCCATGCCGACGATCATCTGGTTGGCGCCGGCCTTGGCCTGGTCGGACATGTCGTCGACCGCCTTGGCCTGGCGCGAGATTTGGCCTTCGACGTCCTGCAGGCGCTTCAAGGTTTGCAGCAGCGCCTGATCGAGCTGGTTGATCTCGCCGCGCACGGATTCCGCGAGCTGACGCGCGGCGTTCTCGGCGCTGCGCTCGGGGTTCATGAGCCGATCGGCGGCGTCGGCGAGGCGGCGTGCTTCAGCGCGGGCGCGGGCGCTGTCGCGGGCGGCGAGGCCGGAGAATACGGCCATCAGAGCCGGCAGGACGGTGATGGCGCCGACGGCGCCGTATTCGGGAATGGTGAGCGAGCCGATATTGGCGGGGCCGATAAGGACGATGGCGCCGGCGATGCTGCCAAGTATCCAAACGCCGGCCACGATCAAGCCAAGCAGACCGATCATTGCCCCCGGATCGCCGCTTCGTTCGGTGTCGTGGCTAATCGTGGTCATGCATGGTCCCGCGGGCGCGCCGGGAGTGCGCGCGTATGGTCAACGAGAACGAAAGAAGTGCGGCCATTCAAGGGCGAACGCTTGCCACGGCCAGCTGCCGCTCAGAAAGATCGCGAATGGGACGAAGCGTTTAACGCTCGATCGTCTGGCAGGATTCGGCGGCGCAGCCTGGCTGTTCGACCGCACGCTGTTCCAAGGTCACGCCGACCCAAGCAAGCGCCATTGCGATGAGCGCGTCGCGGATAATCACCAGGTAAGCCAACATCGCCCTCTACCTCAATGTAGCAACCGGTATGTGCGCGCTTCGCTGGCGTTCCGCAAGCGACGGTTCCGTGTATTACCACGAAAGTAGGATAGCGCGCCGGCGATGCGCTTGACCGGCGCCCGGGCGGCGCTTAAATCGGCGTGATGTTACAACATAACAGCGCGCGCGACGGGCGAAGGGCCCATCTGGCACACGCCGCCGTTATGAGCCTGCACGCGATCTGTTGCGGCTTGCCGGCGTTGGCGATGATCGCGGCGGCGGTGTCGGGGGCGACCTCCGGGATTGCGGTGCTGGCCGGGTATTTCGCGCCGGTTCACCGGTTCTTGCACGGTCACGAGGTGTGGATCCTGGTGGTTTCGGCGGCCTTGGTGCTGGTCGGAGGCTGGCTGGAGGCGAGCGCGCGGCGTCGCCACAGCCACGGGTTTCCGTGGCTGTTTGCGTTTTCGGTGCTGTGCTTTGTGGCGAACGTGGCGATCATTCTCGTCCATCGCTCAACCTAAAGATGCGCAATCTAACGTTTAGGCTTTAGGATATGCAACGCGAACGTGCGGAAGCGCCGCACGGCTTCGGTTGCCCCGCTTTCGCGCCTGAGCGCGCGCCGCATGGCCATGCCTTCAAGGCACGCGAGCAGCGCTTCGGCGGATTCCGAAGCGGGGAGAGCGGGATAGATCGAGCCGTCGCGTTGGGCGCGTTCAATGGCGGCGGCGAGACGTCCGGCGGCGATTTGATCGCGCTGTTGCAGGGCTTTGGCGAGAAGCGGGTCGCGCGCCGCTTCGGCCCAGATGTCCGCCAGAAGCGCGGCGTCGCCGTCACCGTCGAACGTTTCGAAGAAGACGCGCGCCAGTTCGGCGAGACCGGCGATCAGACCTTCTGAACCGTTAACGCGGTCCAACATCGCTTCGGCTTCGGCGCGTGCGTCGAGGGCGATGGCGGCGATGATGTCGGCCTTGGAGTCGAAATAGCGGTAGAGGGCGCCGGGGCTGATGCGCGCTTCGGCGCAGATTTCCTCGATTGTGGTCAGCCGGAAACCGCGTTCACGGAAACATTCGCGGGCCGCGTCCAGAATCTGGCCGCGACGGCGTTCGGGCAAAGCGGGATCGGCATGGCGCGGCACACCGCCATAAGGAGGGGATTCTCTGTTATGGTTTAGCCTAAATTCACCCTGCGCTGGCAGCGTCGCCCGAACCCCTTCGGCGCGGAGCCCGCCACGTATGACGACGCCTAAGCCGCCAACAGCCCTTGCAAGCGCCGCGGAGACGCGCCGGCGCGAGATGCCGGCCTCGATCGCGCTGACGATGCTGACCGGCGGCATCGCCGCCGCAATCATGGGCGGACCCTGGCCGGTGGCCTGGTCGGCGGTCATGGCCGTGCTCTGGATCTTGGACACCGAGCTTTATCGCCGCCTCGACGCCGCCGATCGCAAGATCGAAGGGCGGACGATGGCGGGACTTTGCGTGTGGGCCGCCTTCTCGTCAGGCTTTTATGCGGTGTTGCCGATCACGTTGTGGTTGCACGGCGAAGCGGCGGGCGCGGCCGCGGCGATGTTGCTGTGGGTCGCGGGCGTTGTGCGCCACTTTAGCCCCGGCGCATCGGGCGCGTTGCCGATCGCGGCTTCGGGCGCGGCGCCGCCGGCGCTCTCATTGTTGGCGGCGCCTTTGATGATGGCGGCGATATCGTCGCAACCGGATTGGGATTTGGCGTTTATCGCGGCCGTCGGCGGCGGCGCATTGATGGCGTACGTGACGCTGGCGCGTGTGAGCGCGGCGAATGCCGAGCGCGCGCTCATCGAAGTGCGGACCAACGCCACGCAGGAACAAATCCTGGCTGAGCTGATGCTCGGTCAGGGCGCGACGGCCGCGATGCTGGTTGACGCGCGTGGCTCGATCGTCGCGATGAGCAAGGCGATGAGCGATGCGATCCGGGTGCAAGATCCAATCGGCAGGAAGTTCGAAGATATCATCAACTGGGCGCCTGATCGTTGGCGCGATGCGTTCGCGCGTGCGTTGAGCGGCGAAGTTGTGCGCTTTGAAGAAGACGAAACGCGCGTGGCGAACGGCACGCGCTGGTACAATTGGGAAGCGCGCCCGTGGCGCAATAGCGACAACGAGATCGTTGGGGTTGTCTCGCACGGCAGCGACATCACGCAGCTGGTGCAGGCCCGCGCGGCGGCGGCGGCGAATGAACGGCGCCTCACGCAGGCCTTGAAGATCGCCAAGAGCCTGGTTTGGGAAGTCGATTTCAAGTCGCGTACGATCAATTGGCATGGCGATGTCGAGGCGATCTACAATCGCGCCTTCACGTTCGATCAGTTCATGGAAAGCCGAACCGGTTTCCTGCATGAAGAAGATCGACTGGCGCTGCGCGATTACTTCTTGAACATCGGCAAGGGCGGCGGCGGTTGCGTCGAGCACCGGGTGATGAGCGAAGACGGCCGCGTCCGCTGGATCGAAGCGTGGGCGCAGCGTGTGATGGGGCGCTCGGGCGGCGTGCGCAAGATTGTCGTCATCTCGAAGGACATTACCGAGCGCAAGACGCAGGAAGCCGCTTTCATCGCCGCGATGCATCGGGCCGAAGAGGGGCTGAAGTCGCGGCGCGCCCTGGTAGGCGAGGACGCGGCGGTCGCGGATGCGATCGACGAAGCGGCGGTGAATGTCGCCGAAATGTACGAGCGGCTCGACAGCCTGATGGAAGAAATGAACGCGCGCGACGTGAAGCTGGCCGAGACGCTGGCGCACTTGCGCACGGCGCGCGAGGATGCGGATGCGGCCAACGTTTCGAAGTCGCAGTTCCTGACATCAATGAGCCATGAGCTGCGAACGCCGCTCAACGCCATTATCGGCTATTCCGAAATTCTCATGGAAGAGGCCGAGGCTGACGGGCGCGATACCGATATCGCGGATTTGCAGCGCGTTCTGAGTTCGGCGCGGCAGTTGCTGCATCTCATCAACGAGATCCTCGATCTGTCGAAGATCGAGGCCGGGCGAATGGACATATCGGCGTCGGAGTTCGATGTCGGCGCGCTGGTCAGCGAGGCGGTCGCCACGGTGCGACCGAACGTGGAGAAGAACGGCAGCAAGGTGAAACTTGAACTCGGCGCCGATGTCGGGATCGCGTGCACAGACTCGTTCAAGCTCAATCAGTGCTTGCTGAACCTGCTTTCGAACGCGGCGAAGTTCACAAAGGACGGCGAAATCACAATCCGCGCGCGCCGCGACGGCGGGGCGATCGAGGTGGCGGTGAGCGACACCGGCATCGGCATGAGCGATGAGCAGGTCGGCCGCTTGTTCAATGCGTTCGTGCAGGCGGATGCGCTGACGGCGCGCCGCTATGGCGGCACCGGGCTCGGCCTGGCGTTGACGCGCCGCATCATGCAGCTGCTGGGCGGCGATGTGACGGTGACGAGCGCGCAGGGCGTGGGCTCGACGTTCACCTTGCGCTTCCCGTCTCAGATGAATGCGCTGCCGGCGCCGGCGCGCATCGATGCGAACGCGGCGGCCGGGAAGGGCAGCCAGCGCCTCGTGCTGATGATCGATGACGAAGAGAGCGCGCGTGATTTGACAGCGCGGTCGCTTATTCGCCTGGGTTTTGAGGTGCGGACGGCGGCCACCGGCGCCGAAGGCATCGAGATGGCGCGCAGCTTGCGGCCAAGTCTCATCCTGCTCGATATCAACTTGCCGGACGTGACCGGCTGGGACGTGCTCACGGTGCTCAATACGGGCGACGCGGGCGATATTCCCGTCATCATTCATTCTATCGACGACAATCGTCAGCGCGCTTTGTCGTCGGGCGCTTGCGAACATCTGGTCAAACCCGCCGACCGTGATGTGCTCGCCGCCGCTGCTTTGCGATTTGCGCGCACCGTCGAAACCCAAGCTGCGAAGCCGGCCGACGCACCGGCTGTTTCCACAATCGCCAAGACGGCGTGAAAGGCCTCCCCATGCGCATCCTCATCGCTGAAGATCATCCCGATAACCGCGAAATGCTGACCCGCCGCCTGGAGCGGAAGGGCTACGAAGTGCACTGCGCCGAAAACGGCGCTGAAGCTGTCGATATGGCCAGGAGCTGTGCGCCCGATCTCATCCTCATGGATATTTCCATGCCGGTGATGTCCGGCATTGAAGCGACGAAGGTCATTCGCGCAACGCCGGATGTGAGCAGCGTGAAGATCGTGGCGCTCACCGCGCACGCGATGGAAAGCGCGCGCAAGGAATGCATGGATGCGGGCTGCGATGATTTCGCGACGAAGCCCGTGGACTTCGCGGGGCTCGTGGCGCTGATTGAAAAATACGCGGCTTAGCAGGTGAGCGTGGCGTCGCCCTTCGACAGGCTCAGGGTGACGCCAATTCCAGCGCCGCGTAAAGTAGCGTCAGTCTGCCCCGGATTTAATCCGGGGTCGTCGAAGACTGCGCGGGCCACAACATGGTTAGCGCGCAGCAAGGTTCTTCGAATTTAACTATCCAAATAGTTCGATCTGGGTTGCCAAATTAGCGCGACCTAAACCCTCGTCACGGTAAATTGTGCCCCTGGTATGGGCGCACATGGGTGCGAGGGGGGACGAATGTCCTCAGCGCAAGGCAGTGAAGGCGCGTCGTCCGTGACGCGCCTCGGTCGCATTCTGCTGGTCGATGACCAAGCGCAGAACCGCGACATGCTTGGCCGCAGGCTTGAGCGCCGCGGCTACGACGTTGTGCTGCGTGAAACCGCCATCGGCATCGAAGATGCGATCGCCGAACTCGATATCGAACTTGTGCTGCTGGATTGGATGATGCCGGAGCGCTCGGGCCTCGATGCGCTGCACGGCATTCGTCAGCGTTTCGACGCCGAGCACGTGCCGGTGATCGTGGTGACGGCGCTCGATGATGGCGACATCGTCTCGAAGGCGCTCGAAGGCGGCGCCAACGATTATATTACGAAGCCGATCGATTTGCGGGTTCTGACCGCGCGCGTGAAGGCGCAGCTGGATCGCCGCCAGGCGGTGCTCGAGCTTGATGCGATCCGCGCCAGCCTTGAGCGCACCGTCCAGGAGCGCACGCAGGATCTGCTCAGCGCCAACGAAACTCTGTCGGCTGAAATCGGCGAACGCGAAGCCGCGGAAGCGCGCGCGCAATCTTTGGCGCGTCACGATCCGCTCACGGGCCTCGCCAACCGCCGCCACTTTCTTGAAGAACTCGACCGCCGGATCGCGCTGGTCGGGGTCGAGGAAAACGCGTTTGCGCTGATGTTCGTCGACTTGGATCGGTTCAAGCCGATCAACGACGTGCATGGTCACGCCATCGGCGATCAGCTGCTGCAAGTCATCGGCACGCGCCTCATCGGCTGCATCCGCGACGACAGCTTTGCGGCGCGTCTGGGCGGTGACGAATTCGCGGTGCTGCTGGAGGGGCCGGGCGGCCGCGAAGGCGTGGCGTCGGCGGCGCGCCGGATTTTGCATGAACTTTCCGCGCCGATTTTGGTCAATGGCCTGAAGCTGACCGTCGGCGCATCGATCGGCATTGCGCTTTGCCCGGAAGACGGGCGCGATGCGGCCGATCTGCTGCAGCGCGGCGATGCGGCGATGTTGCGCGCGAAGGAAGATCGCGGCGCCTTCAAGTTCTTCGACTCTTCGATCGACGAAGAGCTGAAATCGAAAGCGGCGCTCGAAACCGAATTGCGTTCGGCGATCCCGAACGGCGATATCGTGCCGTACTTTCAGCCGGTGGTGCATTGCGACACGGGCGCGCTTGCGGGTTTTGAAGTCCTGGCGCGCTGGCCGCACAAGGAACGCGGCATGATCTCGCCGGCGGACTTTATCCCGGTCGCGGAAGATGCGGGCCTGGTCGACGCCATGTTCTGGGCATTGCTGGCGCGCGCGTGCACGAAGGCGCTCGATGCGCCGGGTGATTTCATTCTCGCGGTCAACATTTCGCCGAGCCAGGTGCGCGATCAATGGTTCCCGGAGAAGGTGCTGCGGACGTTGCGCGAAACTGGCTTCCCGGCGCAGCGGCTGGAAATTGAAGTGACGGAAAGCGCGATGATCGGCGATGTCGCGCGCGCGAAATCATCTTTGATGTCGCTGAAAAATCAGGGCGTGCGGATTGCGCTCGATGATTTCGGAACCGGCTATTCTTCGCTGTTCCTGCTGCGCGAACTGCCGATCGACAAGTTGAAGATCGACCGCTCGTTCGTGGCGCGGATCACGACCGATCGTGAAAACGCGACGATCGTCGGCGCGCTTGTCGGGCTGGGCAAGGCGCTCGGCCTCAAGGTCACGGCGGAGGGCGTCGAGGACGAAGAGACCGCCGCCGCGCTGCGCGCGATGGGCTGCGAACTGGCGCAAGGGTATCTCTACGGGCACGCGACCGAGTTTCCCCAGTACAACGTCGCGCCAATACGCGCGGTTGGCTGATTAGTCTTCGAGCCGCTTGCGCAGCGCGGCTCGAACATCGCGGCCGCGATAGAACACGCCAAGCACCCTCACATTCCGCTCATTGTCGAAGACTTTGAAGGCGATGGTGACGCTGCCGCGCCATGACACCGTTCTCAGACTTACGCCATCGACGTTCAAGCGCGTGCCTCGGTGCGGGATTGTGCGGAACGTTTGGCAATGGCGCACAATGCGCGTGACGAAGTCTTCCGCGAAGGCCTCGCTGCGGGCGGTGCTGAGATACGATTGGATATTGGCAAGATCGGTGGAGGCGCTTTCATCGAAGATGATGTTGTAGCGCGCCGCCATCGTCAGGATTTTTTGCGGAGCCGGGCGAGCACTTGCTCGGGCGTAAGGCCGACGCGCGATGGATCGGCTTCCAGTTGTTTGACACGAGGAACGACGACCTCGCGAAGCCAGGCATCAAGTTCGGGGTCCTCGTCGTGGGCAAACGCGTCCAGAGCGTCCGCGACGGCGTCCTCCGGCTGCGCGTAGTCGCGGTCGGCCACCAGTTTGCGGAGTTTGTCGGCGGTCTCGCCGCGCAGAACGATCTTCAACTCGGACATAAGCTGAATATAGCGCGTTCGAGCCGGAAGGTCATTAGGCGGCCTGGTAAGCGAACCAGACGTTCGGTTCGACATAGCGGCCGCTGCCGCGCTCAAGATCAATCTGCACGGGGTTGAGCGCGCCCTCGATCTTGTATTCGCCGGTTTCGGGGAAGGGGCTGCCACGCCACATTTCCCAGAACGCCACCGGCTCATCGACCACCATCGAACGATCCGCGGGCTTGATGATCTTGCCGCCGGCGGCGGCGTGACTGCGCAGCCAGGGATCGAACAAGCGGCCGTTCTCGTCCTTCCAGGTGATGTACTCCTGTATCGGGATGAACGGATGCAGGTGCTTGGCCGACGGACGCACCGGCGCGATGACTCCATCCATGCCGTTGCGAGCAGCAAGGTTGGAGAATTCCTGGATCATCAGCCGCGCCAAACCTTTGGAGCGGTGAATCTTGGGCACGGAGATCGCCAGCGCGCCAATGGCGTTGCGGCGGGCGCCGTTGTTGTTGGCGGCGGTCTCGACGATCCAATCCCAGCCCTCGGGCGGGAGATTGTCGAAGTCGCAGGTGAGGGGGACGCAATTGCCGACGGCGACCGGGTAACCGGTGGCTTCATCGACCAGGCAGAGCTGGTAGTCGGCGTATTGGTCCAACAACTCCTGGTAGAACGCGAAATGCGCCTTGGTGAAGTTGAGGAAGCCGAGCGCGCCCCAGGCCGCCTGTTCAATCGCCATCGCGGCTTTGCGCAGCTCAGGGCTGTCGCCGCGCGTCTTCACGACGTACCGCGTCATGGGTCACCCATCTCTCGTTAACTATACTTGCGCCCGCCCCGGCGATTACCCGGCTTGTCCCCAGCAGTGCTTGGGCGCTCGCAATTTCCCTAATAAGGGGTAAATTTGTAAAACACAAGCGTAAATCGCTGTTTACTAAGGTTAATTGCAATGGTTTTGCTGTTAACCATAGTTGGCTCAAATATAGTTACCGAAGTATTCAAAGGAACAATTTAAATATAACCCCGTGTCACCGTAACGTTATTTTCGTATTGGGTGCGGTATTTTCGCTCGGATAAGCGCCAGAAGGCGCGTTTACTTTGGCTTAGTCATGATCCCGAGCAGCGCCAAAACTGTTCACTACAAGAACGATCTGCGCCGGATGACGGCGACGATCGGCGGCGCGCTCGTCTTGTTCGGCGCTCTGCTTGTCGTGATCGTCGCGTATGCCGGCTGGTCCGCGAACCGGACGGCGGTGGTGCGTGAGCGCCAGCTTGTGGAAAACGCGCTCGACCAGAGCGTGAGTTCGGTTCTGGACCAGCAGAAGGCGATCGCCTGGTGGGACGATGCGGTGGCGAACGCCCAGCGCCGGCCGCTCGACCTCGATTGGATCGACACCAATATCGGCCTCTACTTCTACGAGACCTATGGTCACGATGAAGTCTTCATCATCGATAGCAGCAACCAGCCGATCTACGCGACGGTGAACGGTGAGCGCAGCGACGCTGTCGCCGCTTACAACGCGCACCGGCAGATGTTTGACCAGATCGTCAGCGAAGCGCGCAGCGGCCCGGACAATACGCTGCGCCGCCGCGATCGCGCGTTCGTGGAAAGCCAGGGCAATTACAGCGCGCTGCTTGGCGCGAGCTTCGGCCGCTGGGCCGGTCACATTATGAGTGTCGACGGCGAACCGGCGGTCGTCACCACGATTTCGATCGTGCCGAACCTGGACGCCAACCTGCTGCGCGGCGAACCGCATTTGCTGCTGAGCGTCGTCAAGATCGACGAAGCGTTTATGGGGCAAGTCGGCGGCTCGCTGCTGATCCCGGATCTGGCGCTGTCAAATACGGCGGCGCACAATTCCGGCGTTCTCTCAGAAGCGTTCGCGGCCGATGACGGCGCGCAGATGGGCTATCTCAGCTGGACGCCGCGCCAGCCGGGCCGTTCGCTGTTGCTGTTTATTCTGCCGCTGGTGGCGCTTGGCGTTTTGGGCGCGGGCTGGCTGACCTGGCTGATGATCAATCGCTTGAAGCGCGCCTCGAGCGATCTGGCGGACCGCGAAGAGCAATCGCGCCATCAGGCGTTGCACGATGCGCTGTCGGGCCTGCCGAACCGCCATCATTTCGTCGAGCACCTGCAAGAGCAGCTCGATAATCTGGTTCAAACCCGCAACAACGGCCGTGTTGTCGTGGCTTATATCGACGTCGATCGCTTCAAGGACGTCAACGACACGATGGGCCACGCGGCCGGCGATACGCTGATTATGGGCGTGGCGCAGCGCCTGCGCAGATCGCTGTCGCGCGAGGATTTCCTGTCACGCTTCGGCGGCGACGAATTCGCCGTCATGCGCTGCACCAACAGCCCGGAAGGCGCCAACGAGCTCGCCGAACGTCTGCGCAAGGCGTTCGAGGAGAGCTTCGATGTCTATGGCCAGCACATCAAGATGACGGCCTCGATCGGCATCGCGATGAGTCCCGATCATGGCATGGGCCCTCAGGAGCTGATGCGTCATGCCGACATCGCGCTCTATCAGGGCAAGAACCAGGGCCGTGACAAGGCGATGATCTTCTGCGCCGAGATGGCGGCGGAAGTCGAACAACGCCGCGAAGTTGAAGTTGAATTGCACGCCGCCTTGGAAGCGCGCGAGCTCAAGCTGCATTATCAGCCGCTGGTGTCGTGCGCCGATGGCCGCGTGACGGGGGTTGAGGCGCTGCTGCGCTGGAAGCATCCGACCAAGGGCGATATCTCGCCGGGCGTGTTCGTGCCGATCGCGGAAGAGGCGGGCTTGATGCCGGCGCTTGGCGCGTTCGTGATCGACCGCGCGTTCGAGGAAGCCAAGGCGTGGCCG
Source organism: Hyphomonadaceae bacterium (assembly GCA_016791365.1). GTDB lineage: Bacteria > Pseudomonadota > Alphaproteobacteria > Caulobacterales > Aquidulcibacteraceae > Vitreimonas. The sequence goes on along the minus strand of JAEUMT010000028.1, from coordinate 98,336 downwards.
GACCTCGAAATCTCGATCAATCTGTCGCCGGTGCAGTTCCGCCATGTCGATCTTGTCGACCTGCTGGAAGATCTGGTCCGCAAGCATGACGTTGACCCGACACGGATCGTGCTCGAGGTGACCGAGGGCATTCTGATGGAATCCAGCGATCGCAATCGCCAGATTCTCGAACAAGTGCGCTCAATGGGCTTCAAGATCGCGCTCGACGATTTCGGCACCGGCTATTCGTCGCTGCGCTATCTCTGCGACTTCCGTTTCGACAAGATCAAGATCGACCGCGCCTTCGTGACCGGCATCCATGAGCGCAAGCGCGCCATGACGATCATCCAGTCGGTGGTGACGCTGGGCCGCGGCCTGGGCATGGAGATCGTGGCGGAAGGTGTGGAAACCGAAGCCGAGGCGTCCGTGATGCGCCTCGTTGGGGTAACCGAGCTGCAGGGCTTCTTCTTCTCCCAGGCGGTGCCGGCCGAGCAGGTTGCGGCGTTGCAGGGCGCTTTCCAGAAGCCGAAGGCCGAAACGAAGCCGGCCACGGTTGCCGATCTGCTGTCGCGCTTGGGCTGAGACGCGCGGCGACGCACTTTGGTGCGCTGCAACAGAGTGCGTTACTCACCGCTCGGGACGTGCATCGCCAGTGACATTTTCGCCCCGTATCCAGAGCTTTCGGCCATGCGCCCGGCTATGGACAAAATTCCGAGAAGTCGGCATGCCAACCGGTGTGCGCCGCTCCTAGAAGGGCGGCCGCCAGCGGGAGGATTGGACGTGACCGAACGGTCTGTCCAAGAGGCGGCTTGACCGACGCCACGCCCGCTCGCGCCGAATTGCAGGGGACGGAGCCGGGATGCGCATCAGACGTAAGATTCAACTCGCTGGCCTGGCGGTCGCTCTAGCCGGCGGGGCAAGCGGCGTTGCGGAAGCGGGTGATCGCACGATCAGCACCGCGATTACGACGCCAGTCACGACCTCCAATCCGGATGGCACTTCCGTCGCGGGCGATGTGACAGTCGCGACCGGCGGTTCGATCACGGTTACGGCAGGTCAGACCGCGATCACCGTCGATAGCAGCAATGATGTCGCGAACGCGGGCACGCTCGCTTCGAACGACGCGAACAACACCACCGGCGTGCTGATTCAGGGCGGCAACAGCGGCAACGTCGTCAATTCGGGCTCGATCAACCTGCTCGAAACCTACACCATCGCGGACTCGAACGCCGACGGCGATCTCGACGGCAACGTTGCGACCGGGACCAACCGCCACGGCATCTTCCTGCAGGCCGGACCGACGTTCACCGGCGGCATTTCCAACACCGGCACGATCGGCATCGAGGGCAACAATTCGTCGGGGATCACGACGAACGCGCTGTTGACCGGCACGCTCACCAATTCCGGCGTCGTCAACGTCATCGGCGACAATTCGACGGCCATCGCGATCAATGGCGGCGTCACGGGCGATGTCACCATTGCCGGCGCGGGCCTGGTGCGCGGCCAAAACAGCACCGGCATTCACATCAACAGCAATGTCGGCGGCGAGCTTTCGCTGAGCGGCACGTGGACGGTGACGGGCTATCTGTCGTCCACCGCGCCTTCCGATCAAAGCAACCTCGACGCTGACGATCTGGAGCAGTCAGGTGCGGCGATCCTGGTCAACGGCAATGTCGCCGATGGCATCACGGTCGTGGGCGTCGGCAACGAGAACGATCTCGATGACGATGACGACGCCACCGAAGGCGAAGCCGACGATAACGCCGGGGCCCAGGTCAGCAGTCTTGGCAGTGCGCCGGCGATGTTGATCCAGGCCAATGGCGCGAACCTGACGGTGGGCGCGGGCGCATCGGGCTTTGGCTTGCTGATGCGCGGTCAGCTCACGTCCTCGGGCGTCTTTGACGGCATCAACGCGACCACGCTGCGGATCGCGGGCAATGGCGGCTTCACGACCACGATCGATGGCGGTATTTCGATCGACAATGCGTTGTTCGCGCGGGCGGCCGAAGGCAATGCGATCGGCTTGCTGCTCGACCAGGGCTCGGTGATCGGCGTCGGCGATCTGCTGCAAATTCGCGGCGGCATCTTCACCACCGTGACGGCGGACGGCGCCAACATTGCGCGCGGCGTTTATGTGAATACGGGCGCTGCGCTGCCGGAGCTGAACAATAGCGGCGTCATCCAGGCATCGATGTTCGGCGAAGTCGGCGATGCGATCGCATTCGCGGATGCGTCCGGCACGGTGTCCTCGATCACCAATAGCGGCCAGATCGTTGCGCTGCTCATACCGACGGACGACAATCTCACCGACGGCATTCCGCCGCCGAACCCGGCGGGCGATGCGATCGCGATCGACGTATCGAACAATGCGGGCGGCGTGACCATCCAGCAAATCGCGCCGGTTGTGTTCACCGACGATGACACGGTCGATGATGTCGTCGCCGCGCCGGCGAACATCACGGGTGATATCCTGTTCGGCAGCGGCGCTGACGTCTTCAACCTGCTGTCAGGCGCGGTGAGCGGCGATGTCTCGTTCGGCGCGGGCGCCGATACGTTCACGATCAATAATGGCGCGGTCTATTCGGGCAGCATCAGCGACGCCGGCGGGGATTTGATCCTCAACCTGACCAACGGCACGCTGAACCAGGGGACGGGGGCGCTGAACATCACCAGCGCGACATTCGGCGCCAGCAGCCAGTACAATCCGTTCCTCTCCAGCGTTCCGGCGAACAGCGCGACGATCACGGCCTCGGGCACGGTGACGTTCGCGGCCGGCGCATCGATCAACCCGATTCTGCCGGAAGGCCTTCCGGTCTCCGGCACCCAGACGTTCCTGACCGCCAATGGCGGCATGTTCGGCGCGGCCAATGTTGTCGGCGCCGTCGCGACGGCGAACTCGCCTTATCTCTATACGGTGAGCATCGGGACGACGAACCCGATCGTGGAAGGCGCGGCGAACGCGTTGCAGGCCACGTTCCAATTGCGGACGCCGGCGCAACTCGGGCTCAGCGACAACCAGGCGATCGCGTTCGATCCGATCCTCGCGGCGCTGCGTCTGGATGACGACGCATCGGCGGCGATGGCGGCGATCACCAGCCAGTACGAATTCTTCGATGCGTACGAAGACCTGTTGCCGAACTATGCCGACGGCGCGACGGAAATCGCCGCGACGGCGATCCAGCAAATGCAAAGCGCCACGTCGAACCGCATGTCGGCGACGCGCATGCAGGGGCTGGAAGAAGTTTCGGTCTGGGGCCAGGAAATCGCCTACGGCCTGACGCGTGAAGCGCCGACGGCGAACTCGCAGGAATTCCGCGGCAACGGCTTCGGCTTCGCCGCCGGCATCGATGGCCCGACCAATAATGGCGATCTGTTCGGCCTGTCGGCGTCGTTCATTGCATCGGAAGTGGAAGAGCCGGGCCGTCCGGAAGGCGAGATCTCGCTCTGGTTCGTGCAGGGCAGCGCCTACTACGCGACGGCGCTGGGGCCGGTCGACCTCGACTTCATCGGCGGCCTTGGCGGCGGCAAGATGCAGTCACGCCGCTTTGTCGAAATCGGCAACCCCGTCGCGTTCAGCGCGCTCTCGGAAGCCGAGTGGATGGCCTATGAAGGCCACGGCGCGATCCGCGCCTCGGTGCCGCTCGCGCTCACCGACACGATCACGATCACGCCGCAAGCGGCGCTGACCTATGTCGGCATCTCGGAAGAGGGTTACGAGGAAACCGGCGGCGGCGCTGCGATCGACTATCGCGTCGACAGCGTGTTCTCACAACGCCTCTGGGCTGACGTGGGCGTTGAACTCGCAGCCAATTTCCGCTTCGGCCAGCAGACGGTTGTCGCGCCGCGCATCTATGCGGGGTATCGCGCCAATACGCTGGATGCGGAATCCGAACGCACGGTGGAGTTTATCTCGACCGGCACGCCGTTCACGCTGACGGACGAGGGCGTTGGCGATGGCGGTCCGCTGATTGGCGTCGGCTTTGACGCAACCAACGGCTATTCGACGTTCTCGCTCGGTTACGAAGGCGAGTTCAGCGACCAGATCGAGCGTCACAGCATCAACGCCGCGATCCGCTTCCGGTTTTAAGGCCTGTCGTCCCGGCGCGCGCGTGAGTGCGACCCGGGGCAACAGACGCGCTTTGTGACTTCTGGATCCCGGGCCTCGCTTCGCGAGCCCAGGATGACGGAACGCGTTGGGTTCACGCGCGCTCCAGGATGATGAATTCCGTTCGCGCAAACTCCGACCGGTCCAAGACTTCCTGTCATCCTGGAGCGCGCGTGAGCGCGATCCGGGATCCAGGGGCAACAGACGCGCTTTGTGACTTCTGGGTCCCGGGCCTCGCTTCGCGAGCCCCAGGATGACGGAAAATGTTGGCTAGGCCGCCAGTGTTTTTTTGCGCGCGGGCATTGCGTCGGCTGCGCCGATTTCGTTTTCGGTCCAGAGCCGCGCGTCCGCCTGCAGCGGCGTGTTGTAGTGTCGGGCGGCGAGGGCTGCGCGGTAGATGTCGTGATAGTCGGCGGCGGCGCTGATCTCGGCGCTGTCGTGATCGATGTTCACGCCGATATCGAGATAGGCCGGCAGGTTCGCGAGGTTTGGCCGCGGCAGCGCGCCAGCGTGATATTCATCGGCCATTTGCGCGTAGAGGCCTTCGAGTTTGCGGGCGAGCAGATCGATGTCGAAGAGCGTGCAGGTGTCGCGATTGGCGATGATGCGTTGGCGCACTTCGTGGAGGGCGAGGCGGTCCGTCGTCGCCAGCGCAATGGCGCGGGCGATGAACGCATCCGGCGATGTGGTGATGAGTTCCGGCGCGCCGGCGGCGCGCACGAGGCTGGCGCAGACGCGTGAGGCAAAGCTGCGGCCGGCATAGGTGAGCACCGGCACGCCCATCCAGAGCGCATCGGACGCGGTGGTGTGCGCACCGTACGGCGCGGTGTCGAGGAAGAGATCCGCCAGCGGATAGCGCGCGAGGTGGCGCGGGTTCGGGACTTTCTTGGCGAAGATCAGGCGATCGCCGGAGACGCCGTAGGTTTCGGCGGCGGCGCGGAGGCGGGTGTTGGTCTCGGTGTTGTAGTCCAGAAGCCACATGACGCTGTTCGGCGTTTGCGCGAGGATCGCCATCCAGCGTTCGAACGAAAAGCGCGTGACTTTGTGCGCGGCGTTGAAGCAGCAGAACACGAAGGCGTCTTCTGGCAGGCCGTGGTCGCTGCGTTGCGGCGCCGCTGTGTCGACGATGCGCTTGCGGTCGTTCGGCTGGTAGCAGGGCAGACGCAGCACGCGCTCGGAATAATAAATCTCGTGATCCCGCGGGATCACCCAATCGTCGCCGATAATGTAGTGGTGGTAGGGGCTACCCATGGTGCCGGGATAGCCAAGCCAATTGACCTGGATGGGCGCGGGCCGGCGCGCGAAAATGCCGGGGCGCGCGTCGCGCGTGTGGCCGTTGACGTCGATGAGGATGTCGATCTCGTCGGCGGCGATTTTTGCGGCGGCTTCGTCGTCGCTGATGGTGCGGATGTCGGTCCAGTGTTCGACGGCGGATTTGATGCGCGTGTTGATGCCGTCGCCTTCGGCCGGGATGCCGCAATAATAGATGAACACCTCGATCTGTTTGGGATCGTGGGCTTCGAAGAGGTTCGCCATCAGATAGCCGACGGCGTGGGCGCGCAGGTCCGATGAGACATAACCGATGCGCAGACGCCGGCCTTGCGCGATCGTTGCGTTGCGGCGGTCGCTGGCGCTGGTGATCGCGGGCGCCACGGCGTCGCTGTAGCGGTGCGCGAGGCCGAGATGCTGAAGCGGATCGTCGGAATAGGCGCAGGAGGAAAGCGGGTGGAAGCGCGAAACGAAATTGTCGCGCGTGAGCTTGGTCGGCGTCGTCGCGATTGGCCATTTGCACTGCGCGAGGCGCACGGCCGCGTATTGCTCAACGACGTCGCGCTGGTTGAGGCCGAGATCGAGGCATTGGGTGAGCGCGATTTCGGCGGCTTCGTGCTGCTGGTTGTCGCTCAGCACGCGGCTTAGTTGCTTGAGCAATGTGATCTTATATTCGACAGCGTCGCCGGTGATGGCGGCCAGGCGTTCGAGGCCGGCTTTCCATTGTTCAACAGCGCCGGCGGCGTTGCCTTCGCGTTCGAGCGCGCTGCCGAGATTGATGTGCGCGGGGGCGAAGTCCGGATTGACGGCGAGGGCGGCGCGCAATGATGCAAGTGCGCCGGCGGCGTCGCCGCCCTGGGCGAGCAGCGTCGAGCAATTGAAGTGCGCGATGAACAAGAGCGGGTGATCGCCGTTCATGGCGATCCAGATTTGATAGAGCTGGCGGGCGAGGTCGTGCTGGCCGGTATTGCTCAACTGCTGAGCCGCGGCGATGAGCTCGTTGAGCGCCAGATCTCCGGTCGTGACCTTCTGCAACGCCGTCACGAACGCCGTTTGAGACATGAGACGCGCACCCGCTTACGCGGGCACACGCGCCCGCGCGCGAATCTCCGGTGATTTGCGTTGCCGAAATCTTAATGCGTTAACGCCCGGCGCAGGGGGTGCGCCGGGCGTTGGGTTCGAGCCTGGCCCGGCGCTTAGACAGCGCCGAGGTAGGCTTCGATCTGATCGTTGTCGAGGCTCGCGACCTGCGTTGAGGTGAAGGCGTAGAGCTGCGTCGCGTTGAAGTTCGCGATGTTGGTGGTGCTCAGGTGATCGAGCTGCGTGGCGGTGAGCGACGGGATTTGCGTCACGACTAGCGCGCCGATGGTGGCGGCGGTGAGGTCCTGGATCACATCCGTCGACCAGGCGGCCACTTGTGTCGCCGTCAGCGCGCCGATTTGGGTGTCGGTGAACTCGGCGATGTCGCCGGCGCTGAGGACAGCGATTTGCGAGGCGGCGAGGGCGCGCACCTGGGTTGCGTCGAGGGTGGCGATCTGCGCCGCTTCGAGGGCGGCGAACGCGGCCGTGCCGAGTTTTCCGATCTGCGTCGCCGAGAGCGCCGCCACTTGCGTGTCGGCGAGGGCGGTGACGTTGGCCGCGGTCAGGGCGCCGATTTGCGTCGTCGTCATCCCGGCCAGCTGAGCGTTGCTGAACTCGGCGACGTCGTTGGCGGTGAGAGCGGCCAGTTGAGCGCTGGTGATCGAGCGCGCTTGCGTGACCGTGAGGGCGGCGACCTGCGTTTCATCGAGCGCCGCGAGATTGGCGTCCGAGAAGGCGCCGATCTGCTGCGCCGTGAAGGCCGAGACTTGCGAGGCGGTCAGGGCGGCGACCTGGCTTGCGGTAAAGGCCGAGACGTTCGAGGTCGTGATGGCGCTGAGCTGTGTTGAGGTCAGGGCGGCGACCTGGCTTTCGTCGAGCGCGGCCAGCTTGGTGGAGTCGAAGGCGCGGATCTGCGTGCTGGTCATGTGGGCGATTTGATCGGCGGTGAATTCGCCGATGTCGGTCGCGTCGAGGCCTTGGATTTGCGAGATGCTGAGCGCGGCGATCTGAGCGTTGGTCATCGCGCCGACTTGCGTCGCGCTCAGCGCCTTCACGTTGGCGGCGAGCATGGATTGCAGCTGCGTCGCGGTGAGCGAGGCGATCTGCGTATCGGCGAAAGCGCCGACGCTGGTGGCGTTGAGGCCGGCGATCTGCGTCGTGCTCATGCCGGCGACCTGGCCGCTGGTGAACTCGGCGAAGTCCGAGGTTTGCAGCGCGTTGATCTGAGCGGCCGAGAAGGCGCGCACCTGCGTCGCGGAGAGGGCGGCGACCTGCGTGTCGGCGAAGGCCGAGATTTTGGTCGCGGAGAGAGCGGCCAGTTGGCTGGTCGAGAGCGCGGCCATTTGCGTGGTCGTGAACGCGGCCACTTGCGCTTCGCTGAGGCCGGCGAGCTTGGTGGCGGTGATAACGCCGAGCTGGGCCGCCGTTAGCGCCGCGACTTGCGTTTCGGCGAAGGCGGCGAGGTTCGTGCCGTTGATGGCCTGGACTTGCGTGGTCGTCATCGCCGCGATTTGGGTGGCGGCGAATTCGGCCATGTCGGCGGCGTCGAGCGCCGCCATCTGCGTGCTCGTCATCGCGGCGACCTGTGCGGTCGACATGGCGGCGATCTGGGTGTCGGCCAGAGCGTGCGCGTTGGCCGCGGAGAGGGCGGCGACTTGCGTCGTCGTCATCGCGCCGACTTGCGCTTCGCTGAGATTGCCGACCACCGTGGCGTTGAGACCCTGGACCTGCGAGGCCGCGAGCGCCGCGACCTGAGCGGTCGACAATTCGTTGATGTCGCCGGCGTTGAGCGAGTTGAGCTGCGCGACCGAGAGGCTTGCAATCTGGTTCGTCGTCATCGCGGCGACCTGATCAGCGGCGAGCGCCGAGAGGTTGGCGTTGGTGAAGGCGCGGACCTGCTGGGTGGAGAGGGCGGACACCTGGTCCGTCGTCATCGCCTGAACCTGGGTTTCAGTCAGGGCGGCGACGCCGGTGGTCGTGATCGCCTGCACCTGCGTGGCGGTCATCGCGGCGATTTGGGTATCGGCCAGCGCAGCGAGGTTCGCGGCGGAGATCGAGGACACCTGCGTCGTCGTCAGGGCGGCGACTTGGGTTTCGGTGAACTCGGTCATGTCGGTCGCGTCGAGCGCCGAAAGCTGGGTGGCGCTGAAGGCGCGAACCTGGCCCGTGCTCATCGCGGCGACGTGGGTGGCGCCGAAAGCGTGCGCGGCGGCGCTGGAGAGGCCGGAAATCTGCGTCGTGGTCAACGCCGCGGCTTGCGCCTCGGTGAAGGCGCCGATGTTGGTTTCGTTGAGGCCGTTCACCTGCTGTGTCGACAGCGCGGCGATCTGCGCGGTCGTCAGCGCGGCGATCTGGCTGTCGGCAAGATGCGAGAGATTGTTGGCCGAGAGCGACTTGATCTGCGTCGTCGTGAAGGCCGCGATCTGGGTTTCGCTGAGTTCGGTGATGTTGGTGTCGGCCAGCGCCGCGACCTGCGTTGTCGTCAGCTGCGCGAGCTGCGCCGCGCTCATTTCAGCGATGTCGGTGGCGCTGAATGCGGTGATTTGCGTGCTGGTGAACGACTTGACCTGGGTCGAGCTCAGCGCCGCCATCTGGGCTGCGTCGAGCGCCGAGGCCGCGCCATTGGTGAGGGCGCCAATCTGCGTTGCGGTGAGGGCGCTGGTTTGCGTTGCGGCGAGTTCGCCGATGTCGGTGGCGTTGAGGCCGGCGACCTGCGTCGTCGTCAGCGCGGCGATCTGCGTGACTTTCAGCGCGGCGGCCTGGGCCGCGTCGAGCGCCGAGAGGGCGGAAGCCGAGAAGGACTGGATTTGCGTGGTCGCGAAGGCTTCGACTTGCGTCGCGGTCAGGCCGGCGAGGCTTGCGTTGCTGAGCGAGCCGAGTTGGGTCCTGGTCAGCGCGCCGATCTGGCCGGCGGTGAATTCTGAAACGTCAGTCGCGCCAAGGGCGCCGATTTGAGTGGCGGTCAGCGCTTTGACTTGCGTGGCGGTCAGCGCGCCCATTTGGGTCGCGTCGAGCGCATTTACCGCGTCGGTGCTGAGGCGCGCGACTTGCGTCGCGGCGAAGGCGGCGACCTGGCCGGCGCTGAGGCTGGCCATGTTGGTCTGGTTGAGCGCCGCCATTTGCGACGTCGTGAGGTTCGCGAGTTGGGCGCCGGTGAATTCGGCGACGTCGTTGGCGCCCAACGATTCAATCTGCGTGTTGGTGAGCGCGCGCATTTGCGTCGAAGAGAGCGCATTGAGCTGCGCCGTCGTCAGGGCGGCAAGGTTGGTGTTTGACACTTCCTTCAGTTGCGCGGCGGTGAGGGCGGCGACTTGCGTGGTGGTGAGCGCGGCAGCCTGGGTGTCGGCGAGGTGACCGATATTGGCGGTTGAAAGGTTGGCGATCTGCGTCGCCGTGAAGGCCGCGACCTGCGTTTCGGTAAGGTCGCCCAGGGTCGTTTCAGTCAGCGCGCGGATTTGGGTCGTGGCCATGGCCGCGATCTGCGCGGTCGTGAGGTCGGCAACGTCACCGGCCGAGAGGCTGGAGATTTGCGTCGATGTCAGCGCCGCGACCTGCGCGTCGGTGAGGGCGGCTGATTGCGTGGCGTCGAGCGCCGAGAGGTTGGCGTTGGTGATGGCGCGAACTTGCGTCGTGCTGAGCGAGGCGACTTGAGCCGCCGTCAGCGCCGCAGTTTGGGTTTCCGTCATCGCCGCGATCTTGGTGGTTGATACGGCGGTGAGTTGCGTGACGGTCAGCGCTTCAACCTGCGTATCGGCGAGCGCGGCGAAATTGGCGCTGGAGAGCGCGGCGACTTGCGTCGTCGTCATCGCCGCGACTTGTGTGGCGGCGAATTCCGCCATGTCGGTGGCGTTGAGCGAGGCGAGTTGCGTGGCCGTGAAGGCTTTGACCTGCGCGGTGCTCATGGCGGCGACTTGCGTGTCGGCCAGGGCGTGCACGTTGGCGCCGCTGAGGAGGCCCACTTGCGTGGTGGTGAGGGCGGCCGCCTGGTTCGTCGTCATCGCGGCGACATTGGTGGCGGTGAGGGCGGCGACCTGCGCGGTGCTGAGGTTCGCGACCTGCGCATCTGTGAGCGCCGCGATCTGGGTGTCGGCGAAGCTGCGCAGATTGTTGGTGGTGAGCGCCTGCAATTGCGCGGTTGAGAACGTTGCGACCTGAGATTCAGTGAGGTTGGCGACGTTCGAGGCGTTGAGCGCCGTGACCTGCGTCGTCGTCAACGAGGCGATTTGCGCGGTGGTGATGTCGGCGACGTCAGCGGCTTGCATGGCGCCGATCTGCGTTGCCGTCAGCGCGCGCACTTGCGTGGTGTTGAGAACGGCGAACTGGGCGGCGTCGAAGGCGGAGACAGCGGTCGTGGAGAGGGCGGAGACCTGGGTGGCGGTAAGAGCGCCGATCTGCGCATTGGTGAGCGCGCCAACGTTGGTGGCGTTAAGGCCGCCCACTTGGGTTGTGCTCAGCGCCGCGACTTGACCGGTTGTCATCGCCGCGATCTGCGTGTCGGCGAGTGAACGCAGGTTTGTCGCGGTGATGGACGCGACTTGCGACGTGCCGAGGCCGGCGATCTGGGTTTCGGTGAGGCCGGCCATGTTCGTGGCCGTGAGCGCCGCGATTTGCGTGGTGGCCATGACCGCGAGTTGCGAGGCGGCGAATTCGGCGACATCGGCCGCATCGAGGGCTGCCATTTGCGTCGTCGTGATCGAGCGCAGCTGGGTCGAGTTCATCGCGGCGACTTGCGCGCCGTCGAAGGCTGACAATGTTGCGTTGGTCATCAGGCCGATTTGAGCGCGGCTGAAAGCGCCGACCTGGTTCGTGGTGAGCGCGCCGATCTGCGAGCTATCGAAGCTGGCGAGGGCGGTGGCCGAGAGCGACGAGATTTGAGTCGTCGTCATGGCGGCGATTTGAGTGTCGGCGAGGGCGTCGATGGTGGTGGCGCCAAGCGAGCGGACTTGAGCGGCGGTGAGCGAAGCCACCTGGCCGGCAGTGAGCGCGCCGATTTGCGAGGCGTCGAACGCGGCCAATTGCGTGTTGTTGAGCGCTTGCAATTGCGCGGTCGTCAGCGAGGCGACCTGGGCGTCGGTGAGGTCGCCGATATTGGTCGCGGTGAAGCCCTTGACCTGGCCGGCCGAGAACAGCGCGATCTGGTCGGTGGAGAATTCGGCCATGTCGGCGCCCGAGAGCGCGGCGATCTGCGTGGCTTTCAGCGATTGCAATTGCGTGGTGTTGAGCGCCGCGACCTGCGTATCCACCAGCGCCGAGAGCGCGGTGTTGGTCAGCGATTGCATCTGGGTGGCGTTGAAGGCGCCGACCTGGACATCGCTGAACGCGGCCATGTTGGTGGCGGTGAAGGCCTTCACTTGCGCGGCGCTGAGGGCATTGATCTGGTCGGTGGTCAGCGCGCCGAGTTGGTCGGCGGTGAGGGCGCCCATCGTGGTTGCGGTGAAGGTGGCGATTTGCGTTGCGTCGAAGGCGGCGATTTGAGTGTCCTGCAGCGCCGCCATGTTGGTGGCGGTCAGCGCTTTCACCTGCGTGACCGTGAACGCCGCCAGCTGGGCGGCGGTGAATTCAGCGATATTGGTGGCGTTGAGGCCTGAAATCTGCGTCGCGGTGAGCGATGAGGCCTGCGCGGTCGAGAGCGCCGCGATCTGCGTGTCGGCGAGCGCGGCGAGGTTGGTGTTGGTCAGCGCTTGCAGCTGAGACGAGGTGAGGCCGTGAATTTGCGTTTCCGTCAACGCGGCCATGTTCGCCGTCGATATGGCGCGCACTTGCGTGGTTGAAAGCGCGGCGATCTGGGTTTCGGCGAACTCGGCGATGTCAGTGGCGTCGAGAGCGGTGATCTGGGTTGCGGTCAGCGCTTTGACCTGGGTGGTGGTCAGGGCGGCGACCTGGCTCGCGTCGAAGGCGGCGACGGCGGCGTTGGAGAGGCGGGCGACCTGCGTGCCGGTGAACGCACGCGCCTGGACAGTGCTGAGTTCGCCAATGTCGGTGGCGCTGAAGCCGGCGACCTGAGCCGTGGTCAGGCTGGAAATCTGTGTCGTGGTGAGCGCGCCGGCCTGGGTCTCGTCAAGCGCCGAGATGTTGGCGGCGCTGAAGGCCTGGATTTGCGTGGTGGCGAAGGCGGCGACGGCGGTGCTGCTGATGTTGGCCATCAGCGTGCCGTTGAAGGCGCCCAGCTGCACGTCGTTGAGGGCCAGGAGCTGCGCCGACGAGAAGGTGACGTCGCTCGAGAAGTTCGGGATCTGCGTGGCGGTGAACGCCTTGACCTGCGTGGTCGAGAGCGCCGCAACTTGCGTATTGGAGAGCGCGCCAACACCGGTGGCGCTGATGGCCGCGATCTGGGTGGCGGCAAATGAGCTTAGGGTGGTCGTCGAGAGGCTTTGAATAGCCGACACGGACAGCGCAGCAACCTGCGCGGCAGACAAGCTCGAAACCGACATTGCGGACCTTCTTGGTCTAGAGAGCCGACGTTCAGTCAGCCCACACGCACTCCTGACGCTTCTGCGTCCTGATGCCTGCGTTGCCAGATTTACGATGAATGTGTTTCCGAGACGTTTCCGCCGCAGGTTGTAGTGGTCCGAAATGAAGCAAAAACAATTAGTGGATTGTTAGGGATTGTGGCGCGCCGCGTAGCGCCTGCTACGAAGCTCAAAGCGCTACGACGTTTGGACTAGTATGCCAGCCTTGCGGTTCCCCAGTGAAGGCCGTACCGGCGAGGGATGAGCGGCGTTGAACATACTCGCGCGGCGATCAGTGGCGGCGGGCGGGACGACCAGCTCTACGCCAGCCTCGAGAGTATGCCGGACGGCTTCATCCTGCTCGATGCCGCCTGGCGCTTCACTTACATCAACGGCAAGGCGGAAGTGCTGCTGCAGCGCGGACGCGAAGCGCTGCTCGGCAAGAATATGTGGGACGAGTTTCCAGAGGGCGCCGATACGATCGCGCGCCGCGAATACACCAGAGTAAAAGAGCATGGCGGCTCGACGACGTTTGAGCTCGACTATCCGCCGCTCGGGATGCGGCTGGAGGTGCGCGCATTCGCATCGCAGGGCGGGCTCGCGGTTTATTTCCGGGACATTACCGGGCGCCACCACACGCAAGAGACGATGCGCCTGCTGCAATCGGCGATCTCACGGCTGAAGGATGTCGTCATCATCACGACGGCCGCGCCGATTTCGGACGGGCCGCCGATCGTGTTCGTGAATGAAGCCTTCACGGTGATGACCGGTTACACGGCGGCGGACGTGCTGGGCAGGTCACTGAGCTTCCTGCACGGCGAGCACACCGATCCCGACGAGCTGTCGCGCGCACGCGATGCGCTTCGCACCGGCGCCTCGGCGCGGACCGAGATCATCAATTACACCAAGGACGGCCGCGAAATCTGGGTCGAAGGCGAGATTGCGCCGTTGGCGGATGATGAGGGCGTCGTCACGCATTATGTCGTCGTTGCGCGCGATATCACCCAGCGCAAGCGCGCCGAACTGATGCTGAAGGAATCCACCGAGCGCTTCCGCATCGTCGCGCAAACGACGGCGGACGTGGTGTGGGATTGGAATCTTGTCGATGACACCATGTGGTGGAGCGACGGGATGCGCAGCATGTTCGGCTATGAGCCGGAGCGGCGTTCGGCGACGTCCGATTCATGGTCGGACGCCATTCACGTCGACGATCGCGCGCGCGTGCTCGCCGGCATTCACGCGGTGATCGATGGCGACGGCGAGAAATGGGCCGATGAGTACCGGTTCATTCGCGGCGACGGCTCGCTGGCGCAGGTGACGGATCGCGGCTCGGTGATCCGCGATAGCGATGGCAGGGCCGTGCGCATGGTCGGCTCGATGGTCGATGTGACGAGCCAGCGCGAATTGGAAGCGCAATTGCGTCAGTCGCAGCGTCTGGAGGCGGTGGGCCAGCTCACCGGCGGCGTGGCGCACGATTTCAACAATCTGCTGACCGTCATCTTGAGCAACGCCGAATTGCTGGAGACGCGGCTCGCGGGCAATGATCACCTGCACATGCTGGCGGAGATGACGCGGCTGGCGGCCGAGCGCGGGGCGGAGCTGACGAGCAGGCTGCTGTCGTTCTCGCGCCGCCAGGCGCTTGATCCCAGGCCGGTGGATGTCGCGGCGCTGGTGCGCGGCATGGATCAATTGCTGCGGCGTGCGCTGGGCGAGCAGGTCGAGATCGTGATCGTCGCGGACGATGACGTGTGGGACGCGCAGGTCGATGCGCTGCAGCTTGAAAGTGCGCTGCTCAATCTGTGCATCAATGCGCGCGATGCGATGCCGGGCGGCGGCGTGCTGACGATCGATGTCGCGAACGCGACGCTCGCGGGCGATGGCGCGCAGGCGGCGGGCGAGTACGTGACCGTGTCGGTGACCGATACTGGTACGGGCATGAATGAGAATACGCGTGCGCGTGTGTTCGAGCCGTTCTTTACGACCAAGGAAGTGGGGAAGGGTTCGGGCCTGGGACTCAGCATGGTCTATGGCTTCGTCACGCAGTCGAAGGGCCGCATTGGCATTGAGAGCGAGCTTGGCGCGGGCACGACCGTGAATGTGCATCTGCCGCGCTCAACCGAGGTGCGGCGCGATGCCGGCGCCGGCGCCGATGAAGCCGCGCCGACGGGGCATGAGCGCATCTTGCTGGTCGAAGATGACAATCTCTTGCGCGCGCAGGTCGCGGGTGAGCTGGCGAATTTTGGCTATCGCGTTGTCAGCGCGCGCACCGGCGCGGAAGCAATGCAGATGCTGCGTGAAGGTGAGCGCTTCGATTTGCTGTTCACCGATGTGGTGATGGCCGGCGGCATGAGCGGCGCGCAACTGGCGGCGCTCGCGCGCGAAATCGCGCCCGCGATGCCGGTGCTTTATACGTCGGGGCATCCCGAAACGATGATGGATGAAGAAGGCTACCTCGCGCCTGGCGTCACGCTGCTGCGCAAGCCATACCGGCGGCGCGAGCTTGCGGCGAAGTTGCGGGAAGTGCTTGGGGCTGGCGCGGCGAAGGCTGCGGGGTGAGGGCGCGAGGCGTGAGCCATCCGAAGCTCGCGGGTGGGAGCGTGCGCACTGTCGAATGGCCATGGTGGAGTGATGAGGCTGACCGCGCTGACGTTTCGATCCACAAACTATGCTTTCGCAGCGGAGTGGGTGCACAGCAAAGACGAGTGGGCTACGCCGATGACTGAAGAGCAGTTTGATATGCTTCTAACGGGCATTCTGGAGCGCCCGATTGAGAAAATGAGTGATGAAGAGGTAGTGCACCGCATGTCGGTCACGCAGGCTGCTGTCGATCGTCTGCTCAATGAGCTTGAGCGACGTGGTCTGCTAACCTTCGCATCTGACGGCGCGCCGATCATTCCGTTCGACGTACCCGACAGCCGCTACGTCGAAACCATTCTCACCAGGGACTAGATCGTTCCGTGACTTCGCTTTCTGTTGCTGAGATTGTCGGTGAGCCAACTGCGCTCATGGGCGTGAAGGCGGTCTGGGGTACGCTCAGCGCGCCGCTCATGTCCTTCGGCTCGCGCGGCGATCCATCTGCGAAGGATCGAAAGCACTACACGCTCGCCAGAAGTGCTGCGGAGCGGTCGTTGACTGCGCCGTGGCTCGTTAGCATCGGCGGCGGCGCGCAGGTTCGGGATGGCTTCGACGGACGCGTGCTCGAATTGGCGAAGGTCACGGCCGTGTACGGCGAGACGCTGACGTTCGTGGAAGACGAGAAACTACGCAGCCTGCTTACGCAGTGGCCGGTCTCCGTTGTGCTGTCGGAGGTTCATTCCATAGAAGGCCAACCTCGCCTGATGGAAGACCTCGGCTTCGCGGACAGGCGCATCCTTGCCAACGCCTACGACGGGATCATCCATCGCGACGAAGACATGCAAGCGCTGTGGTCCGTGATCCGCGATCTGAAGGTCGAGCGACGCCGTGACCTTCCGCCGATACCCGGCTTTCGCGATCCCGGCCGGCTCACTCTGGTGGGATCGATCATTCCGCGTCTTCTCGCCAGTTCGGAGGAAGGCAAGCGCATCCTACGGGAGTGCATCTCGATCGAGCGATCGTCGGCGCTGGTGAAAGCCGCCAAAACGGCGAACCGCGAGAGGCACGGCGGCGTGATCGTATGCGAGGGCTGCGACTTTACCAGCGACACGCGCGCTATGTTCGACGCCCACCACCTCGACCCAATCCATGCGGGCGTCCGCGTCAGTACGATCGATGACTTCGCGGTGCTCTGTCCAACCTGTCACCGATGGACGCACGAGATGGCGCCAGATCGACTCCAGCCATTGTCCGTTGCACAGTTGCGGGAGGCACGATTGGGCGGTGCAAGTGAGTGAAAACCGAAACAGCTCTGGCCGCTTCGCGTCATCGTCATGCCCGATAGCGAGGGCTGGTCGGCGGGCTGCATAGAGTTTCCTGGCTTCCTGCTCGGCTCTGACCGCAAAGACGTGCTAAGGTGGTTGCCGACCGCGTTAAACGAGCACTGCGGAAGAATAGTCGCGTTGAAAATCAGCAACTCGGGAGGACGTGCGGGATGACCGAGGAGCAATTGCCGACGCCGGAGCCAGATGCGAAGCCGCAAAAGCGGAGCCCGAGGAGATGGAGATGGCTGCGGCCGGCGTTGACGGCCATTGGCGGACTGATGGCTGCAGTCGCCTCGGTAGGAGCGGCGGTGAGCGGATGGGCCGCTCTTGAGTCGATCGAGGAAACGAAGAATTCGCAGCTGCTCAACCGACGCATCGACGCTTGTTTTGAGGTGGATCGCAGGGCGACGGCTCAGCTCACCCCAGTGCTAGCGTCGATAAGAGCTCTGGCGGGCGAGCAGGCGAGCGTCGCCCTGCGCGACGGAGATGTATGGGAGTGGCATTCTGCTGGCAGTTGGTATGGCGAGGTAGAGCCTGCCCCCTGCGAGCCTGGCGAGGCCGCTGCTGCGTGCACGGCGCGGCGCGCCCGAGCTAGGGAGCTTTTCAACGAACTAGCCGGAATCTCGAATAGCGCCGACGCAGTTCGAGCCCGAATAGAGTTCAACGCGTCGCGCACCTTCAACGTTATCGGTCCGCCAGCATTGGCGGACGCCGAGGCGGACCTCGTGCGGGCATTGGGGGCATTAGGGACGCTTGAGGCAAACGGCCGGTCACCGCTGTTAGATGAGCGCATTGAGATCGCTAACGAGGCGATCGAGGCCCATAGTCGGTTTCAGGCCGCATGCCTCGAGACGTTGGGCGAATATCGCACTCGCTGACCACAGCAAGCATGTCGGCCCGAGGTCGGGCTTGAGTGGCGAGCCGAGCGAAGCATCAAGAGTCTAAGCGCTTGCTTCCGATGCCGAAAATGGTGGGTGATACAGGATTCGAACCTGTGACCCGCTGATTAAGAGAAATCGGCTAAGCCTTATTTTTCAAGGCTCTCGCTGTAACACCGAAGCGATTAGCGCCGAACAAAATCAACGAGCTACCAATTAAGGTGTAACACGCTTCACCGGCAAAGCAGTGAGTTGTCAGCGGGTCTGGCCAGCCGTCTCGCAAATCAAGTTGCCGTGGCTGAGGGTGACGAGCGATGTTGATCGGCTGCGGTGGGCACAAAGAGCATGACGATCCCGAAGACCAAGCTCACCAAAGGCAGCAGCGCCAATAGAGCCCAGTACCCTGACCAACCCGCATCGTGGCATCGCCGCCAACCAGCGGCGACGATGATCCAGAGGCCAACGAAGGCGACTACAATGAGCAGCAGGTTTATCACCACATCGCCCGTTCCCCCTTCACGGAGCACGGCGGCGCAAAGGAGCGAGATGGGTATCGCTACAAGATTGATGAGAAAATAGCCAAGTCTGTTGGTTCGACCTTCAAAGCTGAGGATATTCGTTGAAGGGCTTTCTTGTGGGGGATTGGAGAGTGTCGTGTACGGAGCGCGGGCATCTCCTTGGGAGCGCGTATGAGGCGCCTTCGACGCGCTTCCAATTTCAGTAACAAGATCGTTGGTGGTCTCGCCGACCGCGACGACACGCGGTGCTCCACAGCTGCGACATTCGGGATAGGCCGGTCGATAGTTGGCGGCACACTCAGCGCACTTGTACTGGGCACCGAGATAAGCATCGGGAGGTGCGCCGCACTTTAGGCACGTCGCTGCTGCATCGCTTATTGATGCGCCACACTCTTGGCAGGCAACGATCATCGGGCCCCCAGCCGCAAAGACGCGGAATATGTCGCGTTCTGCGATGACAGGCCATCTTATCGTGAGGTAGCATCGCCCCGCAATCGACCGTTTGAGGTGCGTGATGCTCGGCGTGTGCAAGCAGTGCGGCAAGCCTGTCTCGGACAAGGCAATTCGCTGCCCTCATTGCGGGCGTGAAGCGCCTTTCGCTCAGTCTTCCGAAGTTCAAAGCGGGAGAGCAGAAGTCGAACCGCGCAACGCCGAGGCAGAGCGCTCGGCATCGGCATCAGTCGGACCGTCGATGTCGGAGGTCGCTGACGGTTCTGGCTTGTTCTACATCATCGCCTTTCTGTTGGTTATGGCGGGTGTGGTAGGCTTCAGCGTCATGCAGAGCGGGCGCGGCACGACCACCACCACCACCACCACGGAGTTCGTTGTCAATGAAGTGGCAAGCGGTTCGTCTCGCAATGAGTCACCAGTGAGCGAACTCGACACGGGAAATGCGGTGGAGCAAGTCGAACAGGGGCTTGCCTACTATTACGGTCGCGGAGTGGCGCAAAATTACTCAGAAGCCGCGCGGCTCTTTCGGCGAGCTGCCGATCAAGGA
This sequence comes from Hyphomonadaceae bacterium, assembly GCA_016791365.1. Lineage (GTDB taxonomy): Bacteria > Pseudomonadota > Alphaproteobacteria > Caulobacterales > Aquidulcibacteraceae > Vitreimonas. The sequence continues at coordinate 79,162 of JAEUMT010000028.1, read as the reverse complement.
GACAGTGACGGACAAAACAATTTGGGCGCGATGTACGAACTCGGTTTGGGCGTGCCGCAAGACAACGCTGAGGCTGTGCGGCTCTATCGACTCGCCGCCTCCCAAGGAAACCCCAACGCGCGAGCAAATCTTGGCCGGTTCGAACCAATGCCAATTGCGGCGGTTTCAGCTGCACAACCTCAGTCTGCGTTGAATGAAGGAGATTGTATCGACATCTCCGTCAGGCAGGGCATGGGCGCGGGCGAGCGTTGTCGAGATCAAGTTGCTGGACGTCCCCAAGCCGGACTGAATGAAGGAGATTGCATCGACATCTCCGTCAGAGAGGGCATGGGTGCGGGTGAGCGTTGCAGGGCACAGGTAGCTGGACGTCCCCAAGCCGGGCTGAACGAAGGAGATTGTATCGACATCTCCGTCAGGCAAGGCATGGGAGCAGGCGAGCGTTGCAGGGCCGAGGTGAGGGCCGCTGCGGCTCGGCATTGATTGGGTTGTAACTCACTCGGTTCCCATTCGGCCATCCAGTTCGCGTTCGCTTAGAGCAGCTGACAACTTATCAGCGGGTCAGCGGGCTTCAGCGCTGTATCACGCGCATGACGAGATTGGCTTTTGCTGAAAACGCTGGATTTGAGAGAGGCTTTTGCGCGCTTGAGTCACAAAATGGTCGGCTCGTTGCGCGCCAGATTTGTGTCACGTCTTAACCGCTGAATTTTTTGTATCACAAACCTGTATCACAGGCCGCGACTGACTGAGCGAAAGCCGCTCAAAAACCCTTATAAATCAAGGAAAAAATGGTGGGTGATGAGGGATTCGAACCCCCGACCCGCTGATTAAGAGTCAGCTGCTCTACCAACTGAGCTAATCACCCATACCAAACGAGCGCCCGGACATAGGGGGATTGGGCGCGCGCGTCCAGTGTGCGAGGGATGCACAAATGCGGGCGCTGCCGGCGCGAGGAGAGAGGGACATGAATTTGTTTGCCTGGGCGCTGGCGGGGTTCGTGCTCATCCATATCGGGGTTTCGGCGACGGGTCTGAGGGCGGCGCTGGTGCGGGGGATGGGCGAATGGGCCTATCGGGGGCTGTTTTCGCTGGCCTCGGCGGCGTTGCTTGCGGCCATGATTATCGGTCTTGGGCAGATGCGGGCAGACCCCTTCGATCCGCTGAACCTGCCGCTTTGGTCTCCGCCGATATGGGCGCGTCAGGGCGCCTATGTGCTTGTTCTCTTTGGGGTGAGCCTGGCTTTCACCGGGCTTTTCACGCCGGGGCCGACGTTCGCTGGGTTTGAAAAGCTTGGCTTGGCGCGCCCAGAGCCGGCGCATGGGGTGCTGCGGATTACGCGGCATCCGTTCTTGTGGGGCGTCGCGATCTGGGGCGCGGGGCATTTGCTGGCCAATGGCGAACGCTTTGCGCTGATGCTGTTTGGGGCGCTGGCGCTGATGGCGGTGCTGGGGACACGGTCGATCGACCGCAAAGGCGCGGCGCGTGATCCCGAGGGCTGGGCGAAATTCGCGGCGGTGAGCTCGAATGTGCCGTTCATGGCGATTGCGCAGGGGCGCAACCGGTTGGCGCTGGGGGAGATTGGCTGGCGCGGGTTGCTTGGGATCGCGATCGCGGTGGCGATTGGGCTGTTTCACCGGCAGCTCTTTGGCGTCGCGGCGTTCTCAACCTGACTTTAAGCGACGCGCGCGAGGGTGAGCCTCATGCTCATTCTCGACCGCGCCCATTTCGATCACATGACCGGCTCGGATCGGCCGCTGCAATTGGAGGTGCTTGGGCTCTTCCGGCTGCAGGTCGACGGCTGGAGCGCGGCGATGGCGGACGCGCAAGGCTGGCGCGAGGCGGTGCATACGCTGAAGGGCTCGGCGCGGGGGATTGGGCTGAATGCGCTGGCGTCCGCATGCGAGGCGGCGGAAACGGCCGAGGATAGCGAGGCCGGGTTGGCGGGCGTGCGCGCGGCGCTGAGCGAGGCGCTGAGCGCGCTGGAGCAATTCGCGGCTGATTAGGGACTGGGGACTAGGGGTTAGGGACTAGGGATTGGTGACTAGCCGCGTCCGGCTTAGCCAATAGCGGTCCTGACCTATATTCTGTAGTCCCCAGTCCCCAGTCCCTAACCCCCAGTCCCTAGTCCCCAATTCATGCCAGCCGAGATTTTCATTCAGCGCTTTGCTGTCGCGCCTGGCGACATTGATGAACTTGGGCACGTCAACAACATCGTCTATCTGCGCTACGCGCAGGAGATTGCGATCGCGCATTGGCGATCGCGCGCGCCGGCAGACATGTTGGATGCGTATGTGTGGGTGGTGACGCGGCACGAAGTTGACTATCGCGCGCAGCTTGAACTGGGCGATGATGTCGAGGTGCGCACATGGGTCGATGACGCGCCGCGTGGGCCGACATGGGCGCGCTTCGTTGAAGTTTACAAAGCGGGCGCGGAGAAGCCGTGCGCGCAGATCAAATCAAACTGGGTGATGCTGGATGCGCGGACGCGGCGCATGACGCGCGTGCCGTTGGATTTGGCGGCGCGGTTTATGGAAGCTGGGCAGTAGGCGGTGGGCAGTGGGCAGTGGGGGCGGCGAGAGCGAAGTCGTCACTTTCCGTCATCCTGGGCACGCGGAGCGTGACCGGGATCCAGGAAGCGACAAGCGCGCTGGTTGCTCTGGATCCCGGCCGTGCTTCGCACGTCCAGGATGACGGGTACGCGGCTGACTACGGACTCGCTTTAGAATGACGGCGCAGTTTCGTCCGACTCTGTGGCGGGCGGCGCTTGGCCGGCGGCGATGCGCATGAGGTCGCGCACTTGGCCGAGGCGTTCGTAGGCGAGGAATGCGAGCATGAAGAGTTCGCAGAGAAAGCGCCAATAAACGAAGCCGACGGCGGCGACGGCGGGCACCGCGATGAGCTGCATGAGGCCGGGGCCGAAATTGCCGCCGAAGAGCGAGAACACGGCGGCGAGAAATGCGCCGACCGCGCCGAGGACGATCACGATAGCGCCGACATAATAGACCAGCTTCACCAGCACGGGGCCGATGAGGCGGTCGAAGTTCAATAAGCGCTTAAAGATCGAAAGCATGTGATGGCCCCGTCGAATCGCAGGGCCATCGGATCACAGCGTCCCGCCGCCGTCCACGACCAGGGTGGCGCCGGTGATGTGGGCTTCTTCCGCAAGCAAACTGATAATGAGGCGGCTGACCTCCTGGCCTTGGGCATAGCGTGCGAGCGGGCGCGGCGATTGCGCGATTTTGTCGAAGGCGGCGTTCTCGCTGCCGGCTTCGCGGACGAGATCCTGAAACCACGGCATCTCGTTCCACATCGGCGTGTCGGCGCCGCCGGGGGCGATGGCGTTGATGCGGACGTTGCTGTGCGCGGCTTCGCGCGAGGCGGCGCGCATGACTTGCAGGAGGCCGGGCGCGGCGTTGGGCTTTAGCGGTTCGGCTTTGATGGCGGCGGCGGCGGTGGTGACGACGATGGCGCCGCCCTGTGCGTTCCTCGCCATCATCGGCATGATGGTGCGCAGGCTCTGGATCGTCGCTTCAAGCTGCGCCGAGGTTGTGCCGCCCCAATCGACAAGGTCGGATTCGGCGGGCGCCGGTTTGTTGGCGGCGCTTGTGTTGACGACGGCCCAATCGAGGCGGCCGTATTGGCCTTGAATGAAAGTGGCGGCTTGCGCCCAGCGCGATGTGTCGCTGGCGTCGAAGGCGAGGGTGGAGACGCGTTCGGGCGAGACGCCGGCGGCGTCGAGTTCGTCGGCGACGACGCCGAGCGCGGCTTCGTCGGCGTCGGCCAGCAACAGCCCGCCGGTGGAGCGCCGCGCGAGGTCGCGCGCGACGCCGGCGCCGATGCCGGAGCCGGCGCCGGTGATGAGCGTGACGGGGTTGAGGCGAATCTGCACACGGGCGTGCTTATGACGCCTTGGGGGACGTCTCAACTGTTGTCGCCACGCTGGCGGGCTTGGGTTATATCGCGCCCATGACCCGCTTCGCCTTGCAGTTTGGCCAGACGCAATCCGGTTTGACCTATTTGGAACGGATGAGTGCGTACGGGCTCTGTCCGCGCGGTGAAGCCAATATCGCCGTGGTGCAGATCGGCAAGAAGGCGCCGTACGAGTACGACTTGCCTGGCGGCGGTATTGAAGCGGATGAAGATGAAGCCGCGGCGTTGATGCGCGAGTTTCAGGAAGAGACGGGGCTGACCGTTTGGCCGACGCGCGTGATCGGACGGGCCGGCCAGTACTGGGTCAATCGCACCGAGCCGCGCAATTCGCTCGCCACATTCTACGAGGTCGAGCTCTCGGCTGACGACAGCGCGCCGACGGAGCCGGACCATGCGCTGGTTTGGATGAGCCCGGGCGAGGCGCTGATGAAGATGCGCCATGAATCGCACGCATGGGCGATCATGCACTGGATGCGAGGACGCCGCGCCGGGCTGACCTGATCAGGGCTGCGTGTTGTCCGCCGTCTCGTCGTTTGCGAGCGGGTTGAATTGCTGCAGACGCTCGATGAGCGTCGGATCACGCACTTCGGGAATTGGCGCGAGGCGCACTTGCGTGAACTCGACCGGCGGGACGTGGAGTTGCGCGGCGTTGAGCGTGCGCAGGTTTGGCACGGTTGCGAGATCGTCAAGCGATGCGGGCTCGGTGGCGTAGATCACGCCGCCGACCGCGTCCGTTGGCGCATCGAGGTGCGCGATCCGGGCCTGGTGCGCCGCATCTTCGGCGGGCGGGACGATGAGATCCTGATTGGCGCGGACGCTCACCGCGGCGCCGACAGCGGCAAGGCTCGCGAAGCCGAGCGCGAGAGCTGCGTGACGGGCAGGCGGCTTCGGCGGCTCGATCACACGCGCGACGGCGCGAAGCCGATCGCTCAGCGCATTCCACGCCCGGCCGCCGCGTTCGCCGCGCCAGTTGCTGAAATCGATGACGGCGGCTTTGCGGGTTTTGCTTTCGGGCCAGCCTGGCGCGGTCGCGATCTCGATAAGTCGCGAAGGATCGATGAGGCGCAGCCATTCGCGCATGTAGGTTTGGCTTGGCGCGTCTTCCGACCAGATGATCAAGACGCCGTCGCGCGAGGCCTGTGCGTCCTCGATCGCGCTTTCCGACGAGCGGCCAACCAGCACGCGCACCGTGTGCTCTTCGGCCTCAAGCAGGCGCACCAGATCGGTCGCCAATTTCTTGGCGTCGTAGGTGCTGACGGTGATGATGTCGATCATGGGGGGCAGACCGCAAAAGTATGAAGCCTGCTGTAACATGGCTTCCAGACGCCGGTAGCGCGGCGGCGGCACGCATGTGTGCATAAGATGATGCTCGCGTGACGTTAGTGCCGGTCTGCATCATTTCGCCCCGATGGGGACGAGAATCGCGCCCGTCGCGTAGGCAATATTACTGCGCTGCAATCTTTGTTGTGGATTGCCAGGGAACCCGTATTCTGACCCCAGGCGCGGGGCGAGGCAGATCGCGACCGCCGGGGAGGACAACATGGATTGGACCAGCATCTTGCCATACGCGGCGCAGGCTGTCGGCGGCGCTGTCGGCGGCAATATTATGGGCGCGCTGACGCGCGGCGGCGGCGGCCTTGTCGGGCGCACCGTCATCGGCGCAATTGGCGGCGTCGCGACCGGCTGGGCCGGCGGCAATGTCGAGATGGTGAGCGGCGTCACGTCGGTGTGGAGCAATCTCATCGATGGTGAGAACGGCATCCATCTCGCCAATCTGATCACGGGCGCCGCCGGCGGCGGCATCGTCGGTTTGATCAGCGGCCTGCTGATCCGCCCGCGCGCTTAAAGATCACGCCAGATCAACGACAGGAATTGTGCGTCGGACCACGAATTGCTGGTGAGCGTTCGGGCCTGACGCACGATGACCAGACCGTCTGACGGCGCGAGGTAAAGACGCTGGCCGCCCTGACCCGCGGCCATGACGAGATCCGCTGGCGCGTTCGTGCCGGGCGCGCGCCAAAGATCGGTGTCGATCGAGAAATTGTCGCGCCCGCGCTCGCCGGATGCGAGCCAAAGACCGAAGCCGGCGCGCATTTCCGCGAACGAGCCGCGCATGGCCTCACGCAGCGCACCGTCGTCGGCCAATTGCTGCGCGCGCCAAACGCCTTCGCGGCGGATGAGTTCGCCCGCTTGCGCCCAGCCGCGCGCTGAAACGGCGGCGCCGTCATCGAGACGCACGGCGCCGTCTCTGGTGCGCGCCCAACCGATCGGAACGCAGCCGATCGGCAGCAGCGTCCGCGATGTGAGGTAGCGCGCGGGGTCGGGCTCGCGGCCACCTGTTTCCAGTTTGCGGCGCGCGATTTCGGCAAAGATGACATAGGTCGCGGCGTCGTCGCTGAAGGATGTGCCGGGTGTTTCGCGCGGCTGCAGCGCGATGGCGGTGGCGACGTCCTGCGGGCCGTTGCGTTCGAACCGGAGGCCGCTAGCGCCGCTCAGCAGCGTGCGGATCGAGATCAGGCTTTTGACCGGATCGGCGCCCCAATCACCGAGCGTGAGCGCGACGGGTTCGTCCAGCGTCATCAGCCGATCTTCGACCAGCGAAGCGGCGAGCAATGACAGGAAGGTGCGCGTGCCCATGCCGATGGGCCAGCGTGTGTCGGCGTTGCCGGCGGTGTATTGTTCGGCAAGCAGCACGCCGTGGCGGGCGACGAGGAAGGTGGCGCCGTCGCGTTGCGAACTATAATTGGCCGCCGTGCCGAAGCGCGCGGGTGTTTGGGCGATCGCCAGCTGCGTGGTCGATGCGCTCACGATGCTGCACGCGGCAGCGCTCAGTAGAAATGCCCGGCGGTCCATCCGACTCCCTGGACTTATTGTCCCCAAAGGGAACCGGCCGGGCAAGCTATGCGTACAGAGCCCATGCGCCTGTTTATTGTCGTTTTCGCCATCTTCGCCGCCGCCTGTTCCGAGAATCCGGTTTACCGCCAAAGCACCGATCCGCTGCCGGTCGCGACCATTGATCAGCAGCGTTATCTGGGGCTGTGGCACGAGCAGGCCAGGCTTCCGAACAGTTTCGAGGAGGGATGTCAGCGCGCGACGGCTGAATATGGGCTGCGCGATGACGGACTGATTTCGGTGGTGAACACGTGCATCGACGAGCGCGGCGAGAGCCGTGTCGCGCGCGGGCGTGCGCGTCCGGTCGGCGAAGGCAATGAAGGCAAGCTCGAAGTGAGCTTCTTCGGGCCGATCTGGGCGAAGTATTGGGTGCTCGAGCGCGGCGAGAATTACGAGTGGAGCATCGTTGGCGAACCGGAAGGGCGTTACCTCTGGGTGCTGACGCGCGAGCAGACGATTTCGCCGGAGACGCGCGCGATGTTTGAACAGCGCATCACGCGGCTCGGGTATCGGCCGGCCGAATTGGTTTGGGCGCCATAGACGCTTTGCGGCTTCCGCGTTAGCGTTTGGCGCGGGAGGGGTGATGTTCACACGTGTCTTGGGATTGGCGGCGCCGTTCGCGATGATAGCGGCGAACGCCTATGCGGCGGCGGCGCCTGCCGAAGAGGACGAAGGCTTTCCGCTTGCGATCGTGTTTGCGCTGATCGCGGTGGCGTGCGGGGTTGGCACCGCAATCTTCGCCAGCCAGCAAAAGAAGAAAGACTAGCGGCTGAGTTCGCGCATGGCGCCGTCGAGGCCGGCGATGGTGAGCGGAAACATGCGGTTCTGGCCGATGATTTCGCGGATCACCTGGATTGATGGCGTGTGGTCCCAATGGGCGCGGGGCGTCGGGTTGAGCCAGACGACGCGCTCATAAATATCGGTCACGCGTTGCAGCCAGATTGCGCCGGCTTCCTCGTTCCAATGTTCGACCGAGCCGCCGGGATAGGTGACTTCGTAGGGACTCATGGTCGCGTCGCCGACGAACACGACGCGATAATCGCTGCCGTATTTGTGCAGGAGGTCCCAGGTCAGCGTCTTTTCGTCATGACGGCGGCGGTTGTCCTTCCACACGCTCTCATAGAGGCAGTTGTGGAAGTAGAAGAATTCGAGGCTCTTGAATTCGGTGCGTGCGGCCGAGAAGAGTTCCTCGCAAAGCTTGATGTGTGAATCCATCGAGCCGCCGATATCGAGCAGAAGCAAGACCTTCACGGCGTTGCGGCGCTCGGGGCGGAGCACGATGTCGAGATAGCCTTCCTTGGCGCTCTTATCGATCGTGCCTTGGAGATCGAGTTCGTCAGGCGCGCCGGTGCGGGCGAATTTGCGCAGGCGCCGGAGCGCGACCTTGATGTTGCGCACGCCAAGCTCGACGCTGTCGTCGAGGTTTTTATATTCGCGCTTTTCCCAAACTTTCACCGCTTTGCGTTGACCGCCTTCGCCGCCAATGCGGATGCCTTCTGGATTGTATCCGTTGTTGCCGAACGGGGACGTGCCGCCGGTGCCTATCCATTTGTTGCCGCCTTCGTGGCGCTTCTTTTGTTCTTCGAGCCGCTCTTTCAGCGTCTCCATCAATTTATCCCAGCCGCCCAGCGCTTCGATCTCCGCTTTCTCTTCGTCGGTCAGGAATTTTTCGGTGAGCGCTTGCAGCCATTCGGCGGGAATCTCGGCGTTGACGGCGTCGCCGGTGTTTTCGAGACCTTTGAAGACCTGGCCGAAGACGCGGTCGAATTTGTCGAGATGGCGTTCGTCCTTCACCAGCGCCGTGCGCGCGAGATAATAGAAATCCTGGACATTGATATCGATCGCTTCCTTGTCGAGCGCTTCGACCAGTACAAGGTATTCCTTGAGACTGACCGGCAGATGCGCGGCGCGCAGTTCGGTGAAGAAGCGTTGAAACACGGGGTGGAGGATAGAGGCCGGGCGTGAGGAGCGCTAGCGGGCGCCGTGAGGTGAGGGCAGGTAGCGCCCGCATCTTCCTTCAATGGTCCGCGTCTCCTTCGACAGGCTCAGGATGACGCTACTGATGCTGTGGCGCTATGTTTCAATGGCGTCATGCTGAGTTTGTCGAAGCACGACGCCACGCACGACAGAAGATGCCGGCGAGACGCCGGCGGTCCAAGATTAGCGCTGGTCGATGATATCGCGCAGGGCGGCGTCGAAGGCGAGGTCGGCGTGGGCGTCGGCGGCTGCGGCGGCGGCGTCGTCGGGGGCGGGCGCGGTGTAGCGCAGCTTGATGATCCAATCGCCGATGCGGGCGACGCTGGCGCGGGTGAATTGGCGCGCGCCGTCATGGGTGACGATGAAGCGCGTGCTGCGGCGAAGCGGCAGGCCGTCTTCGGGCGCGCGTGTTGTTGCGCCGGGATAGGGCGCGGCGTTGGGATTGCGGCGGCGGATGGCGGTCTCGACGGCGGCGATTTGTTCTTCGAGTGTCGAGCCGAACGGGTAGCGCGTGGCGAAGTAGCGGAGCTGAACGCCGCTTTCGACCATGTCGCAGGCAACGTCGTCGCCGCGCGGGATGGCGGGTTCGGCTGTCGGCGGCGTGTTCACCGGCGGGGCGGGCGGCGCGAAGATGATGATGCGGCCGCCATCACCGTTGCGGTTGAAGTCGCAGCGCAGGCCGCTGCGCAGGTGGCGGACGGAGACCTGGCCGTTGTGGACGATGTCGAAGATGCCGATGGCGTTGGCTTCCTCGATCATGCCGATGGCGATGGAGCCGGGGGCGGCTTGCGGTTCTTCCTCTGTGCCTTGTGCGAACGCAGGCGCGGCGCAGAGTGCGAACGCAAGCGAAAGCAGCAACCGGCGCATGAAGCGTCCTCCCGGCCGGAAATTACGGCGGGGCGGATTTGCTGTCGATGCCCCTGAACAGAGGGAAAGCGCCGGTGCGTGGCGTCGCGCTTCGACAGGCTCAGCGTGACGCCAATTCAGACGCTGGCTACACAATAGCGTCTTCCTGAGCTTGTCGAAGGAGACGCGGGCCTCCTGAGGCGAAGATGCCGGCGGGGCGCCGGCGGTCCATATTGTTATTGTCCGCCGCGTTGCTCGCGGCGCGCGAGGAAGGCGAGGCGTTCGAAGAGCATGACGTCGGCTTCGTTCTTGAGGAGCGCGCCGGCGAGGGGCGGGATGAGTTTGGAGGGATCGCGCTGCTTTAGGGTTTCGGGATCGATGTCGTCGGTCAGCAGCAGCTTTAGCCAATCGAGGAGTTCGCTGGTGCTGGGCTTCTTCTTGAGGCCCGGGACTTTGCGCATGTCGTAGAAGATTTTGAGGGCTTCGTTGACGAGGCGCGTCTTCACGCCCGGGAAGTGGCTCTCGACGATGGCGCGCATCGTCTCTTCGTCGGGGAAGCGGATGTAGTGGAAGAAGCAGCGGCGCAGGAAGGCGTCCGGCAATTCCTTCTCGTTGTTGGAGGTGATCAGAATGATCGGGCGCACCTTGGCTTTGATGGTGCGGTCGATTTCATAGACGTAGAATTCCATGCGATCGAGCTCCTGGAGGAGGTCGTTCGGAAATTCGATGTCGGCTTTGTCGATCTCGTCGATCAAGAGGATGGGGCGCGCCGGACTTTCGAACGCTTCCCAGAGTTTGCCGCGCTTGATGTAGTTCTCGATGTTGGATGCGCGCGCGTCGCCCAACTGGCTGTCGCGCAGACGCATGACGGCGTCGTACTCGTAGAGGCCTTGCACGGCCTTGGTCGTCGATTTGATGTGCCACTCGATCAAAGGCGCGCCGATGGCCTTGGCGACTTCGATCGCCAGCATGGTCTTGCCGGTGCCGGGTTCGCCTTTGACGAGGAGCGGGCGTTCAAGCGTGATCGCCGCGTTGACGGCGACCTTCAGGTCTTCCGTAGCGACATAGTCTTTGGTGCCGTCAAACCGCATGAGCGCTCCTTGCCGGAAGCACTTAAGGCGTGGCCCTGCTCAGGCGCAAGCGCAGCTGCGGATCGCAGAGCGAACAGCGGCACGGTTGCCGCGCCTCGAGCACGGCGGGCAAGATGCCGATGGGGATCGTCATCACTGGCGGTCTTGGCGGCTTTGGCGGCTCGGGCGGCGGCGGATTGACGCCAAGCGCGATGCCCAGTTGCACGAGCGCGGGCGCATCGGCGCGGACGCGTGCGTTGGAGGGGCCTTTCACTTCCTGAAAGAAGGTGGCGAGCGGCGCCGGCGCCATCGCAACGATGAGCCCCGCGCCCGCAAGATCGCGCAGCACCCAGAATTGCGCTTTGCCGCGCTTCAATGATGCGCCGTAGCCGCCAGTGCTGGTGGTGCGCGCAAGGCAGTTCTTGAATTCGCCGCCGATGCGGCGGAGCTCGGCGACGGAGGTGATGCGATGCCAGATCTGGCCGCTGAGCAGCACGAGCGATTGTGCGTCGCATGAAGGGCTGGCGTCATCGGTCTCGCGCCATGAACTCAGCACGCGCGAGAAGGCGAGAGCTTTGCGCGCGGCGGTGTCGAAGTTCACGCGGTCGAATTTCTTGAGGAACAGGCCGGCGGCGAGAATGTCGGGGCCGGCCTCGGTGCGCTTGGTCCAATCGGCGGCGGCGACGGCGCGCGTATCGGCGAGGCGGCGCGCGACGACGTTGAGACGCGCGGTCAATGCACTGCTGCGCTTATAGACGCTGACGGGTTCGCCGCGCGCGACGGCGTTGCGCGCCCAAGACGGCGCGCGTTCGAGTTCGGCCGGCGTTGCCGGACGAAAACAGCGTCCGTCGCGGATCATGTAGTCGGTGGCGATGCGGGTGAAGCGTTCGGCAAGCTCGGCGTTGCCAATCTTCGCGGCGGCGCGGCGTACGGTGACGCGCAGCGGCTCAAGATCGATGACATTGGACAAAGCTCCTCCTTTCCCGCCGAAGCAGGTTCAAAATTTCAGGTCGCGTTTCTCCGGGCGTGCGTTCGCGCTGTGCGTCCGCACGCGGGGCATGCGCCCCGTTGGTTTCGATGTCTGTGCGCCGCGCCGGGGACCCCCTCCCGAACGGCGATTAAGTATCTACGTTTTGATGACGGACCGATCAATCAAGCGCGGGTTGAAATTGCGCGCGTGAAACCCAACTGCCACGATCATCGCGCCTCGCGTGCATCGCGCACGATTTGCAATCGAAACAACACAGCAGCGTGGGACGGAAACAACACCTCATTAACCATCGTGGGCGAGGGTTAACACGATGGACTCCCAGAATCGGGAGGAGGGCACATGCCGCTGAAACTCTCTTTGCGGCCGGGCGAGAAGTTTGTCGTCAACGGCGCTGTTGTGCAGAACGGCGATCGCCGGGCTGCGCTTGTCCTGCAGAACAAGGCCTCCGTGCTGCGTGAGAAGGACATCATGCAGCAGGACGAAGCCGACACGCCGGCCAAGCGCATCTATTTCCCGATCATGCTCATGTATCTTGATGAGCAGGGGCGGGAGAAGGCGTACGGCGAGTTCGCTGGCCGCCTGGCCGAGTTCATGGGCGCCGTCCGGGACCCGGCTGTCCTGGCAGAATGCATAGGCGTTTCCAAAGAAGTAATGAGCGGCGAATACTACCGCGCTCTGATGCGCTGCCGGAAACTCATCACCTATGAGGCCGAGCGCTTGGGACTGGGACACGATGTCGATTCAAGCGTACCAGCGCGTGGCCACGCAGGCTGATCAGCCTCGTGATCTCGAGTACCGCGCGTTCGGCCAAGTGACGGCCGGTCTTGTCCGGGTGAAAGAAGAGAAGCCGCCTTTGCCGGTGCTGCTTGAGGTCATCGACGCCAACCGCCGGCTTTGGAATGTGCTCTCAGCCGATTGCGCGGCGCCTGAAAACCAATTGCCGATCACGCTGCGTGGGCAGATCATCTCGCTGGCTATGTGGGTTGCGCGCTATTCGAGTGAAGTCCTGCGTGAAGGCGCCGATGTCGAACCGTTAATCGACATTAACCGCGCCATGATGGAAGGTCTCGGCGCGCGCTGAGCTGCACTTCAACTGCAGAATCGTTTCGCCGCTGACGCGTTGTTAACCCTCAGCTCCTAAAAACATTGCCAACGCAAAGCGTCTGAACCCGTGCGGGGGAGGGCGTGCGGATTTCCGCGCGGACCGGGCGGTGACGTCCAGCTGGCCAAAATGGCCGGTTCACTCAAGTCCAGAAGGACAGACATATTATGGTAAGCGTCAACACAAACTACGGCGCCCTCGTCGCGCTTCAATCCCTCAACCAAACCACCAAAGATCTCGGCGAAGTCCAAAGCCGCGTGAACACCGGCCTGAAGGTCGCTTCCGCGAAGGACAACGGCGCTGTGTTCGCCATCGCCGAAGGCCAGCGCGCTCGCGTTGCTTCGCTCGGCGCCATCATGGACGGCATGGATCGCGCCTCATCGGTGATCGACGTCGGTCTGTCGGCCGGTGAAGCCGTCGGCGACATTCTGAAGCAATTGAAGGAAAAGGCCGTCGCCGCGCAAGCGACCGACCTCTCGACCGACCAGCGCGCCGCGCTGCAAGCCGACTTCAACGCGCTTCGCAACCAAGTCGACCAAATCGTCAACGCCGCGACGTTCAACGGTTCGAACCTCGTCAACGGCTCCAACCTCACGGGCGGCGCGACGCAGTTCAACGTTCTGACGTCGGACGGCGCAGGCGGCGGCGGTGGCCGTTATGCTCTGCAAGGCGCAGCGTTCCTCGACACCAACGGCAACCCGTTCTCGGCCGCTGCTGAACTCGACGAAGCGACCGGCCTCACAGTCGGCGCCAACGACCAGCTCGAGTTCACGATCACGAGCGGCAACGAGACCACGACGTTCACGGTCGACGTTGAAGCCAACGACACGATCTCGACGTTCATGGCTCGCGTTTCGTCAGCTTCTGACGGCCGCGTGAGCGCCTCGTACAACGACGTCACGGGCCGCATCTCGTACTCGGCTGCTGAAGCGTTCACCGTCACCTACACGGACGGCGCGACCCCGGTTTCGGCCGCGGTTGATGACAGCGCCTTCCTCGACGGCGGCGCCGGCACGGCTGCTGGCACCATGGCAGTTGTGGTTGCGCCAGGCTCGGGCACGAACAGCCTGGCCGTTAGCGGCTTCGACTTCCGCCTCGGCGGCGCGTCAGGCCAAGCGCTGAACACGGTCACGTCTGCTCTCAACATCTCGACCGCGAGCGGCGCTTCGGCTGCTTCGACCGCGATCGATACGGCGATCAGCGCGCTCAACCGCGATCTCGCCACGATGGGTGCGCAGTCGAAGGCCATCGACGTTCAAAAGACGTTCTTGGGCAAGCTGTCTGACTCGATCGAAGCTGGTATCGGCAACCTCGTCGACGCCGACCTCGCGAAAGAATCGGCCCGCCTGCAAGCTCTGCAAGTTAAGCAGCAGCTGGGCGCGCAAGCTCTGTCGATCGCCAACTCGGCGCCGTCGATCGTGCTGTCGTTCTTCCGCTAATAACGGAAACCGAAAGAGGCGGGGGGCTTTGGCTCCCCGCCGATTTCGCCGGGCAATGAGTCATGGCCTCCATCACTCCTTCCCAACCGGTTCATGAGGCGCTCGCTCGCCGCGTCGCAACCTCTGAACTAGGTCCGGCTGCCGAAGCAGCCGAACGCCGGATCGCAGAACATGCGACCGCGCAGAAAAGCGAACTCGCGCCCGATCGTGTCGCGATCGCGCTGGATCCTGAAAGTCAGCGCTTCGTCGCCACCGTGACCGACACCAGCACCGCTGAGATGTTGCGCAAATATCCAAGTGAGTCACAACTGGCGTACTCGCGCGCCGTGATGGCCTATCTTCGCGCGCAGGTCGGCAAGTAAACAGAACGTAAATTTATTCGTTTCGGATGCATGGGCGTTAACGTTTCGTTAACGCATTTACTGTTCCTTCACGCCTGCGGCGAAGAACGCCGCGCGCATTCTGCATGCGCGCGATCCGAAGGAGCAGGTTGATATGGTTTCGAGCATCGTTCCCGGCGCCAATGGCGCGCAATCGCTCGGCGTCGATGCGCGCTTCACGCGCCCAACTCAACCGCAACGCAACGAGACCGCAGCGCAGGGCGACAAGGTCGAGCTTAGCAGCGCGGCGATCTCGAGCGCGCGCGAGAGCGTGCGCGTCGGCATGAGCCAGGTGCATGAAGCGCTGGCCGCAGGCCATGATGCGCAGGCGATGCTGGTGAAGATTCAAGCGCAGGCGAAGGCCGGCGATCAGGCGGGTTTGACCGACACCCTGGCGGCGTTCGGGCAACGGATCGATTCCGCGATCGGTCGTGGCGCGGTTGTGCTGGCCGGCGAGGATGTTGCTGTGCAGGCCGAGCCGGGCGCTTCGGCGGTGACCATTCCGGGCGTGGATCTGCGTCTCGACGGCGGCGTGCTGCTGGTGTCAGGCGACGCGCAAGCGGGCGATGCTTCGCTCGGGCAGGCGGCGCAGAAGTCGATGGAAAATCTCGCCGACGCGATGGGCCGTCTGGTGGATTCAGCGCGCGCGCTTGAAGCGCACCAGGGTTTTCTCGGCGCGGCGGAAGCTGGCGCGCGCGGGGATTTCGATGCCGACGGCGCGCGTTTGCTGGCGTTGCAGGTTCGTCAGGGCCTCGACGCCGCGGGCGGCATGAGCATCGCCAACGCCGAGCCGCAAGCGGTGCTTTCGCTCTTCCGTGTCTAAAGCGGGCGCCAATTGTTGGTGCTGATCTCGAGCAATTCGCTGTCGTAATCGTCGTGGTGGTCGAAATCGTCGTCGCCGTGATTGAGGCGGCGTACGCCGTCACGTGCGGCCTGCACCAGCTTGGACAGCACCGCGAAGAGCAGCCCGGCCAACGCCAGGCCGACGGCGCCAAGCGCCAGCAGGAGATCGCGGTTAAATTCCAGTTCGCC
Source organism: Hyphomonadaceae bacterium (assembly GCA_016791365.1). Taxonomy (GTDB): domain Bacteria; phylum Pseudomonadota; class Alphaproteobacteria; order Caulobacterales; family Aquidulcibacteraceae; genus Vitreimonas. The sequence continues at coordinate 63,507 of JAEUMT010000028.1, read as the reverse complement.
GCGCGCGGCGAGAAGCAGGCGGCCGTCGCGCGGCAGGCGCTTGGCGGCGGCGGCGGCGCGATCGCCTGACGTCTGGGCGAGCAGGCGCAGTCTCTCGAAGTCGCTGAGCGTTGTGGCTTGCGTGAGCATGGTTGCGGCGGCCGCGGCGGAGGTGGCGGCGCTGATGTCGCCGACTTCCGCGAGCATGGCGCGCACGCGCGCGGCTGCTTGGGGATTGATGCTGGCCGCGAACGCGACTGAAGCGTTGTCAAAATCGCCGGGCGCGCCGCGTTCTTCGGCGCTGACGCGCGCGGCGGCGCGAAACGTCTCAAGCGGCATCGCTTCGGCGAAAAGAATGTGCAGTTCGTCCGACAGATCGTTCGGGAAATCTTCGCGGCGGGTCGCGGCCAAAAGCGCGACGGCGCCTTCGTTCATGCGCGCCGACATGTCGCCGCCGAGCCCGAGCGCAAAACCGGTGAGCACGAATTGCAGGGGGTCGGTTTCGGGCGCCCCGAGCAGGGCGCGCGCCATCAGTTCGAAATCGCGCGGATCGCCGAGCGTTTCAGCCGGCTCTTCGCCCGGCGTTTCGCTGTTCGGGCGAAGCGAAAGCAGCTGCACATTGGCCTGGTAGCGCTCGCGCGTGCCGGGCAGCAGCAATTGCAGCGCGGCGACCTCGATGGCGGAATCGCCGGCGCCTTCGGATGCGGCCTGGCGGAGAATGGCGGCGGTGCGCGGCGGCAGCATCTCGGTTCCGGAGAGCAGGAACCCGCGCGCGGCGGAATCATCGTTCGCCATCAGCTCCATGGCGACCATGTTGTCCCATTGGCGTTGGCGGTCGAAATCGGTCTGGATGAGGCTGGCGTTAAGACGTTCGACGCGCCGGCTGATCGAGCGGGCGCCGTTCGGGGTGTATTCGTAGGCGTAGAGATGATCGCGCGCGATCACGATCACCGCGGCCGCGCCGGCCATCGGCAGGACGAAGAGGCAAAGATTGAACACCAACGCGATCCACGCGCCCTCGGGGCGCGACGGGCGTCTGCGTTGATAGGCGTGGGCCCGGACGGGGCGCCACGCACGTGTTGGTTTCGCGTGCTTCAACTGCTCCGCCCAAAGACCGCCTGCCCATCTACCAAACCGGCAGTAAAGACACAGAGCAAGATGAATTACAGGAAAGGCGAAGTTGTCGCCGGATCAGGGTTTATCGGCGCCGATGGTTAAGCGCTGCGATCGAGCACGGTCGGGCTCGGGCCCGAACGCGTTTCCATCGCGCCCTGCGCGGAATAATTGGCGCTGGCGCCGCGTTGGCGCGAGACTTCCTCGGCCATGGCGTGGACCAAACCTTCGGACACGACCTTCACTGCATTTAGTGCAAGTTCATGGGCGGCGAGTGTCTCGTGGAGCGCGATCGTGCTGCGGCGCAACCGGTCCAGAAGTTCGGGCGGGGCGGCTTCGATCAGCGTGTGGTCCTGTTTGATGCGCGCGAGTTCGAGGCGGTAGGCGTTTGCCAACCGGTTCTTCTCGTCGGTGTCGGCGCCGTCGACGAGGGGCGTGCGGGCCTGGATGCGGCGGGTGTCGGCCTCGGCGAGCGCGGCGAGGCGCTCGGTCATTAGCACCAATTGTTCGGCGCGATGGGCGGCGTCGTCAGCGATGAGCGCCATCGGGCTCCTCCGTGGTCGGGACGGCGACAGGTTGCGCCGCTTGCATGCGCATGAACTCGCGCACGACGCTGTCGGCGATGCCGATACCGCCGGAGCGGCTGATGGAGTCGGCGTAGCGCTCGACCAGCATGGGGCGGAAGATTTCTTCGCCCATGCCGCCGCCGCCAAGGCCGTCGGTGTCGAGGCCTTCAAACATTGGCGCGAGCATTTCCGAGAGGAACACGCTCTCGAATTCTTCGGCGGCGCGGCGCAGCTGCGCTTCCATGCTGGTGGTTTGGCTTAGCGGTTGCTGCGCCGTGCTCATCGGCAGGGGCGCGCCGGGAAGTGCGATCGGACCGGGCATTACATCACTTCGATATCGGCTTGGATCGCGCCGGCGGCTTTGAGCGCCTGCAGGATCGAGATCATGTCGCGCGGGGTGACGCCGAGTGCGTTGAGGCCGTTGACCAGCTGGCGCAGCGGCACGCCGCCAGGCACCATGACGAGGCCGCCTTCTTCCTCTTCAACGTTCACGCCGGTGGAGGGCACGACAACGGTTTCACCGCGGCTAAGCGGAGCGGGCTGGCTGACGAATGGATCTTCCTGGATCGAGATGGTGAGATTGCCTTGTGCGATCGCGACGGTGGAGACCTTCACGTTCTCGCCCATGACAACGATGCCGGAGCTTTCGTCGATGACGATGCGCGCGGGCGTGTCGACCTCAACTTCGAGGTTCTCGATTTGGCTGATGAGCGAGACCATGTCGCCGGCATATTCGGTCGGGCGCGAAAGCACGACCGAGCCCGGGTTCGCGGCGCGCGCGACGTTCGTGCCGACAAGATGATTGATGGCGCCAGCGACGCGCTGGGCGGTGGTGAAATCGGGGTTTCGCAAGGCCAAACGCAATTCCTGCTGCGCTGCGATGTCGAAATGGATTTCGCGTTCGACGAGCGCGCCGGAGGCGATGCGGCCGGCGGTGGGCACGCCGCGCGTGACCGATGAGCCGGATTGGCCGGACGCCGCGAAGCCGCCGATGGCGAGCGGACCTTGCGCGACGGCGTACACTTGTTGATCGGCGCCCATGAGCGGGGTGACGAGCAATTGGCCGCCGGCCAGGCTGCGCGCATCGCCCAGTGCTGACACGGTGACGTCGATGCGCGAGCCTTGCGACGCGAACGGCGGCAGGTTCGCGGTGACCATGACGGCGGCGACGTTGCGGGTGTTGAGGTTGGCGCCGGCGGCGGCGACGCCGAGACGCTCAAGCATCGCTTCCAGGCTTTGGCGCGTGAAGGCGGAGTTTCGCAGCGAGTCACCAGTGCCGGCGAGGCCGACGACGAGACCGTAGCCGACGAGCTGGTTCTCGCGGACGCCTTCGAAATCGGTGATGTCCTTGATGCGCGTGCCGGCATACGCCATCGGCGCGGCGATCGGCGCGGTCATGGCGGCGACGGAGCAGACGGCAAGCAAAGCTGTGCGCGCAGCGCGAGTGGCTATTCCCATCTGAGTGATAGGCGAGCAGTTCGGTTAATGACCGGTTCAAGTTTTAAACGTTAATCAATCGGAAACAGCAGCAGCTGAGAGTTCGCGGCGATGAAGATCGAACCAGGTCGCAATGTTGGGGCGTCGAATGCCGCCGGTAAGGCGGGCAAGACAGCCGCGCCGGGATTTGCGCCGGCCATGGATGCGCCGCAGCGGACGACGGCGGCGACGCCCACCGGCGCGGTGGCTTCGCTGGACTCTATTCTGGCGCTTCAGGGGGATGAGAACCCGTCCCAGCGCCGCTCGCGTCAGCGCCGGCGCGGCGAGGAGGCGTTGGATACGCTGGAAGAGTTGGAGAAGGGGCTGTTGCTTGGGCGGGCGCCCGGGGGGCTGAGGGCCAAGCTTGAGGCGCTGCACGGCCGCTCGGAGAAGACCGGGGACGCCGGTTTGGACGCTGTCCTTCACGAGATTGACGTCAGGCTCGCGGTAGAAGCGGCGAAGCTCGAGCGGATGTCCGAAAAATTATAATTGCTGCACCGCAACGTGCGGAAAATGCATGACTTTGGCGCCCGTCTTGCTCAATGGACGGCGTTTAGGCCCACGGTTATAAGGCGCGCGCCTCGGATTAGGCGGTCTCGGAGTTCCATATGGCGACCTCGACGAAAGCATATCGCCCCAGCGAAGACGAGCCGTTCATGAATGACCGGCAGCGGGAGTTCTTTCGCGCGAAGTTGCTGGCGTGGAAGGATGAGATCCTCGAGGAGTCCCGCGGCACGATTGCGACGCTGCAGCAGGACACGGTCAACGAGGCCGATCTCGCCGACCGCGCGACGAGCGAAACCGACCGTGCGTTGGAGCTTCGCACCCGCGATCGCCAGCGCAAGCTGATCGCCAAGATCGATGAAGCGCTGCGCCGGATCGATGATGGCTCGTATGGCTATTGCGAAGAGACGGGCGAGCCGATCGCGCTCTCGCGTCTGGAAGCGCGCCCGATCGCCACGCTTTCCCTGGAGGCGCAGGAGCGCCACGAGCGCCGCGAGCGCGTCCACCGCGACGATTGACGTTTCCCGTAACGGGTTGAGCGATTAGGCTGCGCCGATGCTCCTGCACGACGCGGCCTTGTCTTTTCTGCACTTTGCCTTCGCGCTGATCCTGGTCGGGGCGCTGGCGGCGGAGGCGTTCATGCTCCGCTTGCCCGTTGATGGACGGGTGGCGCGGCTGCTGCTGCGCGCGGATCTGTTTTATGGAATTAGCGCAGTCGGCGTGATCCTGGCGGGCGTGGCGCGCGTGTTCTGGGGCGCCAAGGGCGCCGCGTATTATGCGGACCAGCCGTTCTTCTGGGCGAAGATGGCGGTGTTCGGCGTTATCGGACTGATCTCCATCGCGCCGACGCGCGCGTTCCTTCGCTGGGTCAGGCAGGCGGGCCAGGATGCGGCGTTCGCTGTGACCGAAGCGGACGCCAAGCGCGTCCGCGGGTTGGTGATGATCGAAGTACATCTGCTGGCGCTGCTGGTGTTGTTCGCGGCGCTGATGGCGCGCGGCGTCGGAAGCTAAACGCTCCACATTCTCCGCGCCTGCGCTAAGGTCTCTCAAAAGAACAAGCGGGAGATGGGCATGGCGGCGTCGCTGCAACCGGACGAGTTCGACCTGATGCCGACTTTGGGCGACGTGCCGCGTCACCATGCGCGGATGCGCGGCGATAAGGTGGCGCTGAGCTTCGAGGGGCGCGAGACGACGTTTGCGGCGCTGGATGCGCAATCGAACCGCGCAAGCGCGGCGTTGGCGGCGGCGGGATTGAAGGCGGGCGACCGGGTCTGCTATTTCGGCAAGAACAGCGATCATTATTTCGAACTGCTGTTCGCGGTGGTGAAGATTGGCGCGGTGATGGCGCCGATTGGCTGGCGGCTGTCGGCGGACGAAGTCGCGTACATCATTGATGATGCGGGCGCGCATTTGCTGTTTGTCGGGCCTGAGTGCGTTGAGGTCGGCGAAGCGGCGGCCGCGAAGAGCGAAAGCAAGCCGAAGATCATCGCGATGGAGCCAGGCGCGCATGCGTATCCTGTGTATGCGGCGTGGCGCGACGCGCATCCGGCGCAGGATTTGGCGATCCCGGTGGCGCCTTCGGCGACGGCGCTGTTGCTTTACACGTCAGGCACGACAGGGCGTCCGAAGGGCGTGATGCTGACGAGCGCGAACATCCTGCGCTCGCGCCGCAACCTGGCCGAAGCGCGCATGGGCTGGAATGAGTGGAACGAGGGCGAAGTAAGCTATTGCGCGATGCCGGTGGCGCATATTGGCGGCACAGGCTGGTGCCTGGTCGGGCTGGTTAATGGCGTGAAGAATGTCGTCGCGCGCGATTTCAATCCGATGGAAGCGCTGGAGGTCATTCCGCGCGAACGCATCGCCAAGATGTTCATGGTGCCAGCGGCGTTGCAGTTCGTGATCCGGATGCCGCGTGCGCGTGAGATCGATTATTCGAGCCTGACGCACATTCTTTATGGCGCATCGCCGATGCCGGTCGATCTTCTGCGCGAATGCATGGATGTGTTCGGCTGCGGGTTCGTGCAGCAATACGGGATGACGGAAACGACGGGCACGGTGACGTATCTGCCGCCCGCCGATCACGATCCCAAAGGCAATGAGCGGATGCGCTCGGCGGGGTTGCCGATGCCTGGCGTTGAGATGGCCATTCTCGATCCGGAGGGCAAACGCCTTGGGCCGAACGAAATTGGCGAGATCGCGACTCGCTCGGCCGCGAACATGAAAGGGTACTGGCGCAAGGACGAAGCCACGGCGGCGACGGTAGATGGCGATGGCTGGTTGCGCACCGGCGATGCCGGCTACATCGACGCGGACGGCTATGTCTTCATCCAGGACCGCATCAAGGACATGATCATCAGCGGCGGTGAGAACGTTTACCCTGCCGAGGTCGAGAACGCGGTGCATGGTCATCCGCATGTCGCCGAAGTCGCGGTGATTGGGGTGCCCGATGAAACGTGGGGCGAGGCGGTTAAGGCGATCGTGGTGCCGAAGCCCGGCGTGTCGCCCGATGCGGCGGACATCATCGCGTTTGCACGCTCACGCATTGCGCACTTCAAAGCGCCGCGGAGCGTGGATTTCCTGGCGACGCCGCTGCCGCGCAGCGCGAGCGGAAAAATTCTGCGCCGCGAATTGCGTGAACCTTTTTGGGTGGGCAAAGATAGACGCGTGAATTGAGCGACCGCACGCTCGTCGCCGTCGCAAAAGCGACATGATGAGCGCGTGACGCAGCGCGGCGGCACGGATCAACCTTAACGTCCATTTTATGCATGCGATGGGGGAAACGATTTCCCGCGCGCGCCAAATACGCATATTTCTTCCAGGCTTATCATAAACGTTTGTATTCGCATCGGGCGTGACATCCGATGGCTGCGCTGGGAGCGGATGTGCCGAACTCGCCGAAGAATCTTGATCTCTACGCGTGCCCGCAATGCCGGAGCGCATTCACCTATCGCGCCGATGCTGACGCAGCCGATGCGCTTCGCGGTTCGATGATTTGCGAGCGCGGGCATAGCTACCGCGTCGATGGCATTCCGCGCTTCGTTGTCGATGAAGGGTACACCAGCAATTTCGGCAAACAATGGGCTGAGTTTCGCAAGACGCAGGTCGATAGCGCGACGGGCAATACCGAATCCCGCGATCGTTTTTTCAATGGCACCGGCTGGCCGGCGAACATGGAAGGCCAGACGATCCTTGAAGCCGGCTGCGGCTCGGGCCGGTTCACCGAGATCATGCTGGGCACCGGCGCGCGGGTAATTTCGTTCGACTACAGCGTCGCCGCCGATGTGACGCACGATTCGTTCGCCAAGAATGGCGCGACGGTTTCGCAGGCGAGCATCTACGAGATGCCGTTCAAGCCGGAATCGTTCGATCGCGTGTTCTGCTATGGCGTCATTCAACATACGCCGGACGTGAAGAAATCATTCTTCAACCTGGTCGGCATGGTCAAGCCGGGCGGCGAGATCGCTGTCGACGTGTACGACGCGTGGAAGTGGATTTTCCATTCGCGGTATCGCGTGCGCTGGTTCACCAAGCACATGAACCAGGAAAAGCTGCTGGCCTGGTGCCGCAAGATCGTGCCGGCGTACATGAAGGTGATGCCGCCGCTGCATCCCTACAATCAGATTTTCTTTCCGGTGAAGGATTATCGCGGCGCGCGTCCCGGGTTCACCGAAGAGCAGCTGGTTGAGTACAGCATCCTCGATACGTTCGACATGCTGGCGCCGCAATACGATCAGCCGAAGAGCCGCGGCACGATGATGCGCTGGTGCAAAGAGGCGGGCCTGACCGACATCCACATCCAGGTGGGCGGCAATGGTCTCGAAATCCGCGCGCGCAAGCCGGCCGCGGCCGAAGATATGACGAACGTCAACGATCCCGCACAAGCTTTGCGCGCGATCGCCTAAAGCATCGCGCGTAGCCGCAGGCGGGCAAGGACGCCCGCGCTCCATGCGGGTGCATCCGTTTCATGTCGCGATGCCTGGCGATTACCAGGGCGTGATGGCGTCGCCGATGCGTTGACCCCAATTGGGGCGCTGCACGGCGCTGATCGAACCGCGGCCGCCGTACGAGATGCGCGCTTCGGCGATCTGCGTGTGGTTGACGCGGTTGCGCGCCGTCACGTCCTCGGGGCGAATGATGCCGCTGACGGTGAGCTCGCGCAGTTCGCCGTTGATGCGCACCTCCTGGCGGCCGGCTAGCACCAGATTGCCATTCGGCAGACGATCGACGATCACGGCGGCGACCGTCAGCTCGATTTTTTCCTCGCGGTTGATCGCGCCCGTGCCGTTGTGGCTGCTGTCAGCGTCCGCGCTGATCATGTTCGAGGGATCGAAGGCGTTGTTCAGCACCTGGCCGACGGCGGTTTCGAGGCCGAAGAAATTGCTGACGCCGGCGGAGGTTGAAGCCGAGCGCTGGCGGTTCGATGAATTGCTGAGTTCGGCGCTGTCGTCGATCTCGATCTCGACCGTGATGATGTCGCCGATGCGCGATGCGCGCTGATCGTTGAAGAAGCTGCGTGAGCCGGTGCGCCAGAGCGAGTTCGCCAGCGCCGGCTCGTAAACCACCGCTTCGGGCTGCGGCATGGTTTGCTGTTGACCGCCCGTGAGGGCGGCGGGCGTTTGCACCGGATGCAGCTGCGGCCCGGAAAGCCCGCGACGCGCGGCGTCATAGGCGATGCCGGGCGCGGCAAGTGCGTCGCGCGACAGATCGGCGGTATCGACACTGGCGCAACCGGTGACGCCGGTTGCGGCGAGAGCGAGGAGGGCGAGAGTGCGCATCGTTGTATCCTTGCTCATGGGTTGGCGCGTGCGGCGCCCGGGCCGGTCACGACCGCGTCGATGGTCCGGTTCGAAGACGTGTTGAGGAGGCGGATGCCTTGGCCGACGGCGCCGTCTTCAAGCGCGCGGGCGCGCATGTTGAGCGACATGCCTGGCATTGCGTAAACGAGATTGACGAAGTCGCCGCGGCGGACGGCGGCGTCGGCGACGGTGCGGCCGCCATTGGTCGCGGGCAGTGTCGCGCGCGCGCCGCCCGGGCGGATCACTTGCACAGTGTTGACGCCTGGCGGCGGTGTGAAGTCGAGGCCGGCGGCCGAAGCAGCGGCGGCGAGAACAGTCATTTGCAATTGGCCGATTTGGCCCGGAGCCGGCGCTGGTGAAAGCGCGCGGCCCGCGACGTCCGAGGGCAGGCCTTCGAAGACGTCGCCCATGGTGACTGCCGCCCCGTTCGCTTCGATGCGCGGACGCAGGTTGATCGTCTGCGCGTGCGCCAGGCCGGCCGAGCACACGAAGTAGAGGCAGATGGCGATGCAGAGACGCAACAGCATGGTCTATCTCCCTCAGCGCAGTTGCGTGGTGGATTGAAGCATTTCGTCGGCGGCGGTGATGACGCGCGCGTTCATCTCGTATGCGCGCTGCGCCACGATGAGCGACGAGATTTCTTCGACCGCGTTGACGTTCGAAAGCTCAAGGAAGCCTTGCATCAAGGTGCCGAAACCAGGCGATCCCGGTGTGGCCGTGGTCGCCGTGCCGGAGGCGGGCGTCTCCAAGAACAGGTTGTCGCCGATACCTTCCAGACCCGCCGGATTGATGAAGTTCGCGATTTCGAGTTGGCCGATCTGTTGGGGATCGGTTTGGCCGGCGAGCGTGACCTCGACCAGGCCGTCGCGCGAGATCGAGATTGCGGTTGCTTCGGCCGGCACGGTGATGGACGGCTCGATTGCGTAGCCGTCGGCGGTGACCATCTGGCCGTCAGCGTTGACCGCGAGGTTGCCGGCGCGCGTGTAGCCGGTCTGGCCTGACGGCATCGTGACCTGGAAATAGCCGCGGCCGTTGATGGCGAGATCGTACGGGTTTTGCGTCGCGGTGATGCTGCCTTGCTCGGTGATGCGGCCGACCGCGTCGGTACGGACGCCAACGCCGAGCTGAATACCGAGCGGCAGAACGCTCCCCGACGCCGACGAGGTTGAGCCGGGCCGCTCCATGTTCTGGTAGAGCATGTCCTGGAATTCGGCGCGCTGGCGCTTGAAGCCGGTCGTGTTCATGTTCGCGATGTTGTGCGAAATGACGTCGACGTTGAGCTGTTGCGCCTGCATGCCGCTGGCGGCGATCGATAGTGCGCGCATGTGGGACTAGTTCCTATCTGCCGAGTTGTTGGATCGCGCGCTGCCGCAATTCATCCGCACCCGAAACTATTTTGGCTGCGGATTGATAAGCGCGCGATATTTCGATGAGCCTTGTGAGCTCGACGACCGGACGAACGTTCGAACCCTCGATGGCGCCTTGCACCACCACGCCTTCGAACGCCCCCGGCGCTTGTCCTTGCGCGTCCCAAAGGTTGTCCCCGACCTTTGAGAGCGCGCCTGGTGCGGCGAATGTCGCCGTACCGATGCGGCCGGCTTCGACACCGGCCACACGTATTGCGCCGTCGCGGCCGATCACCGGGCTTTCGCCCTGCGGATCGAGCACGATCGGCGCCCCCCCGGAGCTCAGGACGGCGCGACCATCGCTGGTCATCAGCTGTCCATCCCCCGATATCGTAAACGCGCCATCGCGCGTGTAGAGCGGCCCGTTCGGGCCTTGCACCATGATGAAGCCGTCGCCTTCGAGCGCGACGTCGAGCGGATTGCCCGTCATCTCCATCGGGCCCTGCTCCATGTAGTGGATGATGCCGATGTCGCGGACGAAGCGGATGTTGCGCGGGTCTTCTTCCGCGTGGGCGTTGGTCTGGTCTGCTTCTTCGAGCAACAGGCCGTCAGCCTTGAATCCGGTCGTGGCGACGTTGGCGAGATTGTTGGCGGCAACGTCCATACGTCGTTGCATGACGCGTTGCGTCTGCAGGCCGAGCATGAGTGCGTTATCCATACGCGTTAACCACGCAAGGGCCATGCCAGAGCTTAATCCCTTGGTTTTCAAGGCGCGCAGTGGGGCGACATGGTGAATTGCAGGCCGGTTTCTGCCGGGCGGGCGGCAAGTTTTGCCGGTTATTGAGAGCTTCTTAACCACGTCAGCCCAGGAAGGATGAGGGTTAACGCGCGAGCGATTCACTGATGTTCGGCAAAGGCAAAAAGAAGAAGGGCGACAAGCCGGAGGCTGAGGAAGCCGAAGCTGCGCCGGCGTCGGAAGGCGCGGAGGGGGGCGAAGGCGCCGAGGGCGAAGCGCCCGCCAAGAAGAAGATGTCGGGCAAGAAGCTCGTGCTCTTCATTGTTCTGCCGGCCGTGCTTGTGCTCGGCGGCGGCGGCGCGGCGGCGTACTTGTTGTTGTTCAATGGCGGCGGCGCTGAACAGCACGCGGAGGCGAACGAAGGGCACGACAAAGCCAAGGGCGGTCACGGCGAAGAGGCGACGGGCGAACCGGTCCCCGGGCCGAACGGCACCACGATCATGCAGGGCGACGGCGTTGTGTTCGTCACGTTGCCGGAAATGCTGGTGAACATCACCGGTCCGGAAGGGCGCCCAGCGTACTTGAAGTTGAAGCTGACATTGGAAGCGCCGGACGATGAGACGGTCGCGGCGCTGGGCGAACACATTCCGCGCGTCACGGACCAGTTCAACGGCTTCCTGCGCGAAATGCGCACGGAAGATTTGAGCGGCTCGGCGGGCGCGTACCGGTTGCGCCTTGAGCTGTTGCGCCGTGTGAACCTGGTGATCGCGCCGATGCAAGTGAATGCGGTGCTGATTGAAGAGATGCTGGTGCAGTAATGAGCGCCGAACCAGCTGAAGCTGACGACAAAGACTGGTCGACCGGCGAAGCCGCCAATGACGGCGGCGGCGAAAGCAATGAGCGCATCCTCAATCAGGATGAGATCGATAGCCTGTTGGGCTTCGGTCTCGGCGAAGATGACAGTTCGAGCCGCACCGGCGTTCGCGCGATCATCAATTCGGCGCTGGTTTCGTATGAACGCCTGCCGATGCTCGAAATCGTGTTCGACCGCCTGGTGCGGTTGATGACGACGAGCTTGCGGAATTTCACCTCGGACAACGTTGAAGTCAGCCTCGACCAGATCAGTTCGATCCGGTTTGGCGATTATCTCAACTCGATTCCGCTGCCGGCAATTATTGCCGTGTTTCGCGCCCAGCAGCTGGACAATTTCGGGCTGGCGACGGTCGACTCGTCGCTGATCTACTCGATCGTCGATGTGTTGCTCGGCGGGCGGCGGGGCGCGGCGGCGACGCGGGTCGAGGGGCGTCCCTACACGACGATCGAGCGCACGCTGGTGACGCGGATGATCGAGGTGGTGCTGAACGATGCGCGTCAGGCGTTCGCGCCGCTGACGCAAGTGGATTTCACGCTGGACCGCATTGAGACCAATCCGCGCTTCGCGGCGATCGCGCGCCCTCCGAATGCGGCCATCATCGTGAAGCTGCGCATTGATATGGAAGATCGCGGCGGCAAGCTTGAGTTGCTGCTGCCGTACGCAACGCTCGAACCGATCCGCAAAATGCTGCTGCAGCAATTCATGGGCGAGAAGTTCGGCCGCGACAATATCTGGGAAGGCCACCTCGCCAGCGAATTGTGGGCCACCAAGCTAGAAGTGCGCGCTGTGCTTGATGAGCACAAAGAGCCGCTGCGCCGGATTTTGGATTTGAAGGTCGGCGACACGCTGATGCTGGATGCGGCGCCGGATTCCCCGGTGGCTCTCAAGTGCGGCGCTGTGGATCTCAGTGTCGGGCGCGTAGGCCGCATGGGTCATTCGCTTGCGGTGCGCGTCGAGCAACCGATTACGCCTGCGGTGCAGCAGGCCATGATGAAACTTGGAGGCGGCAAATGAGCCCCATTACGCTCGTGATTGAAGTTGTGCTGGCTGTGATGTTGGCGGTGTGCCTGTTTTACTTCTGGCGCCTCGATCAGAAACTGACGGCTCTGCGCAACGGTCAGGACGGCGCCTTGCGCGCGGCGGCGGAGCTCGCGCAGGCGACGGCGCAGGCCGAGACGGCGGTGCGCGCCATGCGCTCGACGGCGCAGGACGCGGGCCGTGATCTGCAAGCGCGTATCAATGACGCGCGCGCCACAGCCGATCGATTGGGACTGGGAGCCGGACGGATGCGCTCAAGCGCGGACGCCGGCGCAGTGCGCGGCAGAGTGTGATGACGAAAGCGCCAGCCAAAAAACCCGCGAAGAGGATTGCGTCGGTCCGGCTGATGCCGGCGGTGATGGTGACGGTCGCGGCCGTGCTCGGCTTGAAGGCCGTTGCGATGGCCGAGAGTGTCGCTGAAACCGTCGCCGAAGCGGGGCATGCGGAGACGACATCGGCCGCGGCGGGCGGCGGCGACGCCGCGGCTACGTCTGGCGCTGAAACGACAGCGCATTGCCCGGCGCCAACGCTCGCGGAAATGGCGGGCCTTAGTCAGTCCGAAGTGCAGGTGTTGCAGGCGCTGGGCGCGCGGCGCGCCGAACTGGATGCGCGCGGCGAAGCGTTGGGCACGCAAGACGGCTTGATGCTCGCGGCTGAGCAGCGTTTGAACGAGCGCCTGGCCGAGTTGCGCACGCTTGAGACGCACGTGAATGATCTGCTTGGGCAGCTCGATGTGGCGCAGGAAGAACGCTTGCGGAGCCTGGTCGATGTTTACCAGCGCATGCGCGCCAAGGACGCCGCGGCGGTGTTCGATGGTTTGGATGACGAGGTTCTGGTTCAGGTCGCGAGCCGGATGCGTCAGGCGAATTTGGCTGAGGTGATGGGCCGGATGGAGCCAACGCGCGCGCGCGCGTTGACGCAAATGCTGGCCGACCGCGCGCGGCCGCCGACGAATGGCGGCAATCTTCTCGATCGTTCACGCGGCGCGGCGCCTCCTGCCGCGCCCTAAACCCGCGCTTAACCGGCATCGGGGGAGATTAAGCCCGCTTAACACATGAAGTCGTTTCGTTCTCCGATAGCGATCGCTGCTGCTGCGATGATCGCTGCGCCACCCGCGGTGGCGCAGCCGATGCAGCTTGCGCCGCAACCGCAGACGCAAACCGAGACGCAAACAGCGCCGCCCGCGCCGCCGGCGCCGAGCGCGGAAGCGCCCGCGACGACGACGACCACGAATGCGCCGCCGCAGGAATTGCGTGGTCCGAGCGGGCCGCTGCCGAGTGCGATTGATCTGGCGCTGACGGCGCCGCCGACTCCGCCCGCGCCGCCGCCGGCGCCTCCGCCGCCACCGGCAGCGCCGCCTCCGCCACCACCGCCGCCCGCGCCTCCTCCACCGCCGCGCATGGCGTCCGTGCCAAGCGCGACGGTCTCGGTTGGAACGCAAGGCGATTACACGCGCCTTGCGTTCCGCTTCGCCGGCGCGACGACGGTGACGCCGCTGCTTCAGGGCAATCGCCTGGACCTGCGGTTCTCGCGCGCTGCTGACATCGACATTGCCGAGTTGCGCGCGACGCCGCCGCGCTTTGTGCGTGAAATCCGCCGCGTGAGTGCGGCGGGTCAGCCGGTTCGTTTGCAGCTGATGCTGGAGCCCGGCGTGCGTCAGCGCCACTTTGTTGATGGCGATCGCGTTGTCGTCGATCTCATGCCGCCGGACACCGCCATTGAGCAGACGACCGCGGCGAACGGCGAGCGCACCAACGCGCCGGCGCCGGCGCGCCCGCCGGTCACGGGCACGGGCCGCGTGCAGCTTGTTGAAGGCGCCAACGACACGCGCATCACGGTGACGTGGCCGGCCGCGGCGCGCGCGGCGGCGTTCCGCCGTGGCGAAGCGATCTGGCTGGTGTTCGACGCGAGCGGGCGCATGGATTTGACCGGCGTTGGCCGTGTCGGCCGGCGTCACCAGGATGTGCAAGTGGTGCACGCGCAGGGCATTGTCGGCCTGCGCGTGCCGGCGCCGCCCGAGGTGCAGGTTTCGGCAAGCGCGGAAGACAATTCCTGGACCTTCACGCTGGCCGCGCGCGCCGAGGCGCCGGTGGCTGCTCAGCTGACGCGAGAAGTCAGCCCAGCCGGGCACGGGCGCATGACCGTGCGGTTCGGGCGCGAAGGCGTGGTGCGTTGGATCAACGATCCGGAAATCGGCGATCGCATCGCTGTCGCGATGTTGGGCGGGCCGGCGCGCGGGGTCGATCAGCGCCGCGCGACGATGGAAGCCGCAATCCTGCCGGCCGCGCATGGCGCGGTCGTTGAACCGCGCGCGGACGATGTGAACGCGACGTACGCGGACGGCGTGTTGACCGTATCGCGCGGCGATGCGGGGTTGATTGCGTCAGCGCCGGCGACGACTGAACAGCAATCCCAGCTCGCGGCGGATGTCAGCGCCGCGATGATGCACGACGACAGTGGCGGCGCGCCGACGCACGCGGCGGGCGCTGCGAATCTGGTCGAGGTGCGCAATCGCATCGACGAGTTGATGCGCCGCGCGGCGGACGAGGGCGTTGGCGAAGGCGCGCCGGTTGAAGCGCGAATGGAGCTGGCGCGGTACCTGCTGGAAAATGAGTTCGCGGCCGAAGCTTTGGGCGCGCTGCGGATCGTGGCGATCAATCAGGGCGAACTGGTTGAGATCGATCCGGAATATCGCTTGTTGCGCGGCGCGGCGAACGTGATGCTGGGGCGCGTGAGTGCGGCGCAGGCCGATCTCACGGCGTCGGCGCTGCTGAATAATCCCTCGGCGGCGCTTTGGCGCGGATACGCGGCGGCGCAGCAGCAGAACTGGGCCGATGCGCGGCGCGAACTGGAACGCGGCGCGGGCGGGATGGAAGAGCACCCGCCGGCCTGGCGCGCGCGTTTTCAGATGGCGCTCGCGGAAGCGGCGATGCAGCTCAATGATTATGCGACGGCCGAAGCGGCGGCGCGCGCGGGCGGCGCTGAAGCGCCGGATCAGGCATTGCGCTTGCAGGCCCGGTTCATCGAGGTGCGCCTGGTGAATGCGCGCGGTGACGCGGCGCGCGCGCTGACGATGCTCGATGAGCTTTCACGCACGCGCGACGAAGAGACCGCCGTGCGGGCGCAGGTGGAGGCCATCCGTATCCGCCGCGCGACGGGCGTGATGCGGGCGGTGGACCTGATCGAGCCGCTTGAGGCGTTGCGGTTCCGCTGGCGCGGCAATTCCACCGAACTGACGATTGTCGGCATGCTCGGCGATACCTATTCCGAGCTTGGCCGCTGGCGCGAAGCGCTCTCGACAATGCGCATTGCGGCCGATCGCTTTCCGATAGATCCGGCGACGCGTCAGTTGCGCGCCGACATGTCGACCTTGTTCGAGCGGCTTTTCCTCGAT
This sequence comes from Hyphomonadaceae bacterium, assembly GCA_016791365.1. Lineage (GTDB taxonomy): Bacteria > Pseudomonadota > Alphaproteobacteria > Caulobacterales > Aquidulcibacteraceae > Vitreimonas. Next base: position 47,685 of record JAEUMT010000028.1, on the reverse strand, counting down.
GGCGAGGCCGATGAGTTGGAGCCAATTCAGGCGCTCGGGCTCTTCTATGAGTTCAGTGATCTGACGCCGGTGGGGCCGAACGGCGATCGCATCGTGCGTTTGCTCTCCGGACGTCTGGTGCATGTCGATCTCCTGGAGCAGGCGGCCCAATTGCTGCAGCACCAGGTGGATGAGCGCTTGCAGGGCGCCAGCAAGGCGCAGGTCGCGGCCGATCTCGCGGCAATTTATCTGATGGACCACAAGCCGGATCGGGCGCTGGTGGCGATCGCAAGCTCGCGGCAGCCGAACATGCCGGCGACGCTGCAGGCAGACCGCCGCATTCTCGAAGCGCGTGCGTTGCTTGACCTTGGCCGCCTGGACGCCGCGGCCGAATTGGTTGAGCGCGATCGCAGCGACGATGCGCAGCGCGTACGCGCGGAAGCGGCGTGGCGTGCGCGCGATTGGGCGCGTGCGGCGGCGGAGTTGCGGACGTTGCTGGCTTCGCGCGGTCGTTCGACGCCGCTGGATGAGCATGGGCGGCAGGTTGTGCTGCGCACCGGCGTCGCGCTGACGCTCGCCGGCGATGAGGCAGGCGTGCGGACGCTTTACCGCGACTATGCCGGCGATATGGCGAACACGCCGGACGCGGATGCGTTCGAGATCGTGGCGGCGGGCATCAATGCCGATGGCGCCGCGATCCGCGATGTGGCGCGGGCGGTGGCGCGTACGGATTTGCTTGGCCGCTTCATCGATCGCCTGCGCACGCAGATGACCCAACAAGCGGCGCAGTCCGCTGCTGCCCGCGCGCCCGCCGCGCCAGCGACGCCTGCCCCGAACACGCCGACGACCCCGCCGGCGCCGCAGGCGGCGTTGCCGAACACGCGTGAGACGCGCGGCGCCGGCGCTTAAGGTTAGCGCGCGCGCGGACGCCCGCGCCGTTGTTTGCGCTTTACAAGACATGCGCGCGCAGGCGTCATGTGCTCATGGCGGCCCCGATTTCCGTGATCATTCCCACGCACGATTCCGCGCGGCAATTGCCGCGCGTGCTTGCTCCATTGGTTGACGGCATGGGCGAAGGGCTGATCCGTGAGGTTATCGTGAGCGATGGCGGCTCCGCCGATGAGACGCTGGAAATTGGCGATGCGGCGGGCTGTGTGTTGATCCGGGGAGAAGCCGGGCGCGCCAAACAACTGATTGCCGGCGCGGCGTGCGCGAAGGGTAAATGGTTGCTGTTCCTGTATCCGCAGACAGCGTTAGCGCGGGGGTGGACGGACGAGGTGCGGATGTTTCTGCAATTCTCCGAAGCGCGGAAGCGGGCGGCGACGTTCAAACTCGCGTTTGACGACAAGTCGGCGAAGAGCGCGCTGTTCTGGGCGCGGCTGCGGGCCAAGGCGATGAATATGCCGCGCGGCGATCAGGGGTTGCTGATCTCGCGGTTTCTCTATGATGGACTGAATGGGTATCGTGACATGGCGCACGAGGACGTTGAGTTCGCGCGCCGCATTGGCGCGAAGCGTTTGATGTTCTTGGAAACGGAAGCGGTGACGAGCGCTGATGCGTATCGTCTGGCCGCCAGCCCCGCCGTGAGTATCGGCATGATCGCCCGTTATTTCATGGGCGCTGATCCGGTTGAGCTGGCGAAGCGCTAGCACTTTTGAGGCGTCGCGCTTCGACAGCCCCGGATCAAGTCCGGGGGTGACGCCAATTTAGAGATTGGCGCTAGTTTCTTGACCGGCGTCACCCTGAGCTTGTCGAAGGGCGACGTCTCAAAAGTGCTGATCAGCGTTGCGCGGTGCGTTGATCGAGGGGCGTGTAGAGCGCCGGGCTGCCGGCGGCGAGACGATCCATCTCCGGCGTCGGCTGGCCGTAGCGTTTGCGGCAGAGCGTGAGATGCGAGAGCGAGCGCTCGGCATAGTCGCGGCTTTCGGCGCGCGGCATCATTTCGAGCACCAGCAGCGGATCAAGATCAGCGGGTTGCGTCGCGAGCCAGCGCGAGAGCCAGCCCGGGCCGCCATTGTAGGCGGCGAAAACGCGGCCGAGATCGCCGTCGTTGTGAAACTCGGTCATCAGCCATTGTAGATAATCCTGGCCGAGACGCATGTTGAGACCGGGCTCGAAGAGCGGCGCCGGCGCGCGGCGATAATTGTGGCTGCGGTCCATGTCGCGCGCAGTCGACGGCAGGAGCTGCATCAGGCCGCGCGCGTTGGAGACGCTGACCGCTTTCGGGTTGAAATAGCTTTCCTGGCGCACGATTGCGTAGAGCAGCGCGCGGTCGAGCGAGAAGCCGTTTTCCGGTTCGAAGGATGTTGTCGGGCAAAAACCCGCGGCGACGTCGCGGCCGCCATATTCAGCGGCGCGGAGCTGAGCGGCCGGCGCCTGCAGGGCAATGGCGAGACCGAGAAACGCGCGATCGTCTTCCGGCGCGAGATCGGCGTGGAGGCGCCGCATTTCGGATTCGACTTCAGACAAACGCCCGAGTTGCGCGAGCGCGGCGGCGCGCCGCGCGGCCGGATAGCGCTCGATAAAGCGCGTGACGCTTGCGTCGGTGATTTCCGGATCGGTGAATTCAAGCGAACTGTCGCGGCCGAGTTGGGCTTCGGCAAGCTGGCCGTAGAAGGTCCACGGACGTTCAGCGGCGGCTTCGAGATGTTGTGCGACGCCCTCGGTTTCGCCGGCAGCCAGACGCGAACGCGCGGCCCAGTAGTGAACGCCGGCGCGCGCCCAACCGCCATGGTGCGGCCACTGCGCGGAGGCTTCGAATTGACGGACCGCTTCGGCGTAGTCGCGCATACGATAGGCGATGAGGCCGAGTTGCCATTGCGCCTGGCCGCTGCGCGGGCCGTTGACCTGGCCGTAGGCGACGCTGCGCGCGCCTTCGAAATCGCCTTCGCCGATGCGTTCGTGAACACGTTCGATCGCAACGCGCACAGCTGGACTATCGCCGGAAACCGGCGGCGGCGTGCCGGGCAGGACGCGGCCGCGGCCGCTCATCGGATCCGGCGCGCGCGTACCGTTGCGGCGCGCGCGGCGTGAGCGCGAATCCATGGCGCGGTCGTACACGGCGGGCGCCATGCCGTAATCGCCGTAGCGATGCAGCCAACTTGTGTAGTCGCTCCAACCGGCGCGATAGGAGCGCGAAAGCAACATGCGGCCGCGCACGGCGCCGTCGAGCACATCGTCGTTGGCGCGGTTGAGAGCGGAGCTGACGCCGCGCCAGTTGCCGGCGTCGATGGCGGCAAAGGCGTCGCGATAGGCGGCCTCGTCTTCTTCGGTCAGCACCAGGATGCGCGGCTCGGCCTGCACCGCAGGGGCGACAATCGCGGCGACTGAGAAAGCGGCGAGGGCGTAGCGGAACGTCATCGGGGCTCTTCGTTCTGAATTCGTTAGGGATGAGCCGCCCGCTTTACGCCCAGGTCGTCGAGCCAGGCTTCCGCGAACAGCAAATCCGCCCATGCCAGCCGCTTCTGCTGAGGCCGACTAAGGAGGTATGCCGGATGAAGCATGACCATGGCGTTGACGGGGGCCGCAAGCCCCTCGCGTTTGTATTGGAGCTTGCGGCCCCGAAGTTTCGCCACCGTATCGTCGCGCTGCAGGAGGTCGTTAGCGGCGAGCTTTCCCATGATGATCAGGAGTTTGGGCTGTGTGAGCTCAATCAGGCGCTCGGCAAACGGCAGGCAGGCCATGGCTTCGCCGGGGGTCGGGTCGCGGTCGCCGGGCGGACGCCAGTAGATAGTATTTGAAATCAGTACGTTAGAGGTTCGACCGAGCCCGATGGCGACGAGCATGCGATCGAGCATCTGGCCGGCGGGGCCGACGAAGGGCTTGCCCTGCTCGTCCTCGTCGCGGCGCGGCGCATCGCCGATCACCAGGATGGGGGCGTTTTCAGCGCCGTCCGCGAAGGCGGTATTCCGGGCCGTCGCCTTGAGGGCGCAGCCTTCGAATTTATCCACAGCGGCGCGAAGCTCGGTGAGGTTTTGGGCGGCGGCGGCGAGGGTCCGGGCGGTGTTTACAGCGTCGTCGGCGGGCTGGAGTTTGGCCTTGGGTTTGGCTTTGGGCGCCGGGGGATCGATCCGGAACGGCTCGCGGGCGATGGGCGGCGTCCGACGCGCCTCGTTCGTCGCCGGAGCGGCCTTGGCGGAGAACACGGCTTCGGCCTCGTCCATGTCGACGCCGGCCCCGCGCCAGAAGGCGAGCAGCGCGCGTGCGGCATCCTGCGGGGCGGCGGTCTCCATAGCTCTGTTATGAACGGACTCGGTCGAATCGCCAAAGCGACGCGGGCAGCTTGCACCTCATCGCAACCGCTTTGATAAACGACATGAACAACGTGAAGGGATGGAAATGGCCGAAGAAGCCCCCGAGCGCGAAGCGATGGAGTACGATGTCGTCATCGTTGGCGCGGGGCCCGCTGGCCTTTCGGCCGCGATACGACTGAAGCAACTCGCCGCCGCCGCTGGAAGTGAAGTGAGCGTCGCGGTGTTGGAGAAGGGCGCCGAAGTTGGCGCGCACATTCTCTCGGGCGCGGTGATCGATCCTTCCTCGCTTGATGAATTGATCCCCGACTGGAAGGAAAAAGGCGCGCCGCTCGAAACGCCGGTGACCGACGACCAGTTCAAGATATTGGGACCGGCGGGCGCGGCATCGCTGCCGATGTTTCTGATGCCGCCGCTGTTCAGCAATCATGGCAATTACATCGTCTCGCTGTCGAACGTGACGAAATGGCTGGCGACGCAGGCAGAAGAGCTTGGCGTTGAGATTTACCCGGGCATGGCGGCGTCCGAGCCGGTGTTTGACGAGAGCGGCGCGCTCAAGGGCGTTGTCGCCGGCGTGTTCGGCATTGCCAAGGATGGTCACAAAAAGCCGGATTATCAGCCGGGGATGGAGTTGCACGGCAAGTATGTGTTCATCGCCGAAGGCGTGCGCGGTTCGCTCGCGAAAGTGCTGCAGGCAAAGTATGGCCTCGCCGATAAATCACAGCCGCAGAAGTTCGGCATCGGCATCAAAGAGCTTTGGGAGGTGCCGGCCGCGCAGCACAAGCCGGGCATGGTGCTGCACACGGTTGGCTGGCCGCTTGATGACAAGACCGGCGGCGGCTCGTTCATGTATCACTTCGGCGATCGCCAAGTGTACGTGGGCTACGTCGTTCATCTGAACTACAAGAACCCGTACATCTCGCCGTTCGATGTTTTCCAGCAGCACAAGCTGCATCCGGAAATTCGTCAGCATATCGAAGGCGGCAAGCGCGTTGCCTATGGCGCGCGCGCGATCACGGAGGGCGGTTTGCAGTCAGTGCCGCGCCTGGCGTTTCCGGGCGGCGCGCTGATCGGGTGTTCGGCGGGCTTTGTGAATGTGCCGCGCATCAAGGGCAGTCACAATGCGATGAAGTCAGGCATGCTGGCGGCGGAAGCGGCGTTCGATGCGCTCTCGCATGGTCGCCAACGCGACCTGCTCGAAAGCTACGATGAGAGTTATCGCACGAGTTCGATCCGCAAGGACCTGGTCGGCGTGCGCAACGCCAAGCCGATGCTGTCGCGCTTCGGCACGTTCTGGGGCGGTGTCGTCGGCATGTTCGATATGTGGACGACGACGCTGCTTGGCGGCTTTTCGTTCTTCGGCACGTTGAAACACGGCAAGACCGATGCGGCGTCGACCGGCAAGGCGAAGAACTTCAAGCCGATCGCGTACCCGAAGCCTGACGGCGTGCTGACGTTCGACAAGCTAAGTTCGGTGTATTTGTCGAACACCAATCATGAGGAAGATCAGCCCGCTCACCTGACGCTGAAAGACCCGTCGATCCCGATCCGGGTGAACCTCCCCGAATACGCCGAGCCGGCGACACGATATTGCCCTGCTGGCGTGTACGAAGTGCTTTACGACGAGGCCGGGAGCAACCCGCGGTTCCAGATCAACGCCCAAAACTGCGTTCACTGCAAAACCTGCGATATTAAAGACCCGAGCCAGAATATAAATTGGGTGACGCCCGAAGGCGGCGGCGGGCCGAACTACGCCAACATGTGAGCTGCGCCCCGCGAATGCGGGAGAAAGGGACGAAAGAATGCGTTGGGCCTTACTGGCGGCAAGCGTTGCGGCGGCGGCGATCAGCTCCAATGGTGCGTTCGCACAAGACGCCAAGCGAGAACCGGCGGCGCAGCAATCGTCCGATCAGCGTGAGCCGTCGGCGGCGCCGGCGACGACAACGGCTGCGGCGCTGCGCGTGACGTCGCCGCCCAACGTGGCGGCGGATCGCACCTACGACACGCCGCAAGCAGCGCTGCTGCAGGCGGACATCGATTATCTCGTGCGCGAGGGTCATCGCGCGGTTGGCCGCGATGAGGCGGACGGGCTTTGGTATGCGGCTGCGTTCGCGGACGATCTGGCGGCAGGACGATACGCCGACGCCCGCGCCGTGCTGCGGGGCGCGCCGGGAGGCATCGATGGGTCCTTCGCGGACATGCTTGAGCCGTTCCTGATTGCGGCCGAAGGCAATGTCGATCGCGCGGTGGAGCGTGTGGATTCGGGCGGCGACAATCTTCCCCAGCCGCTCCCGGAAGTTGCGCGGGCGCTGTTGTTTGAATCGGCGGGGCGCTTGCCGGAAGCGGCCGCGGTTTATGCGCTGATGGTTGAGCGGCTCGATACGACGCCGCCTGGCGATGCCGAGCCGCAGACGAGCGCTGAGTTTGATCGCGCGCTGAACGCGGCGCGGGTCACGCATTCGGTGTATCGTGCGGCGCTGGTTTCACACCGGCTTGGACGCACGGCGGATGCGCGCCGCTACTACAATATCGTGCTTGGCTTTGCGCCGCGCGCCGTCGATGTGCAGGCTAATCTCGCGCGCCTCGATGCCGGACAGGCACCGTTCGAGCAGCCGCTGACGGTCGTGGGCGCGACCGGGCGCTGGATGCTGTTCATCTCGGAATTCGTCACGCAGGCCGAGACGTTGCAGGCGATGATAGCCCAGCGCGACCCGGAAGCGGGCCTGGCGTCGGAATCCGGCACCGCGTTGCTGCAGATCGGCACGTTGCTCGCGAATGATTCCGATGATTGGCGTCTTTATGCGGCGCAGCAGGCGCTTGACGCCGGCGGTGTCGATGGGGCGCAGCGCATTATCGATCAGGTTCCGGCGACGAGTCCGTTCGCGCCGGACGCTGAGATTGTGCGCGCGTCGATCCAGATTGAGCGTGGCAATGACGCGGCGGCGGCCGCATCGGCGGAGCGGGCGCTCAGCCTTGCCGGCAGCCGCTGGTCGATCATTGCCTCGGTTGGCGATGTCTATCGCCGCATCGGGCATCCGGACCGCGCCATTCCGGCGTTCGATCGTGCGTTGACGATGACGCAAGACGCGAAAGATCGCGCTGACGTGTTGGGCTGGCGCGCGTATGCGCACCGGTTCTCGGGCAATCTCTCCGCCGCCAGCGCTGACGTTCGCGAGGCGTATCGCATCGATCCTAGTGTCGATACGCGCCTGCTTTATGTGTCGATCCTGATGGACGATCCGGCGGCGTGGGGCGATGGCGTGGCGATGGCGCGTTCGCTGTTCGCCGAGCAGCCGGATTCGGTGATGCGCCTCAACGCGTTGGGTTATGCGCTGATCCAGCGGCCCGAGGGCCTGGAAGAGGGCTATCGTCTGCTGTGGCGTGGCTTCAATTTCGGGCAGACCGACTATTCGGTGATCGATAGCCTGGGTTGGGCGTATTATCTTTACGGCCATTTCGATCAGGCGCGCGCGCTGATCGAACGCGCGAACGATCTGTCGGGCAATAACCCGAACGCTGAAATCCTGGATCATTTGGGTGATGTGTATTGGCGCTTGAATAGGCGCGACGATGCGCGCGCCACGTGGCGCCGCGCGATCGAGGCGCGGCCGGACGCTATTCGCCGCCGGGACATCGAGCAGAAATTGTCGCGCGGCCTTACGGTCGCGGCGCCGCGTCAGCGGGCGTTGCCGCAAGTGTCGTTGCCCGAGGGGCCGGCGCAACGGGACGAACTCTAAGTGCGCCGCCTTGCCGTGCTCGCCGCAAGCGTTGGTTTGGCGGCGTGCGCGACGACGCCTGGCATGTCGGCGCGGGAATCGCGCGCTTATGCCGACTTTCTGATCGGCCACGTCGCCAACGCGCGCGCCGATCATGCGGCGGCGGCGGATCGCTATTTCGCGGCGATGGCGCGCAATCCCGGCGATCAGAATCTGGTTGAAGGCGCATTGCTGTCTTCGCTTGCATCGGGGGATGTCGAGCGGTCGCGGCGCGCGGCGCGGCTGGCCGCGCGTGAGGATGCGCCTGCGTACGCGTACATGGTGCGCGCCGCCGATGCTCTGGTTGGGCAACGCTATGCGCAGGCCGACGCCGAACTGGATCGCACGCAGGGCACGGCGGCCGAGCAATTGCTCGCGCGCATGATGACGAACTGGGCAAGCGCCGGACAAGGACGCAGCGGCGATATCGCCGCCGACCTCGCGCCGCTCGCATCGGTTCGCCCGTATGGCGGATTGTTTGCCTATCAGCAGGCGATGGTGCTGGATTATTCCGGACAACAGGTCGAGGCGCTCGCGGCGTATGAAGCGGCGGCTCAGGGCGGATTGTGGTTGCCTTCCGGTGTTGCGCGTCACGCCGATCTTTTGGCGCGCACCGGCGCGCGCGACCAGGCGCTGGTCCTGCTGAGGGCCGAGGCGAACGCGAGCAATCCGGAATTGGCGGCGATGCGCGCGCGCATCGAGGCGGGGCAGCCGACGGGGCTTGCGCCGCTCACGCCGGCGCGCGGCGCGGCGGCGGCGGTCTATGGCATGAGCGCGATTTTTCGCCAGGAGCATGATCCGACGAACAGTCTGGCGGCGCTCACGCTGTCGTTAATCCTCGATCCGGGATCCGACGGCGCCCGGCTCTCGCTTGCGCAGCAGCAATCCGAGATTGGACAAGTGGGCGTCGCCCAGCGCGTGCTGAGCGAGGTAAGCGCGAACTCGCCTTACAGTTCGAGCGCGCGAACGCTGGAAGCGTGGATGCTTTTCGACAATGGCGACAAGGACGGCGCTATCGCTGTCGCGACATCCGTCGCGCAGACCGGCGATTTGCGGGCGCGGCGCGCGCTTGCGGACATGTATCGCAGCGCCGGGCGCTTTGCGGAATCGGAGGCGCTTTACGATGAGCTGATCGCGGCGCAGCCGAATGATTGGCGTCCGTATTTTTCGCGCGGCGCGGCCCGCGAACGGCTCGGACGCTGGCCGGAAGCGGAAGCCGATTTTCAACGCGCGCTCGAATTGTCGCCGGATCAGCCGGATGTGCTGAACTATCTCGGCTATAGTTGGGTTGATCGTGGCGAGCGCCTGCAGGAAGGTCTCAGGATGATCCGCCGCGCGGCGGAGATACGGCCGATGTCGGGCGCGATTATCGATAGTCTGGGCTGGGCGTATTTCCGGCTCGGCGACTATGCGCAGGCGGTGGATTGGCTGGAGGCGGCGGTGCGGCTTGAACCCGCGGACCCGACGCTGACCGATCACCTTGGCGATGCGTATTGGCGCGTGGGCCGGCGCATCGAAGCGCGGTTTCAATGGCAGCGCGCGATGACGCTGGATCCGGCTGATCCGGAGGCCATTCGTTTGAAGATTGAGAACGGCCTGCCGGCGATCGCGCCGACGCAGGCGGTCACGCGATGAGCGTGCGTGTCTTCGCTCCGGCGAAGATCAATCTGACGCTCGAAGTCGGCCGCCCGCGCGCCGATGGCTATCACCCGCTGCAGAGCGCCGTGCTCTTTGCCGGCGAAGGCGATTGGGTGGAAGTTGAAGCGGCCGAAGCGTTGACGCTTGCGATCACCGGCCCGTTCGCGGCGGGACTGGAAGCGGGTGAAGACAATCTTGTCATGCGCGCCGCGCGGCTGCTTGATCCAAAGCGCGGCGCGGCGCTGAGGCTTGAGAAGAATTTGCCCGTCGCATCGGGGATCGGCGGTGGTTCGTCCGACGCGGCCGCGGCGCTGCTGGCGTTGAACGAGCTTTGGGGGCTGGGCTTGTCTCTTGCCGAGCTTTCGCGATTGGCCGCCAGGCTGGGCGCGGACGTGCCGGTGTGTTTGCGGAAACAGCCGGCGTGGATGTCCGGGGTGGGCGATGCGGTTGCGCCGATGCGCGCTCCGACGCTGCATGGCGTGCTGGTGAATCCGGGGCGGCCGCTATCGACGCCGGCCGTCTATCGGCGCTTTGACGAGCTTGGATTGGGTGACGCGTTTGAGCCGCGCGGCGCGAGCGATTGGGCTGATGACGTCGTCGCGGCGGTCGCGCGTCATGGCAATGATCTCGAAGCGCCCGCCGTTTCGTTGATGCCGGAGCTGGGCGATCTGCTCAGCGTGCTGCGCGCTGATCGCCATGCGCTTTGCGCCGGATTGTCCGGGAGCGGGGCCAGCTGCTTTGCGCTTGCATCGACAGATGAAGATGCGCGCGTGATGGCGAAGGAACTTGGCGCACGAAACCGTGATTGGTGGGTGCGCGCGACGACCTTTGGGACAGCTTGACCACGCGCGCCCGCTTGCGTTAGCCCCGCGCTGAAAGAGGCGACGCGTGATCCTGGACCTAACAGTCGTCGTCGCTGTCGCGTTCGTCGTCAGTCTCATGGTGTGCCGCGCCATGATCTGGATCGGCCCGGTGGACGCGCCCAATGAAGAGCGCAAGCAGCATCGTGCGCCAACCCCGACAAGCGGTGGGGTGGGCATCGGCGCGGGCTATGGCGCGGCCATGCTTGTTCTCAGCCTCTTTTCGGTCGAGTGGCGTCACCAAATCAGCCCGCAAGGCGTGTCGATGCTGTGGGTGTCGGCGCTGTTTGCGTATCCGCTGTTGTTCATTGGCTATATCGATGACGAACGGCACTTGAGCGCAGGCTTCAAGTTCCTGGTCTATTCGGTGCTGGCGTTTGTCGCGGCGTGGCTCATGGGGGTTGTCACCGATCTGCCGATTGGCGGGTACGTGCTGCATTTGCCGTTTGTCATCGCGCTCATCGGGACGGCGCTTTGGGTGTTCACGCTCTTGAATGTCGTGAACTTCATGGATGGCGCGAACGGCATGGCGATGGGGTCGGTGGCCGTGGGGTTGCTGGCGCTGAGCGTGATGGCGCTTGACGGAGGATCGATCGGCGGCGCGGCGATTGCGCTTTGCGGCGCGGGCGCGCTGGCTGGCTTCCTGGTTTGGAATTTTCCGGGCGGCAGGTTGTTTGCCGGAGATTCCGGCGCGCTCTTCGCGGGCGCGTTGTCGGCGTTTGGGTGTCTCATCGTGATTGCGCGTACGGACATGTCGCCGCTGATCGCGCCGATTTTGTTTTTCCCGCTGCTGGCGGACGGGCTGTTGACGCTGTTTTATCGCGCGCGGCGCGGACGCTCGCTGCTGACGGCGCACACTGAGCACCTTTATCAGGTGGCGATCGTCTCCGGCTGGAGCCATGCGCGGATCGGCATGACGTATTGGGCGGCGATGGCCGCTTGCGGGGCGATCGCCATCGCGGTGAACGGTGACGCGACGCAGGTGTGGCCCGCGGCGGCGCTGGGCGCGCTGATTGTGACGGCTATCGCGCTCGATGTGATCGTGCGGCGCCGGGCTGAGGCCGCCGGCATCCTGAAACGCTAGAAATCATCGTGGCAGGTGTTGACGGATCGCGCATGTTCGATTAAATAACCTAACGGTTATAGAAAATGATGGTTATGCAAAGTTCCGAGCGCTTGGACATGACGTTTGCGGCGCTCGCTGATCCGACGCGGCGGGCCATTTTGGCGCGTTTGGCGACGGGCGAGGCGTCGGTTCAGGAACTTTCAGAGCCGTTCGAGATGAGTCAGCCGGCGATTTCCAAGCACCTCAAGGTGCTGGAGCGGGCGGGACTGATTTCTGTCGATATCGACGCGCAGCGGCGTCCGCGCCGGTTGGAGACCAAGCGACTGGAGGAAGCCGTGGATTGGATCGAGCGTTACCGCGAAATCTTCGAGCAGAATTATCAGCGCCTCGATGCGCTGCTTGAAGAGCTGCAAGCCAAACCAGCGAAACGCAAAAGAAAAAAAGACTGACGTGATGTCGGCGATGCTTTCGCTCGCTCGTTCCTTGAGTGGGCGGCCCAACATAAAATCCAAGGAGAGAGAAATGTCCGCACACGTTACGCTGCCAAGCGATCGCGAAGTTCGTGTCACCCGCACATTCAATGCGCCGCGCCAACTGGTGTGGGATGCGCACACCAAGCCGGCGCTCGTGCAGAAATGGCAACTCGGCCCGCCGGGGTGGGACATGCCGGTCTGCGAAATGGATGTTCGCGTCGGCGGCAAATACAAGTGGCAATGGAAGAGCCAGGAGAACGGCAAGAGTTTCGGCTTTCACGGCGTCTTTACGGATGTGAATGAGCCGTCTTCGCTTGCGCACGAGGAATTCTACGATCCAGGCGATACTGGCGGCGATATGCCGACGGACGAGTCCTGTCTGGTGTCGCTCGATCTCAGTGAAGCCAACGGTGTCACGACGCTCGTTTGCACCATGCGCTTCGCCTCGAAGGAATCGCGCGACGCCGCTGTCGGCACGGGCATGACCAATGGCATGGAAATGGGCTACGCGCGCCTCGATGAGATGTTCAAGAAAGCGGCGTGAAGGAGGAGGCAATGCCTATCGAAGTCTCACAACCCGGCGATCGCGACGTTCGCGTCGTCCGCACGTTCAAGGCGCCGCGCCAGTTGGTTTGGGATGCGCACACCAAGCCTGAGCTGATGCGGAAATGGTGTTACGGCTATCCGGGCTGGACCTTGCCGATCTGCGAGATGGATGTTCGCGAAGGGGGCAAGTATCGCTGGCGCTGGCGGCGCGACGCGGACGGCAGTGAGTTTGGCTTTTTCGGCGCGTTCAGCGAAGTCAAGGCGCCGTCCAGGCTTGCGCATGACCAGTATTTCGATCCGGGCGATATGGATTACGCGATGCCGGTTGGCGATCCTTGCCTCATCACGCTCGAACTCAGCGAAGCCGATGGCGTGACGACGCTGACCAACACAATGACCTTCGTGTCGAAGGAAGCGCGTGATCAGGCCGTCGCGACTGGCATGACCGATGGGATGGAGCTTGGCTACGGGCGCATCGATGACATGTTCAAGAGCGCGGCGTGATGTCAGCCAGGGACGCAGACGCCTATCTTGCGAAGTTGAGCTCGGATAAGCGTGCGACTTTGGACAAGGTAAGAAGGGCCATCCGCGCCGCAGCCCCGGATGCGGAGGAAGGTCTGAGCTACGGCGTGCCGGCTTTCATTCTGGGCAAGCCGATTGCGGGCTACTCGGCTGGCGCCGCTCATTGCTCTTACTTTCCGATGAGTGGGGCGATTACGGCGCAGTTCGAGGATGAACTGGCGAAGTATCAAGTCAGCAAAGGCGGATTCAGGTTTCCGATCGGCAAACCGCCGCCGGCGACGCTGATCCGCAAGTTGGTGAAGGCGCGGGTGGCGGAGATCGAGGCGGCGAAGCCTGCGAAGAAGACGGCCACGGCCGATGAAGCGGTTGCTGTCTATCTCAAGACGTTGAAGCATCCGCTGAAGACGGAGATTGAGGCAGTGCGCGTGATCGTTCTGGGCGCTGATCCGGCGATCAGCGAGGGCATAAAGTGGAACGCGCCGAGCTTTCGTACTGAGAAGGAATGGTTCGCGACGTTCCATGTGCGCGCGCAGGAGAGTGTGCAGTTGGTCCTTCATTTGGGCGCAAGGAAGCGGCCGAAGGTGAAGGCGGTTAAGATTGCCGATCCGAACGGACTGATGAAGTGGCTCGGCAAGGATCGGGCGATGGTGACGATGGGCAGCGGACGGAATATTTCGGCGAACCGCAAGGCGCTGGAGGCGATAGTGCGGGCTTGGATCAGGCAGCTCTGAGCGAAGGGAGATGAGTGATGTTCGAGAAGGTGGCCTTTACGATGTACGCGATCGAAGACGCGGACAGGGCGCGCGACTTCTATGAGAACACGCTCGGACTAAAGATCGGCAGCAACGGCGCGCATGGCGCCATGCGTTGGATGGAGTTTGATTTGCCCGGCGGCGGGTGTCTCGCGCTCACCAACGCTACGGGTCAAAAGCCGGGAGGCGGCGGCACGATTGCGCTTGAGGTGACCGATCTCGATGCCGTGATCGCCGACCTCAAAGCGAAGGGCGTGCGCTTCCAGAGCGATATCATTAAAGGTCCGCGCTGCCGGATGAGCAATATTCTCGACAGTGAAGGCAACGGGATCGTGCTGCACCAGCTGGATCACAAGCATTGATGCGACGTGATTAGACGGAGCGTCGACGCACGTCTGGACCGCCGGCGCCCTCGCCGGCATCCGGTGATTCAGCTGCCGCTGTCTGGGGTCGCCCAAGCAACGATGCCGGCGGGGCGCGGGCGCCTCGCCCGCCAGTGGCTCGCCTTCAAATGCTAGCGCCGGCCGGCGGGACGCCGGCGGTCCAGACTCGACGTGGGTGTTGGAGCTAGTATGCGCGCTCGACGACGAATTCGGGCAGTGCTTCCAGCGCTTCGCGATAGGCGTTCGCGGGCAGCGCCTTTAGCGCATCGCGCGCGGCTTGCGCATGCGCGCGTGCGGCGTTGATGGTGAGGGTGATGGCGTTGTGACGCTTCACGAGCGCCACAGCGCGGTGGAAGTCGTCGTCCGTTCGCTCGCCGCCGACAACACGGCGCCAGAATGTGCGTTCGCTTTCATCGCCGGCGTCGCGTGCGAAGATGACAGGCAACGTCACTTTGCCTTCGCGGAAATCGTCACCGGTGTTCTTGCCCATCGTGGCGCTGGCGCCGCCGTAATCGAGCGCATCGTCGACAAGCTGGAAGGCGAGGCCGAGTTCGCGGCCGTAGGTTTCGAGCGCCGTTGCCTCGGGGCCGGCGCGGCCGGCGGCGACAGCGCCCGAGCGCGCGGCAGCGGCGAACAAGGCGGCGGTCTTGGCGGCGACGATTTCCATGTAGCGCCCGCGCGTGGTCTCGGCGTCGTTCGCGGCGGCGAGTTGCATGACTTCGCCTTCGGCGATGACGCTGGCGGCGCGGGCCAGGATGTCCAGGACCTGGATGTCGCCGGTTTCAACCATGAGGTTGAACGAGCGCGCAAAGAGGAAATCGCCGACCAGGACGCTGGCCGAATTGCCCCAAACCACATTCGCGGCCTTCCTGCCGCGGCGCATCGAGGAGACATCGACGACGTCGTCATGCAAGAGCGTGGCCGAATGGATGAATTCCACCGCCGCCGCGAGTTTGCGCGGACCATCGCCGCCGCCGCCGAGAAGGCGCGCCGCGGCGAGTGTCATCAGCGGACGGATTCGCTTGCCGCCGGCGTCGATCAGATGCGCGGCGAGGTTCGGGATGACGCCAACCGGGCTTGCGAGATATTGATGGATGATGCCGTCAACAGCGGCGAGGTCTTCGGCCAAAAGCGCGGCGAGCCGGTCCACCGCATTGGGGGCGCCGGGCGCTTGCTTAGCAGGTCCGGCCGCCGGTCCCAAAAGGCTCTCCGCTTGACGTTCTTGTTATGATCAAACGATGGTGGGGCCAAGCGCGGCGGTCAAGCTCGGTTCCACCGGTCGCGCGCAAGGGTCGCACGGGCTTTTATGGCCGATCTTGAAATGACGGAAGACGCGCTGCTCGATGGGCGCATCCGTGTCCGCCAGCCCGCGCGAGGCTATCGCGTAAACGTGGACACGCTGCTTCTCGCGGCCGCAGTAGAGACGCCGCGTGACGGCGGGCGCCTGCTTGAAGCGGGGTGTGGCGTCGGCGCCGCGTTGCTTGCGATTGCGATACGCAATGAGAACGTGAAGCTGGTGGGAGTCGAACGCGATCAGAACATCGCATCGATCTCACGCGAAAATGTCGCCGCTAACGCGATGATGCATCGCATCGAAATCGTGACAGGCGATGCGCTTGATCGCGCGCTGCACTTGGGTGTGTTCGACGGCGTATTCGCCAACCCGCCGTTCGACAGCGAAACCGAAGGCCGTGCGCCGGCGGAATCGCGGCGTTACGCGCATGTCTCGAATGTCCCGCTCGACGCTTGGGTTGCGTCTCTGGCCGATCGGCTCACGGGCGGCGCGGCGCTGACGATGATCCACCGGGCGGCAAAATTGCCGGACCTGCTGAGTGCGTTTGACGGACGTTTGGGCGGCGTCGAAGTGCTGCCGGTGCGCACTTACGCCGATATGGAAGCAAAGCGTGTGCTTTTGCGCGGGCGAAAGGGATCCCGCGCGCCGTTCAAACTGTTGAAGGGCATCGATCTGCACGACCGTTCCGGGAGCAAACACACTGCCGAGGTCGAGGCGATCTTGCGCGGCGAAAGGCTGATCAATTGGGGAGCGGGCTAAAGCTCAATCTCGGGTGCGGGATGAACCACCTGGAGGGGTGGATCAATGTGGATAACTCCGCAGCGAGCAAGCCTGACATCATGCACGATCTCAATGAGGCGCCGTGGCCGTGGCTGGATTCAAGCGCCGAGGCGATGCTGTTCAATCATTCGCTCGAACATATGGGGCGGGAGACAACAACGTTCCTGGGCATAATTCAGGAGATTTATCGGGTCGGGTGTGATGGCGCGGTGGTCACGATCAATGTCCCGCATCCGCGTCACGATAATTTCCTCAACGATCCGACGCACGTTCGCGCCGTGACGCCGGAAATGCTGTCGATGTTTGATCGCCAGCAGAACGAGCAATGGGTTGCGGCGAAGGCGTCGAATACGGCGCTAGGGCTCTATTTGGGCGTCGATCTGACGATGACGAATGTCACGGCGGTGCTGGATGATGTGTATCAACGCCAGCTCCAAACCGGCGCGGTGAAGCCCGCGGAAATCAGCCAGTTAGCGCGCGAGCGCAACAACGTGATCGCCGAGTTCCGGATGGAGCTGCGGGTGCGCAAACCGGCCAGTTGACTCCAATCGCGGGCGACCCCAAACCCCAGCGTAACAGGCCCCGCCGGCGTGAGCCGCCAGGGCATGGCCAAACAAGCGAACCCCGTGGGAGAGAGCGGCGAACAGGCCGCCCCCGAAGGAGCAACCGCCCCGGAAACTCTCAGGGAACCGGACCGCGGGGGGATGAACACGCTGGAAAGTGTTTCTTGGACCGCGCGTCTTCAGACGCGCGCAGATGCGGGCCTGAAGGCCCGCGATCCAAGAGGCCGCCGACGGAGTAAGCCGCGAACTGTACGCGCGGTGAATCTCTCAGGCGCCAGGACAGCGGGGGCTGCGTGCAACGCCGCACGCGCCACGCGTACCTGGGACAAACATGGCCGAAGCCGGATCATCAAAGAAGCTGCCGCTCGACGCGATCTGGCGCGCGCGCACCTCGAAGTTCGGCGATTTCGCCGGCTACGACATGCCGTTGCAGTTTGAGGGTCTGATTCCGGAGCACAATTGGACGCGTCAGCATGCGGGCTTATTCGATGTCTCGCACATGGGGCCGAGCTTCTTTGCCTTGCCGAAGGGGCATGGGCTTGAGGGCGATGACGCGCACAAGAAAGTGGCGTCGCTGATTGAGCGTTTGGTCCCGGCGGACATTCAGGGACTAAAGCCTGGCCAAGTCCGCTACACGATGATCACGAATGAAGATGGCGGCGTGCTTGACGATCTGATGATTGCGCGGCCGGCAGAGCCTGGCGCGGCGGGCGATCTCTACATCGTCGTCAACGCCGGCTGTAAGCATCAGGATTGGGCGCTGATCGAAGAGGCGACCAAGGGCGAAGCCAATCTTGTGCGCGCGGATGATCGCTGCCTGCTGGCGCTGCAGGGACCGACGGCGCATGAGGCCGCCGCTGCCGTCGTTGATCCGGCGCTGGCCGATATGAATTTCATGACCGTGAAACGCTACGATGCGTTCGGGCGGATTACGGTGACGCGCACAGGCTATACGGGCGAAGACGGCTACGAGATTTTGGTGCGGGCCGAGAACGCAACGGAGCTCGCTAATGCGCTGCTTTCGCATGCCGAGGTGAAGCCGATTGGCTTAGGCGCGCGGGACTCGCTGCGGCTGGAAGCTGGCCTTTGCCTTTACGGCCACGATCTCGATCCGAAGACCTCGCCGATCGAGGCCGATCTCGCCTGGACAATTCAAAAACGCCGCCGCGAAGCGAAGGACTTTCCAGGCGCGAAGCGCATTCTGCGCGAGTACGAACTCGGCGCCGCCAAAAAGCGCGTCGGCATCCGCCCGAACGATCGTGCGCCAGCGCGCGAGGGCGTTGAGGTCATGAAGGATGGCAAGACGATTGGCGTCGTCACCAGCGGCGGCTTTTCGCCGATCCTCAATGGGCCGATTTCGATGGGCTATGTCGAGGCCGCGCATGCGGAGCCGGGGCATGTCGTTGACCTGATGATCCGCGGCGTGCCGCGCTCGGCGACGATCGTGCCGCTGCCCTTCGTTCCGCACCGTTATGTGAGGAAGAAGTGATGCGGCTCTCAATGCGTCATCCTGGGCACGCGCAGCGTGACCGGGATCCAGAAGGGATGGAGCGCCGCGTTGGCCCCTGGATCCCGGCCGTGCTTCGCACGTCCAGGATGACGGCGTTCACGTCGATTTTCATCGGAGTTGCCCAATGACCACTCGCTACACCAAAGATCACGAATGGGTCCGCCTCGACGGCGACATCGCCACTGTCGGCATCAGCACCTACGCCGCCGAGCAATTGGGCGATGTGGTTTACGCCGAGCTGCCGGACGCCGGCAAAAGCTTCAAGCAAGGCGACGACATGGCTGTCGTTGAAAGTGCGAAGACCGCCTCGGATGTTTATGCGCCGATCTCCGGTGAAGTCGTCGAAGCCAATGCCGAGATCAAGAACGAGCAATGGCAGATCATCAATGACGCGCCGCAAGCAGGCGGCTGGTTCGTGAAATTGAAGATCGCCGACAAGAGCGAACTCGAAGGCCTCATGGATGAAGCCGCGTACGCTGATTACGTGAAGGGGCTTTGATGCCGCGATCGGCGCAACATCATCCCCGCCCCCTCGTGGGGCGGGGGCAGGGGGTGGGGGGCGTTCCGACGCGCCCATTCTCGCAGAAAGACGCGCCACACCAATTTCTGAATCATAAGCAGCAGCTGAACGCCCCCCTTCCCCTACCCCTTCCCCGCGAGGGGGAAGGGGACTCTGTGCTTGCATCGTTGGAGCTCTGATCCCGTGCGTTATCTCCCGCTCACCGACGTCGACCGCGAGCAGATGCTCAAGGTCATTGGCGCGAAGAACGTCGACGAGCTTTTCGTCGACGTGCCGAAGGCTGCGCTGCTGAAAGACCTCGTGCCGCTGCCGAAGGCGCAGGGCGAGATTGAGGTGCATCGGCATCTGCAGCGTCTGGCGGAAAAGAACACGCCTGCCGGCCGCACTGCGTTCTTTCTTGGCGCCGGCGCCTATCGCCATCACGTGCCGGCGAGTGTTGATCATTTGATCCAGCGCAGTGAGTTTCTGACCGCGTACACGCCCTACCAGCCGGAAATCGCGCAGGGCACGCTGCAGGCGCTCTACGAATTCCAGAGCCAAGTCGCGCAATTGCTCGACATGGAAGTGGCGAACGCCTCGATGTACGACGGCTCAACGGGCTGCGCCGAAGCGGCGATGATGGCCGCGCGCGTCACCAAGCGGAAGAAGATCGTCTTCTCCGGCGGCGTGCATCCGCATTATGTCGATACGGCGCGCACGGCTTGCGAGGCGCTTGGCCTTGAGATCGTGGCGCTGCCTGCGGCCGTTGATGACGAAGCGGCGGTGACGAAAGAGCTGGGCGCCGATGTGGCGGCCGTGATCGTGCAGTCGCCGAACGTGTTCGGCACGGTGACCGATCTCACCAAGATCGGCGAAGCGGCGCACGGCGCCGGCGCGCTGATGGTGGCGACGTTTACCGAGTGCGTGTCGTTCGGTCTGATTGAGCCGGCCGGCGCGATGGGCGCCGATATCGTCTGCGGTGAGGGCCAATCAATCGGCAACGCGCTGAACTTTGGCGGACCCTATGTCGGGCTCTTTGCGGTCAAGGAAAAGTACATTCGCCAGATGCCGGGGCGCGTCGCGGGTGAAACGCTGGATGCCGATGGCAAGCGCGGTTTTGTGCTGACGCTGTCGACGCGCGAGCAGCACATCCGCCGCGAGAAGGCGACGTCGAATATCTGCACCAACTCCGGTCTTTGCCAGCTGGCGTGGACGATCCACATGACGCTGTTGGGTGAACAAGGGCTGCGCCATCTCGCGACGCTCAATCATGAAAAGGCGATCGCGCTCGCGGATGCGCTCGACAAGGTCTCGGGCGTGGACGTGCTGACCAAGCGCTACTTCAATGAAATCGCGGTGTTGCTGAAAAAGCCGGCGCAAGAGGTGGTCGATAAGCTTGCGGAGAAGGGCGTCATCGGCGGCGTCGCCATGAGCCGCCTCAATCCGAAAGCGGGCATGGACAACGTGCTCATCACCTGCGCGACCGAAATGAACACCGACGAAGACATCGCCGCGTATGCCAAGGCGCTGAAAGAGGTGCTCGCATGATCAGCCTTGCGCTCCGTCCAACCTCCTCCTCGATGGAGGAGGTGGCCGCGAAGCGGCCGGAGGAGGTGCGTCCTCCAGCGGTGACGATCGAGTCTCATGAGGCTCACTCCACAACACTATTGGCCTCACCTCCTCAGTCATCGCGAAGCGATGACAGCTCCTCCATCGAGGAGGAGCGGGCGCTTACCTTCAAGGTCCGTAAGCAATGATCACCGAAACCACCTCCGGCAATCGCGGCTTACTGCAAGCCGAGCCGCTGATCTTTGAAACCGGCCACGCCACTGGCGCTGGCGTCGATCTGCCCGCGCCGAAAGGCACGCCTAACAAGCTCGGCGGCTTGGGCCGCAAAGCGTCGCTCGATCTTCCGGGGCTCTCCGAGCCGGAAACGATGCGCCACTTCGTGCGTCTGTCGCAGCGCAATTACGCGATCGATCTCGGTCTCTTCCCGCTTGGTTCGTGCACGATGAAGCACAATCCGCGTTTGAACGAGCGCGCGGCGCGCTTCGAAGGCTTTGCGGATCTGCATCCGTTGCAGCCGACGTCGACGATCCAAGGCGCGCTCGAACTGATGGACGAGCTCGCGCATTGGCTCTGCACGCTGACCGGCATGCCCGCTGTCGCGCTCTCGCCGAAAGCCGGCGCGCACGGCGAAATGGCGGGCATGCTGGCGATCAAAGCAGCGCTCGAAGCGCGCGGCGAAAGCCATCGCAAGCGCGTGCTGGTGCCGAGTTCGGCGCACGGCACGAATCCGGCGACGGCTGCGGCTGCTGGTTTCACCGTTGATGAAATTCCGGCGCGCGATGACGGCCGCGTTCACCTCGATGACGTGAAGGCGAAGCTCGGGCCGGACGTTGCCGCGATCATGATCACCAACCCGAACACGTGCGGTCTGTTCGAGCCGGAGATCAAGAACATCGCCGACGCGATCCACGCGGCTGGCGCGTACTTCTATTGCGACGGCGCCAACTACAACGCCATCGTCGGCAAGGTGCGCCCGGGCGATCTTGGCGTTGATGCGATGCACATCAATCTGCACAAGACGTTCTCCACCCCGCACGGCGGCGGCGGCCCGGGTGCCGGCCCGACTGTGCTCTCCGCCGCGCTCGCGCCATTCGCGCCGGTGCCGCACATTGTGCTCAAGGCCGGCGTGCGCGAACTGCGTGAGCATATGGCTGGTACGCAAGCGTTTGGCCGCATGTGCGCTTTCCATGGTCAGATGGGCATGTTCACGCGTGCGCTCACCTACATGATGAGCCATGGCAGCGATGGCTTGCGGCAAGTCGCGGAAGACGCGGTGCTGAACGCCAACTATTTGCTTGCGCGTTTGAAGCCGCATTTCAGCGCGCCGTTCGGCGAACGCCCGTGCATGCACGAAGTGCTGCTCGATGATTCATCGATCAAGCCGAAGGGCGTCGAAACCATTGATATGGCGAAGGCGCTGCTCGACGAAGGCTATCACCCGTTCACGACGTACTTCCCGCTGGTCGTTCACGGCGCGATGCTGATCGAGCCGACCGAGACCGAGCCCAAGCGCGAACTCGACCGCTTCGCCGATGTCATGATCGCGCTGGCCGAACGCGTGAAGGCGGGCGAAGTGGAGTTCTTCAAGCAGGCGCCGAAGCTGACGCCGATGCGCCGCCTGGATGACACGCGCGCGGCGCGTCAGCCGAAGCTGCGCTGGCGGCGTGGGCAGAACGATGCCGGCGCGAAGGTCGCGGCCGAGTAGGCCGCCCTCGGAAATCAAAACCACATAGGTCTTGTGTGCGAAATCGCACGGGGCTGAGGGTGATATCGCGTCTCGTTCTCTACTGGGACGCCGGCCGGACGTCTGTTAGCCTCGGCGCGAGGGGGACGAAATGGGCGTTTGGAATCCGGGACCTGGCGCAACGGCCGGCAATGATACTTTTGTTGGCGATGGAACCGGTGAGGTCGCTTCCGGCCTTGGCGGCATCGACATCTTGCAGGGCAACGGCGGCAACGACGATCTCAGCGGCAATGACGGCGACGATCAGTTGTTCGGCGGCAACGGCGACGACGATCTGAGCGGCAACAACGGCAATGATACGATTGTCGGCGGCGAGGGCGCGGACATCCTGGATGGCGACGGCGGCGACGACACCATGACGGGCGGCGTTGGCAATGACTTCTACACCGTCGATTCCCCTGACGACGTCATCATTGAGAACGATGGCGAAGGCGCCGACACCATCTCATCGGAAATTTCCTATAGCTTGGCGTCGCTTCCTCACGTCGAGAATCTTATCTTGATGCGCCTTCCGTTCGTTGGATTTGGTCCAGTGGAAGGCGCTGGCAATGGTCGCAACAACACGATCACCGGCAATCTGGAAGACAATTTGCTGTCAGGCGCCGGTGGAGACGACACGCTCCTCGGTGAGGAAGGCGCCGACTTCCTCGATGGCGGGGCTGGTGTGGATTCATTGCTCGGCGGCGTCGGGGACGATGTGATTGTTTATGACGCCGCGGACAATCCGGCCAATGTTCAAGGCGGCGATGGCGTCGACACGCTGGTGCTCACCAGCGGCGCGGCGCCGACATCGTTCGATCTGGTCGCGCATGGGTTTGAGGGCGCGGAGGGGCGCTTTCAAGATACCGGCGCTGATTACTGGTCGACGCGCACCGTGCGCTACGATGTGCAGTGGCGCACCGACATGGTCACGGTCGTCAATGACGACAATACGCGCGAGATCACCGATTTTGATGAGGCGAACAGCGTCAATTGGTCGAGTTTCACAACGCGCCAGGACGCGCTCGAGCGCACCGTTGAAACCGTGCTCACCTATGACGATGGCGTTCGCGACACGACGAACTTCGATGCGGATAGCTCTGTTTTCTGGTCGAGTTTTGTCACGCGCCAGGATGCGTTGGGCCGGACGACCGAGACGTTGCTCATCCACGATGACGGCACGCGCGACACCACCAATTTCGACGGCGACAACACGCAGTTCTGGACAAGCTTTGTCACCCGGCGCGATTCACTGGCCCGCACAACCGAGAGCCTGCTGATCCATGACGACGGGGTGCGCGACACCACGAACTATGACGCCGACAACTCGCAATTCTGGACGAGTTTCGTCACGCGTCGGGACGCGATGGGACTGACAACCGAGAGCCTGCTCATTCACGATGACGGCACGCGTGACACCACGAACTATGACGCGGACAATTCGCAATTCTGGACGAGTTTCGTCACCCGCCGCGATGCGCTGGGCCGGCAAACCGAAAGTCTGCTTATTCACGACGATGGGACGCGCGATACGACTAATTTCGATGCGGAGAATAGCGTCTTCTGGTCGAGTTTCGTGACGCGCCGCGACGCGCTGGGCCGAACCGCTGACACGTTGCTCATCTATGACGACGGCAGACGGGATTCGACCGATTATGACGAGGCCAACGCTCACGACTGGGCGAATGTGGTGTACCGCTATGATAGCGGCGGCATCCTCACGCAGACCATTACAACTTACGATGACGGGCGTATCATTATCATCTGAGTGCTGATGCGACTGGAGGGCGGGCGCGATGGGAAGACGCGTCGATCTGATCGGCCTGCCGACCGATGTGCATTCATCCTATCTGCGTGGCCCGGCTAAGGCGCCGTCTCTGATCCGGGCGGCGCTGTTTAGTCCGCACGGCAATGCCGCCAGCGAGCGCGGGTTGGAGATCGGGGCTGGCATCGAGATCGCCGATCTTGGCGATCTGCCTCTGCGCGAGGCGGCCGAGGACGATGCGATGATCCGTGAGGCGATTGCGTCGTCGCTTCGCGCCGGGGCTGTGCCAATTGCATTGGGCGGCGACCACGCGGTGACGTTTCCGATCCTGCAGGCGATCGAGGCGCGTCACGGGCCGGTCGATATTTTGCATTTCGACGCCCATCCTGATCTCTATGACGAGTTGGACGGTGATCGGCGCAGTCATGCCTCGCCGTTTGCGCGGATCATGGAGGCGGGGCTTGCGTCCAGTTTGACGCAAGTCGGCATTCGCACCTTGAATGCGCACCAGCGTGAGCAAGCAAAGCGCTTTGGCGTGACCCAGATTCAAATGCGTGATCTCGCCGCGTGGCGCCCGCGCTTTGAAAACGGACTCTATATCAGCGTCGATATGGACGGGTTCGATCCCGCTTACGCGCCGGGTGTTTCGCATCACGAGCCGGGCGGACTCACGGCGCGCTATGTCATCGATCTGTTGCTTTCGCTCGACGCGCCGCTGCTTGGCGGGGATGTGGTTGAGTACAATCCGGACCGCGACATCAATGGCGTCACCGCCGTGCTCGCCGCGAAGGTGGTCAAGGAATTGGCGGCGCTGGCCAGCGTTTGACGTCGTGAAAATTCGTGGTTGTGGCGCTCTTTGTGCACAAAATCACCAAGTCGGGCGCGCCCGTGCGACGGCCTGCTCTTTCGCCTTCCAATCAATGCGCTAGGTTGGGCGTCAAACGCGACGTCCAGGAGGGGGCGGCGTCGGTTAGACGATCTGCTGTGGGGATGGCATGCCGACTTTTACGTTCTCGGGCGGAAACGCCTCGTCTGGATTCAACATGCAAATGTGGACCGGCGGATTCCTGTTGTCGCTCCTCTCGGACGTCAACACCGTCGCCTCCGGCAATGCGACGCAAGCGGTGTTCACCAACGCGCTGACGTTCGGCGGGCCCGACTCGATCGTCGCGGCGGGATCGTTCGCGAACTACACCGCGGATGGGCCGCAGACCGGCACGGTGAACGCGTTCACGTACACGACGAATTATTTTTCGGCCGGTCAGCCGGTCAGCATGGTGGTGACGGGATTGGCGCTTTCCGTCGTTACGCTCAACCAATGGGTGATCACCGACAATGCAGCCGCGCTTGAACAATACTTGTTCGGCGGCGCGGATACGATGACGGGCGGCGTCAATCGCGAATCGTTGATCGGTTGGGCGGGCAACGATCACCTCGATGGCGGCGGGGGCAATGACATTCTCATCGGCGGTTTGGGCAATGACACGCTGATCGGCGGCGCCGGCAATGACGAACTTGATACGTTCGGTCAGCAGGAGGGCAATGACACCATCTCGGGCGGAGATGGCGACGACATCATCGGCAGCGCGGGTATTGATACGATCGACGGCGGCGATGGCGTCGACAGGATCGAGTTGAATATTGGCGGCTCCACGGCGCTCAACTTGTCGATGGAAGGACTGACGACGAATGCCGGGGCGACGATGTCCAACGGCACAACGGTGCGCAATGCCGAGGTGGTGCGCTTCACCGCAAGCTCCGCGAACGACACGCTGACTATTACCGCGCCGGGGCTGTTCGGCAGCGCGTTCTATGCGGGCGGCGGCACCGACACGTTGATCGCCGATCTCTCGACTTCGATCGATGACTGGAATTTGCCTGGAAACACCTTCACGTTTTTTGCCGGTTACACCATCGATAGCGTGGAGCGGTTTATCGTCACGACCGGCAGCGGCCAAGATAGGCTCACGGGCGGGACCGCGGACGATCAACTCTCAGGCAGCGGCGGTAACGACGAGCTGCACGGAGGGCACGGCGACGACGTTCTGAATGGCGGCGCGGGCAATGACACGCTCGACGGCGACAATTTCATGAACGGCAATGGCAGCGGCGAGGATACCGCCAGTTATGCCGGCGCGGCCGGCTCGGTCGTTGTCTCGCTTGCGCTAACAGATTCGCAAAATACCGGCGGCAGTGGTTTCGATGCTCTGATCAGCATCGAGCGGCTCACCGGCTCGTCATACAATGACACGCTGACCGGCAATGACGCCGCGAACCGGCTCGTCGGCGGCGCCGGCAATGACATCCTCAACGCCGCAGGAGGCATTGACCGGCTCGATGGCGGCGAGGGCGACGACACGATCTATTTCGATGCGACCGACGACCTTGCCAATGTGCTTGGCGGCAGCGGCACGGATACGCTGATCTTCATGGGCGGCAGTGCGCCGACGTCGTTCAATCTTGTGTCGCACGGCTTTGAACTGGCGGAGGGGCGCATCAACGACGATGGCTCCAATCTGTGGTCGACGCAGACAACGTCCTATGATTCCTCATGGCGCGCGGATTCTTCGACGACGGTTTATGATAACGGCACGCGGGTTATCACCGATTTCGATGAGGCCAATAGCGTCAACTGGTCGAGCTTCCTGACGCAGCAGGATGCGCTGGGTCGCAATGTCGAAACCGTGCTGACCTATGACACGGGCGCGACCGACACGACCAATTTCGATCCGGCGAACGGCGCGTTCTGGTCGAGCTTTGTGACGCGCCGCGATACGCTTGGGCGCACGACCGAGAGCTTGCTGATCCATGATGACGGCACCCGCGATACGACCAATTTCGATCCCGAGAACGCCCAATTCTGGACCAGCTTCGTGACGCGCCGCGATGGGCTAGGAAACACCACGGAGAGCCTGCTGATCCACGACGACGGCACGCGCGACACGACCAATTACGACGCCGACAATTCGCAATTCTGGACCAGTTTCGTGACCCGTCGCGACGGGTTGGGAAACACCACGGAGAGCTTGCTCATTCACGATGACGGCACGCGTGACACGACGAACTTCGATGGCGACAATTCGCAGTTCTGGACAAGCTTCGTCACCCGCCGCGATGCGCTAGGCCGGCAAACCGAGAGCTTGCTCATTCATGATGACGGCACGCGCGACACGACCAATTTCGATCCGGAGAACGTGCAGTTTTGGTCAAGCTTCGTGACGCGCCGCGATGGGCTGGGACGAACGGTCGATACGCTGCTCATCTATGACGATGGCCGGCGTGATTCCACGGACTATGACGAAGACGACGCCAACGACTGGGCGAATGTTCTGTATCGTTATGACGATGCCGGTGTGCTGACGCAGACGGTCATCACATACGATGACGGCAGCATCATCATCATTTAGGCGGCCAGCGCGGCGCCGATGACCCAGGCGCCGGTCGCCGCCATGACGAAGGCGGCGGCGATGCGGACGTAGTTCAGCGGCACGACGCGTGTCACGGCTTCGCCGAAGAGCACGGCGGGCACGTTGGCGAGCATCATGCCGAAGGTTGTGCCGGCGGTGACGAGGGCGATGTTCCGGAATTGCGCGGCCAGGAGCGAGGTTGCGATCTGGGTTTTGTCGCCGATCTCGACGAAGAAGAACGCGATCAATGTGGTGAAAAAGACGCCGCCGGCATGGGCGTTGCCGGCGCGTTCGTCTTCCTTGTCGGGGATGAGGGCCCAGCCCGCCATCAGAATGAAAGCCGCGCCGACAATGAGTTGGAACGTTTGGCCCGTCAGCCATTGCGCGATGAAATAGCCGAGCGTGGCGGCGGCGGCGTGGTTGAGAAGCGTGGCGCAGAGGATGCCGAGGATGATCGGGACCGGCGCGCGGAAGCGCGCGGCGAGCACGATCGCCAGGAGTTGAGTCTTGTCGCCGATCTCCGCGATGGCGACGAGGCCGGTGGAGGTGAGGAACGCTTCCATGGTGAACTTCCGGGGCCTCAATTGACACGACGACGCGTGCGTCCGGGCGGCCCTCGCCTGGATGCTGCATCGCCGGTCTCGCCAAGTGGATCGCGTGATCCGCCGCCTGCGCCATGCTGCGAACAGCAAGTGTGTTGACGCGGGCTCCGCTGAGCGCTGCGGACGGCTACTCCCCGAGAACGCAGGCTACATAGGATTGGCGGCGGCGCGTCAAACGTGCGAGACGTTCGCATTCTTACGCGGCCGGCGCTTTGCGGTGCGCCGCGAGCACGGCGAGGAGTGCGATGAGTCCGGGTAGCGCCTGCAGGTAGAGGATGCTCATCTTGGCGGTGAGGCCGCCATAGATTCCGGCGACGATGACGCAGAGCAAAAAGAAGATCATGAAATCGCGGGAGACGCGCATTGCGCCCCACAACAGGCCGACAGCGAGGAAGCCGTTATAGAGCCCCTGGTTCGCGGCGAGCACGGCGGTTTGATCGGCGAATTCCGGGGTCATGCCGAAGACGCGCTGACCGATCGTGCCGGTCCAGAGAAACATCTCCAGCAGCAGAAAACCGAAGTGCAGTAACGCGACGAGGGCGACAAGAAGGCGCGACAGGACAGCCATGGCGGCGTCTCCATAGAACAACGGGCTGAAGCTTAGCTCCGGCCCGTCGATTTTGTCTCGCGATGTCGTGCGGCGCCTAGCCGAACTTGCGTTTCAGATCCGCCGCGCCGTCCTGAACCAGGCCCGCTTGAGCGCTGTCGCTCATGCGGTCTCGGATCATCTTTTCGGCGGCGGCGATCGCTGCTTCGGCGGCGGCGGCGCGGACTTCGTCGGCGGCCTTCGTGCCGGCGGCGGCGATGCGGTCGTCGGCCTGACGCTCACGTCGCGCCATGGCCGCTTGCATCGAAGCGCGGGTTTCTTCGGTCACCAGAGCGGCTTGCTCCTTCGCGGTTGCGACGATTTCCTGAGCTTCCGCGTCAGCGGCGGCGCGCTTGGCGGTGTATTCGGCGTGGAGCTTTTCGGCTTCCTCGCGCAGACGACGCGCTTCGTGCAGTTCCTTGGCGATTTCGTTCGAGCGCGCGTCGAGCGCGCTGAGGATCATCGCCGGGACTTTCAGGTAGAACATCACGGCGAAGAAGATCGCGAACGCGACGAACGCAACGAACGTAGCATCAACCCAATGTGGCATCAGGCTTCTCCGGCTACGCGTTGGCGTTGCGTGTTTGTGTTCGCGGGCGCGATCTTGTCGGCAATATCGCGCGCGAGCGCTTCGGCTATCGCCGGCACTTCGGCCAGCGCCTTCCGGCGCTCGGCGTCGACCTTGGCTTCCGCCTCGGCGATTTTCTTGGCGAGACGTTCCTCGGAAGCGCCTTGCTCGGCCGTCAGCTTGGCGGTGACGTCGGCGCGGGCGGCGTCGATCATGGCGCGCGCATCGGCGCGGGCCTTGGCCACGGCCTTTTCCATATCGACGCGGGCTTGGTCGGCGGCGGCGCTTTTCTGCGCGGCTTCGTCGAGATCGCTCTTAATCGTTCCGGCGCGCTTGGCGAGCACCGCGGTGATCTGCGGCAGCACGAAGCGCGAGAGCACGAAATAGAGCGCGCCGAACGTCAGCGCGAACCAGAAGAGCTGGCTCGCGAACGTCGTTGCGTCGAACGGCGGAAACGCGCCGCCTTCGGCCCCGTGCGCGGCCGCGTCCGCAGCGCCATGCGCTGCGTCGGTGGCCGCGTGCGGGTCGACAGTAGTTGCGTGAGGCGTCGCCGCCATAGGTTTGGCCTTTGGCTTAGGTGAACATCAGCAGGAGCGCGATCAGCAGCGAGAAGATGCCGAGCGCTTCGGTCACGGCGAAGCCGAAGATGAGGTTGCCGAATTGCTTCGGGGCTTCCGACGGGTTGCGCAGCGCGCCTTGCAGGAAGTTACCGAAGATGATGCCGACGCCGACGCCGGCGCCGCCCATGCCGATACAAGCGATACCGGCCCCGATCATTTTCGCTGCTTCAACGTCCATTAGTCTCTCTCCAGGTTTTCAGTTTTGCGATGGCCGCTTAGTGGCCGCCAGGGTGAAGGGCGTCGTTCAGATAGATGCAGGTGAGCAGCGCAAACACGTACGCCTGCAGGAACGCGACCAGGAATTCGAGCGCATAAAGCGCAACCGTCATGCCGAGCGGCAAAATCGAGCCGAGAATGAAGACGCCGCCGGCGGCGGCCATCATCGGCACGAAGCCCGCGAACACTTTCAGCACCAAGTGGCCGGCGAGCACGTTGGCCCACAAACGAACGGCGTGGCTGAGCGGGCGCGAGAAGAACGAGATGATCTCGATGATCACCACGAACCACAAAATGTACCAAGGCACGCCCGACGGCACGAACAGCTTCAGAAATTTGAAGCCGTTCTTGGCGATGCCGACGGTGATGACGGTGAAAAACACCATCAGCGCCATCGTCGCGGTGATGACGATCTGGCTGGTCGGGGTGAAGAAGTAGGGGAACATGCCGAGCATGTTTGCGGCGAAGATAAAGAGGAAGAGCGTGAACACGAACGGGAAGAAGCGTTTCACGCCTTCTTCGCCCGCTGAATCCTTCACCATCGAGTGGATAAAGCCGTAGGCGCCTTCGGCGATGACCTGCGCGCGGCCCGGCACGACGGCGGCCGGCTTCATCGCCCACCACATGAACCCGGCCGCGGCGGCGACGCCGGCGACCATGAACAGCGACGCGTTGGTGAATGTCGCGTCGACCGCGCCGAAGTGGATCGGTTCGCTGATCGGGTTGATGTGGAACTGGTGGATCGGGTCGTTCGACAAAACTCAAATCCTCAGTCGTCGTCGTCCGGGATGGACGGCGCGTTTGGGTTCGGCGGGTTGGCGTCGTTGTAGGCGCGCACTGCGCGGACCACGTTGAACACGCCCGTCACGAACCCCAGTCCGAAGCCGATGCCTAATCCCCAACCGCCGGTGTGGAGAAAATAATCGACCCCGTAGCCCAGCAATGCCCCAACGATAATCGCCGCGCCAAATTCCCCTCCGATCCGAAGCGACAGCGATGCTGCGCTCGGGGCCGGCTGGGACTTCGAGGCGTCCGTCCCGCGGGCGGCGTCAACACGCCGGCGCAGGCTGGAAAGGTCATCCTCGGGCGGTTTTCTGTCAGGCATCGACCGGTCCACGCGCCCCCAAAGTAGCGAGGAGGGGGGCGACTCGTCTTGAGGCCCCCTGTTCGCGCGCGCGGAAACTAGCAGGGGTCGCGCGAGGGTCAAGGAAACCGCGTGCGACATTTGCTCTGGATTTGGAGCGCTGGCGCACGACCGCCCTGCGAAACTGGAGGGGCGCTTACCTTCTCGCCTTCGACAGGCTCAGGCTGACGCTGGTGGGCGTCTTGGACCGCAGGTCTTCAGACCCGCATTGGCATAGCGCGAAGCAAAGGGCGCGTCTGAAGACGCGCGGGCCCAGGAAGGCGTGCCCCCAAACTAGAACGTGCCGCTCAGCTGGAGGATGAACCAGGGCGCGCGGGCGAATTCGCGCTGGCGATAGTCGCGCGCGGTGTTGATGCCATTGCGGCCGAGATTGGTGACCGGGCCTGGCGGGTCTTCGTTGAAGAAGCGACGGTCGCGATAGACCGTGCCGTCGAAGAGGTTCGCGGCGATGGCCGTGAGTTTCATGTTGTGCGGCAGCGCCGTCGTCTCGAAACTCAAATCCACCCACGGGCCTTCTTCGCTCGTGTCGATTTCGTTGAACCGATAGGCCTGGGTTTCGCCTTGCTTGAAGACGCTGAGGCTCCACGCGAAGCGCAGGTCCGGCAGATCCTGCCGGAAGTTCACCTCGACCTGGGATTCAGGCTGGAAGGAGAAGATGCGCGGCTGGTTGGTCAGCGGATCGGTGACTTCGGTGTCCCAGAGATAGCCCTGGATTGTCAGACGCCCGCCCTCGATGTGCGGGACCGGCGTGGAGAAATTCACATCGAGGCTGGTGGCTTCGCCGTCGCCGAGATTGCCAGGCGCATCGAAGCCGGCGGCCGGGATGAAGACGACATCGGAGACGTCGCTGATCTGGTGCTGGGTGAGCGTGAGGCTGAGAGCGGCGCCGCCCGGGAAGCGCAGGTCCGCGCCCAGTTCCGCGCGCCAATCGGATTGCGGCACCAGGTCCGGGTTGCCGCCCGAGACGATTGCGTCAGCGGTTGCGGCCGCGGAGACGAAGTCGCCGAAGTCGAGCTGGCTGACGTCCCGATAGACGCGGAAGCGGAGCTGGTTGTTGCCGGCGAAGGTGCGCGTGACCTGGAACGAGGGCTTCCAGAAGGTGAGGTCCACCGTTTGGTTGCTGTCGCCGGTGAAGGTCAGCGTTGAGGTTTCCCAGTTGAGGCGGGTTTCGAGCGACCAGACGTCGGTGGGACGCCAGGTGTGCGAAGCGAAGATCTCAGCGCGTTCTTCTTCGACGAGCACGTTGGCGTTGTCGAAGAGCGGCGGCGCGAACGTGCCGCCCAGCGAAAGCTGCTGATCGAGCGAGTTGAACGCGCCTTCGGCCCCGAACTCGATGCGGTTTCGTTCGCCGATCGGACGCGACAACGTGATGCGGGCGATGGATTCGCCGGTGTCCTGCACGATGTCCTGCGTGAGCGTGCCGTCGAGCGCGCCAACGCCGTCCAGGAAGATGTCGTTCTCGTCGCTTTCGTAGCGGCCGCGATTGATGAGGCCGATCAGGCCAAGCGACCATGGGCCGATATCGCGATCGTAGTTGACGCCCACTTCGTAGCCGCGGCTTCGTTCTTCGAAATCCTGCAGCAAGGCGGAGTCGGGATTGTCGAGCGCGTCGTAGAAGAAATAGTCGTTGTCAGCGTGGAAGCGGAACGCGTTGATTTGCGCGTTGGTGCTGAAGCGCCCGCCGAGCAGGGGAAACGCGATGCTGCCGGTGACGCTGCCTTCGCGGAAATCGCGCGGTGACGGCGTTTCGGCGCGGCCGGTGTAAACGTCGCCCGGCTCGTTATAGAGCAGGCGCCAGCCCGGAAGGTCGCGATACTGGCTGAAAACGGAGCCGGCGAGGCTGTATTCGACGTTGCCGTTGCGGCCGCTGTAGGAAAGTTCGCCGCGGGGCGCCGCGACATCGCGCGATGTCAGCTCGAAGCCGGCTTCGTACACGCCGCTGCCGGCGCTTTCCGTGCGCACGACGTTCATCAGCGTGGATTGGCCGGAGGCGTCGCCAGCGACAGCGGCGCCGCGCAAAATTTCGAGCCGAACAACCTGATTGGCGGGGATGCGCGAGAGAATGCCTTCGACGCCCTGGCTCTTGGTGCTGGGGCGAACGCCGTCGATCAGCAGATTGCCGACAGCGCCCGAGAAGCCGCGCCGGTCAGCGCCGCCATCGAGCGAGAAACCTGGAACCTGGCGCACCATGTCGAGCGCGGTCTGCGGGTTGTATTGAGCAAATTGCGCGGCCTCGTAGCTCACGCGATCGGCGCTGGATGACGATGGCGTCACGGATTCGGTTGCGGCAGGCGCCGGTGTCGGCGCTTCTTGCGCATACGCGACGCCGGTCAAAGCCAGCGCCGAGACCATCATACGGCCAAGCATTTCTACTCCCCTCCCGTCGCCGTCTCCCGCGGCGTGCGGCGTCGCGCAAGTACGCTGCTGCATGTTTCAGGATGATTGCAGCGTGTTTCTTGGATGCGACTAGGCCGGCTTTTTTTGAGGCAATTGCAGTACGTTGCGACGAAGCGGCGGCGGCGCGCGACGGCTGCAAACGAAAACGCCGCTGAGGGTCACCCCAGCGGCGTTCCGTATTCCTGAAGTTGAAGAAAGTTACTTCTTCTTCTTCGCCTTGGCTTTGGTCTTCGCGCCAGACTTGGCAACCTTAGCCGTTTTCTTTTTCGCAGCCATAGTATCAACCTCCCCAAACAGTGGGATGCTCATAGCTCTGCGTCGATTCTCTAAATTGTAAATGACCAGCGACGATCTACATCCCGCCGACGGTGAGGCCGGTGATGTACAAGGTTGGTTGTCCGACGCCGACCGGAACGCTTTGTCCGGCTTTGCCGCAGGTGCCGACGCCTTCGTCCAATTGAAGATCGTTGCCGATCATCGTGACGCGCGTGAGCGCGCTCGGACCATCGCCGATGAGCGTTGCGCCCTTGATCGGATATTTGATCTTTCCGTCCTCGACGAAGTACGCCTCGGTGCATTGGAAGACGAACTTGCCGGAGGTGATATCGACTTGTCCGCCTCCGAAATTAACCGCGTAAACGCCGCGCTTGAGCGAGCGCAGGATCTCTTCGGGGGCTTTGTCGCCGGCGGTCATGAAGGTGTTGGTCATGCGCGGCATCGGGCGGTGGGCGTAGCTTTCGCGGCGGCCCGAACCGGTCGGCGCAACGCCGGTGAGTCGCGCGTTCAGGCGATCCTGCAGATAGCCTTTGAGGATGCCGTCTTCGATCAGAACAGTGCGCTGAGTCGGCGTGCCTTCGTCGTCGATCGTTAGCGAGCCGCGACGATTTTCGAGCGTGCCGTCATCCACAACTGTTACGCCGGGCGCGGCGACGCGTTGGCCGAGCATGCCGGAAAAAGCGCTGGTGCCTTTACGGTTGAAGTCGCCTTCGAGGCCGTGACCAACGGCTTCGTGCAGCAACACGCCAGGCCAGCCCGGGCCAAGCACGACGTCCATCTCGCCGGCGGGCGCCGGTTCGGCGTCGAGATTGACGAGCGCGATTCGCAGCGCTTCGTCGGCGAGCGCTTTCCAGCGGCCGGGCGCGATGAACACTTCATAGGGCTCGCGCCCGCCGGCGCCCGCCGAGCCGCTTTCGCGGCGGCCGTCGCGCTCGACGGTGATCGAGACGTTTATGCGGACAAGGGGACGGTGATCGGTCAGCTTGAGGCCATCGGGACGCAAAATGGTGAGGCCCCGGCGCGCGCCGGAAAGGGTCGCTGCGACCTGCACCACGCGTGGGTCCTTGGCGCGGCAGTAGGCGTCGATCTCGGCGAGGAGATTGGTTTTGTCGGTGAAGGCGGGGGCTTCGATCGGGTCGAAGTCGGCATAGAGCTGGCGGTTCACTTTGGCGGGGCTGACATCGAGCGTGCCGGTATGGCCGAGTTTGACGGCGGCGGCGGCTTCGGCCGCCCGCGAGACGGCTTCTGTTTCCAGAACGCTGGCGTGCCCGTAGCCGGCGCGCTCTCCGGCGACGACGCGGAGGCCGAAGCCTTGGGTTGCGTCGAAGGAGGCGGACTTCAGTCGGCCGTCGTCCCAGTGGAAGCTTTCGGCGCGAGTGTCCTCGGCGAAGATTTCGCCGTCGTCAGCGCCCTTGGTCGCGTCAGCGAGAATCCGCGCGGCCGCCTCCCAGTCCATCTCAGCAGCGTGTTCTGGGGTGGCGGCGAGCCCATCGGCCATAAGTGTCGTCTCCGGGGTAATATAGTGTGGGCTCAATATAGGCCCGGACTCGCGCCGCGCTGTAGCCGGAACGGTCGGAAACTGTAAGTTGCTGTTTTTATTGATTTGTAGAGCCGCCTTGTGACGCTTGCAGCGTCTGGCGGCGTTGGCGGGCGAAACGTTGCAACTCTGCGTTGGCCGGCCCCCAGTCGGGGTAGATGTCTAGGGCGGTATTATAGTCTTCATAGGCGCCACGGATGTCGCCCAAAGCTTCGCGCGCCGCGCCGCGGTTGAAGTAGGCCTTGTAGGGCTCCTGGACGCCGAGGCCGAGCGCCTCGGTGAAAGCGGCGATGGCGGGGCCGTAGCGGTGGAGCTGGAGAAGGGCCGCGCCGCGATTCACTTGCGCCTCGGGGTGACGCGGCTGGAGCGAGATCACGGCGTCGAAATCGCTGAGCGCCTCCTCGTTCTGCTGGCGGCGCATATAGGTGACGCCGCGATTTATCCGCAGTTGGATTTCAGCGGCTTGGGTCAGGTGCCGGTATTCCAGCGCATCGGAGCAGCGCGAGATGGTTTCGTCGCTGACGTCGCCGCGCACGACCTGCTCGTTGCAGCGCCGTGCATTGGGATCGCGCCCCACCACCGTGACGGCAGTCGGGTCGGAACGTTGTTGCGCTGCCGCGACGTCGAAGAACGAGACGAGCGCGACCGAGATCGCGAACGCCGGAATCGCCAACGAGAAGCGCCTTGGAAGCAAAGCGCGGCTCATGCTAGCACCCCACCCGGTTGGAGACTTACAAACCCGCAAGGCGCGGTCGTATGCCGCGCCCGCCCAGTATAGGCGCGAGCTTCGGCGCGCGCCATACCGGCGCTGAATCTCAAGGGAGGATTACTGCGTGAAGCGAGGGGCTTGGATCGCAGGCATTGCCGCTGTTGCAATGTCATTTGCGGGTGCTGCGCACGCGACGTTGCTGCCTGGGCAGCCGACTGACCGCGCGATGCAACTGCAGCCGGCAGCGACTGATATCATGCGTGAGATCACTGCGTTTCACGATTTCCTCCTGTGGATCATTGTTGCGATTACCATCTTCGTGGCCGCGCTGTTGATGTGGGTCATGATCCGCTACAATCGTCACGCGAACCCGACGCCGAAGAAATTCACCCACAACATGTTGGTGGAGGTCATCTGGACGGTAGTGCCGGTTCTCATTCTGGTTGTGATCGCGTGGAAATCGTTCCCGCTGATCTACCGGGAAGAACGTATCCCTGAACAAGCTGAACTGACGCTGAAGGTCACGGGCAATTCGTGGTTCTGGAATCTCGAATATCCGGACGCGGGCGTGACGATCGCGGCGAACCTGTTGCCGGAAGAAGATGCGCGGGCGCAGAACCGCCCGTATCTCCTGGCGACGACCGAACCGCTGCTGGTGCCGGTCGACACCACGGTGCGCGTGCTGGTGACGTCGAATGACGTCATCCATGCGTTCGCCATCCCGGCGTTTGGCGTGAAGGAAGACGCGATCCAGGGCCGTGTGAACGAGACCTGGTTCAATGTCGACACGCCCGGCGTTTATTACGGTCAGTGTTCCGAATTGTGCGGCGTGAACCACGCCTACATGCCGATCGAAATCCGCGCGGTGAGCCGCGCCGAGTTCGATGCATGGATCGCTGAACATGGCGGCGCGTTCGCGTCGGCCGAGCCTGCGCCGGCCGCGACGCCGCCGGCCGCGGGCGAGGGCGCCGCGACAACCCCGCCTGCCGCAACCGAACAACCGGCCGCTGCGCCGTCGACCACGACGCGCTGAGGAGCATAGGACTATGACGCACGAAGCTGCTCACGCCGCGGGCGACGATCACCACGCCGAACACCGCCCAAGCCTCTACGATTGGAAGCGCTGGGTCTATTCGACGAACCATAAGGACATCGGCACGATGTACCTTATCTTCGCGATCATCGCCGGCATCATTGGCGGCGCGCTTTCCGGCTTCATCCGCTGGGAATTGGCCGAGCCGGGCGTGCAGGTCTTCACCGAAGGCTCAATGCTCGCGAACATGCTCGGCATGGACTCGAACCACTCGTACAACGTGGTCGTGACCATGCACGGCCTGATCATGATCTTCTTCATGGTCATGCCCGCGATGATCGGCGGCTTCGGCAATTGGTTCGTGCCGCTGATGATCGGCGCGCCGGACATGGCGTTCCCGCGCATGAACAACATTTCGTTCTGGCTGCTGCCGGCGTCGTTCACGCTCGCGGTGCTGTCGATGATCGTTCCGGGCAACGGCGATTGGCCGGGCTTTGGCGGCGGCTGGACGCTTTATGCGCCGCTCTCGACTTCGCCCGCGCACCATAGCGGGCCGTCGATGGATCTGTTGATCCTTTCGCTGCACATCGCGGGCGCGAGCTCAATCCTCGGCGCGGTGAACTTCATCACCACCATCTTCAACATGCGCGCCCCGGGCATGACGTTGCACCGCATGCCGCTGTTCGTGTGGTCGATCCTCGTCACCGTGTGGCTGCTGGTGCTCTCGCTGCCGGTTCTCGCTGGCGCGCTCACCATGCTGCTGACCGACCGCAACTTCGGCACGCAATTCTTCGAGCCGGCCGGCGGCGGCGATCCGGTGATGTACCAGCACTTGTTCTGGTTCTTCGGTCACCCGGAAGTTTACATTCTGATCCTGCCGGGCTTCGGCATGGTCTCGCAGATCGTCTCGACGTTCTCCCGCAAGCCTGTGTTCGGCTATCTCGGCATGGCCTACGCCATGGTCGCGATCGGCGTCATCGGCTTCGTCGTGTGGGCGCACCACATGTACACGGTCGGCATGGGCCTTGATCTGGAGGCATACTTTGTCGCCGCCACGATGGTCATCGCGGTGCCGACGGGCATCAAGATTTTCTCGTGGATCGCCACCATGTGGGGCGGCTCGATCGACTTTAAGGTGCCGATGCTGTGGGCGATCGGCTTCATCTTCCTGTTTACGGTGGGCGGCGTCACTGGGGTCGTGCTGGCGAACTCGGGCATCGATACGGCGCTTCACGACACGTATTATGTCGTCGCGCACTTCCACTACGTGCTCTCGCTCGGCGCCGTGTTCGCGATCTTCGCCGGCTTCTATTATTGGATCCCGAAGATGAGCGGCTACCGTTACAACGGTTTCCTCGGCGGCCTGCACTTCTGGCTGATGTTCGTGGGCGTGAATGTCGTCTTCTTCCCGCAGCACTTCTTGGGTCTGCAGGGGATGCCGCGCCGGTACATCGATTATCCGGAAGCGTTCACGTACTGGAACAACATCTCGTCGATTGGTTATTTGATCACCGTCGCCGGCGTTGTCGTGTTCCTGTTCATGCTGGCGGAGATGTTCCTCGTGCGCCGCAAGGCGGGAGCCAATCCGTGGGGTGAAGGCGCGACCACGCTTGAGTGGACGCTCTCGTCGCCGCCGCCTTTCCACCAGTTCAACGAACTGCCGGTGATCAAGCCGGACAGCCACCACTGAGGCGGACGCGTTGGTAGATTTCACCGCCTCTCACGAGCAGCCGGCAAGCGCGAGCGACTATCTCGCGCTGTTGAAGCCGCGCGTGATGTCGCTGGTGGTGTTTACCGGTCTGGTCGGCTACGTCGCGGCGCCCGGCGACAACGATCTGGTGCTGGGTTTCGCGGCGATCCTCGCGATCGCTGTCGCGGCCGGCGCTTCGGGCGCGCTCAACATGTGGTTCGATAGCGATATCGACGCCGTGATGAGCCGCACGCGGATGCGTCCGATCCCGGCGGGAAAGGTGCCGCGCGAAGAGGCGCTGATGCTGGGGCTGACGCTCTCGGTGCTGAGCGTCGTGACAATGTATCTGGCGGCCGGATTGCCCGCCGCCGGGTTGCTCGCGTTCACGATCTTCTTCTATGCGGTCGTCTATACGATGTGGCTGAAGCGTTCGACGCCGCAGAACATCGTGATCGGCGGTTTGGCCGGCGCGCTGCCGCCGGCGATTGCGTGGGCCGCGAAGACAGGCTCGCTGTCGGTCGATCCGATCCTCATGGTCGCGATCATCTTCTTCTGGACGCCGCCGCACTTCTGGGCGCTCTCGCTGTTGCAGAAGGACGATTACGCAGCCGCGCGCGTGCCGATGATGCCGGTGACGCACGGCGTGAAATCAACGCGTCTGCAGATTTTCCTCTATTCGCTGGTGCTGGCGCCGCTCGCGGTGTCGCCGGTGCTGACGGGGCTTGGCGGCTTGATCTATGGCGCGATCGCCGTTGCCGGCGGCGCGTTCTTCGTGTTTCTCGCCGGCCGTGTGCTGATGTCGCGCGCGGGCGAGGGGATCGCCGCGGAAGATAAGCGCGCGCGCGATCTCTTCGGCTTCTCGATCCTTTATCTCTTCGCGCTGTTTGCCGCGATCCTGGTTGAGCGGGGGCTGGCATGAGCCTTGCGCCGCAAACTGAACAGGCCAACGGGACCGTCGCGTTGACACCGGCCGAGATCAAAGCGCGCAAGCGCCGCAATCTGTGGATCGCGCTCTC
Organism: Hyphomonadaceae bacterium; assembly: GCA_016791365.1. Taxonomy (GTDB): domain Bacteria; phylum Pseudomonadota; class Alphaproteobacteria; order Caulobacterales; family Aquidulcibacteraceae; genus Vitreimonas. Next base: position 7,957 of record JAEUMT010000028.1, on the reverse strand, counting down.
GCTCACGGCGTTTGTGCTGCTCGTGTTCTTCATCACGATCGCCAAGCTGCAGGCCAGCGTTCTGGATCGCCCGATATGACGGAGGCGCCGGAGAAAAAGCGCATGGTCCGCACCGCGCTGATAGCTGGCGCGGTCGTGGTCGCGATGACCGGCATGGCCTTCGCCGCGGTGCCGATCTATCAGGCGTTCTGCAAGGTCACCGGCTATGGCGGCACCACGCAGGAAGCACAGGCCGCGCCGACACAAGTTCTCGATCGCCGCATCGAGGTGCGGTTCGATGCCAACACCTCGCCGGATTTGCCGGTGGAGTTCGCGCCGAAGCAGACGTCGGAGACGCTGCGTATCGGCGAAACCGGGCTTGCGTTCTATCGCGTGCGCAACACGTCGGATGAGACCATCGTCGCGCGCGCCACCTACAACGTGACGCCGCACATTGCCGGCCAATACTTCGCCAAGCTGGAATGCTTCTGCTTTACGGATCGCGTGATCGCGCCGGGGCAGGAGGCTGATCTTCCGGTGGTGTTCTTCGTTGATCCGGAAATCGTGTCGAACCCCGACACGGCCGACATCAACACGCTAACCTTATCTTACACCTTCTTCCGCTCTACCTCGCCTGAAGCTCGGGCGTTGCGCGAAGCGGCGGACGGGCAAACGAGCTAACGCTGAGGGATCGACATGGCGCACGGCGACGTCAAACACGACTATCACCTGGTCAATCCGAGTCCGTGGCCTTTCGTGGCCTCGATCGGCGCGCTGGTCGCGGCCGTCGGCGCCGTGGTGCTGATGAGAGGCTTGTCGGCGAACGCCGCCGACTTCTTCTTCGGCAAGGGCCACTGGACGCTGTTCCTGGTGGGCATGGGCATCCTCATCATCACCTGCATCGGCTGGTGGGGCGATGTGATCAAGGAAAGCCGCCAGGGCGACCACACGCCGGTCGTCGATATCGGCCTGCGATACGGCATGATCCTCTTCATCGCTTCGGAAGTGATGTTCTTTGTCGCCTGGTTCTGGATGTTCTTCGAACTCGCGATTTATCACGGCCACCGCGCCGATTGGATCGTGCCGACCTGGGATGCCGCAACGACCGCCGCCTGGGCCAACTGGCCGCCGCCGCACGTTGAGACCTTCGATCCGTTCCATCTGCCGCTGATCAACACGTTGATCCTGCTGCTCTCGGGCACGACGGTGACGTGGGCGCACCACGCGCTGCAAACCGGCGATCGCAAGGGCGCGCGCAACGGCTTGCTGCTTACGGTGCTGCTGGGCTGCCTGTTCAGCTACATCCAGTTTGGCGTTGAGTATCCGGAAGCCGGCTTTGCGTTCGGCAACCAGGGCGATGTGACCACGGCCAACGTCTATGGCTCGTCCTTCTTCATGGCGACGGGCTTTCACGGCTTCCACGTCGTGATCGGCACGATCTTCCTGACCGTCTGTCTGCTGCGCTTGCTGGCTGGTCAGATGACGCCGCAGAAGCACTTCGGTTTCGAGGCCGCGGCCTGGTACTGGCACTTCGTTGACGTGGTGTGGCTCTTCCTGTTCACGTTCGTTTACGTGATGCCGTACCTGACGATGCAGAATTGATGCAGCACCCATCCCCGGATTGGTGCGCAGCGCCAAGTCCGGGGCCCATAACCACGCGTGGTTGGAAATGTGGCGCTGGGTGGCGAAGCAAGCGCGTTTATGGGCCCTGGGCTCGCTGCTTCGCATCGCCCCGGGAATGGGTGTGAGAGTATGGTTGCAGCCATGACTGCACCCTCGCCCCTTCTCACCGGCCTCCGCTGCCGCTGCCCGCAGTGCGGTCAGGGCGCCTTGTTCAACGGCTATCTCCGGTTCCGCGACACGTGCACGGCGTGCGGCGCTGATTTCAAAGCCGCGGACGCGGGCGATGGGCCGGCTGTTTTCGTCATTTTGATTGTCGGCGCGATCGTGGCGCCATTGTTGTTGGTTTTGCAGCGGCTGCTGCCGGACGTTGTCGCGCTCATCATCACGCTGGTGGCGACGGTCGTGCTTTGCATCGCGTTTCTGCCGCCGTTCAAGGCGATCCTGTTTGCGCTGCAATGGAAACACAAAGCGCGCGAAGCGACGCATGAGGACGTGGAATGATCCGTTTCAAACCGCTGCCGCTCATGTCGCTGTTGTCGGTCATCGCCTTGGCGGTGCTGATTTCGTTTGGGCGCTGGCAGTGGGAAAAATACGAGATCAAAAGCGCCGCCGCTGAAGAGCCGGTGGCGGAGATGACGATCGCCAGCTATCAGCCCGTTGAGGCGGGCATCCAGTTCGTGTTCGCGGTGCGGCCCGATACGCACGAGCAGGGATGGCGTGTGTTCACGCCGGTGCAGGAAGGCGACAGCGTCATCTTCGTCGATGGCGATTTCATCGTTGGCAGGGATTCTCCAAATCCGGACGAAGTGCGCGTGCCGGCGGCGATGCGGTTTGGCGCGCCGATTAGCGGCGCCTCTATCCGTCCCGAAGACCCGGGACCGTTCGTGGCGCCGCCGCGCCCGCTCGCGCGACGTTGGTACGCCGTCGATCTGGCCGCGATGGGCCGCAATGCCGGGCTCAGCAACGTCGCGGACTATTATATCGCTGCCGCTTATGTCGGCACGGATGGACGCGCGGCGGCCAATCCGTTCGCGCTCGCCGCCGGCGCCGACGCGCTGCCGCCGGCGCGTCACCTTGGCTATGCGCTGACCTGGTACGGGCTCGCGCTCGTTCTCATGGTCATCTATTTCGCGTACCATGTCAGCGTTGGGCGTCTTGCATTTCAGCGCGCGCGCCCGCGCGAGGACTGATGCGCTACATTTCAACGCGAGGGCAGGCGCCGCCAGTGTCGTTCCTGGACGCTGTGCTGCAGGGCATGGCGCCAGATGGCGGGCTCTATGTGCCCGAACGTTGGCCCGAGCTGGATTTTTCGCAAAGCCTCTCCGCTACGCACTTCACGTTTGCCGCGATGCGCGTGCTGGAGGAATTCGCGGCGGGAGATGTTTGGTACGAAGAGGATGGTTTGGCGGCGATCGTCAACGCGGCCTACATCGCGGCGCCGGCGGATTCTGACGACGAGACTTGGCGGCCGAAATGGCCGAAGGCGGTGACGCCGCTCCGGCAGATTGGACCAGGTTTTTGGGCGCTCGAGCTGTTTCATGGCCCCTCGCTGTCCTTCAAGGACGTGGCGATGCAAATGATCGGGCCGCTCCTCGATCTCGCGCTGAAGCGGCGAGACCGTAAGCTAACGGTTGTGTGTGCGACATCGGGCGACACGGGTGGCGCGGCAGTTGAAGCGCTGAAGGAGCGTGAGCGTATTGATCTTTTTGTGCTGACGCCGCGCGGGCGCGTCAGCGATGTTCAGCGCCGGTTTATGACTGCCTCTGGCGCTGACAATGTTCACGTTCTCGAAGTCGATGGTGATTTCGACGCCTGCCAGATGATCGTCAAATCGTTGTTCGCGGACAGCGACTTTGCCGAACGCGCGTCGCTCTCCGCAGTGAATTCCATAAACTGGGCGCGTATTGTTGCTCAGTCGGTCTATTTTCAGACCGCCGCGCGGACGTTGAGCGCGCCCGGGCCAGTTAGTTTTGTCGTGCCCACCGGTAATTTCGGCGATGCGTATTCTGGTTGGGTGGCCAAGCAGATGGGCGCTCCGATTGATCGCATCGTGCTCGCCACCAACGAAAACGACATTCTCTCGCGCGCGCTTGCGACAGGACGATATGAGCGTGGTGCATCGAAGGCGACGCTCTCGCCGGCGATGGACATTCAACTCGCCTCCAACTTCGAGCGAATTCTGTTCGAAGCATTGGGGCGCGACGCTGAAGGTGTTCGCCAGCTTTATTCCAATCTCGCGCAGGAGGGCGGATTTGACATTCCTTTGCGGGCGCTAGCATGGCTGCGGGAGACGTTTGATGCCGTGGCGGTTTCAGACGCTCAGACGCTCTTCGAGATGCGAGAGAACTCGAAATGCGAAGGTGAGTTGGTGTGCCCTCACACTGCCGTTGGTCGCGCGGCGCGCGTAGCGGGCGGCGGTTCACCGCGGGTTTTCCTGGCGACAGCCCACCCGGCGAAATTTCCCGATACGGTGGAGCGGGCCACGGGCGTGCGTCCGCAACTGCCCGCCAAGTGCGCCGATCTCTTTGAACGCAGCGAAAAGTTTGACTCGCTGCCCGCCGACGCCGAAGCCGTGAAGCAATACATCCGAGAACGGAGCCGCGCTTGGACTTAGAACTTGTTCGTCTGCCGAATGGCGTGCGCATCGCGCTGGACCCGATGCCGGGCCTGGCGACCGCCGCTTTGGGCGTGTGGCAGCGCGTTGGCGCGCGCTGGGAGCCGGCGGCGCTGAACGGTGTCGCGCATCTCTTCGAGCACATGGCGTTCAAGGGAGCGGGTTCGCGTGATGCACGCCAATTCGCGGAAGCGGTTGAGAATGCCGGCTGCGTGATGAATGCGGCGACCGGTTACGAGCGCACGGCGTATTACGCGCGATGCGTCGCGGAGCAGACGCCGTTTGCGCTGGAGATCATTGCCGACATTCTCTTCGAGCCGCACTGGGCGGCGGACGATTTGGAAAAAGAGAAGGGCGTGGTTGCGCAGGAGCGCGGCGAAGCGTTCGACGCGCCGGACGACCGGGTGTTCGAACTGCATCAATCGGCGCTCTACAAGGATCAACCGCTCGGACGACCCATCCTTGGGACGGACGAGGCGCTGCGCAATATTAGTGTGCAAACGCTGATCGATTTTCGCAGTGCGCACATGACGCCGGATCGGGTTGTCATCAGCGTTGCCGGCGCGTTCGATCGCGATACGATCATTGAAGCGGCGACGCGGCGCTTTGGACATCTGTCGGCGAAGGATGCGCCGGTGAGCGAAGTGGCGCGGCCGCTGGCGGGGCACGCCAGCGAAACGCGGAAGTTGGAGCAGACACACCTGGTCTTCTCATGGCCGGCGCCGTCGTCGGGCAGTGACGGGATTTATGCGGCGCGCTTGTTGTCCGAGATTTTTGGCGGCGGCATGTCTTCGCGGCTGTTTCAGGAAGTGCGCGAGACGCGCGGCTTGGTCTATGCGATCGATTCAGCGCTCGATGTGCTGGAGGATGACGGGCGGCTTAGCGTCTATGCCGGCTGTTCGGCCCAGCACGCGCGCGAGGTCTCCCAGATCGTTGGCGATCAGCTTGCGCTCATGGCCGCCAAGGGGCCGACCGAAGCGGAACTTACGCGCGCCAAGGCGGTGACGCGCTCTTCCATGCTGATGGGGCTGGAGGCGCCGAGTGCGCGGGCCGAGGCGCGCGTCAGCCAAATTTTCCTGCGCGACAAGCTTTCGGACTTCGCCGAGCTGCGCGCGCGGATGGACGCCGTGACCTGTGAGGAAATCCAGGCGCTGGCGGCCAAGGCGCTGGAAGGCCCCGCGTGCGGGGCTGCGATTGGTCCCAAGGCGGGGCATGGCGCGCTTGAGGCTTTTGGGGCAAAATGAGCCGTCATGGCTTTGATGCGAAAAGACAATGACGGGCTGCGGCGCGTGGATGGCGAGGGCGTCTATGTGCGCGCGCCCGAGTTGCGCGACTACCAGGAATGGGCCGATGTCCGCGAGGCGAGCCGCAATTTCCTGACGCCGTGGGAGCCGACTTGGGCGCAGGACGAAACTTCGCGCGGCTCGTACCGCTACAAGTTGCGCCGCTACACCGAAGATGCGCGCGATGACAAAGCGCATGCGCTGTTTGTTTTTCGCGAGGACGATGATGCGCTCGTCGGCGGCGTGACGCTGTCGAACATCCGGCGCGGCGTCGCGCAGACTGGCTCGCTCGGTTATTGGGCCGGCCAAAAGTATGCGGGGAATGGCTACATCACGGCGGCGGTGCGCGCGGTGGTGCGCTATGCGTTCGAGGATCTCGATTTGCATCGCGTCGAAGCGGCGTGCCAGCCCGACAACGTGTCGTCGCGGCGCGTGCTGGAGAAAAGCGGCTTTGCGCAAGAGGGCGTTGCGCGGGCGTATTTGAAGATCAACGGCGCGTGGCGCGATCACTTGCTGTTTGGGATCGTGAATAGCGGCGTTTAATGCGAGTGAAAGCGCAGAGACTAACGCTATGACCGACGAGCCTTTGCTTCAAAGAAACTGGGTGCGCGCGTCGCTGCTGTCTGCGCTCCTTCTATTTGGCGCGTACGGGGTCGTTGCCGTGGCCCGAACTGCTTGGTTGAGTGGACCATGGGCGGCTTCGATCGTTTGCGCAGGCAATGCGGCTCCTGTGGAAGCTGTGAGCTTTCCGGAGTTCCTGGCACCCATCGTGGAACGATCTTATCTTCGCGTTCGGTCCTCTTACCAAGGGGCAATATTGACCTGCTCGCCCAGGACTGCGCCTATCCAAACAACCAACTCCTATACCAAGCGGTTTCGCATGCATTTGAGCAGGAACTAGGAGGAGCCAGCGAGTCGGAAGTGCGCTCGTGGGCGGAAGCGCATGGCTGGCGAGCCATGGTCGTGATGCACCCTACGCTTTACGACGCACATCAAATACCGAGACTTCATTTGGTTCGCGGCGAAAAAATCATAAACGCATATCCGCGATCAACGTCGCTTATGGGCGATCTGACGATGCGAAATTACGTGCGCTGCTATGGACGTTGGTGGATCGAACTGGGGCTCGACGATGCCGGCCGCGTCCAAAGTGTGCGGCCGTTCGTCGATCAGAGTTGTTGGTCAATAGAGAGCACAATTCACGCCTAGTGCTTACGTGGCAAGGCAATGAGTGCTGTCCGCCAAATTGGCGTCATGCTGAGCCTGTCGAAGCACGACGCCACGCACGAACGCAAGAGCGCGTCGTCCCGCCTTCGACAGGCTCAGGCTGACGCTGGTGGGCGTACCCAATCCCAAATCCCGAAAACCCAATCCCGGCTAAAGTGCGTCCAGCCCCACGTCGAGCGAACGCGCCGAGTGCGTCAGCGCGCCGATGCTGATCACGTCGACGCCCGTCTCCGCGACCGCCGCGACGTTTTCGATCGTGATGCCGCCGGAGGCTTCCAGCAGTGTGGCGCCGTTCGTCATTTTGACGGCGGTGCGCATGTCGGCTTGTGAGAAGTTATCGAGCAGGATCGCGCTGGGGCCGTAGGGCAGCGCTTCGCGGAGTTGATCGAGGGTATCGACTTCGATCTCGATGCACATCAGATGCGGCGCCGCATCGCGGGCGCGTTCGAGGGCGATGCCGACGCCGCCGGCGGCGGCGATGTGGTTGTCCTTGATCAGCATCGCGTCGTCCAGGCCGTAGCGATGCGCGCCGCCGCCGCCGAGGCGCACGGCGCGCTTTTCGAGCGCGCGCATGCCGGGGGTGGTTTTGCGGGTTGAAGCGACGATGGCGTTGGAGCCTTCGACGGCGTCGACATAGACGCTGGTCAAAGTCGCGATGCCGGAGAGTCGGCCGATGAAGTTCAGCATGGTGCGCTCAGCCATCAGCATCGAGCGCGCCGCGCCCTCGACTTCCATGATCGTGTCGCCGGTCTTTACGCGCGCTCCATCTGGCGCGCGGATCGTGAATACCAAGTCCGGATCGATCATCGCGCCAGCGAGGATCGCCGCATCGAGACCGGCGACGACGCCAGCTTCGCGTGCGCGCAGAGCCCAGCGGCCTTGCGTCTCTGGATCGATGAGCGCGTCGGTCGTGACATCGCCGGCTGCGCCCAAATCTTCCGTGAGCGCGAGCTTGACGATCGGTTCGAGCACGACGTCAGGAAGCGGCGGCAGCATCGGGCGCACCTGCTGTGAACGTGCGTTGCGGTGTCGCGACATCGGGATAATCGCTCCTGAAGTGCGCGCCGCGGCTCTCGTGTCGGGCGAGCGCGGCGCTGAGTATGAGTTCGCTTGCGACAAGCGCATTGGCTTGGCCATGGCTTTCGCCGAGCGCGTGAACGTGGGCGAGGGCGCGTTTGAGTCCGGCGCCGTCTCGGACGACGTTCGCATCCGCTTCCATAAGCCGGCGAAG
>JAEUMT010000027.1 GCA_016791365.1 Hyphomonadaceae bacterium | reverse complement strand
CGCCGCGAAGGATGGTGGACCCGAGGAGGATCGAACTCCTGACCTCTGCATTGCGAACGCAGCGCTCTCCCAGCTGAGCTACGGGCCCGTCCAGTGGGAGGCGCGATATAGGGCGTGCGCCGCCATAGCGTCAACCGGGCTCGGTAGGCTTCAAGGCTGTCCTTCTCACAATTCATCCATGCGTTAAGGTCGCCCGAAACAAAAGGGGCGGGGCGTGATTGGACGAGTGCTTGGCGCGTTTGCGACGGCGGCGGATGCGCCGTTGCGGGAAAGCCAGAGCGAGATCGACGCGCTTTATAAGCGCTATCGCTGGCGCGTGCTGCTGGCGATCACGCTTGGCTATGGGCTGATCTATACGTGCCGGCTGGCGATCGGGCTGGTGAAGCCGTCGATGATCGATGCGGGTGTTTTCACGCCGGCGCAGTTTGGGTTGATCGGCTCGGCGTTTTTTTACACGTACGCGCTCGGCAAGCTGACGAACGGCTTCCTCGCGGATCATGCCAACATGCGGACGTTTCTGCCGCTTGGTTTTGCCATGTCGGCGCTCTGCAATTTCGGGATGGGATTTGCCGACACGGTGTTGATGGCGGCGATCCTGTGGGGTGTGAACGGATGGTTTCAGGGGTTTGGCGCGCCGGGGAGTGTTGTGGCGCTGTCGAGCTGGTTCTCCAATCGTGAGCGCGGGCGCAATTACGGGATTTGGATCACGTCGCACTCGTTCGGCGAGGGGCTGACGTTCTTCGCGATCGGCTGGGCGGTGGCGACGCTTGGCTGGCGGTTCGGCTATTTCGTGCCGGCGGCGATTGGGTTGGCGACGGCGGTGATGATGTACGCGCTGATGCGCGACCGGCCGCGCACGATGGGACTGCCGGCGGTCGCGGATTGGAAGAACGACCACGTTGCCGAAAGCGATGAGAACAAATCGAAGGGCAGGATAGCGCTGCAGTTCTCGGTGCTGAGCTATCCCACGATCTGGATATTGGGGCTTTCGAGCGCGGCGAATTACGTGACGCGCTACGCCATCAATTCGTGGGGGCCGCTTTATTTGCAGGAAGCGCGCGGGTTTGACGAAGTCGCGTCCGGCACGATGCTGATGGTTTCGACGCTGGCGGGGATTCTTGGCTCGGTCGGCTATGGCTGGATCAGTGACAAGTGGTTCGGCGCGCGGCGCCCGCCGGCGAATTTGATCTTCGGCGTGTGCGAGATCATCGGCCTGGCGCTGATCTTCTTTGGGCCGGCGAACATGCCGACCTTGATCGCGGGCATGATCCTGTTTGGATTGGGGCTCGCGGGATTGGTGGCGTCGCTTGGCGGTTTGTTCGCGGTCGATATTTGTCCCAAGCGCGCGACGGGCGCGGCGATGGGCGTGATCGGGATTTTCTCGTATCTGGGCGCGGCGCTGCAGGAGAATGTTTCCGGCGCGCTGCTGGAGCAGCATTCGCACATGGCAGGCGCCGATCGCGTATATGACTTCGAGCCGGCCATTTGGTTCTGGCTCGGCTCGTCGGTCGTATCGTTGCTGTTGGCCGCCACGTTGTGGCGCGCGAAGTTGCGCGATTAGCTTAGCGGCACGTCAGCGACTTTATCTTTGTAGTCCTGCTTCGGGTCGCTCCCGAGCAGCATCTTCACGCCTGCGAACATGCTGTTCTCGTTGAGCCAGATGTGGGCGTGTTGGGCATCGAAGCGGATGAGCTGGATTTTCGGATCATCCTTGCCTTCGAACCATGCGGCGACGAAAGGATTCCAGAGGCGTTCGATGGTCGCGCGATCGGTGCTGAGGGAGAGATCGCCACTGACGCCGGCGAAAAGGTCGTGCCCTTTCGAGGCGAAATAGGCCTCGCCCGGCGCGCCGGCGCCGATGTTCCTGACGAGGTCGGTTTCTTTCGAGGTGAAGAACCAGATCGGGCCGCTTTCTTTGTCGCCGTCGAGCTGCGCCGTCATCGGTTGCGCTTCGCCTGATCCCTCGACGCCGAGCATGATGGTCATGTCGGACTTCAGGTGCTTCCAGAATTTGGCTTTGATTTCGCTGTCGCTCGGCATGGTTTGCGTCCCTTCCTGTGTGGGAAGCGAACGGCGTTAAGCGCGCGCCAGTTCCGGCGTTTCATCGGCGAAGAACATGCGCGTGTGGAGAAGCCCGCTGGTGTCGCGCGCCGGATCGTACGGGCGCCAGGTGACGCCGTCGTCGGACACTTCGTAGCGGACGATTTCGATTTCGGTGATGTCGGTGCAGTCAAACATGGCGCGGGAGAACGGCGCGTGGGACGCGAAGTTCCCCGTCCTGATTTAACTGCCGCCGCGTCAGCTGCCGAAGGCGCGCGCTATCATACCGATGGCGAGCGCTGCGCTGGTGATCAGCCACGCAATGCGCCATCCGCTCGCTTCATCTTTGAAGCGTTTCCGCATGGTCGCGGGCGGGACCGGCGCGGCGTCCCATGGCGGCGCGCTTTGGCCGGTGACGAGCAGGAAGCCGGGATTTCCGTCAACGAGGCCGAGATCGCGGATCGGCGATTTGATGTTGTTCGAAATGATGCCGGCGGCGTTCTGAAAATAGGGCGTGAGAAAGCGCCGGTCCGCGCCGAGGAAAATGCGGCGGCCGTCTTCGAGCACAAGTGAGTAGGCGAATTGCAAAGCGGTTGTGCCGATCTGGCGGTAGGATTCGGCGCGGCTTTCGATGGCTTTGATCGAGGCGAGGGGGATCGCGGTGTCGATCTTCTCTTGCGGAACGTAGCCGCGTTCACGCGGCAAACGCAGTTCGAGTGTCTGCCAGTTGATGGCGATCCGCGTGAGTGAGCGGGCGACGGCTTCGCGATAGACGTAATAGCCGAGACCGACGAAGGGCAGCGCGAAGGCGATGAGGACGGCGCCGATCTCCGGGTCCTCGTCAAACACGGCCCAGCCGGCGAAGCCGAACATTGCGATCAGGAAGGCGCACATGCCGACCATGAACCAGATAAAAACCTGATCGCCGCCGCCGCGTTTCAATTCAACCAGTGCGCTCATGGCTCTGCCCCCGCATGCCGCCGGCGGAGAGCTTGACGCGACGGCGTGCGAACGCAAGCGAGGTCGCGCGTTAGGCGGCGCCAAGCGCCGGGGGCTGGCTTCGCTAAGCTTTAAGCTGATTGTGCTAGCCAACTGCCGACGTCACAGCATTGCGCCAATTTCGTCTCGTGTTGAGCTGAAACCGGAATGAGGCTTGGGCGTTGTCCGGCGCAATGCCGTTCACAGAAATTAACCCGGGTAAGTTTTTCGCAGCCATGAGCGGGGTCACTTCTCAAGTCGGAGCCATTCCGATCCGTTGGACAAACGGACGTCCAGAAGTGCTGCTCATCACAACGCGCGGCACGGGACGCTGGACGATCCCGAAGGGCTGGCCGCTGGCGGAATCGCCCGGTGCGGAATGCGCGGCGCGTGAAGCGTTCGAAGAAGCCGGCGTGCGTGGACGGATCGAACCGTTTTCGATTGGCGTGTTTGAATATTGGAAGCGCACGAAGAAGAACCGCACGTTCTTGCAGGTGACCGCGTTCGCCCTTCACGTGGAAGATGTCGCCTGGGATTGGCCGGAGCGCGAGCAGCGCAAGCGGGCCTGGTTTTCACCTGAGATCGCGTGCCGCCTGGCCGCCAATGACGAACTCAGCGCGCTGATCCGCGAAGCGGTCAGCGTTGAAGCGCCAGTCGCCGCGTCAAGCGCTTTTGTTCGCGCGAGCTAGGAAGTCGCTACGAAAGAATGCGGGCGGGGACGCCCGCGCTCCATAGAGGCGTTAAGCGGCGACGCGTGTGAATGCCAAGGTCGCGTTGGTGCCGCCGAAACCGAAAGAATTCGACAGCACGCAATTGAGTTCGCGGTCCTCGCGCTTGCGCAGGATCGGCAGATCTTCGAACGCCGGATCGAGTTCTTCGATGTGCGCGCTTTCGCAGGCAAAGCCGTTATTGAGCATCAGGATCGAATAGATCGCTTCCTGCACGCCTGCCGCGCCGAGCGAGTGGCCGGTGAGGGACTTGGTGCTGGAGATGAGCGGCGGCTTGGCGCCGAACACTTCGCGGACAGCTTCCATCTCCTTGAGATCGCCGACCGGGGTCGAGGTGCCATGGGTATTGAGATAATCGACCGGGCGATCGAGGTAGCGCATCGCCATCCTCATGCAGCGCGCCGCGCCTTCACCGGACGGCGCGACCATGTCGTGGCCGTCGCTGGTCGCGCCGTAGCCGGCGACTTCCGCGTAGATTTTGGCGCCGCGCTTCTTGGCGCGTTGATATTCTTCCAGAACCAGCACGCCGGCGCCGCCGGCGATGACGAAGCCGTCGCGGTTCTTGTCGTAGGCGCGCGAGGCTTTTCCTGGGGTTTCGTTATATTTGGTGCTCATTGCGCCCATGGCGTCGAACAGCACTGACAGTGTCCAATCCAATTCTTCGCTGCCGCCCGCGAACATGATGTCTTGTTTGCCGTTCTGGATTTGCTCGTAGGCGTCGCCGATGCAGTGGGCGCTGGTCGCGCAGGCGGAGCTGATCGAATAATTGATGCCCTTGATCTCGAACGGCGTCGCGAGCGTTGCGCTCGCGGTCGAGCTCATGGCTTTCGGCACGGCGAACGGCCCGACGCGCCTGGCGCCTTTTTCACGCGCGGTGTCCGCTGCCTGAACGATCGCGCGCGCGGAGGGCCCGCCTGAGCCCATGATGATGCCGGTGCGCGGGTTGGAGACTTCTTCCGGCGTCAGGCCTGCGTCCTGGATCGCCTGCTCCATGGCGATGAAATTCCAGCCCGAGCCTTCACCCATGAACCGCATGTTGCGCTTATCGACGACGTCTTCCGGCTTCACGCTCGGCTGACCGTGCACCTGGCTGCGCATGCCTTTGTCGGCGTATTCTGGCGCGGAGCTGATGCCGCTTTTGGCTTCGCGGAGGCTCGCGAGCACTTCCTGCGTATTGTTGCCGATCGAGGAGACGATCCCCATTCCGGTGACGACGACGCGACGCATGGGCTCTGCTCCTTACGACTTCATCTGCGCTTCAAGCTGTTCCGGCGAGAACAGTCCAACCTTGAGATCCTTGGCCGTATAGATGGTGACGCCATCGGCCTTGGTGACCCCGTCGGCGACGATCATGTGCAGCTTGCGCTGGATGACGCGTTTGGGGTGGATTTCGTAGGTCACGAGCTTGGTGTTCGGCGTGATCTGACCACGGAACTCGACTTCTCCGACTCCGAGCGCGCGGCCGCGCCCAGGTGAGCCGGCCCAGGCCATGTAGAAACCGGTGAGCTGCCACATGGCGTCGAGGCCAAGGCAGCCGGGCATCACCGGATCGCCGCGGAAATGGCATTCGAAGAACCAGCGTTCTGGCGTGATGTCGTATTCGGCGACGAAAACGCCTTTGCCGTGGTCGCCGCCTTCGGCTGTCATCTTGGTGATGCGGTCGAACATGAGCATGGGCGGCAGCGGCAGCTGCGCGTTTCCGGGGCCGTGGAGGCGGCCCTCGCCGGACGCGATCAGGTCTTCGTATGAATACGACGAGGGGCGCTCGGTCATGCTTTGTCTCTGCAAAAACGGGGATTTCCCGCCCGGCTTACAGGCCGGACGGGGCAGGGGCAAGGCAAGCGCGATGGCTTAGCGGCGGCGCGGGGCGGCGGCGCGCGGCGGGTCAGGGATGCGGGTTTCGGTGAGGACTTTCCAATCGCCGGCCTCATCGCGGCGCCAGACGACGACGTAGCGGCCCTGCTGCGCTTCGGCGCCGGTCATCACCTGGACATAACGTCCGCTGGTCATGCCCATATCGCCCGAGCCGGAGACTTCGACGCGGTCCGGCTGCCAGTACATTGGACCCGCGCCAGGCGGCGGCGCGAGGCCGCGGCCGATTTCTTCGGCGCCGGTGAGCGTGACGCCCGGGCGGATGACCATCCCGTCGGGATGAATGACGGTCGCGAGAGCGCCGCCCAGGCCTGCGTCTTGTGCGGTGGCTGAGAGTTGGCGCTCGAGCTCAAGAAGCTGTTGCTCCGGTGGCGGTGTGAAGCGGCCGGGCGTGTTGGATGCGGTCGCGGCCGCCGGCGTGACGGTTGCGGTTGGGCCGCTCTGCGCGAACGCCGCCGGCATGGTTTCACACGCGCTCAGTGCGAGCGCGGCTACGCTGATGAAGATGAACTGACGCACGGACCCCTCCGCCCACACAAACGTGAGGGTTAAGGGGAAGCCCGGCGGCGGGCGGTGTCCACGCGTTTCCCGCTAGGGCCGAATTGGCGTGTCGAGGCCTTCGCACGCACCGCCCCAAAGCGACGAATTCTGCGCCCAACCGATGCGCCCGCCGACAGCTACTCGCCTCCAATCACCGTCGCAGCCTGTAACCGCGCCAATGACGCCAGGCATGAGATAGGCGACGACCTGGCCGCTTTCGCGCGCGGTGCGGCGCAATTCTGTTTGCTCGCGCACGTAGATCGTGCGGCGTGGGTCGAGGTCCTCGCTGCGCATCCATACTTCGTCGCCGGCCGGATCGCGAACCTGCTTCCAGCCATTGCGCTCAGCCAGCACCTGAACCGGCAGACCGGTGCGTTGATAGAGCCAGCGCAGGCGCTCGTTGGCGCCGGGGCCTTGGCGTCCCTCGACGCCGTCCGAGCGCAGGCTCATGAACCGCTCCGGCTGATCGGCCGTGGCTGAATTCAACGAAAACAAGGCGGCTGCCGCGAGCAGTGCGGCGCTAATCCCTTTGCGCATCGACCCCAACTTTTGTTCATGCCCCTCCACTTTGCCGGGAGGGAAGGCGGGTTATTGCCGAGGCGCCGTGAAAGCGGGCTTAAGAATTAGATTAAACACCGGGTTTATCCCGCTCGCTTGGAGCCCGGCGCGGCGTGGTTTATGGAAGCTGAATGTCGTCTAAGCAGCTCAAAGTCGTCGTGACACGCCGTCTCCCGGATCCGGTTGAGACGCGGCTCAAGGAATTGTTCGACGCTGAGTTGAACGATGAGGATAAGCCGTTCACGGCGGAGGAACTTGTCGCCGCCGTCCAGCGCGCTGATGTTCTGGTGCCGACGGTCACCGATCGCATTGACAGCCGCATCCTTTCGCGTGCCGGTGAGCAGCTGCGATTGATCGCGCAATTCGGCGCAGGCGTTGACAACATCGATGTCGCCACCGCCGTTCAGCGCGGCATCACCGTGACCAACACGCCGGGCGTTCTCACCGAAGATACGGCCGACATGACGATGGCGCTGATCCTTGCGGTGCCGCGCCGGATCGTCGAGGGCGTGAAGATCATCGAGCAGGACAAGTTTACCGGCTGGTCGCCGACCTGGATGATGGGGCGCCGTATCACTGGCAAGCGTCTCGGTATCATTGGCATGGGCCGCATCGGCCAGGCCGTTGCGCGCCGCGCCAAGGCGTTCGGTCTGCAGATTCATTATCACAACCGCCGCAAGGTGGCCGCGCACATCGAGGCGGAACTCGATGCGACGTACTGGGATAGTCTCGATCAGATGCTGTCGCGTATGGACATCGTGTCGGTGAACTGCCCGCACACGCCGGCGACGTATCACTTGCTCTCCTCGCGCCGGCTCGCGCTGTTGAAGCCGCACGCGTACATCGTGAACACGGCGCGCGGCGAAGTCATCGACGAAGGCTCGCTCGCGCGGATGCTCGAGAAGGGCGAACTGGCGGGCGCTGGCCTCGACGTTTTCGAGAACGAACCCGCGATCAATCCGAAGCTCAAGAAGCTGACCAATGTCGTGCTGCTGCCGCATATGGGCTCCGGCACGATCGAGGGCCGCATCGATATGGGCGAGAAGGTCATCATCAACATCAAGACGTTCGCTGATGGTCACAAACCGCCGGACCGTGTCATTCCGGCGATGCTCTAATAAGGCGATGTCATGAAAGCGCGCATTCTGTTTTTGACTTGCGCCTTTGTGCTGGCGGCTTGCGGGCAGCGCGCGGATATGCCTGAGACGCCCGAGGCCGCGACCGCGCGTGAACTTGTGCTCGCGTGCGCCGATTTCGCGGCAACGACGCCCGACGCGCTCGCACAGCGCTTCGGCGCCGAGAACGTTACGACGCAGACTTTGCCGGGCGCGGAAGGCGAGACTTACGAGGCGACTGTCGTATTCGCCGATGATGCATCGCGTCGCCTGGTGGTGACGTGGAACGAGGCGCGCACCTTGGTTGCATCGGTGAGCGTCAACAATATCGGCACGCAATGGAAAGGCGCCGGCGGATTCACGGTCGGCACGCCAATCGCCGAGATCGAACGACTCAACGTGATGCCCTTCAAGCTTTGGGGCTTTGGCTGGGATTATGGCGGCTGGGTCTCCGATTGGGGGCTTGGCGCGTTTGCGCAAAGCCCCGTGCCCGGGTGCAGCACGCGGATGCGTTTCACGCCGCGCGGGCCGGAAAATGTGAGCGCCATGGGCGACACGGAATTTGGCTCGAACGAACCCGCCATCCGCGCCGCCGACCCTGTCGTCAGCGAATTCGGTTTGATGCTGAGTGCGCCTGACGCCGGCAATTAGCCGCGATAGATGGCGCTTTGATTTCGCTCAAAGGCGACGGCCCGCCTCCGGTCTAGACAAGTGCAGCGGCAGCGCCGCGCGCGCCGCCGCTGACACACCTTTGGCGATGGACGGCGCATGCAAGACGAGAAAATCACCCTGGCTCAACCGGCTCCCGGCGATCTCGAGGAGACGGAAACGACGAATTTAGACCCTCTCATGGAGGGCGAAGGCGAGCCCGAGCCGGCCCCCGGCCGCAGCTTGGCCGCGCTGCGCCATGATCGCACCGCCATTCGCCGCCTGTTTGAGACCGGCGAATATCCCTACAAGTCGCGCATCTCCACCAAGGACTATGAGCGGCAGAAGGCGGAATTGCAGGTCGAGCTGTTGAAGGTTCAGGAGTGGGTCAAGACCACCCAACAGCGCATCGTCATTCTGTTCGAAGGCCGCGACGGCGCCGGCAAGGGCGGCACGATCAAGCGTTTCACCGAACATCTCAATCCGCGCGGCGCCCGCGTCATCGCGCTTGAAAAGCCAACCGATCGCGAAAAGACGCAATGGTATTTTCAGCGCTACATCGAGAAGCTGCCGGCTGGCGGCGAAATCGTTTTTTTCGATCGCTCCTGGTACAATCGCGCCGGCGTCGAACGGGTGATGAATTTCTGCACGCCGAACGAATATCTCGAATTCATGCGTCAGACGCCGGACCTCGAACGCATGCTGGTGCGCAGCGGCATGCTGTTGTTCAAATACTGGTTCTCGGTCACGCGCGAAGAGCAATTGCGGCGGTTTCACTCGCGTGAGAACGAGCCGCTGAAGAAGTGGAAGCTATCGCCGATCGACCGCGACAGCCTCGACAAGTGGGAAGATTATACCGAAGCCAAGGAGGCGATGTTCTTCCATACCGACACCGCCGACGCGCCGTGGACGATCATCAAATCGGACGACAAGAAGCGCGCGCGATTGAATTGCATGCGCCACTTCCTGTTGTCGCTCAATTATCCCAACCGGGATGAGCACCTGATCGGCACGCCGGATCCGCTGATTGTCGGCTCCAGCGCGCACGTCATCGGCAACAGCGAACACATCCTGGGCAAGAGCCTGCATCCCGAGAAGCGCCGCGTGCGCTAGTTGGGCGGGCGGCTATTCCAGGCTCTATGCGATGCGGGCTGGTGGCGCGGCGTCAGCGCGTGTGCTCCCGCAGCCATGTGGAGATCACGGCCCACACCGCGTCCCGGTCGAGGTCGTTGAGCAATTCGTGGCGGCCTTCGGGATAGAGTTCCAGTTGCTTGTCCGTGGCGGCGACGAGATCGTAGAAGCGTTTGCTGCCGTTCGGATCGGTCAACGTATCTTGCCCGCCGTGCGCAACCAGTACCGGCGCCGTCCAATTCGGATATTGTGTCCATGCGGACTCCGAGACGGCGATTGCCGTTGCGCCGAGTTTGGCCGGAACGCTCAGCGCGCTGATCATCGGATCGTTCTTGTAGGCGGTCACTTCCGCTTCGATGCGTGAAATCGCGCTGGCGTCGCTCGCCGGCAGGAGGCGTAGGCCTGGCAAGATGGCGGCAAACACATTTGCGATCGCGCGAAGATGGGGCGGCGCGGTGATGAGCAGCAGCGGCGCGCTGAGAACGACGCCCGAGACCTTGCCGCCATCGGCGGCGACGCTCGCGGCTGCGATCAATCCGCCGAGCGAATGCCCAAACAGGAAGAGAGGTTTTGTGTCCGCGGCGAGAGCGGCGCGTGCGGCGAGGTGATCTTGCACGGCGCGCCTGATGTCAGTGACGCCGCGCGCTCCGGGTGAGCGGCCGTGGCCGCGGAGATCGAAGCTATAGACATCGAACCCCAGCGCATTGAGCCGGGGGATGAGGTTCGAATAGTGCGCGACATAGCGCTCGGCGTACTCCGCAAAGCCGTGCGCCAGCAGAAGATTGGCCTTGGCCGCGGGCGCGCGCCACACATAGCCGCGCAGCCCGCGTCCGAAATCCCAAGACGCACTCTGCGTTTCGCCGTCCGCCATTTGCCGCTCCCAATCGAAATCGCGCAGGGCGCGTTCGTACGCGACCCTACACGATTTGACCGTGAGCGACGGCGTCAGAAATCCGCTTGCAGCGTCAGGCGAAAATTCCGGCCCGGCAATGGCAGTTCGTCCTTGAGGAAGGATGTATGCACACGGCCCAATTCGTCCGTCAGATTGCGGCCATCGAGGCGAAGCGTCCAGTTCGTCGTTGGTCGCCACGCGATGCCGGCATTGATGAACGTATAGCCGTTGGTGAAGGTCTCGAAGGCGGCCAGTTCATTCTGCTTGGCTGTATCGACGGCTTCGACACGCGCCGTCCAATGATCGCTTTCGGCCTCGAGGCCGAGCGTCAGCGCGCGCGGCGGAATACGGGGCGGATGCCCGCCGCCGGCGAAGCTGGCGCGCACAATGTCCAGCGAACCGTTGGCGCTGATTGCGACGCCATTCACCTCTAACAATTGTGCGGTTGCCGAGAGTTCGCCGCCGACGAAGGTGGCGTTGCGTTGCACGAAAGCAAAAACCGGCAGGAGGGTGTCCGCTCCCGGGGGAGCGCTTGCTTCATCGGCCGCGAACCCGCTCGTGCCGAGATCCTCGTCCGACCACCAGATGTCGCCGCGTTCGACGAGGGCGATGTAATCGGCGAAGTCGATACCGTAGAGATTGGCTTCAAAGCGTACCGGGCCGCGCTGATAGCGGGCTGATGCTTCGAATGAGGTTGCGATTTCCTGGCTCAGCGTGTTGTCGCCCAATTCGTAGTTCGCGGTTGCAAGGTGAGGGCCGTTGGAAAAAAGCTCGAACGCGGTTGGTGCGCGTTCGGTCCGCGCCAGGGTGGCGCCGATGAACCAGCCGTCAGCCGGCCGCACGAAGACGCCTACGGAGCCGCTGATATTGTCGAACGCACGTGAGCCCTGATCGACATTGCTGATATCGCGCCGTTCGAGGCGGACGCCGCCTTCAAGCCCCCAGCCGCCGAGGTCGTAGCGCTCAACGGCGAACACACCCGAATCCTGAGTGTTGGTGGCGCTGACGAAGGCTTCATCGCCAATGGCGGCGAAATCGACGTCGCTGAACTGCGCGCCCAGCGCGCCATCCAGGCGACCGCTGCCGTGGTGCGCTTCGAGGCGGCCCTCCCAACCTTCGCTATTGAAGCGCGTGCCAGGCGCGCCGCTGCCTTCGAACTCGGTGTGCTCGTATTCCGATTGTTGAAAGCCGTAATCGAGCCGATCGAATGGGCCGGCGGCGATGCGAAAATCGCCGCGCGTTTCGATGCGCGTTTGCTCCATTTCGATGTGACCGCCGGGTTCGGCTGAGTCTTCGGGATAGAGGCCGTATTCATCCTGTGTGTTCTTGACGGCGACGCCGGCGAATCCCCAGTCGCCGAGCAGCGAGCCGCCGACAGCATAAGAGCGCACGCTCGTCCATTGATTGAGCGCCTCGCCAATTGGCGTGTCGTACGGATCGGTGTCGCGCGCGGTGGCGCCGAGGCGCAGGGCAAACGGTCCGGCGCCAAGACCCAGATTGGCGGAGCCTTGAGCGCCATCGTCCACGCTGGACATTGCCGCAAGGCTGTCGAAGCTCACGCCGTCGATGGCGCGTGTCGGGATGGTTTGATCGATGACGTTGACGACGCCGCCAATGGCGTTGCCGCCGTAGGCGAGCGCCGCCGCGCCGCGCAGAACTTCAATGCGTTCGGCGTCGAGGCCATCGGACGTTACGGCGTGATCGGGCGAGGCGGTTGAGGCGTCGATGGCGCCGATGCCGTTCTGCAGCACGCGGACGCGATCCTCGCCCAAGCCGCGGATGATGGGCCGGCTGGCCCCCGCGCCGAAAAAGGTCGTCGCAATCCCCGGCGTCGCGTCGAGCGTGTCGCCAAGGCCGCCATGGAGTTGCGCCACGATATCGTCGCGGCGGAGCACCTCCGCGCCTTGGAGGCTCTCGATGCGCGAGCCTTCAAGCGGGGCGGTGACCACGATTTCGTTGTCGCCTTCCTCCTGGGCGAAGGCGGCGGCTGGAAAAAGAACGCCGGCGCATAGAGCGAAAACCAGCGGAATGCGGGACGGCGAGATGGCGCGCGAACGCGCGAAGTTGCGGGAAGACATGACTTGCCTCGGAACACTGTTTGAAAAGCGCGCACGCCGGGGCGCACGCGTACGGGCGCTCAGATGAGCGCGTGTGTGCTCAGAGGATTGAGGGCGGCGCGCGGCTCCGCCACGAGTGCGAGTGAACGCGCGGGGCGAGCGCGAGCGCGATGATGGCGTCGGCGCTTGATTGGAGCGATGCCGCGATGATCGCGGCGCCCGGCAGCATGGCGGTTCCGGCGGTCGACATGGCCTGGCAGATCACGCAGGAGACCTGGTGATCGCCGCCGGCGCTGGCGTCGACCGAAAGATCGTGCGCGTCGCCGATCTGCTGCGTGTAGCCGGCGGCGTATGTCGTGCCGGAGACGTGCACGTGGGTTTGGACGACAAAGGCCTGGAGGAAGACCGCCAGAAGCGCGGTCAGCACAAACGCCACTGGGCGCCGCTGCAGTGCGGCGACCGGACGGCGCGCGTGGCGGCTTCTGCCTCTCCAGACCATCCAGGTGTTATATTATATCACTGAAGGTTAATGCAAACCCGAATGAAATCAGTGGCTCAAGTTTCGACGAGCAGCCCGGAATAGCCGCCCAACGACGCGGCGCCGGTCTGTAGTGCTGCATCGCCGATGGTGAGGCGCACAGCTCCGGCCGGCATTGGGCGCTCTACTGGCGCGGCGCCCAAATTGAAGACGCAAATCATGCGTTCGTTGTCCGTGCGCCGCTCGAACGCCAAGATCGGATCCGGCGCGTCGAGCGGGATGTACGCGCCAGTGCGCAGCGCTTCGCTTGCACGCCGCAGCGCTATCGCCTCGCGCGTGAACGCCAACATCGATCCCTCGCCCTGCGAGTCGACGGCGAGTGCGCGGTGCCGCGCGTCCAGCGGCAGCCACGCGTCGTCGGCGGCGGTGAAGCCCGCCATGTTTGCCGCCTCCGACCACGGCATCGGCGTGCGCGCGCCATCGCGACCGATGCCAGACGGCCAGAACGCAATCGCTTCCGGATCACGTAGCCGTTCGAACGGCACATCGGCATGTGGCAAACCGAGCTCGTCGCCTTGATAGATGAATGCAGCGCCCCGCAGTGCGAGCAAAAGCGCCATCATCAATTTCGTGCGCTGGAGATCGCCGTCCGCAAGCCGCGTTGGAAATCGAATGACATCGTGATTGGACAGCGACCATGAAGGCCAGCCGCGCGCCCCTTCCCATTGCGACATCGCGTCTTTGATGACGGCTGGCGTCATGACGCGCTGACGCAGCAGGAAGAACGAATAGGCGGTCTGCAATCTGTCCGGGCCGTCCGTATATTCGCGCTGCACTTTAAGCGGTTCTTCGTCTTCGATTTCACCGACAGCCATGGCGCCGTATTGGTCGAGGAGGGCGCGGAAGCGGCCGATAAATTCCAGCGTTTCCGGTTGCGTGCGATCGTAGAGGTGGCGTTGGAATTGGTGCGGGCGCGGCGGCGCACGCTTTAATGTCGTGATCGGCGGATTGTCGCGAAGCTGGGCGTCGTGGGTGAAGAAGTTCACGACGTCCAGACGAAAGCCGTCAACGCCCCGGTCGAGCCAGAATTTGGCGATGTCGAGCAGCGCATCCTGAACGGCCGGGTTGCGGACGTTGAGGTCCGGCTGTTCGGGCAGGAAGTTGTGCAGATAATATTGCCGGCGACGCGCGTCCCATGTCCAGGCGCAGCCGCCGAACATGGCCTGCCAATTGTTTGGCGGCGAGCCATCCGGCTTGGCGTCCGCCCAGACATACCAATCCGCTTTGGCGTTGTCGCGGCTGTCGCGGCTTTCAGCGAACCATGCGTGCCGGTCCGAGGAGTGCGACCAGACCTGATCGATGATGACCTTCAATCCGAGCGCGTGCGCTTTTGCGATCAACGCATCGGCATCGGCTTGTGAGCCGAACAGCGGATCGACGCCGCAATAGTCGGCGACGTCATAGCCGTAGTCCTTCATGGGCGAGGTGAAGAATGGCGATAGCCAGATCGCGTCACAGCCAAGCGAGGCGACGTGGTCCAGCTTTTCGATGACGCCTTTCAGATCGCCGACGCCGTCGCCGTCCGAGTCGCGGAACGAGCGGGGATAGATTTGGTAGATAACGGCGCCGCGCCACCAGTCGGTCATGGCTCACGCATGACCAACGCCGTGCGGTAAATCAAGCTTGCAGCGCCCACGCGCCGGGACCGGCGCTTGTACTGGGCGTCGCGGAAAGGCGGGTGATCGATGGTGTTCCGGCAACAGGATCGCGGACATCGTCAAACGCGACCCATTCGGCCTCGCACGCGGCGCGTGTGAATCTGAGCGCGCCATAGCCGCGATTGGTGACGTCGCACCAGGCTAAGTGAGAATTGGCGCTACGCATTATCGCTTCGCGTGCGCCGGGGGCGCCTGCCGCCAAGGCTTGCTCAAGTCCGGGCGATGTTACGCTTGCGCCGGCGAACTCAATCGCCGCCATGCGCGAGGGCTCATCGGGAGAGGCGAGATTGTTCACCCAGGTGTTGTGGCTGTCGCCGCCCAGGATCACGGCGTTCGCGGCGTTCGCGACGCAGGCCTGCAGGAAGCGTGTGCGCGCGGCCGGATAGCCGTCCCAGGCGTCCAGATTCCACGGCATGCGCAAGCGGCCGAGGCGTTCCGCAATCGTCACGTAGCGCCGGACGTTCGCATGAGCGTCCGGCGACACCAGCGCGGCGGCGCCTTCGCCGACCAATTGCTCACCCATGGCGATTTGCTGGGCGAGGATTTGCCATGTCTGACCGCGCTGCTTCGACTCGGCGAGCTGTTGCGCAACCCAGGCCTCCTGCCCGGCGCCAAGCAACGTCCGTGTTGGATCGTTCAGCAATGTGCGGCGGAAGTCTTCGACCGCCGCGGCTGTGCCCGGGCCATCCATGATCAAGCGCAATGCGCCAACGTTTCGCCGATAGTCGAGTTGGCGGATGCGGCCGATCAAGCGCGTGTCGATGAGAATGATGCGCGCAAGGTCGCCCCACTCAAGCGAGCGATAGATGCGAACGCCGTTCGGCTCCGGCCGGCGGATCGGCATCCAATCGAAATAGGCTTTTGTCGCCGCCGCGACGCGATCGGCATACGCGCCTTCGTTGCGTTGGTGATTTTGCGCGCCTGTGCTGGTGGAATCGTTTGCGATCTCGTGATCGTCCCAGACGGCGGAAATCGGTTTGGCCGCGCGCAACGCCTGCAGGTTCGGATCGGTGTGATACTGGGCGTAGCGCGTGTAATAGTCGTTCAGCGTGATGATCTCGTGGTCGGGATCGAAGGCGCGGCCCGGGACGGCGAGTTCAGTGCGCGGGTATTCGTCGGCGCCGTATTCGTAGATGTAATCGCCGGTGTGCAGAACCAGATCGATATCGTCGCGCTGCGCGAGATGGCCGTAGGCGTGAAAGTGCCCGAAGGCGTAGTTGGCGCAGGACACAAGCCCGACGCTCAGCGATTGCGCTTCGAGCGGCGCTGTGCGCGTGCGGCCGGTGAGGGAAGGGCCGGAGTTTGCGAGGAAACGGTAGAAATAGCTGCGTCCCGGCGCCAGGCCGCGCACGTCGATCTTGGCGCAGAAGTCTGTTGCGGGGTCGGCCCGGGCTTCGCCGCGGACTGTGATGCGGGTGAAGCTCTCATCCTCTGAGATTTCATAGGCAATGCGCCCGTCGCCGCCGACGAAGCGCGTCCATAAAATGATGCCGTCCGGGAGCGGATCGCCGGAAGCGACGCCGTGCGTAAACGCGCCGTCCGATAGCGATTGCGCCCAGGCGGGGCGCGCCAAGACGGCGGTCGCGCCGGCCGCCAGCAATCCGCGTCTAGCGATCAGCATGGATTTTTTGTCCGGTGACTCAACAGCGTATGTCCGTCTCGCAATCGACTTCCGGAAGCGGCGCCAGCGCCGAACCTTCGAAAATCGGCATTAGAAATTCGTGCACCGCCATCGCCGACTCGTCGGGCTTTTCTTCCTGCGGAATGTGCCCCGTATGTTCGAACGTGATCAGCTGCGAGCCGGAGATGGCGTCCCGGAATTGTTGCGCGTGCGCGGGCGGCACCAGGCGGTCGGTGTCGCCGGTGAGAATGAGCACGGGCATGTCAAGTGCAGCGAGGCGCTGCGCGGTGGCGTAATTGCGTTCGCGGTAGCCCAACGTCATTTGCAGTAGAATATCGCGATGGCCTGGCGCGCGCGCGAGCTGTGTGTAGCGGTTGAGCATGGCGTCATCGACATGCGAAGGGTCGGCGAACGACGCCTCAAGCCCCTGGCGCACGAGGCGCGAACTATCCAAGTCGCGTACCAGCGGTCCGAGCACGGGATTGCGCAGCAGCTTGAAAATCTGTGGATCGCTCGCGGCTTCCGCGCGTGTGTCTTCCCATCCGGAGGCGTCAACGAGGATGAGCGCATCAAGCTCTTCGGGGTGAGCGAGCGCGTACTCCCAGGCGACATTTCCGCCCATGGACGAGCCGGCAAGAGCAAAGCGCGTTATGTTCTGCGCCTGGAGAAATTGATGCACGAGGTCGCGATAGGCTTCGATCGAGGCCTGATATCCGGCGGGTGCGCGCGTCAGGCCGTGACCAGGCAGATCAAGTGAGACGATGCGATAGCTTTCGCCGAGGCGCGAAACCCAAGGCTCCCACGTGTGCACTGACGCAGAGAAGCCGTGGATGAGCACGAGCGTGGGGCCGGTTTCCTGGCCCTCGATGCGATAATGCACCCGCACGCCGCCTAGCAGTTCGGCGTAGCGCGAGGCGCCATTTTCGTACTGTGCGGCGAGCGTTTCGTACGGAATGTCGTCGCGCTTGAGGGTGAAGTACGCGCCAGCGGCTAAAATCGCCGCCAGGCCGATAAGCGCGAGCAACCCGCCGATAATCCAACGAAGCATGGAAATCCCCTCAACCGCGGCGACAGAGTGCGCGCCGTGGTCGCGAGGTCAAGCGCGCCAGCCAGCCTTGCGCGCCCATGCCTCATAGGCGGCGCGCCGCTCGGTGAGGTCAGCCGGGGCGGTTTGGCCTTCCGCGGCGGCGCTGGCGCGCATGTGCGCGATTGTCTCCGCGATCGGCGGCAGGCCGACGCTGGCGCGACGTTCGTCAAGCGCCTCGGGATCGCGAACCGGCGCCGGCGAGAGTTGGCCGTTGGCGTCCCAGTCGAATTGCGTCCCGAATGTTTGTCCGGCGCCTTCGAACACGGCGATGCGATCGGCGAGGCAGGCGGCGTCCAGCGGATTGGCCTGTCCTTCGGGGATGGCGTCGAGAATGAGCGCGAGCCCGCGCCGCTGCAGATCGGGATGACCGATTGCATGCTGTAGAATGAGGAAGGCGGCGCCCGCGCCGTCGTCGCCGTACGCGCGGCGTCCCGGCCAACCGATGTCGTCGAATACGCGCGTCAGCAGCGCGGCGTTTTCGTCATGCACGGCCTCCATCTCCGGGTTGTAGCCGTCGAAGAGCGCGCCGCTTTCGGCAAGGCGCGCGCGCGTTTGCAGGTCCCGCGTCGCGGCCGCGATCAGCAACGCGCCCCAACCTTCACTCATGACTGCAAACCGGGCAGGCGGGATCGCGTTTCAACACAATGGTTCGGGCGTCGCCCCGCAGTCCGTCGAACAGCATCACGCGACCAATCAATGGTTCGCCCGCCTGGGCGATGAGCTTGATTGCTTCCAACGCCATCATTGAACCGATCACGCCTGTCAGCGCACCGATAACTCCGACGCGTGCGCACGTTTCTGTGTCGGGCGGGGTTTCCGGCACCAGGCAGCGGTAACAAGGCCCGCCGCGTGCGAAGACCGCGACCTGCCCGTCCCAGCGACCAACGGCGCCGGAGACGAGCGGCGCGCCGATCCCGCGCGCGGCGGCGTTGATGGCAAAGCGCGTGGCGAAATCGTCGGTTCCGTCGAGCACGATGTCGGCGCCTTGCAACAGATAGGCGTCGTTTGCCTCAGTGAGGCGCTGGCGTTCGATTTCAACCGCGACGTGGTCGTTGAGCGCGGCGAGTGCGGCCTTCGCGCGTTCCACTTTCGAGGCGCCGACGTCGTCGCGTCGAAAGATGATTTGGCGCTGCAGATTGTCGAGCGATACGGAATCATCGTCGATCAAGCGCAAGCGGCCAATTCCGGCGGCGGCCAAATAGAGCGCCGCCGGCGCCCCCAGACCGCCGGCGCCAACGATGGCGACGGTCGCGGCCCGCAGGCGTTGTTGTCCTGGCCCGCCGACTTCCTTCAACAGGATATGGCGCGCGTAGCGCTCGCGTTCGTCGGCTGTCAGCATGGCGCTCATGTAGCGAGCCCGGCGGCCCGCCGCAAAGGCCTTGTTCCGATGCGGAACGGCAAAGGTTCAGCGGCGTTGCATGGGCAGAGGAAAATCATGCGCTACATCGATGAAAGCCTGGCGGACGGCGAGACGATCATTCAACGCGGCAGGTGGCCGGGGGTGTTTTGGTTCGGCGCCTGGGCCGCGCTCATCTTGCTTGGCCTCATTCTTGTGGGCGTGTTCATTTTCATTACGGCCTACGTGAAGATGAAGAGCACGGATTTTGCGGTCACAAATCGCCGCGTCATTCTGAAGCGCGGCTGGCTGAATCGGCATACGCAGGAATTGGCGGTCGAAAGCGTCGAGGGCGTGACGTTGGACCAATCCTTCATCGCCCGCATCTTTGGATATGGCCGGGTTATTGTCACCGGCACCGGCGAAGCGCGCATCGTGTTTCCGCCCATGGCCAATCCGGTTGCATTTCGGCGATCGATTGAAGCCGCGCGTGCTGACTGCGGCGGCGAGGTGCACTTGGCGCATGAAGATCGCGAAGCCATCAATCGCGCAGCCGAGGCGAATGAGAATGAACCGGTTGACGTGGCTGAACGGCACGAGCCGCGGCGGCGCGCCAAGCGTCATACCAGTCTTATTGGCTTGCGCTCGCGCCGTTAGCCGCGGCCGGTTGATCCGAAGCCGCCGGCGCCGCGAACGGTTTCAGATAGCGCCTCGACCACATCCCACTCGCCTTGCGTGACCGGCGCGATCACCATTTGAGCAATGCGTTCGCCGCGTTTGATCGTGAACGCTTCTTGTCCGAGATTGATCAGGATGACTTTCACTTCGCCGCGATAGTCGGCGTCGATGGTGCCGGGCGTGTTGAGGCACGTCACCCCGTGTTTGAGAGCAAGGCCAGAACGCGGGCGTACCTGTGCTTCGTACCCGGCCGGGAGTGCGATCGTGAGGCCGGTGGGCGCGAGAACGCGCTGGCCTGGCCCGACGACCATAGGCTCGTTGTCCGCCACGGCCGCACGCAAATCCATGCCGGCGGAAAGCGCGGTTTCGTAGGCCGGCAATTGCAGGCCCTCAAAGTGCGGCAATGGCGCGACTTGGATCGTGACTTTGCTCATGGGCCTTGGCCTGCTGCGATTCTGCGGCGCCGGCAAATTTTGGGCGACGAGCCTCTTTCGCGCCTCAGTGTTCCGGCGCGTGCGCGCGGCGAACTTTATTGTGAACCCCGCGAAGATTTCGGCGTTGCCGAACTGGGGGTATTCGCCAGGAGGCTGACAATGAATTTTCGAGTATTGGGAATGGGCGCGGTCATGTCGTTGAGCATGCTCGCGCTCAGCGCATGTGGCACGACGACGGAGCAACGCGCGGCGTCAGGCGCGCTGATTGGCGCGGGAGCGGGCGCGGTTGTGTCCGGCGATGTCGGCGGCGCGGTGGTCGGCGGTGTGGCCGGCGCAGCGGTTGGCGCGGCGACAACGCCCGAGCGCCGCTGCATCGAACGCAATCGTCGCGGCGATTGTGTCCGTTGGGATTAAGCGCGTCCAGCAATGCACGCACTCACTCGCGCCGTTTCTCAACGGCGCGAGTTGCATGTTGTGATTAGCGGCGCTTGCGGTTGCCGGCGGCGGCAAGGTCGCGGCGGGCTTGCTCTTCGTAGCGGCGAACTTCGGCCGCTTCGGCTTCGGCGCGGCGGCGTTTCGCGGCTTCGTGCGCTTCGCGCGCTGCTTTCTCGCGCGCAACTTTCACGGCGTGTTCGGCGGCGATCTTGCGCTCCATCTTTTCGAGTTCGACGCGCTCGCGACGTTTCTTCTCGGCTTCGATGCGCTTGGCTTCTTTTTCTTCGGCGGCTTTCACACGGGCGGCGGCTTCGGCCGGATCGACGGCGGCCGGCGCCGCTTTGGTCCTGAATTTTTCGAGCATCGCCTTCTTGGCGGCGTCGGCGGCTTCGCGGCGGTCGTTGTGGTTTTGGAAGCTCATACAGTCGGGCTCCTGGGCGCGCGAACGACGTTCGGCGTCAGACTCAGAGAAGGTGAAGTGTGAGCGCTCTACATAGCGCCCGCAGCCGTAGGCTCAACCCCCTTGACCGCGACCTTTACGCAAGGGTCACATGCATTCTGGGGGTTTTCGCAAGCGCGCGGGGCGGTTTCCACTCCAGCTTGCGGGGGGCGCCCGGACTATTTGCGCGGCGCCTTCGCCGCAAGCGCGCTGGCGATCTCGGCGGCGAGCCTGCGCGCGACAGCTTGCTTCGCCATGCGCGGCCAAGCCTCTGATTTGTCTTTGGTGATCAGCATCACGGTGTTTTCCGCGCCGCCCATCACATCGCCCGAGACGTCGTTGGCGACGATCCAATCGCAGCCCTTCTTGGCGATTTTCGCGCGCGCGTTTTCCTCGACATTGTCGGTCTCGGCGGCAAAGCCGATGACGAGCCTCGGGCGTTTCTTCCCCGGCTTTGAGAGCGTTGCGAGGATGTCGGGGTTTTCTTGCAGGGCGATGGCCGGAACGCCGACGGCGTCCTTCTTGATTTTCCGCCTCGCTTCCTTGCTTGGTCGCCAATCCGCGACCGCGGCGACCATGACGGCAATGTCTAATGGCAGCGCCGCTTCGCTCGCGTCCATCATTTCACGCGCGCTCTCGATATCGACGCGCTTCACGCCAGCGGGAGCGGGGAGATTGGTGGGGCCCGAGACGAGCGTCACCTCCGCGCCGAGTTCCGCGAGTGCGGCGGCGATGGCGTAGCCTTGTTTTCCGCTGGAGCGGTTGGAGAGAAAGCGCACCGGATCGATGGCTTCGATCGTCGGGCCGGCGGTTACAAGGGCGCGCTTGCCCTTCAAGGGACCGTCGCTCAACAGCGTAAGCGCCGCGTCGCGGATTTCTTCCGGTTCAGCCATGCGGCCAAGTCCGCGTTCGCCGCTCTCGGCCATTTCGCCGATGTTTGGGCCAACGAAGCGTAGGCCATCGGCGGCAAGCGCCGCGAGATTGCGTTGCGTCGCCGGGTTGGCCCACATGTGCGGATTCATCGCCGGCGCCATGAGCACAGGCTTGTTCGTCGCCAGCAATACGGCGGAAGCCAAATCGTTGGCGAGGCCATTCGCCGCTTTCGCCATGAAGTCAGCGGTCGCCGGCGCGACAATGATGAGATCGCATTCGCGCGCCAGCCGGATATGGCCGACGTCAAATTCCTGCGTCTGATCGAAAAGATCCGTGAACACGCGCTCGCCGGCTATGGCGCCCGCTGCGAGCGGCGTGATGAAACGCTGCGCGGCGTCTGTCATCACGACACGGACCGCGACGTCGCGTTCGCGCAGACGGCGGATGAGCTCAAGGCTCTTATAGGCGGCAATGCCGCCGCCGATAATCAGCAGGACACGCTTGCTCATGGCGTGGGCTCCGCCGGCGGCTGCGTTTCCGGCTCCGCGAGGTCGGCGCCGACATCGACCCGCTCAAGCGGTTCCGCATCAGGCTGGGCGCTGGTTTCAATGGCGGCTGTCGGCGGCGGCTGGCGGGGGACGGTCTCTCTGGGACCGAAGACGGTCACGATCAGCGCGCCGCCAATGAGGCCGAGCCAGAAAACCGGCATCTGATACCATTTGCGCTCTTCGCGCGGCGCTTCGATCGCGACCTTGCGCGCGGCTGCCTCCACGGCGGTCAGAGTCTGCGGAAGGCGGCGCAGCGCCTGAAAACCCATCGCGACTTCGTCGATGCCGCGTTTGGCGACGGCTTCGGCGCCGAGTTCACGTTGCACCCAACGCTCAACAATTGGCCGTGACGCGGTCCACATGTCGTGCTGCGGATCGAGCCCGCGGGCGACGCCCTCGACCTGCACCATCGTCTTTTGCAGCAACACCAATTCCGGCCGCAGATGCATGCCGAACATATGGGTGACGTCGAAGAGCTGGAGAAGGAGACGCGCCATCGAGATGCTGTCGGCCGTCTTGCCGAAGATCGGTTCGCCGATCGCGCGCAGCGCCTGCGCGAATTCCTCGACGGTGAATTTCTCCGGCACGTAACCGGCTTCCTGGTGCACTTCGGCGACGCGGCGATAATCGCGGCGGTGGAAGCCGTAGAGAATTTCGGCCAGGTAGCGGCGCTCCTTGTGGCCGATGCGGCCCATGATGCCGAAGTCGACAATCCAGAGTTTGCCGTCCTTGCCGTACATGAGGTTTCCCTCGTGCATATCGGCGTGGAAGAAACCGTAATCGAGCGCGGCGGCCAGGAAGCCGCGTGTGACGGCGATCGCGAGTTCGCCGCGATTGGCGCCGGCTTTGTCGAGCGCCTTGCCGTCGGTGAGCGGCGTGCCGTCAATCCAGTCGAGCGTCATCACACGCTTGGCCGAGCGTGACCAGTCGATGTTTGGAACGGTGAGGTAGCCGTCCTTCTCAGCGACTTCGCGGAACTCGGCGGCGGCGCCGGCTTCGAGGCGAAGGTCGAGCTCGCGCTCGGTGGCGGCGGCGACCGTGTCAATGAATTGTACGGGTTCCAAGCGGCGCGAGCGCTTTGAGAAGAATTCGATGCATTGAGCGAGGAAGCGCAGCGCGCCCATTTCGCGCGCGAGCTTGCGCTCGATGCGCGGGCGCAGAATTTTGATCGCGACGACGCCGTGGCGCGGGACGATCGCCTGGTGGACTTGCGCGATGGACGCCGCCGCCATCGCTTCGGAAATCCCGGCGAACAAACCTTCCGTGCCGCCGAGCTCCTTGTTGATCGTGTCCAGCGCTTCGGTGCGCGAGAATGGCGGCAAGCGGTCCTTCAAGCGGCCGAGTTCCTGGGCGACGGTGACGCCGATCATGTCGGGGCGCGTGGCGAGGAATTGGCCGACTTTGACGTAAGCGGGGCCAAGCCGCTCCAGCGCCTGCGCCAGACGCGCGCCGACACTGCGGCCGCGCTTACGCTTGGCGAAGATGTGGAGCGCGGTGTGCGTCGCCTGCAGCGGCACGGAATATTGGTCGTAGTATTCCGACGGCAGCAGCACGTCGTAGCGCACCAGCGTCCCGGCGACGCGCAGCAAGCGCCAAATGTGCCCGATCGCGCCCGAAGCGAAACCGGCCACAATCGCCGTCAGGACGAAGAGGACGAGCAGGAACGACAGCACTAAACCGACCAACCCCAATGCAGCGCGCAAACGCCGCCAGCCATGTTGCGATAGGCCACGCGTGCGAAACCCGCCTCACGGATCATAGCGGCAAATGTTTCCTGATCCGGAAACCGGCGGATGGATTCGACCAGATATCGGTAGGAATCGGCGTCATTCGCCAGCAATTTCCCCAGCGCCGGGATCGCGTTAAAAGAATAGAAATCATAAACCGGCTCCAGCCCGCCGATGGCGAGGCGCGAGAACTCCAGGCAGTAGAAGCGCCCGCCGGGCTTTAACACGCGCCTGGCCTCGCGCAGCACGGCCGGAATATCGGTGCAGTTTCGGATGCCGAAGCTGATGATGTAGGCGTCGGCGACATGGTCATCGACTGGTAAATTCTCGGCGTCGCCTTCGTGCCAGTGCAGCCCGTCTTCTCCGCGCGCGCGACCGGCTTCGAGCATTTCGGTGTTGATGTCGATGACGTGAATTTCCGGCGGCTCCAAACCGCGCCGCTGCGCTGCGCCATCGCCGAGCTTCTTGAGACGCCGCGCGATGTCGCCGGTGCCGCCGGCAACGTCGAGGATGAGCTCGCCGGGTTGCGGATTGAGCTTGGAAGCGACGGCGTCTTTCCAGAGCCGATGCATGCCGCCGGTCATCGCGTCGTTCATCAGGTCGTATTTCGACGCGACCGACGAAAACACCTCTCGCACCATGCCGGCCTTTTCTGCCTTCGGCACATCCTGGAACCCGAAAGATGCCGTGTCGTCGGAACTCGATGTCGTCATGGCCGGACCATAGCGGCGGGGGACAGGCGGGGCTATATCGGGCGGCGATGCTTTTGCCTTTGCTTTCCGACATTTCGCCGCATGCCTGAGCTGCCAGAAGTCGAAACCGTTCGGCGCGGCCTGGCGCCTGCTTTGGTTGGCCGGCGCATTAAACGCGCACGGACGAAGCGGGCGGACTTGCGGTTTCCGTTTCCGGCGCGCTTTGCGGCGCGACTGAGCGGGCGGCGCGTCGATGCGTTGGAGCGTCGCGCGAAGTATCTGCTGGCGCATCTCGACGACGGGAATGTCTGGATCACGCATCTCGGCATGACGGGCCGCTGGTCGATCCTTGGCGCCAAGCAACAGCCTGGTGATTTTTACTACGCCGAGCCGACTGATCCGACGCACACGCATGTCGTGATCGATATGGAAGATGGCGCCAGGCTTGAGTTCAACGACCCGCGCCGCTTTGGCTACATGGACCTCATACCCGAAGCCGAACTTGAGACGCATCCGTTCTTCAAAGCCATGGGGCCGGAGCCGCTCGGCAATCACTTTCACGAGCCGTATCTGAAAAGCGCGCTGGCGAAAAAGAAAGCGCCGATCAAGGCGGCCTTGCTCGATCAGCGTGTCGTCGCGGGATTGGGAAATATCTATGTTGTTGAAGCATTGCATCGCGCCGGCATTGCGCCGTCGAAGCCATCAGGCGGTATCTCCGCGCAACGCTTGGACAAGCTCTTCCACGCGATCCGCGCTGTGCTGGAAGAGGCGATCGAAGCGGGCGGCTCAACGCTCAGCGACTATGCCGGCGTCGATGGCGCGCAAGGCGGTTTTCAGCATCGCTTCCGTGTCTATGACCGCGAAGGCGAAGCGTGTTCCACCAAGGATTGCGGCGGCACGATCAGGCGCGCGGTGCATAGCGGGCGCTCGACGTTCTGGTGCCCAAAGTGTCAGCGCTAATATGGAGCGCCGGCGTCCTCGCCGGCAGGCACCGGCGCATGCCGGCGAGACGCCGGCGGTCCATATATCTGAGCTATACTGCGTGCATGAGTCGGTTTGTTTTCACGGCAGCTCTTGTCTGCGCCGCGCCTGCTTTTGCGGAGACGGCGTATTTCGCCGCGATCCCCGATGTCCCCGTCGCGACCGGACTAGCGGAAAGTCCGAACCTGCTC
Source organism: Hyphomonadaceae bacterium (assembly GCA_016791365.1). Classification (GTDB taxonomy): domain Bacteria; phylum Pseudomonadota; class Alphaproteobacteria; order Caulobacterales; family Aquidulcibacteraceae; genus Vitreimonas. Next base: position 345,648 of record JAEUMT010000027.1, on the reverse strand, counting down.
GCATCATTCGCAGCGGGTGAAGACTCAGGCCTTGTGATGGCGGCCGCGCACGGTGCGACGACGCCCGCGAACGTGCGTGCGTTCTATATGGACAGTCTCTCCGCACTCGGCTGGGCGTACCAGCCTGCGGCCCCCGACCAAGACCTCACGTTCCTGCGCGGCCGCGAGCGCCTGGTCCTGCACATCGAGCCGCGGGATGGCGGAACCTATCTTGGCGTGCGGCTTATCGTGCGTCCTGCGTCGATGAACGCGGATTGATTTTCGCGGGGCCCGGGCGCAATCAGGCGCCCATGACTTACGAGAACATTCTTGTCGAAACCGATGGCGGCGTTGGAATCATTCGCCTCAACCGCCCGAAGGCGCTCAACGCGCTGAACGACGCGCTGATCGCTGAACTTGGGCTCGCGCTCGACGCATTCGAAGCGGACGCCGCAATCGGCTGCATCGTCATCACCGGTTCGGAAAAAGCCTTCGCCGCCGGCGCGGATATCAAGCAGATGGCGGAAGGCCGGTTCGCGGATTTCTACGCGCGCGATCCGTTCTCGAACCTCGAGCGGGTGCCGCGCACGCGGAAGCCTCTGATTGCGGCGGTTGCGGGCTATGCGCTCGGCGGCGGCTGTGAACTCGCGATGATGTGCGATTTCATCATCGCCGCCGACACCGCAAAGTTCGGCCAGCCCGAGATCACGCTTGGGGTGATGCCGGCTTGGGGCGGCTCACAGCGGCTGACGCACGCTGTCGGCAAGGCCAAGGCGATGGATCTGTGCCTCACCGGCCGGATGATGGACGCGGCCGAGGCCGAGCGGGGCGGTTTGGTTGCGCGCGTTGTCGCAGCCGACAAGCTGATGGAAGAGACGATGGCCGCGGCCAAGAAGATCGCCTCGTTTGGCGCGCTCTCGACCATCGCCAACAAGGAGGCGGTGAATGCGGCGTTTGAGACGCCGTTAAACGAAGGCCTGCGGCTCGAACGGCGGCTATTTTACAGCCTTTTCGCCACCGAGGATCAGAAAGAAGGGATGGCGGCGTTCATTGCAAAGCGGCCCCCCGAATTTAAGAACCGCTGAGGGTTTGACCTCTGCCTTGAGCGAGGCTATAGCCCCGCGCTTCGCGTCCGAAACTAAGATCTGGAAATACTGAGACCATGGCGAATACGAAGTCCGCAAAGAAAGCGACCCGCGTGATTGCCCGCCGCACGGCGGTCAACAAGGCGCGCCGCACCCGGATGCGTTCGTCGTGGCGTTCAGTTGAAGAAGCGATCGCCTCGGGCGACGTGAAAGCGGCTCAAGAGGCGCTTCGCGCCGCCGAATCCGCGACCATGAAGGCCGCCGGCAACGGCGTAGTTCACAAGAATCTGGCGAGCCGGAAAGTTTCGCGTCTTTCCAAGCGCATCGCGACGCTTTCGGGTTCCAAAAAGGCCTGATTGACGACGGCGACCGTCTTTTTAGTGTCGCCAAACCCTCACGAATCTCCATAGTGCGGATCTGCAACAAGCTTGCGGATAAGCGGTTAGTATTGCTCCGGATTCGGACTACTCCGCCGTTCGCCATAGGCCGCAAAATCCCCATAAAATCATGTGATTAACCGCACATCATTTCGATGTGGAAAATGGCGAATTCGTAAAGAAAGTCTTGTTGACCTCGCCTGTGGAACGGCGCAAATTTCGCGGGTCAGGCGAGCGCGGCTCGTCCGTTCGACAAGTCCCAGTGACTCCGGTGCGTAAGCATCGGGCCAAAAAGCGCTTTTGGCTCGAACGGGAGAGGTGTGCCCGTCTTGGGGCGGCTGAAAACAAAAATGTTCTAAGCGGGGGCTGCATGGAACAGAACGAAGAAGCCCGCCGGGAAACGGCGGGTGTCGGGGCGGCGCGTGCATACGAGCTGGTTCAGAAGGAATTGGTCACCGAGTACGGGGATGAATTCTACAACTCCTATATCAGCCCATTGCGGCTGGTCGCCGAGTTGAATGGCGTGCTGCTTTTCCGGGCCGGCTCGCGGATCGCAAAAGAGCGGTTGAACCAACAGCTTGTCGATCGTCTTGGCGCGCGCATGCGCGCTTACGAGCCGCGCGTCGGCAAAATCCAGATTCTCCTGGAAGACGAAATTCCGGTTGACGTGCGCGCTCTTGCCGATGCGCGCATCGAGGAAGCCCGTGCGGTTGATCTTGAACCGGTGCGTCCGCTTGAGCTGACGTTCGAGTCGTTCGCGGAAGGGCCGAGCAACTTTCATGCATACACGGTTGCGCAGATGATCGGCGCCGGTGTTGGCGTGACGTTCCCGGTGTGGCTCGTTCATTCGCCGCCAGGTTGCGGCAAGACGCACCTGCTGAACGCGGCGGCGCAGGAGGCAATCGCGCGCGGGCGCAAGGTCCTCTTCATGACGGGCCAAGAATTTCTTGAGTGCTTTCAATCAGCGCTCCACAAAAAGCGCGATAGCTCGGCGTTCAAGGAGATGGTGCGCGCGCCGGATCTGCTGATCATTGACGACTTCCATCGCATCTGCGGCAAGCGTGCGACGCAAGAGGAAGCCTTCGACACGATTAACGAACTTACACGTCGCGGCGGTCAGATTGCGCTTGCAGCCAACCATGGTCCTGACGGATTGGAAGGGCTCGACGATACGTTGCGCGCAAAATTGAAAGGCGCGGCGATCAGCGAGATTTCTGAACCGGACGCGCCGTTGCGTCGCAAAATTCTTGATGCCCGTGTTGCGCACCACGCGCGTGCGAATTCGGGTTTCAGTGTTGCATCGGAAGCGCTCGACATGATCGCTGATCGCATGCACGTTACTGGCCGCGAACTCGATGGCGCGGTTTGCCAACTTCTCATCGAATGGAAGATCTCGGGAGGGACTACTGTGACGCTAGAAGCCGCCGCGAATGCTCTGCAAAGTAAACTGGCCGAAGGTGCGGAACGTCGCATCACCGTGCAGCTCGTGCAGAAGGTCGTCGCGCGTCACTATAATATGAGCGTGCAGCAGCTGCTTGAGCGCACCCGCCGTCACTCGATCGCGCGTCCGCGCCAGGTGGCGATGTACCTTGCCTGCAAGATGACGCACGCGTCGCTGCCGGATATCGGCCAGCGGTTCGGTGGCTTCGATCATACCACAATCATGTACGCCCGCGATCGCATCGCCGCGCTCTCGGAGACGGATCCGAATGTGAAGGCCGAGCTTGAAGGGATTGCGCGCGCCGTTCGCCGCGAGCCCTAATTCTAGATCTCTTTTGTTGCGCGCCCCCTAAGTCTTGCAATTGGGGCTTGGGGTTCGCGCGGCTTCTGCTAATTTCGCACCCCCTGCGGTAGCCGACTCAGGCTGCGCAGGGGGTGTTTTTATGTGCTCCCGGCTAGAGCGGCGCGTGGGGCGAGGGGTCATGGAATGCGTCTTACGATCGAGCGCTCGGCGCTCCTGAAAGCGCTTAATCACGTGCAGAGCGTTGTTGAACGCCGCAACACGATTCCAATCCTCTCCAACGTTTTGCTTTCCGCTCAAGGCGATAGCCTAAAGCTGACGGCGACGGACCTCGACATTGAGATTTCCGAAAGCGCCTCGGCTGAAGTCGAACGCGGCGGTCAGACAACGGCGCCGGCCAATTATCTCTACGACTTCGTTCGCAAGTTGCCGGATGGCTCGGGCGTAAAGCTTGAAGTGTCGGGTGATGACCCGCGTCTTTTCATCTCGGCCGGAAAGTCCCGCCTGCATCTGCCGATTTTGCCCGCTGGCGATTTTCCGTCGATGCCGTCGGACGGTTTCGACACCAGGTTTGAAATCGAGCCGACTGAACTCGGCCGCCTCATCGACAAGACCCGCTTTGCGATCTCGACAGAAGAGACCCGCTATTATCTCAACGGCATCTTTCTTCACACCGTTGACGCCGATGGCCTGAAACTGCGCGCCGTCGCGACGGATGGTCACCGCCTTGCGCTCGCCGATCACGGCGCGCCCAAAGGGTCGGAAGGAATGCCGGGCGTTATCGTGCCGCGCAAGACGATCAACGAACTGAAACGCTTGCTCGATGATGCGTCCGATATGGTCGAGATCGCCGTCTCGGCGCAGAAGATTCGCTTTGCTCTCGGCGATGCGGTGCTGACCTCGAAACTGATCGACGGCTCATTCCCGGAATATGCGCGGGTCATTCCGAAGAACAATTCGAAGCGGTTGAAGATCGACAACAAAGCGTTCTCCGAAGCGGTGGATCGTGTCGCGACGGTTTCGGCTGAGCGTTCGCGCTCGGTGCGCTTGGCGCTCGACAAGGACAAGATCACGCTCACCGTCAACAACCCGGACGCCGGCGTGGCGACCGAAGATCTCGCCGCCAGCTATGGTGATGACGCGCTCGAAATCGGCTTCAATGCGCGCTACCTGCTCGATGTAGCGCAGCAGATCGAAGGCGACAGTGCGGTGTTCGAATTGGCTGATTCCGGTTCGCCGACTCTCGTGCGTGATGAAGCCGACGAAGCGGCGCTTTACGTGCTGATGCCGCTGCGAGTGTAATGCACGCACTTCACGTTTCGCGGCTTACGCTCAGGGACTTCCGCAACCACGCGGCGCTTGATCTTCATCTCGACGCGCGTCCCGTTTGCCTGTTCGGCCCCAATGGCGCCGGCAAAACCAACATTCTGGAAGCGCTCACCATGCTCGCGCCGGGCAGGGGTTTGCGCAGCGCATCGCTGACCGACGTCGCGCGCGCCGGCGAAGATGATGAATTTCGCGCGCAGCCGTGGGCGGTCTCGGCGCGCTTGTCGCACGATGGCGAGGAAACGAATGTCGGCGCTGGCGCCGAGCGCACGCCCGAGGGCGGCGTAAAGCGCGTCACGCGCCGCGACGGCCAGCCGGCAACGGCCGCCGATCTTGCCGAAGCCGCGCGTATGACCTGGCTCACGCCGGCAATGGATCGATTGTGGTCCGGCGCGGCCGGCGACCGGCGCCGCTTCTTTGATCGTCTCACCTTGGCGCGGGCTTCCCAGCATGGCGCCGCGGCGGCCGCGTATGAGCGGGCGATGCGCGAACGCCAGCGGCTGCTGAGCGAACGCGTGTTTGACGAGGCCTGGCTGGGCGGGCTCGAGCGCGAAATGTCAGCGCACGGCGCCGCCATCGCCGCGGCGCGCGTGGAGACGCTGCATCGTTTGCAGGAAGCCATCGATGCGCGCCCGGACGGCGCGTTTCCCAAGGCGCTCCTGGCGCTGGAGGGCTTGCTCGAAGCGCGGTTCGAAAATGGTTCGAAGAGCGCCGACGTTGAAGAGGATTTCGCCGAGCTCTTGCGCGATGTGCGCGGCCGCGACGCCGGCGCCGGGCGCGCGCTCGACGGTCCGCATCGCAGCGATCTGAAAGCCCGTCATGCCGCCAAGAATATGGACGCCGATCAGTGCTCGACCGGCGAGCAGAAGGCGCTGTTGGTTGGGTTGACGCTCGCGCAAGCGCGCGCGCTTGCGGGCGATCCCGGCGCTGGTCCGTCGCTGATCCTGATCGATGAAGCCGCGGCGCATCTGGATTCCGTGCGCCGCGCCGCGTTGTTCGATGAGCTGCTGGCAAACACCGGCCAGGCGTGGCTCACCGGTACGGATTACAATCTCTTCGAAGCGTTCGGCGCGCGCGCGCAGATGTTTGAAGTTCGCGATGGCCAGGTGCGGGCGGGGTAGCTGGACGCCGGCGCCCTAGGGGAAGTCGAAAATCAGATTCAGCTTGTGGTTGGTCGTGACAAGCGACGCGAAATTTGGTGCTGTGATCTCCCAGATTAGAGGCGTGCGATGGCGATTTCAGATTACGTTGCGAAGCGGAATGAAGACTATGTCTTCGATTACGATCCGAACGAGGACGCCTGGAAGGCGGATCTAAAGACGCTCGACATCAGCCGCGCCGAGCGCTTTCGGGACAACAATTTCTGGCCCTTCTTCGAGCGGCTGCGCAAGGAAGATCCGGTTCATTACTGTCCGGACAGCCAAAACGGTCCGTACTGGTCCATCACCAAGTACAATGACATCATGGCGGTGGACACCAACCACCAGCAATTTTCGTCCGAGCCATCGATCGTGTTGTTCGATCCGGAAGAAGATTTTCCGCTGCCGATGTTCATCGCGATGGATCCGCCCAAGCACGATGTGCAGCGCAAGACCGTGTCGCCGATCGTGGCGCCGAACCATCTGGCGCTGCTTGAGCCGGTGATCCGCGAGCGCGCCGGCAAATTGCTGGACGACGTGCCGCGCGGCGAGGTGTTCAACTGGGTCGATAAGATTTCGATCGAGCTGACGACGCAGATGCTGGCGACGTTGTTTGACTTTCCCTGGGAGGATCGCCGCAAGCTGACGCGCTGGTCGGATGTCGCGACCGCGGCGCCTGGGGCAGGCGTTGTCGAAAGCGACGAGCAGCGCCGGATGGAGCTGATGGAGTGCCTGCAATACTTCAACGGGCTTTGGGAAGAGCGCGCCAACGCGCCGCCGCGCAACGACCTCATCTCGATGCTCGCGCACGGCGAAAGCACCAAAGACATGCCGCGCCAGGAATTCCTCGGAAACCTGGTGCTGCTCATCGTCGGCGGCAATGACACCACGCGAAATTCCATCACCGGCAGCGTCTATGCGCTCAACAAATTTCCCGAGCAATTCGCCAAGCTGCGCGCGAACCCAGCGCTGATTCCAAATCTCGTTTCCGAGACCATTCGCTGGCAAACGCCGCTCGCCTTCATGCGCCGTACCGCGCTCGAGGACGTGGAATTCGGCGGCAAATTGATAAAGAAGCACGACAAAGTCGTGATGTGGTACGTTTCCGGCAATCGCGACGAGGACGTGATCCCGAACGCGGATGTGTTCGATATCGAGCGCGACAACGTGCGCCGTCACTTGTCCTTCGGCTTCGGCATTCACCGCTGCGTCGGCAATCGTCTGGGTGAGATGCAGCTGAGAATTGTGTGGGAAGAGATTTTGAAGCGCTTCGACAAGATCGAAGTCATGGGCGAACCCAAGCGCGTGTATTCGTCTTTCGTGAAGGGTTATGAAAGCTTGCCAGTGCGCGTCGCATAGGTGACGCTGCAACATTCCCGCGTTTACGCGCGTTAATTTGGAACCTGCATGCGCAGGTCGCGTTGGCTGCCACATGGCTCGCATATCCGCACCTGTAACGTCCGCGTCCGCGCCCGCGAAGGCGCCGGCGTCGCGCTCAGCGAAGGCCGCGCCTTTGAACCTGGAAAGCGTGCTCGATGAAATCGTCGCCAAATGCGACACCGACGATACGCCCGATGCGCTGACGCTTGACGAGATTCTGGATTCGGTTGGCCGGCGCTCTTACGGCCCGCTCCTGCTTGTCATCGGTCTCTTCGCGATCTCGCCGGCCACGATTGTCCCCGGCATGACCTGGCTCGCTGCCGCGCTGACGCTGCTTGTCGCCGGCCAGATGGCTTTGGGCCTGCCCCGCATCTGGCTGCCCCGAAAGGCGCTGCAGGCGCGGCTGCCGCGCGAAGCGGTGCGCTCCGGCATCGACAAGGGGCGAGGGGCCGCGAAATTCATCGACAAGCTTCTGAAACCGCGCCTGACGTTCCTGTCGAAGCCGCCATTCGTGAACCTGGTGGCGCTGATGGTGATCGCCGCCGCGCTGATCACATTCCCCCTCGGACTCATTCCCTTCGCGCCGCTGGCGCCGGGGCTTGCGGTCGTGTTTTTCGGCTTGGGAATGGTCGCTCGCGACGGGGTTTGGCTCGCGCTTGGCGGGGCCGTCATGGCGGGCACGTTGTGGCTTGCCAAGTCACTGATTTTCTAGCGGTTTTTGACTCAGCTTTTTCCGCCCAAAGTGGCGCCAAAACCGCGACTTTTCCCCCGTTCATCCCTATATTCAGCGGGTATTTTTCAGCTCGATTCGAGATTCATGAACCCGCCTCAAAACGCACCGGCGAGCACGCCCGACTATGGCGCCGATTCAATCAAAGTTCTCAAAGGCTTAGACGCAGTTCGCAAGCGTCCGGGCATGTACATTGGCGACACGGACGATGGGTCGGGTCTCCACCACATGATCTACGAGGTCGTTGATAACGCGATCGACGAAGCGCTCGCGGGTCACGCCACCAAGGTGCAGGTCATCCTGTATCCGGATGGCAGCGCCGAGGTCATCGATAACGGGCGTGGCATTCCCACGGGGATACATGAGGAAGAAGGTGTCTCCGCCGCCGAAGTGATCATGACCCAGCTGCATGCGGGCGGGAAGTTTGACCAGAACTCGTACAAGGTATCGGGCGGCCTGCACGGGGTCGGCGTCTCGGTCGTCAACGCGCTTTCCGAGTGGCTCGACCTGCGCATCTGGCGTGACGGCAAAGAGCACTACATGCGCTTTGTCTATGGCGATGCCGCGGCGCCGTTGAAGGAAGTCGGCGTCGCGCCGCAGGAGGACGGCAAGACGCTGAACGGCACCGCCGTCCGCTTCCTCGCCAGCCCCAAGACCTTCACCATGGTCGAGTACGATCGCAAGACGATCGAGCATCGCCTGCGCGAGCTCGCGTTCCTGAACTCAGGCGTGCGCATCATCTTCAAGGACTTGCGCGGGCCTGAGCCGTTCGAGGAAACGCTCTTCTACGAAGGCGGCGTCAAAGCTTATGTCAGCCACCTCGACCGCTCGCGCGCCGCGCTCATTCCCGAGGCCATCTACGTCATCGGCGAGAAGGACGGCATGACCGTCGAATGCGCGATGCAGTGGAATGACGGCTATCACGAGAACACGCTCTGCTTCACCAACAACATCCCGCAAAAGGATGGCGGCACGCACATCGCCGGCTTCCGCGGCGCGCTGACGCGCGTGGTGAACGCGTACATGCAAAGCTCGGGCATCGCCAAAAAGGAAAAGGTCGAAATCACGGGTGACGACGCCCGCGAAGGCCTTACTTGCGTGCTTTCGGTCAAAGTGCCTGATCCGAAATTCTCGTCGCAAACCAAGGAAAAGCTGGTTTCCTCTGAGGTGCGGCCTGTCGTCGAGAATCTGATGAGCGACGCGCTCAATCAATGGTTCGAAGAAAATCCGAACCACGCCAAAATGGTGATGGGCAAGATCGTGCAAGCCGCCGCCGCGCGTGAAGCGGCCCGGAAGGCGCGCGAAATGCGTCGTAAATCGACGCTCGATATCTCCTCGCTCCCCGGCAAACTCGCCGATTGCCAGGAGAAGGATCCGGCCAAGTCAGAAATCTTCATCGTCGAGGGTGACTCGGCAGGCGGCTCGGCCAAGCAAGGCCGCAGCCGCGAAACCCAAGCCGTGCTGCCGTTGCGCGGCAAGATTTTGAACGTCGAACGCGCGCGCTTCGACAAGATGCTGTCGAGCGAACAGGTCGGCACGCTCATCACCGCGCTCGGCACCGGCATCGGCCGCGACGATTTCAACATCGAGAAATTGCGCTACCACAAGATCATCATCATGACGGACGCCGACGTCGACGGCGCCCACATTCGCACGCTGCTCTTGACGTTCTTCTACCGGCAAATGCCGGAGATCATCGATGGCGGTTATCTCTACATCGCCCAGCCGCCGCTCTATAAAGCGACCAAGGGCAAGAGCGGCCGCTATCTGAAAGACCAAGCGGAGTTCGAGAGCTTCCTGATCGAGGAGGGCTCGGCCGGCGCTGTGCTTGAGGCCGGCGGCGCGCAATATGCGGGCGATGATTTGAAGCGTCTCGCGCGCGAAGCCATGGCCGCCGAAACCTTGATCAAGCGCTTGCACGCGCGCGTGCCCGATAGCGTCCTGGAACACGCCGCGATCGCCGGCGCATTTGCGCAAGGCGCGACCGACAAGGAAGCCGCCGAAGCCGCTTCGCGCCTCAACGCGATCGCCGAAGAGGGCGAAGGCAATTGGAGCGGGCGCTTCGATCCCGATGGCGCGCTTGTGCTCGAGCGCACCGTGCGCGGCGTCGCCGAACGCGCGACTTTGGATAAGCTCTTTCTGAGTTCAGCCGATGCGCGCCGCCTCGCCGATCGCGCGCCGGCTCTGCGCGAAACCTACCTGGCGCGCGCGTCCTTGAAGCGCGGCGCGGACTCGACCGAAATCAACGGCCCGCTCTCTTTGCTGCACGCCATCGAAAGCGCGGGGCAGAAGGGCGTTTCGATCCAGCGTTATAAAGGCTTGGGCGAAATGAACGCCGAGCAACTCTGGGAAACCACGCTCGACGCCGACGTGCGCACGCTGCTGCAAGTAAAGGTCGATCACGCCGACGACGCGGACGAGATGTTCTCGAAGCTGATGGGCGATGTGGTTGAGCCGCGGCGCGCGTTCATCGAGGAGTTCGCGCTGGAAGCAGACGTGGACGCTTAGGGGATGGTGAAGGTCTTCGGGCCTGACACGAGCTTTGCGAAGTCGGCCTTCGATGCCGATGAAATTCCGTTCGAAGTCGATGCTGCGACTTTAGGCGAAGCGTTGGACGCGTACTCGCGCAATTACGGCGTGGCGTTTGCTACGTACGATGGCAGTTGGCCAACGCTGCCGTTTGATCCATCCGATCCGAAATGGTTTTTCTATCGAAGCAAACGGCCGAAGTGGGAAGAGGTGGTCGTGGATGTTCACATCGAGCGTGGTGACGAAGAGATCTGTCCAAGACAGAATCTCGCGTTTCCGCTGCGCGTGAACGACGAGATTCACATCGGCCCGCTGGCTTGCTGAACCCTCGCCCCCGAGAGGGGGAGAGGGCAGGGTGAGGGGCGGCGCGGTTGTTGGCCGATCTTTGCTCCGACCGCTCATGGTTTCGCGGATGAAAATTGCTTGAGCATCTCAAGGAGAGCGACCACATCCCGAGACATTTCGCCCACGAGCATGGCATCAAGCACTGCTGTTGGCGTCAAACTAATTCCGTACTTGTCTTGAAGCGCCTTGTTCACGGCGGAAAATGCGTCCTTTCCGGGAATGCATCTCAATCGCTCATCCAGGTTCTGCCAGTGCAGATCGAATTCTTTCAGCACGATCTCGTTGATATCGCTCTCGTGCTTGGTTGATGCGCGACTGCGCTCAAATCTACGACGTTCGGACAACAGCTGAGACTGAACGTATGCCTTTTTTCCATTGCAATACTCACTGAGAAATTGCTCCGCAGACGCTTCGTAGGTCACCTTCTTGCCTGATCGCTTCGCGCTTTCGTGAAGACGCTTAGCTGCTGCGCGGTCTAGCGCAGACGGAACGAGCAGAAAGTTCTCTATCTCTTTGCAGTCGTGAATGACGACAAATTGACAATCTGCGCTGCACTCTTCCGCAATAGCTTTGCGCTCCTCTTCTGACCGGTAGTCGCCATCAAGGATGGCGGCAGCCATAATCTTGGTCCCCAACGTAGTTTCCATTCCCGCCTTAAGAGATCGAATTCTGTCGGGACTAAATCCTTCCACGGGTACCACCGCGAAATCCCTCCTGTTAGCGATGGCATCCAGCCCCGCTCGTCGAGCAAGTTTTCCGAGAATCTGAAAGTCTTTGCCTTCGACGAAAAGCGCTCGTCTCGTCTTGGCTAACTGCGTCAAGATCGGATTGGTGTTCGACCCCAAAATTGAAAAGACTTCTTCAAGCTGAGAAGGGTCTCGAATGCGTCTGCCGGCTCGACGTTGTTTGCTTATCACGACGATGTCATCGGCCTCGGCCTCCATCACCATTTCGGTGGAGTGAGTCGCAATAAGAATGTCGGGTCCAAGATTTCTCAGGTACGCAATAAGCTGTCGTTGAAGCTCAGAGTGTAGGTAGATGTCCGGCTCGTCGATCAAGAAGATCGCAGAGTCTCGCCACTGAATGAGATGCGTGAGCATCTGACACCAAACTTGGAATCCAAATCCTGCCCAAAAGAGTTCGCGCGGAATTCGTTCCTCAGGGCAGAACATATTCAGCCTGGCTTTTCCAAATGACATGTCCACCTGCGGTGGCTCGATGTCCATTCCGGGCCACGAACTCTGCAACGCGGCTCGGAATTCGTCGAAGTGTTCAGGATAGTGGTGCCAAATATTCCGAAAGTTTCGCGCCGCTCGATAGTTGAAGAGTGCGTTGCGAGCCGCCTCTTTCTCGTAGAGCGGTTCGTAATGCTCCACCGGGCCCAGAATAGGTACAAATCCGATCGGACACCTGAAATGACCGCGAAACGCCGAAGGTGTCATCGCGGGACGGCCACCCGTATCCGCAAGTAGATTGCAGACACCGCGTTCGGGGAAGAACAGCTCCAAAGAGCTCTTGTTGGAGAGATGAAACTTCACGCTCGCGGCGCTGGAGTCGTCGTAATTGTAGAAGATATTCTCCTCTGCAACTGAGATCGCCGCTAGATCGACCTCGTAGCCATGCGCCTTTCCTTTGGGGCCGGTGACAATAGTTGGTTTCTTCGAAGACGCCTTACGCAATGCGCTCGCCAAGATCCGAAAGGCAACGAGGATTGTCGACTTTCCGGCGTTGTTTGGGCCGACCAGAATGTTGAAGTGCTTGAGGTCAAGGCTGAACGTCTTGAATGCCTTGAAGTGGTTAAATTCGACCCGCACGAATCTATGCATGGCGTCGGTCATCTGACTCTGCCTCTGAGATTGGAACCGATGAGAACAGTGAGCTGAGTCGGGGGATAAGTGTTCCCGTTTGAGTGGCACCGACACCGCGTTCAACGTTACCCAATTGGCGGATAGATCGTGTTCAATCCGACCGAGTGCCCGCCGCCGTAAAATGCCTGCGTGACATCAGAACCAAAACCCAAGCGCACCATCACCAAGCGTCTGCACCATAGCCCCGAAGTCTGGGCGCAGGCGCGGCGGGATTGGTTGGCGGGTACACGGCGTCGGCTGTTTCCAAGCACCATGGGATGAGTGTCGACGCGGTGCGGAAGCGGGCGGTGGTGTGGGGGAAGGTTGGGCGTCGGCGTTTATAGTTGGAGCGCGGGCTTCTGGCCTGCACGGGTGTGTGACGGCGCTTTGCTTGTTGGCGTTTCGCTTGGATTGTGAGGGGGTGCGGGCCGGAGGCTCGCGGTCCAACTTGCTAAGAGTTCGTTATTTCCAGCCGGCGGAACTGAAGAGATAGGTGGCGGGCGCGTCGGACAGCCGGCGCGCAACAATACCCGTGCTCGATAGCATCGGACGCATCGTGGGTGCGGGAAGGCCGGTGCTTCGTTGGTATTCAGGGACCAAGCGCGAGTTCGCCCGCGCTGTTGATCTCGAATGCTGGTTCAGCGTTGGTGCTGGGCGAGGGGCGGTTTATCGCTTGTAGTGGGCTGCGATTTTGCGCGTTTCTTCGGTGATCGCGGCGCGGAGGGCAGGCGGCTCTATGACTTTCACGTCCGCGCCGAGTCGCAGGAATTGGCGCTTTGCGGAATCGATGTTCTCGATCGGTACGCGCGCGCGCACCCAGCCTTCGGGTTTGCAGGGTTTGTGGTCCGCGGCGAGCGCTTCGTAAGCGGCCGCGTTGGTGTCACGCAGGAGGCGGCGACCGGTGGCGGAGACTTCAATCGTGGCGTGTTCTTTGAGTAGCCGCGTTTCGAACTCCTTGGACCACTCGCTCCAATACCGCGAGAGATTGAAGCGGCGGGGGCGCGTGAACGCTGTTTCGAGCGATTGCATCTCCAAGATGTTGGAGACGCGATAGGTTCGTGGCGCGGCCTTGACCGCAGCCACGAGATACCAGACGCCGCCTTTGAGCACGAGGCCGAGCGGGTCGAGCGCGCGCTCGACCACGGCCTTCCAACTTTCGTAGCGCACGCGAATGCGGCGCTCGTTCCAGACCGCGGCAGCCAGCGGTTTCAGTACGTCGGAAGCATCGGCGCGTGTGTACCAATTGACGGGATCGAGATGGAAGCGGGCGGACACGCGTTCGGCGCTGGCGCCGGATTCCGGCGGCAAGCTCGCCAGCAGCTTCAGCTGCGCCGCGGCGAGATCTGGACCAAGCCCCAGGTCCTGAGCCGCGGCGCCGACGCCGGAGAGAAGCAGCGCGTCGGCTTCTTGCGCGGTGAAGCCGGTCAACTTGGTGCGATAGCCGTCGTGCAATTGAAATCCGCCGTTGCGTCCCCGCTCGGCGTAGATCGGCACACCGGCGGCGCTCAGCTGATCGACGTCGCGATAGATGGTGCGAACAGATACTTCGAATTCTTCCGCGAGAGCTTCGGCGCTGAGGCGCCCCCGCATCTGCAAGAGGATAAGGATAGATAAGAGACGGCTGGCGCGCATTGCGCGATGATTGCACAAAATCCTGACATTGGATGGCAGGATTCGCATCTTATCGTCGCTCCTGGCCTCAATTTCGCGAGGGGAGAGACATGAGATGGACTATCAGAGACGAACGCTCATTGCCGCGGGCGGGCTTGCATTGCTCCCCGCATGTGCAACAGGTGCGGGCATGAGCGCACCCGCAAGCTTCGATCCTATGCCGCCGCTGCCGGTGACGCCGACGCCCGGTCAGCCGGGTGACTTTGATTTCCTCACCGGCGAGTGGCGCATCCACAATCGCTCAATCGTCAATGGCGAGTGGCTTGAGTATCCGGGCGAGGCGACGGTGCACGCCATTCTTGCCGGCGTCGGCAGCGTCGAAGAGTTGCGCATTCCGGCGCGCAATTTTTCCGGCATGGGGCTTCGCTTGCTCGATGTTGAGAACCGGGTGTGGGCCGATCATTGGGTCAATGCGCGCTCCGGCGTCGTGACTGTTCCGGGGCAGCTCGGCAGCTTCGAGAACGGCGCCGGCATCTTTGTGACCGATGATGTCGCTGACGGCGTTCCGGTAAAATATGTTGGTGTCTGGGACAATATCACACCGCGTTCGTGCCGCTGGCGCCAGGCGTCATCGCGTGATGGCGGACAAACCTGGGATCAAAATTGGATCATGGAGTGGTCGCGCGTCTGAGTTTTGCGCTAGGTTGAGTGCATGAGTTTTCATGCGTTCAACCGCGCGATTGTGCGCACGCCGTCTCGATCCGTGGTCAATGGCTTGCGCGCCGTTGATGTTGGCGCGCCCAGCTATGAAGGCGTGCTCGCGGAGCATCGCGACTATGTGCGCGCGCTCGAATCGCTCGGCGTGAGCGTCGAAACGCTGGCCGCGCTGGAAGCGTTTCCGGATTCAGTTTTCGTCGAGGACACGGCGCTCGTCTTCACCGGCGCCGCGATCTTGTTGCGTCCGGGCGCGGCGACGCGGCGCGGCGAAGCGGCGGAAATGGCGGCGGCGCTGGATCGCAATTTCGAGCGCGTGCTGCGCCTGGAGGCTGGAACCGCCGAAGGCGGCGATGTGCTCACCACGCCTCGCGGCGTGTTTATCGGCGCCTCCGCGCGCACGAGCGCGATTGGCGCGGCGGCTTTGGCGTCGTTGCTGGCAGAGATCGGGCAGCGCGGGTTCGTGGTGAATACGCCGCCGGGCGTTCTCCACCTCAAGTCCGACTGCTCGCTCCTCGACGATGAGACGATCCTGTGCACGGCGCGGCTGGCGGCGGCCGGGCCGTTCCCCGGCTTCCGGCTGATCCTGACTCCCGAAGGCGAGGAGGGCGCCGCGAACGCGCTCCGCATCGGGGACTCGGTGCTGCTTTCTAAAGGCTATCGGCGGACGGCCGCCCTACTTGAGCAGGCCGGCTATAACGTGAAGTTGCTGACCACAGACGGGATCGCCAGGATCGACGCCGGCCTCTCGTGTATGTCGCTCCGCTGGCGCGCCTAGGTAATATATTGGAAAGGCAGGTTATTTAGCGCCGCGATGGAGGCTCCCGCGGCGCCGCTCCGCCGCTCCAAAATCCCGCGAAAATGTCCCGCTTCCGCATTGACGCTTACGGGGGCTTTCCCTTATATCCCCCGCTCCCCGCCCGGGCGAT
The DNA here is from genome assembly GCA_016791365.1 of Hyphomonadaceae bacterium. Taxonomy (GTDB): domain Bacteria; phylum Pseudomonadota; class Alphaproteobacteria; order Caulobacterales; family Aquidulcibacteraceae; genus Vitreimonas. The sequence goes on along the minus strand of JAEUMT010000027.1, from coordinate 329,916 downwards.
GCTTCGTCCGGGCGCACGAATTTTTTGGCGGTTACGATGTTCGCGGTAATTAAGACGGGCGGCAAGCAATACCGGGTAGCTAAGGACGACGTGATCGTCGTCGAGAAGCTCGACGGTAAGGCCGGTTCGAAGGTCACGTTCAGCGATGTGCTGATGTCGGGCGACGGCAAGGCTGTGAAGCTCGGCAAGGACCTTTCGGGCTTCACTGTCACCGGCACGCTCGTGAAGACGGAAAAGGGCGACAAGGTCACGGTGTTCAAGAAGCGCCGCCGCAACACCTATCGCCGCAAGATCGGTCACCGTCAGGCCGAGTCACACGTGAAGATCACCGCCCTCGGCGGCAGCAAGGAATAAGAGGGCGTCATGGCTCACAAGAAAGCAGGCGGCTCTTCGCGCAACGGTCGTGACTCGGCCGGTCGTCGTCTTGGCGTGAAGCGCTTTGGCGGCCAGTCGGTCAGCGGCGGCGAGATTCTCGTTCGTCAGCGCGGCACGAAATTCCACCCGGGTTCAAACGTCGGCCTTGGCCGCGATCACACGCTCTTTGCTCTTTGTCATGGGCAGGTAGCGTTCGCGACCAAGCGCGATGGCCGCACGTACGTGTCGATTATGCCGGCACAGGTAGCGGCGGAATAGGCGATAACGGAAGAAATTCCCGGATCGCCTGACAACAGGGCGATCCGGTTCCCGAGATAGCGTGGGGCGCCCGGATTAAGGCGCCCCTTTCTTTTTGCCCCACGCGTTAGAGCCAAAGGAGCGGCTCATGCGTGACGTGATTGAGATCGAAACCAACAGACTGAAACTGCGGCGCCTGCGCATGTCCGATGCGCAGCGCATTGCTCAGTTCTGTGACGATCCGGGTGTCGGACGAAATCTCGCGCAGACGCCGCTCCCGTATCTTCCTGTCGCGGCCGAAGGCTGGATCTTGATCAACGCGGCGCGTGCGTCGCGAGGAACGGATTTTGTCTATGCCGTGGAACTGCCGGGCGAGGGGCTCATCGGCGCAATGGGCGCGCACGCGCGCGGCGAGGATGGCTTTGAACTCGGCTATTGGTTTGGCCGCCCATACTGGGGCCAAGGCTTTGCGACCGAAGCGGCGACGGCGTTTGTCTCCCAAGCCAGGAATCTCGGCGCGCTCAATGCGGGTCACTTCGTCGACAATCCGGCCTCGGGCCGCGTGCTGAGCAAGGTCGGCTTCGCCTACACAGGCGAGACCTCGCCGATGTTCTCGCTCGGGCGCGGTGAAAGCGTGGGCTGCAAACGTATGCGCTACGCTCCGCAGCTAGAGCGCGGCGCGGGCGAACGTTCAGCGATCGCGATGCACTAGCCAACGTTTCCCGGACGCAGCCCCGGCCTTGAGCCGGGGTGCGATCCGGGATCCAGGCGGCGGCGCTCTTGTGCGTGTCGCTAAATTGCGAGTCCGAATCCGCGCAGCAGATCCGCGGCGCCGTCCACCAGCCAAGCGAACCAGCCCTCGACGTCCCAGCCTCCCACGTGAACGGCGAAGAACACGGCGTAGCCGATAATGAACAGGATCGGCATGGAGCGCTCCAGCGACCACCATTTCATCGTGCGGCGCTTGCCGGTGATGCTTTGCCACTCGTCGCGGATCGGGTGGACGCCGAGATCGTCCTCGACGGTGTAGATATTCTTGTACTTCGCCGCGAGTAGTACGGTGTAATAGGAGTTCGACGTGCGCCAGATCGCGCACGTCAGCGCCAGCGCGATCGCGCATAACGTGAACAGAACCGGATTGGGCAAACCATCGGCGCTGGCCAAAAACCCCAGCGCGCTCATGCCGGCTATGTTCAGCGTCATGAACACGTTCGAGAGCTCTCGGCGGGCGCGGCGCGCATCGCGGACATCCTCAACCAGCAGCTTGTAGATTTCGAGATTGGTGGCTGTGTCGACCATGTCTGTCCCCCGTCGGCGCTGAAATGTAGGACGGCTATGCGATCCTGTCTCGCGCCGCGCCTTGGAAAAACCCCGGATTCTGCCTAGCTTACGCGATGCAGCCTGGTGGAGCGCCAGCGTTGCGGGAGATCAATTTATGGGATTGCGCGTAGCTGTCGTCGGCGCCACCGGGACCGTGGGCCGGGAAATGTTGACCATTCTGGAAGAGCGTCTCTTTCCGGCCGACGAAGTGATCGCGCTCGCCTCGCGCAAATCCACCGGTACGGAGGTCAGCTACGGCGACAAGACGTTGAAGGTGAAGGACCTCGAGCAATTCGATTTCACCGGCGTCGATCTGGTGCTGATGAGCGCCGGCGGTTCGGTGTCGAAGGAATGGTCCCCGAGGATCGGCGCGACCGGCGCTGTGGTGATCGACAATTCGAGCGCCTGGCGCATGGACCCGCGCGTCCCGCTGATCGTACCGGAAGTGAATCCGGACGCGATCGCCGGTTACGACAAGCTCAACATCATCGCCAACCCGAACTGCTCGACGGCGCAACTGGTCGTCGCGTTGAAGCCATTGCATGATCGCGCGAAGATCAAGCGCGTCGTCGTGGCAACGTATCAATCCGTTTCGGGCGCCGGCCGCGAGGCCATGGATGAGCTCTGGAATCAAACCAAGAAGCTCTATGTCGGCGACGAGATCGTCCCGGAAGAATTTCCCAAGCAGATCGCCTTCAACGTGATCCCGCACGGCGGCGACTTCATGGACGACGGCTACACCACCGAAGAGTGGAAGATGGAAGTCGAGACCAAGAAGATTCTCGATCCCAAGATCAAGCTGACCGCGACCTCGGTGCGCGTGCCGGTGTTCGTTGGTCACTCGGAAGCGGTGAACATCGAGTTCGAAAACGAAATCAGCGCCGACGAAGCGCGTGAGATTCTGCGCGAAGCGCCAGGCGTCATGGTGATCGACAAGCACGAGGACGGTGGCTATGCCACGCCGCTCGATTGTGTCGGCGAATTCGCGACCTTTGTGTCGCGCATTCGTGAAGACCACACTGTCGATAACGGCTTATCGCTTTGGGTCGTCAGCGACAACCTCCGCAAAGGCGCGGCGCTCAATGCCGTGCAAATCGCGGAGCTGATGTTGAACAAAGGCCTGTTCAAGCGTTTGCGCGCTGCGTGATTGTGTGCGCACGCTCACGCATGTGAGCGGAGCTGACATGTGTTGTTACAATAAGTGTATGCGCTTTCGTCGCTGAAACGTGGCGGTGAGGCGCTCGCATTCCTATTTGTCTGGCGAGGGGACATATGCCTGCCATCGCCATCGAACAGCCGTCGGAAACGGACATCGACACGATTCACGCTGTGCTGAAGGAGACGTATTGGTCTCCCGGCATTCCGCGTGATGTTGTCGCGCGCGCGTGCGCCAACTCGATGTGCGCCGTGGCGCGTGACGATGCGGGAAAGCTCATAGGCTTCGCGCGGCTCGTGACTGATAGAGCGACATTCGCGTGGTTGTGCGACGTGATTGTGCTCCCCGGCAAGCAGGGCAAAGGCCTTGGCCGTGCGCTCGTGCAGACATTCCAGCGTCACCCTGAGCTACAGGGCCTTCGCCGTTGGCTGCTCGGCACCAAGGACGCGCACGGCGTGTATGCGCCGCTTGGCTTCACCCCCGTCGAAGCGCCCGAGCGGCTCATGCATATCAAGAACCCTGACCCCTACGGACGTCTCGCATCATGAGCGAAGCTGCTGCGCCACTTACGACGAGCCCATCGGAGGCGGAACGACGCGCCGGCTTTTTGTCAGCCGCCTTGGCCTACATCATCTGGGGTTTCTTGCCGCTCTATCTGAAATTGCTGCACACGGTCGATGTCCGCGAAGTGCTGGCGCAGCGCATTTTGTGGGCCGCGCCGTCAGCATTGCTGGCGGTGTTTCTGATGAGCGGATGGCGGCTGGGGCTCCGCGAAATTGCAACGGCGTTGAAGCCGCGCATGATCGGCACGCTGGCGGTTTCCGCGTGCTTTATCTTCGTGAACTGGGGGCTTTACGTCTATCTCGTGCTCAACGAGCGCGTGATTGAATCGGCGCTCGCTTACTTCCTGGCGCCGCTTGTCGCCGTCGCTGTCGGCGTGCTGTTCTTCGGTGAGAAAATCACGACGCCGCAAATCGTTGCGCTGGCGCTCGCGCTGGTTGGCGTGATTGTTCAGGGTTTCGCTTTGGGCGCGCCGCCATGGATGGCGCTCGCGCTGTGTGCGACCTGGTCCGCGTATGCCGTCATTCGCAAACGCGCGCCGGTGCCGGCCGCCGTCGGTTTGCTGATTGAGAGCCTGGCGCTGATGCCGCTTGTCGTCGGCCTATTGTGGTGGGCGTCAAGCGAGGCGCCGCTGAGCTTCAACTCCGGTTGGACGATGGCGATTCTGCTCGCGATCGCCGGCCCCGTGACAGCGATCCCGCTCATGGCGTTCGCGTTCGGCGCGCGCCGCGTCAGCTTCACGACGCTCGGTTTGCTGCAGTTTCTCGCGCCGACGCTGCAATTCTCGACTGGTCTCGCATTCGGCGAACCGTTCACGCCGCTGCGCGCGGCGAGCTTCGCGTTGATATGGCTAGGTTTGGCCTTTTTCGCGTGGGATACGTTGCGTCGCGCAAGGCAAGCATGAGTGATGTGATCTACTACGCGATCGGCGACGTTCACGGTGAGATCGAAAAGCTCGATCGTCTGCTTGAGTGCATACGTGAAGACGCGCGGCAGCTTGGTGCGGCGCGTCGCATCGTTTTTCTCGGCGATCTCATTGACCGTGGTCCAGACAGCCGCGCCGTGGTCGAACGCGCAAGAGTCCTGTGCGAGAGCGGCGAGGCGATTGCGATCAAGGGCAATCACGAAGAGCTGATGCTGCACGCGTGCGACCAGCGTGAATCAGTCGGCATCTATTGGTGGGCCGAGAATGGAGGTGACGAGACGATCCTCTCATACGTGCGCGCTAATGGTTATGCGGACGATTTTCGTGACGCGATCGATCCAGCCCACATTTCATGGCTCCGCGAGCTTCCGGTGATGGTGCGTGACGAGCCGCGTGGGCTCGTGTTCGTGCACGGTGGCATTGATCCAGCGACATTCCCCAATTGCAGCGATGAAGTGCGTATGTGGACGCGTTCGCAGAAGTTCTTTGATCCGCGCCGCTGGCCGGATCGACCGGAACTCGCTGGCGTCGTTGTCGTGCATGGCCATACGCCCACCGGCGATTTCGAACCGGAAGCCAACCATTGCCGGATCAATGTCGACACGGGCGCCTGTTTTGGCGGACCGCTTACAGCTGCGGTGCTGGCGCGGGGTGAGCGACCACGCTTCTTGCGCGCGTGAAGGCCACGCCAAGTACGAGCCAAGCCGCGAGAGGGCAGATTGGCAGCGCGACATATCCGCCAACCGCAACGGTTAGACCCGCCCCCCAGGCGAAGGTCGCGGCCAATATCTCCCAGGGCTTACGCGGTACGCCAAGCAAGGCGACGCCAACCATCAGCAAGGTGAAATCGTAGAAAAACAGGTAAGGCGAGATCAGCAGTGTCGCCGCGCACAAGGCTGCGCCGCCAATGGCAGGATCGCCTTTGCGAAAAAGCAAACAGGCGATGATGATCGCGCCGATCGCGCTCGCTGCGTGCAGACCGAGAGCGAGGACGTCCGGGGCGCCGAGGCCGAGCAGGTTGGCGTAGAGCGAAGCGTAAGCGGGCGTGGTTATGCGTTGTTCGCTGATGAGCGTCTGCGACGCCGCGAGGCTCTCGAACCAGCGCAGATAGGATTCGAAGCCGAAGATGAAACCCGCGACCGCAGCGAAAGCGATGGCGGCGATAGCCGCCGCTGCAAAGGCCCGCCATCGGCCCGACAACCCGAGAAAAAGCGGCCACAGCAGCGCAAGATGCGGTTTGATTGCGAGCAGTGCGACAAAGCAACCCGCAATCCGCGGCCGCTTATCTAAGAAGTGCAGCGCCATCCCGACAATGCCGGCGATGAGCATACCGGCCTGCACGGTTCCAATTTGGTAGATGACCGCCGGCGCTGTAGCAGGAAAGAGAAGCGCGCGGTTGTCCGGCAGGAAGCGTCGGATTGCGAAACCGAAGAGGATAGCGGTCCCCATCAGGAATACGGTCGCCGAGATTGGATAGGGGATAAGCGCCAGCACCGCGACGAGCATCAGAAACGTCGGCGGAGAGTTCCAAGGCGCGTAGTATTTCAAATCCGGCGCGACGGACTTCTGGTACGACCACAGCATCGCGCGCTCATGAATCTCGGCGACATGCCCATCGAGCGCGGCGCGGCCTGCGCTCCAGAATGCCATGAAGTCGCCGAAGAACGGCTGGCCGCTCGGCAACGTCATGTTCGCCATACCCGCCATGCGCCAGAGCATGTAGCCGAGCATCGAGAGGGCGATGGCGACGGCGGCGGCTTCGAAGGCCCAGCGCTTCACAGGCATGAGTAGAGCGCGTCGATCAGTTTGAGGGAGCGCGGATCGGCCATGATGTGATGCGATTGCTTGTTCATCACGTAGCCGGCGGAGACGCCGCTGACCGGATCGCCAAATCCAACCGACCCGCCGTTGCCGGAATGCCCGAACGCTTCTGTATTCGGCCCGTAGTAACGGTTCGAATTGCCGATGATGCCGGCGCGCCAATCCACGTTGAACGGCAACACGAGATCGTCGCCCTTCCAGACGCGCTTCGTCAGCGCGTCAAAGCTCTCTTGTGAAAGCACGCGTGCGCCATTGATCATGCCGCCGGTAGCATAGGCTTCGTAGAGCCGTGCGACGGCGAGCGCCGTACCGTGACCATTCGCGGCAGGAATCTCAATCTTCCGCCATTGCGTCGAGCCGCGGGTCGGCGCGGCCCACTTGGTGAAGAAGGCTGCTTTGCGCGGCAGCGTGATGTCGCCGAAATCGCCGCCGCGTGTCGGCTTCTTCATCTCCGACGCGCGCGCGTGATCGCTTTCCGGCGTGCCGATCTGAAAATCGATGCCCAGCGGCGTGCAGATATCTTCACGGAGGATCGTTCCGAGTGTGCGTCCCGAAGCGCGGCGGGCAAGTTCGCCCGCGATGTAGCCCCACGTCATTGGGTGATAGCCGCTTGCGCTTCCTGGCGCCCAGATCGGCGCCAGAGCGGCGATGGCGTCGCAGCACGCCGCGGGATCCAGCCACAGATCAGGATCGATCGGCTCCAAAAATCCCGGCACGCCAGCTTGATGCGCCAGCGTTTGGCGAACCGTTACTGTGTCTTTGCCGTGCACGCCGAATGCAGGCCAGATCAATGCAGTCGTCACCTCGTAGTCCAGCGCGCCACGATCAACCAGCAGCGCCATGACCAGCGCGCTGATGCCTTTGCTGGTTGAGTACACCGGCGCGATCGTGTCTTCGGCCCAGGGTCGTGTCTGGTCGCGGTTGGCCCAGCCGCCCCACAGATTCACCACGACTTTTCCGTCGCGCACCGCGGCAAAGCCCGCGCCCAGCTCTTCGGCGAGCCCCGCATCAAACGCTTCGCGCACGCGCTCGAAGCCGGGCGCGACAAAACCCTCCGCCATCACGCCGTCTCCAGATGACGCGCACGCGGCCACGTCACAGGCTCATCCAACAAGGCTTGTGCATCCGGCAACAGCAAATCCTCGCTATCGGCCGCCATCGAGCGGACGATGACGTCATATACAGCGCCGGTCGCGCCCTCGAGCGCGATCGCCGGCGCGTCGCCGCGCACACGGCGTCCGACGAACAGCGCGGAGAGCAGGTCGCCAGTTCCTTTCGGCGCACGCGGCAGGCGCGCCGTTTCGCAGAACCAATCTCCCGTCGGTTGCGACAGCAAATTGCCGAGACCAAGCGCGGTGCGAATGGATGAGCAAAGCACCGGTTTGCCGATGCGTTTCGCCGCTTCACGCGCGGCGCCAAGGCTATCGACGGTACGGCCGGTCAAGAGGCCAAGCTCAAACGCGTTCGGCGTCAGCCAATCGGCGTGGCGCCATAGCCCGTTGAGCATCGCGTCGGCGATCGCCTCACTCACGAAGAGCTTGCCTTCGTCGCCCAATACCGGGTCGCAAACGAAGATCGCTTTCGGGTTCGCCCTCTTGATGTGGTCGACGGCGTCGAGGATCACGGCGACTTGCTCGGGGTTGCCGAGATAGCCCGTTAACACCGCATCGATCTCGGCGAAGATGCCGTCCGCCGCCAATCCCTCGATCAACGCCGCCAGAGTTTCCGCCGGGATCGGCCCGCCGCCCGGCGCGCCATGATCGGGGCGGCGCCCGAGCAATGTCGTCGGCGCCTGCAGAACGCGCACGCCCAGCCGCTCCATCGCGAACGCCGCGACAGAATTGCCGACACGGGCGCCGACCACCTGGCTTTGGATCGACAGAATCGTCTTCACGCGGCTAGAAAACCTCTGCTGGCGATGTTCGCCTAGCGTTTATCCCCGAGCGAGAGATGACAGCAAGACCGCGCCGTTCCTGCCTTTATATGCCAGGCGCAAACGCAAAGGCACTGGAAAAGGCAAAGATGCTGCCGGCCGATGTGCTGTTGCTCGACCTTGAGGATTCCGTCGCGCCCGAAGCGAAGGAAGCCGCGCGCGATCAGGTCGCCGCCGCCGTGAAGGCCGGCGGCTATGGCAAGCGCGAGGTCATCGTGCGCGTCAACGCGTTGGCGACGCCGTGGGGCCGGGGAGACATCGCCGCCGCTGGCGCCGCCGGCCCGGACGGCATCCTCGCGCCGAAGGTCGAAAGCGGCGAGGAGGTGCGTGAGCTGAACCAGGCGATGACCGACGCCGGTTTCCACGATGACGCAACGCTGTGGGTCATGATCGAAACCCCGCGCGCGATTTTGAACTTGGCCGAGATTGCCGCCGCCGCTAAAGGCACCCGCCTTGCCGTCTTCGTGATGGGTCTCAACGATCTCGCCAAGGAGATGCGCGCCCGCGCGGGCGCCCATCGCGCCGCCTTCTTCGCGCCGATGTCCCTCGCCGTGACGGCGGCGCGCGCCGAAGGCGTCATCGTGATCGACGGGGTATATAATGACATCGCCGATGCCGCGGGTTTCGAGGCCGAATGCCGGCAAGGTCTGGAATTCGGCTTCGATGGCAAGACGCTCATCCACCCGAGCCAGATCGATGCCTGCAACGAAGTCTTCGCGCCGACGGCCGAAGAAATCTCACGCGCCCGCGCCGTGATCGATGCGTTCGCGTTGCCGGAGAGTGCAGGGAAGGGTGTGATCAAGGTCGACGGCAAAATGACCGAGCTGCTGCACCTTGAAGAAGCGAAGCGGCTTGTCTCGGTGGCTGAAGCGATCGGAGCCTCGTCGTGACCGATGTTGTCTATGTCGTGACTAATTCCGCAATGCCCGGCCTGGTTAAAATTGGCATCACACAAAAGAGTATCGAGCAGCGACTCAAAGAGCTTGATCAAACAGGCGTGCCTTTGCCCTTCGAGTGCTTCTATGCGGCGATTGTCTCAGACTGCAGGGCGGTCGAGCGTGCTCTTCATGAGGCATTCGACGATCATCGTGTGCGCAAGTCGCGGGAGTTTTTTCGACTGTCTCCCGAAAAGCCGAGGGCGATAATTCGCCTCCTCGCCAAACAAGAAGTTACTCCTGGCGCCGACGTTGTTGAGACAGCTGATGACCAGCGCGCACTTGATGAAGAACGAGAGCGTAGGTCGAAGTTCGATTTTGGAAGCGTCGGTATTCCGGTGGGCGCCGAGCTATCATCGGTGTTTGACGAGAAGGCAACTTGCACGGTGGCGAATTCATCGAAAGTCTTGTTTCGTGGTGATCTAACGTCTCTAAGCCGATCGGCGCTTGTTGTAGCCCATGAGAATGGCTTTCGCTGGAAAGCAGTGCAGGGGCCCGCCTATTGGAAATATCAGGGCAAGACGCTTGATGAACATCGCCAAGAAGAAGGCGAAGAATAGACGATGACCAAATCCAATCCCGGAAACTTCTTTGAAGACTTCATGCCAGGCCAGCAGATCGCGCACGCGACGCCGCGTACATTGAGCGAAGCGGATACGGCGCTGAACATCGCACTCACCGGCGCGCGGCATGCGCTGTTCAGCGGCGACAGCTTTGCGCAGGATTGCGGGCTGCCGGGTGCGCCGATCGATCCGCTGCTCGTGTTTCACACCGTGTTCGGCAAAACGGTGCCGGACATTTCGCTGAACGCTGTCGCGAACCTTGGATACGCGGAAGGTCGCTTCCTTGCGCCAGTGTATGCCGGCGACACGCTTTCAGCCGTGTCCGAGGTCATTGGCCTCAAAGCCAACTCGAATGGCAAAACAGGCGTCGTCACCGTACGCACCACGGGCTTCAATCAGGACGACGAACCGGTGCTGAGCTATGTGCGCTGGGTCATGGTCAACAAGCGTGACCCGAATGCCGCGACCGCGGATTCGCCGCCGGTCACGCCGAAGAACGTCGTGCCGTCTAGCGAACTGACGCTGCCGCCCGGTCTTGATTTCTCGAACTACAATTGGACGCTCGCCGGATCGCGGCACGCGTTCGAGGACTACGAGATCGGTGAGAAGATCGATCACGTCGATGGCATGACGGTGGAGGAGGCCGAGCATCAGCTCGCGACGCGGCTCTATCAGAACACCGCTAAGGTCCATTTCGACGCGTTGGCGCAGAAAGAGTCACGCTTTGGCCGCCGCCTCATCTATGGCGGCGTCGCCATCTCGCTTGCACGGGCGCTTTCGTTCAACGGCCTCGCCAACGCGCAGCTGATGCTCGGCATCAATGGCGGACGCCACGTCAATCCGCTCTTCGCCGGCGACACGCTCTATGCCTGGTCCGAAGTGTTGGCGAAGGACGATCTCGGCGATGTCGGCGCGTTGCGCCTAAGGCTGGTTGCGCTGAAAAATCAAAACGCCGCCGCGTTCCCACTTAAGAATGACGCTGGCGAATATGACCCGAACGTCATCCTTGATTTCGACTACTGGGCAGCGATTCCGAAACGCTAATATGGACCGCCGGCGTCTCGCCGGCATGCACCTGCGTTGGCCGGCGGGACGCCGGCGGTCCATATTGCTATGGTGCTTCCGCGTCCGGTTTTTGGCGCCTAAACAGCGTCAGCAGAGCAAAGATCGCCGCGATCAGCAGTCCGCCGTGCGTGACGACATAACCTTCCTCTTCGTTCACGGTGATGGAAGACGCAACCGCCTGCGAAAGCTCATTCTGCTGATCCGCGTTCATGAACGGATTGTCGCCTATCTGCGCAGCCTGTTCTTGCTGGCCTTCCGAAATTTCCCGCTGCATCTCGGTACGCATGTTCTCGACGCCGTAATACGAAACGCCGATCCCCAGAACGGACGTCACCAGCATCGCGATCGCAGCTGTTCGCGCGCGCGTGAAGAGACTGAACCCAAGACCCGCCAAAATGATCGCGAACGCAACGATGATGATGACCGCGGGTTCAGCGTCATCAGTCCGATCTTGGGTCTCCATGTTCGCCAGCGGACCCGCGGGTTGCGGATCGCCCGTCATCAATTGCCAGCCGGTCGCGGTGAGGATGTCTGTGTTCGAGCAGGACACCGTCACCCACGGCAGGAAGAAGCCAAGCAACGCGACCAGCTTGGCTATGCGCGCAATCTGGTTGAAATCGACAAACATCAGTGCGCCGCCTCTTGCTGACGCGCCACCCAGCGGCGCATGCGCGCTTCCAGCACATCCATCGGCACCGCGCCGGCGCTCAGCAATTCGTCGTGAAACGCGCGGATGTCGAACCGGCTGCCCAGCGTTTCCGTCGCTTCACGGCGCAGCCGCTGCATTGTGAGTTCGCCGATCTTGTAAGCCAGGGCTTGCCCGGGCGTTGCGATGTAACGTTCCAGCTCGGTCTGAATGTTGTGTGGCGAGAGCGCGGAGTTCTCAGCAAAGCAACGGCGTGCTTGCTCGATATCCCAGCCCATCCAGTGGATGCCGGTATCGGCGACCAGGCGGCATGCGCGCCACATCTCGTAGCTCAGACGCCCGAAGCGTTCGTACGGCGTGCGATACATGCCCATGTCTTCGCCAAGCGATTCCGAATAGAGGCCCCAGCCTTCAACGAACGCGGTCTCAAACGCGTTGCGGCGGAAATAGGGAAGCTCACCCAGCTCCTGCGCGCGCGAGATCTGCAGATGGTGGCCTGGCATCGCTTCATGGATCGTCAGGGCCGGCAGCTCATAGAGCGGGCGCGCCTCAAGCCGCGTTGTGTTCACCCAGTAGGTGCCCGATTGGCCGAGCGCGGCGCTGCCTTGGGTGTAGTAGGCCGTCGTCGAACCCTCGGCTTGCTCAGCCGGAATAACGCGGATGCCGTAAGACAAGCGCGGCAGCGTGCCGAACAGGCGCGGCAATTGCCCGTCCGCGCGCTTGGCGATTTCCGACGCGTGATGGATCAGCTCTTCCGGCGTTTGCGCATAGAACTGACGGTCCGAGCGCAGGAAACGCTGGAACGCTGCAAAGTTGCCGCGAAAACCGCTGGCGCGGATTTCTTCTTCCATCAATGCGCGTATGCGCGCGACTTCCTGGTTGCCGAGTTCGTGGATTTGCTCGGGTGTCATGTCCGTCGTCGTGTAGGAGCGCACGAGGTAGCGGTAGAGATCCTCGCCGCCCGGCGCCGAACGCAGGCCAAGCTGCGGCCGCGCCGCCGGCAGATATTCGTTCTCGATAAACGCCACCGTTTCGCGGTGCGCCGGCAAGATCCGATCGCGGATGATGGCCTGCGCGCGTGTGCGGAACTGCTCCTGCTGAGCCGCCGGGATGGTATCCGGCATCGACATCAGCGGCGTCATCAACGTGTTTTCGAGCGACGCAACTTGCGCCCTCGCGGTCGCCAGCGCGCGATCGACGACGATGCGCGGCTGCGTGTAGCCGGTCGCGATGCCGCGCCGGGAATTGGCGACGCCTTGCTGATATGAGGTCGGCAGCGCTTCCAGGCGCGAGAGCCACGCTTCGGCGTCGTCGGCGGATTGAATAGGCGTCGTGTAGGCGAGGTAGTCGCCGAACGTGAAATAGCCATCGCCGTTGCTGATCGGCGCGCGGCCAAAGTCGAGATCGATGCCCTCGATGCTCTGATCGATCACCCGCATCAGATAGGCGCGGTTGAGCGCGTCTTCTTCGTTCAGGCCGCGCGTTGGCACGCGCTCAAGCCGCGCCTTCAACGCGACAAGCTCGGCGCGTTGCGCCAGATCGCCCTCGCGCGATGAGTCTGGCAGCACCCGCAGCGCCGCGCGGTCGCCTTCGGACGCCGAGGTAAGTGGATCGTACCGCCGCGCGGTTTGCTCGTAGGCCGTGATCACTGTCGCCAGCGCGCGATTGCCGCGCTGTTGTTGACTAAAGGCCGGCGTACTGGCGGTGGCGAAAAGCACGGCGACGCAAATGGCTGTGGCGCGGATCATAGGCAGTCCCCCTTCGTAAGCGGCTAAACGCTAGCATGTGCTTTCGATCCGTGCGCAGGTGAATCGACCGTCGGCGGCGTCAATTCGTTCGATTGACTTGGGAGGGTCCGGGCCTATGTTCCGGCCCAGAATCTGACCCTATATTCAAGAACAAGAGGTCCCCGATGGCCGGTGCGCCGAGCTCGCAAGACCGTCCCATTGCACCCCATGTCAGCATCTGGCGTTGGCACGTGACGATGGCGAGTTCGATCATCCATCGCGTCACCGGGGTCGGCCTCTACGGCGCGGCTATCGGCGTCGCGATCTGGCTGATTGCCGCGGCGCTCGGTCCTGAGCCTTACGCGCTGGTCGATACAATTCTGTCCGCTTGGTACGGGCAGCTCGCGATGTATCTCGTCGTAGCCGCGCTCGCCTACCACCTCGCCAACGGCATCCGCCATTTGGTGTTCGACACCGGCGCCGGCCTCACGCCCGCCGACGCCGACACCAGCGCCTGGTTCGCCATTCTCTTCGCCATCGCCGCGCCCATCGGGCTCTGGGCGCTGCTCACCTTCGGAGGCTGAGGCCAATGAGCAATTCCGAACGCAGCATGCGCACGCCGCTCGGCCGAGTCCGCGCCCACGGCGCCTCGGGCGAGGGCACCGGCCATTTCATCGCGCAACGCGTCACCGCGATTGCGTTGGTTCTGCTTGCGCCGTGGTTCGTGGTTTCGGTGGCGTTGTCCGTGCGCGATGCCAGCTATCTCGCTAGCATTGATTGGATCGCCGACCCGGTGAACGCTGTCGGCGTCATCCTGCTTGTCGCGATCGGGCTCTATCATATGTCGATCGGCATGCAGGAAGTGATTGTCGATTACATCCTGAAGCCTTCGACCAAGATGATTCTTCTGTTCCTCAATGCCGCGTTCCCGCTGGTGCTTGCTGTGGGCGCAATTTTCGCCGTTCTGCTCGTGAATTTCGGAGTCTGATCCGTTGGCCGCTTACACTTGGATCGATCATACGTTCGATGTCGTCGTTGTCGGCGCCGGCGGCTCCGGGCTCCGCGCCGCGCTCGGCGCGGCTCAGGCTGGCTTGAAGACGGCGTGCGTCACCAAGGTTTTCCCGACGCGTTCGCACACGGTCGCCGCTCAAGGCGGTATCTCCGCTTCGCTCGGAAACATGGGCGAGGACAAGTGGCAGTGGCATATGTTCGACACCGTGAAGGGGTCGGATTGGCTGGGCGATCAGGACGCGATCGAATATCTCACGCGCAACGCGCCCGCCGCCGTTTACGAGCTTGAACATTGGGGCGTGCCGTTTTCGCGGACCGAGGACGGCAAGATCTATCAGCGTGCCTTCGGCGGCATGACCAAGAATTTCGGCGAGGCCCCGATCCAGCGCACCTGCGCCGCCGCTGATCGCACCGGCCACGCCATGTTGCACACGATGTACGGCCAATCGCTCCGCCACGCGGTCGATTTCTTCATCGAGTACATCGCCCTCGACCTCATCATGGATGACGAGGGCGTCTGCCGCGGCGTGACCGCGTGGAAGCTCGATGACGGCACGCTGCATCGCTTCCGCGCGCAGACTGTCGTGCTCGCCACCGGCGGCTACGGCCGCGCTTATCTTTCATGCACCAGCGCGCACACTTGCACCGGCGACGGCGGCGCCATGGTTCTGCGCGCCGGCCTGCCGCTGCAGGACATGGAATTCGTGCAATTCCACCCGACCGGAATTTTCCCCGCGGGCTGCCTCATCACCGAAGGCGCGCGCGGCGAGGGCGGCTATCTCACCAACTCAAACGGCGAACGCTTCATGGAGCGCTACGCGCCAACCGTGAAGGACCTCGCCCCGCGCGACATGGTGAGCCGCGCCATGACACTCGAAATCCGCGAAGGCCGCGGTGTTGGCCCGAACAAGGATCACATCAACCTGCACTTGGATCACCTCGATCCGAAAGTACTGCACGAGCGCCTGCCGGGCATCAGCGAAAGCGCCAAGGTTTTCGCCGGAGTCGACGTTACGCGCGAACCGATCCCGGTGCTGCCGACGGTCCACTACAACATGGGTGGCATCCCGACGAACTATCACGGCGAAGTCGTCACGCTGAAGAACGGCAATCCGGATGAGATCGTGCCAGGGCTGATGGCGGTCGGCGAAGCCGCGTGCGTATCGGTGCACGGCGCCAATCGCCTGGGCTCAAACTCGCTGATCGATCTCGTCGTCTTCGGCCGCGCCGTCGGCCAACGCTGCGCCGACAAGCTGAAAGCCAACGCCTCGCAGCCGTCGCTACCGGCGAACGCAGCCGAGAGCCACCTCGCGCGTTTCGACAAGTTCCGCAACGCCAACGGCGGCACGCCGACGGCGCAGCTGCGTGAGAAGATGCAGCGCACGATGCAAGATACCTGCGCCGTCTATCGCACCGGTCCTGTGCTGGAAGAGGGCGTGCAGCGGATGGAGAAGCTCTGGGCGGAAGCGCCCGACGTGCGCGTCACCGATCGCTCGATGATCTGGAATACCGATCTCGTCGAGACGATCGAGTTCGATAACCTCATCGCGCAAGCCGTCGTCACCGTTGTCGGCGGCCTGAACCGCACCGAGTCCCGCGGCGCGCACGCGCGCGAAGACTTCCCCGATCGCGATGATAATCACTGGATGAAGCACACGCTCGCCTGGCTCGATATGAAGACCGGCAAAGCCACGATCGACTACCGCCCCGTGCACACCAACACGATGACCAACGAAGTCGAATACATCCCGCCGAAGAAGCGGGTGTATTGATGCGCGTCTGGGGGTTGGTGTTCGCGCTCGTCATTGGCGCCGCGGCCAATGCCGCCGCGCAGCAGCGAGATTTGCCGCCCGCACCTCCGACGCCAACGCCTTACTCAGGGCCAGCGCCGGGTCCGATAGCTGATCTGGATCAGAGCGCGATGCTTCCCGAGGAGCTTGTTGGCTCATGGAGCACCCGCACCGACTGCCGTATCCGTCTCGAATTTCGAGCCGACGGCTCGTTTAGCCATGGCAGCTCAGCGGGTACTTGGACGCTGGCTGACGACACGCTCACGCAAAGCTATGGCGAGCGGCGCTATCGCAATCACATCAACCAGTTGAACACCGACGCGTTCGTTCTGAGCGCGACCGCCGACGCTGATGTTGGTGTGATCCATATCCGATGCGCAACGCAGAGTGTGCAGTAGAGAGCTGGCGCAGCGTCAGTCTTGACGCTCCAACGTTGCTGGGCCTTCACTCCAAACGATAAAAGGCTGCCCCGATGCAGCGAGGGAGAAGAAACGCCATGGCTCAAATCGGTTACGTCTGTCTCGGCTCGAACGATTTCGATCGCGCCTGCAGTTTTTACGACGGGCTCACCGCCGAACTCGGCGGCAAGCGTCTTTTCCCGACGCCGCACGGCCAGATGTATCGTCTGGGCTCCGGCGCGATGATCATGGTCACGCGACCGTACGATGAGGGCCAAGCGCATCCCGGCAACGGCACGATGCTCGCCATCAATGTTGATGAACAAGCCGACGTGCCGCGTGTCTATGAGAAAGCGCTTTCACTTGGCGCGACCTGCGAAGGCAAGCCCGGCGCGCGCGGCGCGTTTGGCGATTTCGCCTACTTCCGCGATCTCGACGGCAACAAGATCGCGGTGTTCTGGACCGAGCGTCAAAAAAAATAGCGCCGCTCTCTTCCCCCTCTCCCTTGTGGAGAGGGGGCTAGGGGGTGAGGGGCGGAACGCCGCCGCGACGCTGCAGGTTTAGCACGCACCATCGCCTGCGGGCCCGCGTCTGCTTCGACAAGCTCAGCATGACGCTACTGGAACATCGCGCACCGCTTGCGTTGGCGTCACGCTGAGCCTGTCGAAGCGCGGCGCCACGCACGGGCCGGCGAAGGCGCCGCTGGTCCAACGGACTTAAGGTGTCGGCGCCGGTTCTTCTTTTTCTTCCTGCTTTTGCGCGCCGCGAATGGCGTTGTTGAAAATATCCTCCAGCGGATTGCGCGGCCGCGTGGGCTGCGTTGCGGGTGTTTCCGTCTCAGCAGGCGTTGCGCCATCGGCGGGCGGCGCCGGCGTTTCACCCTCAGCTTCCGTCGTCGAAGCTGGCGGCGTACGCCCAAACAGCGTCTCGCCCAAACGCGCGAGCGGGCTGCCTTCATCCTGGCGGCTTAGAATATCGCGCAACTGATTTTGCACGACCTCTTCCAGCGCCGGGCGGAAGCTTACGCGCGACCAGGGCCCTGAAATCCGGAACGGAATGCCGAGCCCGGCAACGCTGACGTCGCCGCCTTGACCCTGAGCGTTGTTCACGGCGCGCGGCGCGATACGCATGTCGATCGTTTGCGCGCCGACATTCACCAGCCCCTGACCCTCAAGCCGCACAAACGGATTGAGCAAGCGTAGATTGTCGGTCGCCATGACGCCGTCCGCGACCGCGAACGTGGCGGAAAGCTCGGCGAAATCCGTCGATGCGGCATTGCCTACGGCCTGGCCGCTCAACGCGGCTTGCACGGTGCGCGCCACTTGCGCGAGATTCACGCCTTTCCATTCGCCGTCGTTGAAGTTGAATGACGCATTGCCACGCAGGCTGCGCATGATTGCGGCTTGCGATGCGCCTTGGCCGACAAGCGAAGCCGTGATGCGGCCGCGTCCGGCGATTCTGTCGAAACCGATCGCGTCGCGCAGCAGTGTTTCTGCCTGGATGTTCTGGGCGTTCAATTCAACAGCGATGCGCGGCACAGGGCCCGATCCATCAGCGATCAACCGCGCCGTACCGGCGCCGTCATAGAGTGAGATGCGCGTCAGACGCGCATCCGCCGCGCCGTTGGCGACGCGCAAACCAAGCGCGACGTTCGAGAATCGCATGCGCTGGAACTGCAGCGTTCCGAGTGTGAGATCGAGATTGGCGTCGAGCGCGCGCAGGCCGGAAAGATCGAGCGGATCATTGCTCCACGCGGTGTCGACCTCGACGCCTTCGGCTCCTTGTTGGGCGGGCGCGGGCAGGTAAGTGTTGAGATCGACCGCGGGTGCGCTCAACGCGCCGGTGATCCGTAGCCGTCCGCTTTCCTGATTGAGGAGCGTCAGATTGCCGTTCGCGTTGATGTTGTCGAGGCGGATCGTGGCGTTCGTCAACGCCGTGGTTTCGCCCTCGCGCGCCATCTGCGCGTTCAAGCTGTAGTTTCCGAAACCGCCGCCTTCGCCCATGGGTGAACCCATCCACGCGAGCAGATTGCGAACGCTGGCGCCGCTGGCCTCAAGTGCGCCTTGCAGCGCTCCATTGGCGCTGTTGAACGTGCCGTCGAACGAGGCTTCGAGCGGCGCGGTGTTGACCGTGGCGGTGATCGCGGTTTGGCCTTTTTCCAGCACGGCGCGTGGCGAGGCGATTTCGCTCACCACGTTCATGCGCTCGCCGCGATAATCGAACGCGGCCTGCAGCTGTGCTGGAGCATCCAAGGATTCGAGCGCCAGGCTCGCATCGACATCGCCCAGCACCATGGGCTCTTCGCCGTCCGCGCCCTGGAACGTGATCGTGCCGTCGGTAAGGCGCACATCGTCGAGGCGCAGGTCCTCCAGCGTCGTCTGATCTTCCGGCGTCTCTTCGGTTGGGAACGTCCAATTGTTCTCGCCGTCTTCCTTGGCGATCATATTGACCTGCGCGCCTTCGAAGATGAGTTCTTTCACTTCGATGGCGCCACGCAGTAGTGGCAGAACCTTCACCGCGAAGACGATCCGTTCCGCGGTGATGAAGGGCGCCTCGGCTGCATCGACGCCGCCGCGACGCGACGGGGTCGAGAAATCCGTGGGATTGGAGAGCGAGGCGTTATCGACCGAAAATCCCAAAGCCGGCCAGAACGATATTTCGATGTTGTTGCCCAGTACGAGATCGCGGCCGGTCGCTTCCTCGATCCGGCGTTCGGCTTCCCGCGCTGCGAGGTCTTTGGGGAAGAACGCGATGAACAGCACCACGGCCAGAACCAGCACGCCGACAAATCCGCCGACGCCAATCCCGATCCATTTCCAGTTGAGCTTCATCGCGTACCCCTTTGTCCTAAATCTAGGACCTGAGCGCGGCAAAATCGAGCCGTCACGCGGCTTTGCGGAACGGCGCGCGCTGGGCTATCCCATTGCCAATGGCCGGATTCTTCACAAATTTGTTCGATGAGCTTGGCGACCGGCGCCGTCGTTTGCGCAAGGCGCTCGGCGATCGCGGGCAAGCCTTCGCGAGCTTTGCGGTTCTCGCCGGACTGATGCTGGGCTCGATCGGCTTGTACCTGCGGCCGTGGATGATCGACGTCTCGGCCTGGGGGTTCGCGATTCCGCCGGTGTTCGTGCTCGGATACTTGCTGATCGATTTTCGTCGTCAGTCCGTTTTGACCGCCGGCGCGGATGCTGACGCGACAGCGAGTACCTACGATTGGACCGCGCGCTTGTTCTCCTTGGCGTGTGCGCTCGCCGGCGCGGCGGCTTTCGTTATCGCCTTCACCTCAGAGCCGCCAGCCCCGCAAATAGAGGAGTGGGCGCCGCCGGAAAGTGCTGTCTCAGTCGACATCTCGCCTTGATCCGCGGGGAGGATTGCGTGCGCGCGCGTTGAGCCGAACGCGCGAGGGAGGGATTAAAGTGGCGACCAATCCAATCGCGGGCCTGATCCCAAGCGGATCATTGGGCCTGAAGCTCTTGCTTGTTTGTTTGCTGGTGCTTGTGATGGGCATTCCATTGCTCATCGTTGGCGGATTGGTTGGCGAGCGGCAGAGCCGCGCGGCGCAAGTGACAACTCAAATCGGCAGCGATGCCGGCGGCGCGCAGACCGTAGGCGGGCCGATGCTGCTGGTCCCGTACCAGCGCACGGTCGAGACCACCGACGACCAGGGCCGCACGCAACGGCGAACTGATCGCGGCACCTATGTCGTGTTCGCGGAAACGGGCGAGGCCACCGCGGACCTTACGGTGGAAGAGCGCCGAAGCGGGATTTATCGCGCCGCGACGTATCGCGCCAACACCGAGTTCGATGCGGCCTTCCGCCCCGCAACGACGCTGAATGGCGTTGATAGCTCATATCGCTTCGATTGGGCGCAAGCGCGCGTCGCCATGTTTGTCAGCGATAGCCGCGCAATTCGCAACGCGCCGACGCTGCGCTTCGCGGACGGTCGCACCGCGCCAATGGAGCCGATCTCCGATCTGTCGCTTGCTGCCCCGGCGACGGAATATTCCCGTCCCGGCATCTTCTCGGCGCCGAGTGTCGCGCTGCCGACGACATTGGTTGCCTTCGCCGCGCCGTTGAACTTGGGCGCTGCGCCAGCGGATTTTTCGGTCGAGACACGGCTTGAGCTCACGGGCGCGCAGCGTTTCTCCGTTGCGGCCTATGCGCAGGATACGTCGGTGACGCTCACGGGCGACCGGCGGGACGCGCGGGCGGAAGGCTTCTTCCAATCCAGCGGCCCACTGCAAGTCACCGGCGACCGCTTCTCGGTTTCATGGCGGACCGCATTGGTCGCGCGCTCGATCGAGAAGGCGGCTGATCTTGCCAGCTTCAATCTTGGAAATGCCGCCGCTCGCGACATGGCGGTGAGCTTCGTGGCCTCCGATGACGTCTATCAGGGCGTCGCCCGCGCCGTGCGCTATGGCATCATGTTCATCGGTATCGTGTTTTTATCGACGCTCATCTTCGAAGCGGTTAGCGGCCGTAAAGCGCATCCGGCGCAATACATCCTCGTGGGCCTGGCGCAGTGTGTGTTTTATCTGCTCCTGCTGGCGTTGACCGAAATCATCGGTTTCGGGCTGGCGTTCGCGATTGCCGCGGCGGCGACGGTTGGGCTCTTGGCCTATTATGCGGGCGCCTCCTTCCGGTCGGGCGCCATCGGGGCTCGGGCCTTCATCGGCCTCGCGGTGCTCTATGGCGCCATGTACGTGCTGATGACGCTGGAAGACTTCGCCATGCTGGCCGGTTCTGTGGTCGCCTTTGTGGTCATTGCCGCCACCATGATCGCGACCCGCCGGATCGATTGGTACGGCCGCGGCGTTTCCGCAACGACCGGACAAACCTAAGACAATTCGCATGCTTGACGGGCGCTGCGGCGCTCGTCAGGTATGCGGATCATGGTCGAACTCACGCTCCCGAAAAACTCCAAGGTGAAGGGCGGCAAGCGCCACAAGGCGCGCGCCGGCGCCAAGAAGGTGCGCGAGTTCAAGGTCTATCGCTACGAACCCGAGACGGGCGAAAATCCGCGCTGGGACATTTACGAAGTCGATCTCTCGACCTGCGGTCCGATGGTTCTCGACGCGCTGATCGCGATCAAGAACGACATGGATTCGACGCTGACGTTCCGCCGCTCATGCCGCGAGGGCGTCTGCGGTTCGTGCGCGATGAACATTGGCGGCCGCAACACGCTCGCCTGCACCAAGGGCATCGACGAACTGCCGGCCGGCACGATCACCATCTCGCCGTTGCCGCATCAGCCGGTGCTGAAAGATCTGGTGCCGGACCTCACCAACTTCACCGCGCAATACGCCGCGATCCAACCGTATCTGCAAACGGTGACGCCGGAGCCCGATGGCGAATGGCGTCAGAGCCCGGAAGAGCGCGCCAAGCTCGATGGCTTGTACGAATGCATCCTCTGTGCGTGCTGCTCGACCGCGTGCCCATCCTATTGGTGGAACGCCGATCGCTTCATGGGGCCGGCTGCGCTGCTGCAGGCCTATCGCTGGATCAATGACAGCCGCGACGAGATGCAAGGCGAGCGGCTCGATGCGCTGGAAGATCCGTTCAAGCTCTATCGCTGCCACACGATCATGAACTGCGCCCAGGTTTGCCCGAAGGGCCTGAACCCCGCGAAAGCAATCGCCGAAATCAAAAAGGCGATGGTTGAGCGCAAGCTGTGACATTCCCCGCCGATTTCGTCTGGGGCGCGGCGACGGCGGCGCATCAGGTCGAGGGCGGCAATTGGAATAGCGATTGTTGGGCGCTTGAGAGCGCCAAGCCGTCTTTCTTTGTCGAACATTCCGGGGTCGCCTGCGATCAGTTCGCGCGCTATGGCGATGATCTCGCGATCCTCGCGGGTCTTGGCCTCAACACGTATCGATTCTCGATCGAATGGGCGCGCATCGAACCGGAAGAGGGCGCGTTCTCACAACAGGCTTTGGATCACTACAAGCGCGTGATCGACGCCTGCTGGTCTCGCAACATCCAGCCGATGGCGACCTTCCATCACTTCACCAATCCACGCTGGGTCGCGCGCGATGGCGGCTGGCAAGATGATCGCTTCCCAGAGCGCTTCGCGCGCTATTGCGAGGCTGTGGCGAACGCATTCGGCGATCAGCTCGCCCACGCGTGCACGATCAACGAGGTCAACCTGCCGGATTCGCTCGATCAGCTGATGGCGCGGGTCAAGGCGAAGTATCCTGAACGCGTCGCCGCCGGCGAAGTCGCTATGGGTGCGCCGATCGAGTCGTTTTTCCTGTTTGCCGGTGTTGAAGGTTACACCTCACGCGCCATTCGTGCGCATGAACTGGCGCGTGACGCGATCAAATCCGCCGCGCCGCACGTGCCGGTCGGCATGACCATGTCGATCCAGGAATGCGAAGCGGAGCCAGGCGGCGAGGCGACTGTCGCCGCATACGAACAGCGCGTGTATGCGCCGTATTACGAATCCGCCAAACGCGACGATTTCCTCGGTGTCCAAACCTACACGCGCATGCGCTTTGGCGCCGATGGCAAAGCCACGCGCCGTCCGCCGCCGGATGCGGAGCTGACGCAAATGGGCTATGAATATCGCCCGCAAGCGCTCGGCGCCGCGTGCCGCGACGCATGGGCGGCAACGCAAACACCCATCATTGTCACCGAAAGCGGCATCGCCACGCAGGATGATGGCCGCCGCCGCGCCTTCATCCGCGGCGCGCTGGAAAGTGTCAGCGCCGCGATGGCCGATGGCGTCGATATTGGCGGCTACGTCTATTGGACGCTGCTCGACAATTTCGAGTGGATGAGCGGCTACGCGCCGACATTCGGTCTCGTCGGCGTCGATCGCCGCACGATGGCGCGCGCGATTAAACCGTCAGCCGTCATGATTGGCGAAATCGCCCGCGCGAACAGCCTGGAGGCCGCAACAAAAAGCGCCGACCAAGTTCTCTCGGCCGGCGCTGCTGTTGGTGTCAGCGATCGCTGAAGATCAGCGCTTCTGGAATTCGGCGTCGATGACGATTTGCGTCTGACCTCGAATGAAGCCGGGGAAGCTGTAGTCGGCGTTGTTGATCAGCGCCGTGGCGTGGAAGCCGATGACACTGCCGCCGCGCATGCCGCGGCCCGCGCCGATGAGTTCAACGTCGAACGTGATCTGCTTGGTCACGCCCTTGAACGTGAAGTTGCCGTCAACCTGGCCGTGCGTCGCGTCGGTTTGGCGGAAAGCGGTTGAAACGAACGTCGCTTCCGGAAATTGCGCTGCGTTCAGAAAGTTCGCGGCTTGAAGCTCTTCCGAGAAGCCCTGCACCGGTGTTTGGATCGAAGCCGTGCTCACCGTGACGTTGACCTGGCTCGACGTCGGCGAAGCCGGATCCCAGGTGAGTGAGCCTTGCGTCGGGGTAAAGCGGAATATTTCATACGAGAACCCGCCGTGCGGCACGCGCGCGACGACGGCCGTGTGGTTGATGTCTAGCGCGTACGTCCCGGCTGTCGCTTCGCTCAGATTGGTCTGCGCGAAGGCCGGCGCGGCGCTGAGCGCAAGCGTGGCGCCAATGATGGCGGCAGCGAACGAACGGCGGTTTGAAAACATGCGAAGTCCCCTGATTGGCGGCCAGGCTCATATCCTCGCGCCGCGATGTGGTCTCTCAGCTGTGGTCCCCAGCGCGCCGCCGCAAGTCACAGCGGTGTTACCGCCGCTAGCTCACCGGCGTGCGGTCCAAACCCGGCGTCCAATCATAGAGCGGACGCGTGCTGCCGTCATCGAAACGCACACCGTTCGGCGCGGTAAGGAGCCCTGGCCGGGTTGGATCGCCGCGCACCGAAAGCGCGGCGATGCCGTGCACATTGGTTGGGATAACTTCGCCCGGGTCACTGACGCCGTTGCGGTTTTCATCGCGCCATAACGCCAGACCGCCGAGTTCGCCGCCGGTGAGTTGACCGTCGCGGTTGTCATCGAGCGCCCGCAGTGCTTCGAAGCCATCGTTCCAGAATACGCTCCAGGTGCGTTGGCCGATCAGGTCGAAGCCCGAATTGATCTGGCCGCGCCATTCTGGATCCCAGACAAGCCAGGCCGCATCGCGGGTAAGCCAACCTTGCGCGCGCCGGTCGCCGGTGCCTGCAAAATCGAATGCGACAGGGGAGGCTTCGTCGACAAGGCGCGAGAATGGCACGTCACGCATCGGCACGACGATCGGGGTTACATAGACAATTGGCCGGCTCGCTTCGAGCCGCGCGCGCAGGCGATCGACGCGCGCGCGATCGGTGCGGGATGTCGCCAGATGGCTCAGGTGCGCCGCTGTTTCGGTGAGGACGGCATGGTCCTCCCACTCGGATTGCTCACCAGCAAGGCGTGGCAGGCCCTTCTTGATGATGGTGCGCAATTGGCTGCGCGCCTGGCTCGTGCGGCCGAGCCGATCGAGCACATAGGCGTAGCCCAGCCGCGCACGCAGATTGTTCGGATCCGTGCGCAACGCACGTAAATAGTGATCGCTCGCCGCATTGAGGCGGGCCAAAGCGCGGGCGCTCGGCGTCGCGGGGCCGCTGTCTGGTGTCTCGTCGCGTGGCCCGAGTTGGAAATCGAACGCGGCACACCGGTCGTTTGGGCCGAACGTCTGCGTCGTCTCCGGCGCGCCGTACCGGTTCGGCGGCACTTGCGAGCACGGAACGTTGCCGGCTTCGTCGAGCTGGTGATTTTCCGCGATGTAGGTGAACGGCCCGTCGTCGCGTGCGTATGCCAGCAGGTTCAAACGGCCGAGCGCAAGCTCGCGCTGCGTCGGATCCATGCCTTCCATCGCCTGCACGTTTTCCAACGCGCGATCGATCGGCGCTTCGTAGATAATTTGTGGGGGCGGGAAGTAAGGAATTGCGGAGACGGTTGTCGCGGCAACTGTCCAAATCGCAATCGCAAGCACACGGGCGCGCATGGAAGTCCTCTTCTCCCAAACCGGCCCCTCGTACGCACAATCTGCGCTGCGCCGGGACCGCCGTCTATGGAGAAATTTTCACGAACGCGAGATTTTAGGCTTGCGGTTTTGGCGGATCGCGTAAGTCGCACTCGGGACCGTTCGGGTCGAACGGCGTGTCCGGCGCATGCGGCAACACCCGTTCGATGTAGTATTTCAGCTTACGGATGTCGCTGGCGCTGTCCTTGCCAAACTGGGTTGAAGGGATCAGCGGGCCGAACGTTAATTTGTAGGTCTTGCCCTGCTTGTTCAGCAATTCGTGGAAGAGCGTGATGTCACGCAGCTCCGCTGAAACTTTCGCGAAGCTGTGAAACCAGAACGAGTAGGGGCCACCCATGTGGACGGGGAGAACCGGCACTTCGTATTTGCGGGCCAGCGATGCGGCGGTCGGCATCCATTCGGGGTCGCGCAACACGCCCTCGCGCATACGCGCCAAACGACCGGCGGGAAAAATCGCCAACGGACGCTTGGCCTCAAACGCCTCGTCGGTCATCTTCAGTGTTACGCGCGTGCGCTCGCGTGTGCGCTTCGATTGAACCCATTCCACTGGAATAAGCGTCTCGGTAAAGCGCGCGCAAACCCGCTCGGCGTCGGAGTTCGCATAGAACAAGACGTCCGGCCGTTGTTGCTTCACCGCGTCGTAGAGCGCAATGCCGTCGGTGATGCCGGTGGGATGGTTGCCGAGGATGATGCAGGCGCCGTCCGCGGGCATGCGGTCGAGGCCGGTAATGTCGAGCTTCACCGAGAGTAGATTTGAGATTGCTTCGAGCGCGTCGCCGCCGCCCATTGGCGCGATCATGTCCGCCATGCGCACCGCTTTGTCGTAGTTCAGCACCGTGTAGAGCAACGGCCGAAGCACCGGCCACATTGCGCTGGTCGACAGTTTCGGCGCGCGTTCTTCAATAAGAACATCGACGATGTGCTTGGGGCCCGTCAGCTGCTGGGCGTTCTGGTGAGTGGCGACGGCGTCCGTCATAGCGTCCATCAAATCTGGCGAGTCGAAGCCTCGTGCTAGACAAGCACGGGCCGGAACTCCGGCAAAGGGGCTTGCCTTCACCCGCTCCAGCGGGCTTTTTTGCGGCGCGATTTATCCGGAGATGTAATGACTTCGCTTCTGGCCGCGTACCGCCGGCGCCTGGCCGAAGGCGAGCTTGCGCCCGACGCCGATCAGGCGCGGGCGGCGGAGCGACTGGAGGGGCTGGAAACGGCGCTGGAGCGCTGGCAGCCGGGCGGCTGGCCGTTCAAGGCGAAGCCGCCGCGTGGCCTGTATCTGTGGGGACCTGTCGGGCGCGGTAAGTCGATGCTGCTCGACCTTTTCTTCGAGGCCGCGAACGTAAAGAAAAAGCGCCGCGTCCATTTTCACGAATTCATGCTCGCGCAGCACGCCTTCCTGCGCAAAGCGCGGGAGCGAGGCGCGGGTCAGGATCGCCTGATCGCTGACGCCGCAAAGCAGATCGCGAGCGAAGCAAACTTGCTCTGTTTCGATGAAATCCAAGTCACCGATATCGCGGACGCGATGATCCTCGGCCGCTTGTTCGAGCGCTTGTTTGAGGACGATGTCGTTATCGTCGCAACGTCAAATCGCGCGCCGGACGAACTTTATAAGAACGGCATCAACCGCCAGCTCTTCTTGCCCTTCATCGCCTTGTTGAAACAGCATTTGGATGTCGTGCAGATCGCGGGACCACAGGATTTTCGCCTTCGCCAGCTGATGGCTGCGCCAATCTATTATGCGCCGCTTGGTCCGGCTTCCGACGAAGCGATGGACGCAATGTGGAGGCGTTTAACGGCGGGCGCCGCGCCACATCCGGTTGTGCTCGATGTCGGCGGCCGTGAGCTGCGCGTTGAGCGTCAAGCCGCGGGCGTCGCCCGTTTTGGCTTCACCGACCTGTGCGCCCGTGCGCTCGGCGCCGCTGACTACCTCGAAATCGCTGAGCGTTTTCACACGGTGCTGTTGGAGAACATCCCGCGTCTTACCCCATCCATGCGCGAAGAAGCGGCGCGTTTTCGCACGCTGATCGATGCTCTTTACGAAGCGAAGGTGAAGCTGGTCGCCTCGGCTGAAACGCAGCCGATCGATCTTTATCCCGCCGGCGACCAGAGCTTCGAGTTCGAGCGCACGGCCTCGCGGCTCATGGAAATGCGCGGCGAAGCCTACCTTGCGCTGCCCCGGCGCGATGCCGAGTGGAAGAGCGGCGTTGTCGGTTAGCGCCGCCGCCGGGACGGCGTGCCCAGGATACCGCGCATCAACTCGCGCACGATCGTGTTGAACACCCCGCTGGCGACGCGTCCGCCCTGGCGCTCGAGCGGCGTTGTTCTTGACGATGAGCTGCGTGTGGAACGTGCGCGTCCGGCCGCGCCGCCGCTTGAACGGGTCTTCGACGCGCGGGCCTCCTCCTTCTCACGTGCTTCGCGTTCCTCCTCGCGCGCCTCCGCGTCGGCGAGCGCCGCGGCGCGCTTGCCGAGAATTTCGTGGGCGCTGACGCGGTCCACGGTCTTTTCGTAGGCGCGTCCGGCCACATTCTCCTTCATCAATGCCGCGCGCTGCGGCGGCAGGATCGGGCCAACCTGACCGTTCGGCGGGCGGATTTTTGTCCGCGCGACGGGCGTCGGCGCGCCTTTTGCGTCGAGCGTGGAAACAAGCGCTTCGCCGACACCCAATTCCTGGATCTCCTTGGCGACATCGACCTTTTCGTTGGCGCGGAAAGATTGCGCCGCCGCGCGCACCGCCTTCTGGTCGGTCGGCGTGTAGGCGCGGAGCGCATGCTGAAAGCGATTGCCGAGCTGCGACAGCACAATCTCCGGGATGTCGGTTGGCGATTGGGTGACGAAGTAGATGCCGACGCCTTTCGAGCGAATCAGCCGCACGACCTGCTCGACCTTGTTGATCAGCTCCTTCGGCGCATCACGGAAGAGGAGGTGGGCTTCGTCGAAAAAGAAGACGAGTTTCGGCTTGTCCTGGTCGCCGACCTCCGGCAGCTCCTCCCAAAGCTCACTCAGCAGCCAGAGCAGGAAGGCTGAATAGAGCCTCGGGCTCTGCACCAGACGCTCGGAGGCGAGCACGTTGATCGTGCCTTTGCCGTCCGCGCGCATGCGCGTGAGTTCTTCCAGCTTGAAGGCGGGTTCGCCGAAGAAGCGGTCCGCGCCGTCCATCTCCAGCTGCAGCACTTTGCGCTGCAGCGCCGCGATCGATTGCGGCGTCACCAGGCCGTACTTCTTGCCGATGTCGTCGGCGTTCTCGGACAGATACGTGAGCAGGGCGCGGAGATCGTTGAGATCGAGCAGCAGGCCTTCATTCTTGCCCTCGTTCAGCCAATCGTCCGCCAAACGGAAGGCGATCGTGAGCGCCCCTTCCTGCGCGTCGGTCGCTTCGAGCACACGCCCCATCAGCACCGGACCCATCTCCGTGACCGTGGTGCGCACGGGGTGGCCCAACTCGCCATAGACATCCCAGAACACGGCCGGCGCGGCTTCTGGCGTCAGCGGGATGTTGATTTCCGCGGCGCGCGCCGTGGCCCAGGCGGGCGGCGGATCGCCGGGGGCGGCGCAGCCGGAGAGATCGCCCTTAATGTCGGCGGCGAACACATTGACGCCTTCGCGCGCGAACGCCTCCGCCAGCACCTGCAGCGTCACCGTCTTGCCGGTTCCCGTTGCGCCCGCGATCAGGCCGTGGCGGTTGGCGCGTTTCAGAGCGAAACTCTGAATGCCGTCGACGCTTGCGCCAATGTCGATGTTCTCCGCCATGTCTTCTGACTCCTGCTTCGCCAACAGCTTGGCGCAACGGGCCTTTCCGGCCAAGGCGGGCCTTGCGCCGCAGGCAGGCTCAAAGCAAGAGGGCGCCATGGCCAGTCTGGAAATTTCGCAGCGCGGCGCGCTTTGGATCATCGCCACCGGGGTCATTGCGGCGGGGCTCTTCTTTCTGCGTGAGCCGCTCACTCAATTCGCTATGGCGATGATCCTTTGGCTGGCGATCGACGGTCTCAGCGACAGCCTGGATAAGAAGATTCCGTTCCTGCCGCGGTGGTTGGCGCTGCCCGTAGCCCTGGTTCTGGTCATGAGCCTCGTTGCGCTGATTGGCTTTGTCGTTATCGACAACATCGCCAGGATCCTGAGCGACATGACCGCCTATGAGTTCCGGCTCAACCAGGTCATCAGTCAGGCTCACCAGGCGCTTGGCGCCCCGGGCGTTCCGCCCACGGTCGGCGATCTTGTCGCGCAAGCCAATCCGGACAATCGGCTCACGGTCGAGATCGGGCAGAGCATTCAGAATTTCGCGTCAGCCGCGACGTTCACCTTGATCTATTTGGCTTTCTTGTTCCCGGCGGCCGCCGTCATGAAGGACAAGATTGATCTTATTTTCAGAGGCAAGGGCCAGCGTGAAGCGGCGCGTGAAGTGCTGGCGCGCATCCGTGAGTCCATGGAGCGCTATCTGGGGGTGCAGACCGTGATGAGCCTCGTGATCACGGCGCTGACCTATCTGACGCTGCGCATTATCGGGCTGGAAAACGCGCTCTTCTGGTCGTTTCTGATTTTCTTTCTCAACTACATTCCAACCATCGGATCGATTGCCGCCACCGTGCTCACGACCGCCGTTGCGCTTGTGCAATTTCCCACACTCGCGCCGGTCGTCGCGGTTTTTGCCGGCGTCGGCTTCTGGCAATTTGTGATCGGAAATTTCCTGCAGCCGCGCATGACAGGAGAGTCATTGAATCTTTCCGCCGTGGTCGTTCTGCTTGCGCTTGCGATCTGGGGCTTGGTTTGGGGCATTGTCGGCGCGTTTCTTGCGGCGCCGATGACAGTCATGATCATGATTGTATTGGCGCAATTTCCGTCGACGCGATGGATCGCAATTTTGCTCTCCGCCGACGGCAAACCCACACCCGAAACGAAGCGCGTGAGTAAGTCCGAAGCCGGATCAAATTGAGGTTGCGAATCGACGGCGAACATGTATCGCTGATGTGAAGAACGTCGCCGGGGCTAGGGGCGTTTTGCAAAACGCAACTCTAGTTTCGCACCTGTCTCGGCGCGCTCACGTCAGCTTCTGACGTGTCGAATCGCACACGTGGGCTCATGGGGGGCTTCATCATGCGGGCGGCGCGTCTTCGATATTAGACCAGGCCTCCGCGTGCGTCCCCCACCCAGCCTGCTGCGAGGCCTGCAGGCGCCGTCGGACAGCTTGTCCCCGTTCGACGGCGCCGCCAATTTCTAATCAATTCAAACGATCTCAGTTGCGTCGCCGCCCTTCTCCTGCTTCCGTTGAGGCGGGGGACGGAGCATGATCGGCGCGCTGATTGCCTATCCATTTGTGCTGATTGCGCAGCGGCCCACGGCGGCGATTGCGCTCATCGTCGTGAGCATCGCAATTTTCTTTGCCCTCGACCTTGCGTTCGCGGAGCTTGGCTACAATGCGCTGTATGACGACCCTGCATCGAGCAATGGTCGCCTCTACACGCTTGTTACGAACCTCATCAGCATGTTCGTCAGCGGTTTCGCGATGGCCCTGGCGCTTCAGCACCTAGGACAGCGTACTCAAAACCCTTCGTTGCGGGATGGGGTGGCGCTGCTGGCGCTGGGTGTCTGGTATGGGATTGCAGTGTTGCTCCCGTTCGTTCTTGTCGCTGCGTTGGCTGCCGGTGGCGCATCGTATTTCGCGCCTGAACCGTATCGCATGCATGTTGCGGTCGCGGCTGCGGGCCTCGTCGCCTTGCCACTCATCTATGTGTCGGTGCGGCTCTGGTTTGCAGGGCCGCGAACGCTCCTGGACGAACGCATCCACCTCTATCAGTCATGGCCGCTCACCCGCGGAAGATTTTGGCCGATTCTCGGGACCACGCTTCTCTCCCTCATCCCCACGGTCGTCCTCGTCGTGGCGCCTCAAATCTTGTTCGAGGCACTGTTCACCTTGAACATGCTGCCGGATGGGCAAGTATGGGAGATCGCCGAGATGGGCATCACCGAAGTATTTTTCGTATTTGGCGCGTTCTACTTCTATTCAGCCCAGTCATTCATTTTTCACCGCCTCTCGGTCGAGCCCTAAGAGGCGTCGGATTGCCGTTCCCGCTATCCGCCGATGCACGGCTCGGACCCGCTCTTGAGACAAAATCGCGGCGTTCCGGCGGTTGCAGTTGACGCGGGGGCGAGTAGGTTCGCGCCAAAATAAGGAAACGCTCCATGGACGCTGCGACCGCGCGCCAAGAACTCCCGAAAACCGCTGACCAATTCGTCGACCAGGCCGTGAAGGGCCCTTGGCCGGCGTTCCGCGCAAACGGCGCCATCGACGCCGCCGCCGAGATGTTCTTGCGGGGCCTCTATGAGGATGCCTCGGACGATGAACTCGGCGATCTCTCGGTCGAGGATTTCGCGGCGCTCGCCCACGATTTTTGGGTCTGGCGCGCGGAGCGCGAGTGCGAAGAGCAATGCGTTCGGGTTCGCCGCGGCATCGGCGTCGGCGGCAAGCAGCTTGATCGCGACATTCTCGAGATCGCCGGCCCGGACATGCCGTTCCTGGTGGACTCGGTCATGGGCGAACTAGCCGACCAGGGCATCACATCGCTGGCAATGTTCCACCCGCTGGCGCCGTCCGCGAAGGGGAAGGGGCGCGATTCGCTCATTCAAATCCACATGCCGCGTCTCTCGGCGCAAAAGACCAAGGCGCTTCTGGACGGCGTCCGCGCCTCGCTCTCGGATGTGCGCGAGTCAGTTGGTGATTTCCAGGCGATGCGTCAGCGGATGCTGGATGCCGCGGATGAGCTTGAGAAGGCCAAGTCGAACGCCGCGCCGAGCGATGTCGCTGAAGCTGTTGCGCTGTTGCGCTGGCTCGCGGCTGACAAGTTCACATTCCTTGGCGCCCGTGACTATCAATATGTCCGCGATACCAAGGGCGCGTTCACGCCGCACGAGCCGGACATCATTGAGGACACATGCCTCGGCGTGCTGCGCGACATCGAGCGCTACGTGCTGCGCACCTCGGCCGAGCCGATGGTGTTGACGCCGGAATTGAAGCGCCTCGTCGCGGAACCGATGCCGCTGATCGTAGCGAAATCGACGCTGCGCGCGCGTGTCCACCGTCGCGCAACGGCCGACTATATCGGCGTCAAACGCTACAACGATCAGGGCGAAGCCATAGGCGAGGTGCGGTTCGTCGGTTTGTTTACTAGCGAGAGCTTCACGGAGCCGACGCGCAATATTCCAGTCTTGCGCAAGAAGGCCGAGTGGGTGATGAACCAGGCCGGTTTTGCGCCGGGGGGGCACAACGCCAAGACGCTGCGCAAGATCATTGAATATTATCCGCGTGAAGAGCTTTGGCAGGTGTCCCGCGAGGAGCTCCTGGGGGCCGCGCGCGGAGTTCTGCACTTGCTCGACCGGCCGCGCGCGCGTGTGTTCGCACGCCGCGATCGCTTCAACCGCTTTGTGAGCGCTCTCGTCTATATTCCAAAGGATCGCTACGACACCGACGTTCGTGTCGCCGCGGGCAATCTCATCGCCCACGCCTATGGTGGTGAAGTCGAGAGTTTTCAGCCGCAACTTGGCGAAGGCCAATTGGCGCGCGTGCTGTTCGTTATCGGCGATATCGACAAGACCCGTCCTGAACCCAATCTGCATAAGCTTGATGTTGAACTCGCCGCGCTGACCCGGACGTGGGAGGACGACTTCGCCCAGGCGCTGCTGCGCTCGGAGCGGTTTGACACCGGCGCGCGCGAAGAAGCGTCCGCGCGTTTCAATGAGGCGTTCACGGCCGCGTATCGCGAGCGTTATTCTGTTGATGAAGCGCTGATCGATAGCGCCGAGATCATGAGCGCGCGCGATGACGAGACTATTCGCGCGCGCGCCTATCGCCGCCCTGGCGACGCCGACAACATCATGCGCTGCAAATTCTATGCGCGCGGTGATGTGCTGGCGCTTTCCGCCACCGTGCCGATCCTCGAAAACATGGGCCTGTTCGTCGATTCAGAAGTGAACTTCGAGCTGCAACTGCGCGCCGGTGCGTTTCATACCGCGCAGCGGATCCATGTTCACGACATTGAGTGCCGTTCCGCCGATGGTCAGCCGATTGATCTCGATCGGGCCGGGGCGCTTTTCGAGCAGGCGTTCGCAGCCGTCTGGACTGGCCTTGCTGAAAGCGACGGCTTCAACAAACTTATCTTGGCGTTGCCGTGTTCGTGGCGTGAAGCGGCGCTTATCCGCGCGCTCGCGCGCTATCGCCAGCAGAGCGGACTCGACCCGACGCAGTCCGCGCAGGAAGCGGCGCTCGCAAACAACACGAAGATCGCGGCGCTTATCCTGGCTTTCTTCAAAGCGCGTTTCGATCCGAACCTGCCTGAGCAGATGGATACGCGCCAAGCGCGATCCTCGAAGCTTGAGTTTATGATTGAGGCGAGGCTGAACGAGGTTGTCAGTCTCGATGAGGACCGCGCGCTGCGCCGCATCGCACATTTGGTCAAAGCCATCCGCCGCACGAATTACTATCAGCCGGGCGCCGACGGTCAGCCCAAGTCCTACATGTCGTTCAAGATCGACTCGCACGCCGTGGCTGAATTGCCGGCGCCGAAGCCGTATCGCGAAATTTGGGTGGCGAGCCCGCAAGTGGAAGGCGTGCACCTGCGCTTCGGTCCCGTCGCGCGCGGCGGCTTGCGCTGGTCGGACAGGCGCGACGATTTCCGCACCGAAGTGCTCGATCTCGTCAAGGCGCAGCAAGTGAAGAACGCCATTATCGTTCCTGTTGGCGCCAAGGGCGGCTTCTTCCCGAAGCGGCTGCCTGCGCGCGGCGCGCCCGGATATCAGGAAGCCGGCGTTGAGGCTTACAAGACGTTCCTGCGCGGCCTGCTGGACATTACCGACAACATCAAAGGCGATCTCATCGTTCCGCCGAAGCAAGTGATCCGCTGGGACGATGACGACGCATACCTCGTTGTCGCCGCCGACAAGGGCACGGCGACGTTCTCCGATATCGCCAACGGCATCAGCGCCGATTACGGCCACTGGCTTGGCGATGCGTTCGCGTCGGGCGGTTCGGTTGGCTATGACCACAAAGCCATGGGCATCACCGCCAAGGGTGCGTGGGAAGCCGTGAAGCGACACTTCCGCGAGGTCGGCAAGAATATCCAGGAAGAAGAATTCACGGTCATCGGCGTCGGCGATATGTCGGGTGACGTATTCGGCAACGGCATGTTGCTCTCGCGAAAGATCAGGTTGCTCGCGGCGTTCGATCACCGGGACATCTTCATCGATCCCACGCCTGGCGATTGCGAAAAGACCTGGATCGAGCGCAAGCGGCTGTTCGATACGCCGCGCACCAGTTGGCAGGATTACGACAAGAAGCTGATTTCAAAGGGCGGCGGGGTTTTCTCGCGCAGTTCAAAGTCAATCGATGTCACGCCCGAGATCGCGGCCCTGACGGGCCTCGAAAAGTCTTCGGTGACGCCGGTTGAACTCATGTCGGCGCTGCTCAAGGCCAAGTGCGAACTCATGTGGTTTGGCGGCATCGGCAATTACATCAAGGCGCGCGCGGAGAGCCACGCTGAGGTGGGCGACAAGGCCAACGACGCCATGCGTGTCGACGCGGAGGACGTGCGCGCCCAGGTCGTGGGCGAAGGCGCGAACCTTGGCGTCACCCAGAAGGGCCGTATCGCGTTCGCGCGCAATGGCGGGCGCATCAATACCGACGCCATCGACAACTCGGCGGGCGTCGATACCTCCGATCATGAGGTCAACATCAAGATTCTGCTGGGCGATGTCATTCGCAGTGGCGCGCTCAAGGAAGACAAGCGCGACAAATTGCTGGAATCGATGACCGACGAGGTGGGCGATCTCGTACTCGCTGACAACTACGACCAAACGGGCGCGATCTCGATCGCGCAAGCGAGCGCCGTCAATGATCTCGACAGCCACGAGCGCTTCATTCAGCGCCTGGAGCTTGAAGGAAAGCTCTCCCGCCGCGTTGAAGGCCTGCCTCTAACCAGTGAGTTCGCCGTGCTCCGCACCGGCAAGCTGGGCCTGACGCGACCCGAGCTCGCAAAACTCGTGGCCTATTCGAAGATCAATCTCTTTGACGCCATTGTCGCATCCAGCGCGCCGGACGATCCTGCGTTCGCGGCGCCGTTGAAAGAGTATTTCCCGCGCGAGCTTTGGAAGTTTGAAGCTCAGATGGCGCGTCACCGCCTGCGCCGCGAGATCATCGCAACGCAGTTGGCTGACGATCTCGTCAATCGCTGCGGGCCGTCCTTTGTAGATCGCATCAAGGACATTTCGCGGGCGCGCACCGTTACGGTCGCGTTGGCGTTCGAAGCAGCGCGCCGGATTTTCGAACTTGAAGCTCTCGTCGATCGCATCAACGCGCTCGACAACAAGGTTCCCGCCGCCGCGCAGATCGCGCTGCACCAGCGGGTAGGCGGTGCGCTTCGCCGCGCCGTTACCTACCTTGCGCGCAATGCCGGCTTCGAGAACGAGAAACCACCGACAGTCCTCGACATCGTCGCGCGTTACCAGGATCCGGTGCGTGAGCAGCGTGAGACGATCATCGCGGATTTGAGCCGCATTGAGCGCGAGCGTGTCGCCACCCGCCGCGCCGATCTTGTCGCTCTTGGCGCGCCGGATGACATCGCGCACGAAGCGGCGCTGCTGTCACCGCTGACCCTGTCGCTCGATGTCGCTGATATGGCTCGCGACACTGGGTGGGGCATCCCGCCGGCCTCGACGCTCCATTGCGTCATTGGCGCCGAGCTTGGGCTTGATGCGTTGCGTGACGCCGCGACAAACATGAAGCTTGAGCAGCACTGGGATCGTCTTGTCGTGCGCCGCGCGGCCGGAGATTTTGGCGAAGCTCAGTTGAAGCTCGCGGAAGCCGCCGCGCGTTCGATCGGCAAGCCGCCGAACAACGCCGACGCCGCGTGGGCGACGGACGCCGCGCAAAAATGGCTCGCATCGCTTGGTCAGCCGGCATCGCGCGCGCGCTCGGCCTTCGCCGAACTCAACGGCCAGGGCCCATGGACGTTCGCGAAACTGATGCTGATCGCCGCCGAGTTCAACGCTCTGGTTGCGGCGGTTCGTTAGAGTCCGGCGATCATTTCGCGCAGGAGGCCGTATTCACGTGCGGTCGCAGCCGGATTGTAACGGACGCGCGGGTCTTCGGCGTGCTGGTCCTCGAACGCATGCGTGGCGTTTTCAAACAATACGATGTCCATCGGCGCGCCTCGCGCGCGCTGACGCTCCAGCGCTGCCCGCGTTGATCCGACAATGTAATCACGCTGTGCGATGATGGCGGTGCTGCGCGGCGCGATGCGCCAGTCGCGATGGCCGGTGTAGGTGCCCACGCCGGCATACGGATAGACGATCATCGTGGCTGCTAGGCCTTCGAGCGGTTCTTCGTTCAAATCTTGAAGTCCCGTCGCGCGGCGCATCTCCTCGCCGCGGCGCAGAGCAAGGGCGTCCATGATTGTCCACCCACCATGACTCCAGCCGATCGCGGTGATGCGGTTTGGATCAGCCCAGCTTTGCCGACGCGCCCACGCCAACGTCGCGTAAAGATCGCCGGCGCGCTCGCGCCCCTGCAGCCGAGCGCCGGTGCACACCGTCGCATATGCGGCGACGCGGCCGATACGACGTGGCGCGAATGAATCGACAATGATTGCCGTGGCCCCGGCGTCGGCCGCCTCGTGCGCCATGCCTTCGATGAAAGGGCGGGGCCCGCCGCAGCCGTGCATCATGATGACGACCGGTCCGCGCATGTTCGCGTTATCCGGATGCCGGACGACATAATGCGGCTCCAGCCTCGCGATGCGCTGATCCACCGTTTCCGCGAAAGCCTGTACCGGCATGATCAATCCCAACACGACGAGCGCAACTGCCCAGATGGGGACGACGCGGATCATCACACAAGGCTGGCGCTGACCGCCACGTTGCGCCAGATTGAAAATGGAGTTGAGCCACATGTCCATGAACCGCCGCATCTTACTCGCCGGCAGTGTGATCGCACTAGCCGCTTGCAGCCGCGCCGCCGAAACGCCGGCGGCAACGCCAGAGCTTTCGGCTGAGCGCACGGCGGCGGTCACGGCCGCTGTTGAAGCGCAGCGCACTCGTTTTGCGGCGGCGCCTGATCCCGCGCAGGCGGATCGCGCCACCGCCTATCAGTTTGCCTTCAATGGACTCTGGGCTGACCACGTGCCGATGACGGCATTCGAAGGCGAAGTGGTGATGGTTGTGAACACGGCGTCGCGTTGCGGATTTACGCCGCAATATGAGGGCTTGCAGCAAATCTATGATGAGTATCACGGCCAGGGCTTCGAGATTGTCGGCGTGCCCGCCAACAACTTCATGGGGCAAGAGCCGGGTTCAGCCGAAGAGATTCAGGAGTTCTGCACGCTGAATTATGGCGTGACGTTTCCAATGGCGGCGAAGACCGACGTCGTCGGTGCAACGCGCCATCCCTTCTATGCGTGGGCCGAGCAGGGCCTCGGCGGGGCCGCCGTGCCGCAATGGAATTTCCACAAGATATTGATCGGCCGCGATGGTCGTTTGATCGCCGCTTTCCCGACGCGCACCGAACCGACCTCCGACGAAGTGCGCAACGCGATCACAACAGCGCTTGCTGTTCCGGCGGCGGCAACGCCAACGTCTCTATAGGCGCTAAGCGTCGATATCGCGCTTGTATGTCTCAGGCAGGAGGAAAATTCCGACGATCAGCGTAAGCACCGCGATCGCAATCGGATACCAGAGTCCGTTGTAGATATTTCCCGTCGCCGCGACGATCGCGAACGACGTGGTCGGCAGGAAGCCCCCGAACCAGCCATTGCCGATGTGATAGGGCAATGACATCGACGTGTAGCGAATGCGGGTTGGAAAGAGTTCAACCAGCATTGCCGCGATCGGTCCGTACACGGCCGTCACGTAGATCACCAGAAGCGCCAGAATTGCGATCACGAGCGGCGCATTTATCGACGCGCCATCCGCCGCCGCCGGATATCCGACAGCATCCAATGCCGCGCGCGCTTCGGTTTGGAAGCTGGTGATCGCAGCTGCACGCGCTTCGCCGGATAAAGAAGCGACATCCGGCACGGCAAGACTGGTTGCGCCGACACGGATTTCGGCCGCCACGCCCGCCGCCGCGGCTTCGTTGTCATAGCTCACGCCGGCCCGGGACAAGAACGCACGCGCGACGTCGCAAGCTTGGGTGTCAAACTTGTTGCGGCCGACCGGATCGAATTGGAATGAGCAGGTGCTCTGGTCCGCATATACAACGATCGGCGCGTTGCGTTGCGCTTGCGCGAGAGCCGGATTGGCGGCTTCGGTGAGCGCGCCGAAAAGCGGAAAGTACGTGAGCGCGGCAATCGCACACCCAGAAAGGATGATGGGCTTGCGGCCGATCTTGTCCGATAGCCAGCCAAAGAAAATGAAGAATGGCGCGCCGATGAGCAGCGCCACGGCAATGAGCGCGTTCGCCGTCAGGCCATCGACTTTCAACATCCGTTCCAGGAAGAACAGCGCATAGAATTGGCCTGTGTACCAAACCACGGCCTGGCCCGCGACGGCGCCAAACAAGGCGATCAAGACGATCTTCAGATTGCCCCACCGGCCGAATGATTCCGCCAGCGGCGCCTTTGACGTCGCGCCTTCGTCTTTCATCTTCTGAAAGACCGGACTTTCGCTTAGCTGCATGCGAATCCAGAGCGATACGCCCAACAGAATGATCGACGCGAGGAAGGGCACGCGCCAACCCCATTGCGCGAAATCTTCCGCCGGCATCATGGTGCGCGTCGCCATGATGACGATCAGCGACAGAAAAAGCCCAAGCGTCGCGGTCGTTTGAATCCAGCTTGTGTAGAGTCCACGCTTATTATTGGGCGCGTGCTCGGCGACATAGGTTGCGGCGCCGCCGTATTCGCCGCCAAGCGCCAACCCTTGAAGGAGGCGCATCAGCACCAGCAGGATGGGTGCGGCGACACCGATTTGTTCGTAGCCGGGCAGGAAGCCGACGATGAAAGTCGAAAGCCCCATGATCGCCATGGTCACGAGAAATGTGTTCTTGCGCCCGACAATGTCGCCGATGCGGCCGAACACGAGTGCGCCGAACGGCCGGACCGCGAATCCGGCGGCGAAGGCGGCAAGGGCGAAGATGAACGCCGTCGTCTCGTTTACGTTCGAGAAGAAGTGCGCCGAGATATAGGTCGCAAGCGAGCCGTAGAGATAAAAATCGTACCACTCGAACACGGTGCCGAGCGACGATGCGCCGATGACGAGCTTTTCGTTGCCCGTGGCCTTGTGATGCTTCTCAATGTTGGCTTCGCTCATCCCGCCTTAATGGCGGAAGTGACGCATCCCCGTAAAGGCCATCGTTATCCCCGCTTCGTCGGCGGCCTTGATGACATCGTCGTCGCGGATTGAGCCGCCGGGCTGAATGACGCTGGTCGCGCCGGCTTCGACCGCTTGCAGCAAACCGTCCGGGAACGGGAAGAACGCATCGGACGCGCAGGCTGAGCCTTGCGCGAGCGAGGCGGGGAGCTTTGCCGTCTCTGCGGCTTCACCGGCGCGGATGGCGGCAATGCGGGCGGAGTCGCGCCGGTTCATCTGGCCGGCGCCGATGCCGGCGGTCTGGCCGTTCTTGGCGAAGATGATGGCGTTCGATTTCACGTGTTTGCAGACGGTGAAGGCAAACAGCATGTCGTTGATCTGCGCGTCCGTCGGCTGCTTCTTGGTGACGATCTTCAAATCGGCGCGCGTGATGTGGCCGATGTCACGGTTCTGAACGAGGAAGCCGCCGGCGATGGTCTTGTAGGAAAGGCCGGGCGCAGACGGATCAGGCAAGCCGCCGGTAACGAGCAGGCGCAGGTTCTTCTTCTTTGCGAACACAGCGACCGCATCATCGTCCGCTTCCGGTGCGATGACGACTTCGGTGAAGATTTCGGCGATCGCCTCGGCGGCTGCTTTGTCCAAACGCTGGTTGAGCGCGACGATGCCGCCGAAGGCGGAGACCGGATCGCACTCCAGCGCGCGCTTGTAGGCGTCAACGAGCGAGCCGCCCAGCGCGACGCCGCATGGATTGGCGTGCTTGATAATGGCGACGGCCGGGCCGTTCTTCGGATCAAATTCGGCGACGAGTTCGAAGGCGGCGTCTGTGTCGTTGAGATTGTTGTAACTGAGCTCTTTGCCCTGGAGCTGCGTGGCGGTGGCGACGCCGAAGCGCTTTTCGCCGGTGATGTAGAACGCCGCGTTCTGGTGCGGGTTTTCGCCATAGCGCAAAGATTGCTTCAGCTTGCCGCCGAGCGCGCGATAGGCGGGGGCCTTGTCTTCGAGTTGCTCAGCGTACCAGGCTGAGATCGCCGCATCGTAAGCGCCGGTGCGCGCGAAGGCTTTGGCGGAGAGCTTCTTGCGCAGCGCCAATGTCGTGCCGCCGTGCGTTTTTGCATCTTCCAAGATTGCAGCCATGTCGTCGGCGTCGGTCGCGACGGCGATGAAGCCGTAATTTTTGGCGGCGGCGCGGATCATGGCTGGGCCGCCGATGTCGATGTTCTCGATGCAGGTTTCGAAATCAGCGCCGCGCGCGACCGTCGCTTCGAACGGGTAGAGGTTTACGTAGAGAACATCGAAGGCTTCGATGCCGTGCTCCTTCATCGCGGCGACGTGTTCTTTGTTGTCGCGCAGTGCGAGCAGGCCGCCGTGCACTTTTGGGTGCAACGTCTTCACCCGGCCATCCATCATTTCCGGGAAGTTGGTGACGGACGAAACGTCCTCAACTGCCATGCCCGCATCCGCGATCGCCTTGTGCGTGCCGCCGGTGGAGATGAGCTTCGCGCCCAGCGCCGAGAGCGCTTTCGCGTGATCGATCAAGCCGTTCTTGTCCGAAACCGAAATGAGCGCGCGCTTGATGGGGAGAATGTCTGTCATGACGCCTGATGGCTCCGACTCGAAACCGGGTCAATGCGACTCCGTCATCCTGGGGGCGCACAACGTGCGATCCCGGGATCCAGGGGCCACATCTGGATCCCGGGTCTCGCTCCGCGAGCCCCAGGATGACGAAGAGAACCTTTTGAGACCGGCATTTCACTCATGCGGCTGCAGCTCCGGATAGATCCACCAGAACGGAAAGTCGGTTTCGCCGAACACGAGCGCAACGATCTCCGGATAAATCACCTCGGCGCGGACGCTGTTGCCGAACATGATCAGGCAGCGCTGCTGGCGCTCGGCGCAGATCACCAGATTGCCGGTCCAATCGTTGTGACCGCCCTTTGAGAAATAGCGATCGTTCGGGCCGTTCCAGGTTTCGCCGACAAGTGAAGCGGAGAGACCGGAGGCTTCGCCGCGCGTGTCGACGGTGTTGAAGAACTGGATGGTCGGAAACTTCTGTGTCGTGCGGATCGGGAATTGCGCGCGCACCCATTCGGCGCGGGCGGCCCGGGAGAGGCCTTCGCCGGCAAACATGCCGCGCCACATGCGGGCCTGGTCGGCGATGCTTGTATCCATCGAGCCGGCGGCGGCGACATTGTCGCGACGATCATGCGGTTCGAATGTACCATCCATGGTATAGCCGTCGGCGAGATTGCCGGCGAAATCGTCGCGCCATTGCATTGATGTGCGCGTCATGGCGAAGCGATCGAATACGCGGCGTTGCATCTCCGCGCCGACATCGAGGCCGAGGCCTTCTTGCAGCACGATCTGCAAAATCCAGATGCCTTCGTTTGAGTAGGCGTAGTGCTCGCCTGGCGTGAAATGGAAGCGCAGTTTTTGGTCAGGCTCCAGGAAGCGCATGTTGGCGAGACCGCTGCGGTGCGTGAGCAGAATGCGCGGCGTGAGCTGGCGCCAGCGTTCGTCGCCGGCGAGGTCGGTGTAGTCTTCAAGCTCTGGCAGCGGACGCGGCAGATAATCCGCGATCGAGCGATCGAGATCGATTTTTCCTTCGTCCACGAGCTGCATCACCATGTATGCGAACGCGGCTTTGGTGACGGACGCGCCGTACATGATCGTATCGGTCTGCAGCGGCAGCGCGTTCTCGCGATTGCGCAAGCCATAGGCGTTGACGTGCGTGATCTCGCCGTGATCGACGATCGCGACGGCCATGCCGACAACCTGCTCGCGCGCCATCAGTGCTTCGATACGCGCATCCAAATTGGCGCTGTCGACACGCTGCGTTGCAGGCAGCGAGCTGGTAGCGCAGCCGGCGAGGGCTGCGGCGAAAATCAGTGCGGAGAGTTTCATTAGGTCCTCAGGGTCTGCGCCAGCTGATGAAGAAGCATCCAAGCCCGCCGATGATCAGCGCGAAGCCCGGGATGAGAGCCCAGCCGAATTTGGCCGGGACGAGAACTGCGTTGGCGCCGACGAGATGCCATTCGCGGCGGCCTTCGGGCACGGTTTCGGTGAACGCCGGGCCGCGCATTTCGGGGATGAAGATCTGTTGCTCGTCAGCGCGGGCGCGGAGTTGCGGATTCTCGTCGAGGTCATCGAAGACATCGGCGCTTTCGCCCGGGCGGATCACGCCTTCGGACTGGTAGGTGTAGTGGGTGGCGGCGCCGCCGCGATCGATCTGCGCGAGGCCGACGAGGCCGCCGCCAAGGATGA
The DNA here is from genome assembly GCA_016791365.1 of Hyphomonadaceae bacterium. Lineage (GTDB taxonomy): Bacteria > Pseudomonadota > Alphaproteobacteria > Caulobacterales > Aquidulcibacteraceae > Vitreimonas. Next base: position 286,976 of record JAEUMT010000027.1, on the reverse strand, counting down.
GCGCGCCGAGGCCGGCGTAGAGCCAGCGGCGGGTGATCGAGCGGGTATCGTGCTCGCGCTGGAGCAGGTGTTTGCGGACGGCTTCGATCTCGCGCAGGCGATCAAGCTCGGCGGGGTAGAGGGCGCCCACCATGGCTTCGGTGTCGAGGGCGAAGGCTTCGACCAGACGCTGATAGACGTCCTCGGACGGAAACGATTTTCCGGTCTCGAGCTTGGACAAATAGGATTGCTCGATGCTGGCTTTGGCGGCCGCATCGGGCTGCGTCCATCCAAGCTCGGTGCGCCGGTTCTTGAGGTACTCGCCGAATTTCATGGGTCCAGTCATTGGTAGGAATGTCTTGAATACAACTGGAATATTCGGGAATAGGCAGGAATTTGGAGCGGGCGCGGGTTCGCAGCGTCCGTCGTGCTGTGCCCCAACCTGTCAATGGCCGCGTACGCTCGGGATAACCGCGTGATCGGCTGGGCCCACATTGAATAGTGCGCGGCAAAGGTCCAACTACATCCTGACGATCTGCGCTCTGCGTAGCTCGTTCCAGTAGGCCGGCCTGATGCGAAGGTCTTGGCCCGTTGCGAGCCCGGAGCGGCTCTATTGAATTACTCCATTCGGTACAAAAGCGCCGCGGGCGTCACCGCGCGCTCGGAAGTGCTGGCGTTCGCAAACGATCTTGAGGCGATGGATCATGGACGCGCGGGATCGGGCCGCAATGCCATCATTGAGGTCTGGAAAGGCGAGCATTTGCTCGTCCGCCTCTTTGGCGTCGATAGCCGCGGCCCGACGACGCCGGGCTTTACATGATTGCGCCGGACTCAACATTCACGCTGAGACTTCGCCACGGAATCTGGCGTGTCACTTTGAACGGCGCCTTTTTCGCCGATTACCGGTCGGAGGCTGATGCGCGTGATGGCGTCGCCGCGGCGCAACGCCACTTAACCGCGCCTGCCAAACTCATACTGATCGAGCACGACGGCATCTAGCCGGCTGCGCGCTCGCGATCTTGCAAGGAAACCAGATGACCAAAATCGGACGCACGAACTCGCTTACAGCGGAAGACGCGGAGCGCGATGCGCTGACGCCGGCAGACTACATCGCGGCCGGCGTCGAAGTTCCCAACTGGGCTGATGATCCGGTGCCTTCGATTGAAACGTGGCGCCGCTGGCAGACCGCGCAAAATGCGGCGCTCGCGCATAAGCGTGCGCATGCGGGCGCCAATTGAGGGATCACTAATTTCGCGCCAGCGCCCAGCGAATGCGGTTGGGTGGTGCGAGGCCGTGTCCCATCGGGTCGGCCGCGCCGGAGAGTGTGATCTGGTGGCTTTCGCGCGGGATTTCGCCGCCCCAATAGATCGATTTCTCGATGGCGATTTCGGGCGCGTCGGTGCGCAGGCGCCAGCGTTGGCCGCCGGGCGTTTCGAGCAAAGCCGTTTGATGTTCTGAAATGCGCACGCGCACGTTCGGGTGCAGGTGGAAGCGGACGACATAGGGGATGTCGTGCTTCGGGTTTGGTGATTTCAGTTTCATTGGACGAATGAGTTCGTCGATGCCGCGGAGGTTCTTGCCGTCGTGGTCGACGAAGATGTAGCGCCGATGCCAGAGACCGTACTTTTCCTTGTAGCCGTCATGGCGGCCTTGGACGGTGATGCCGCTTTCGTCGGAGGAGCGGCGCACTTCATCCAATGTGGGTCCGGTGAGGCGCGAGCCGCCGCGGCGTTCGTCGAGATTGGCGGAGAGCGCGTCGGCGAGCACGAGTGTCGAGTGCGCGTTGGTGGCGCGGGCGGCCATGCGGGCCGCGGGCGAGAGTTCGCGCGTGGCGCCGATATTGACGATAAGTCGCTCGGTTTCGCTGGAAAGCTCGAACGAAAGCGCGCTGGCGTGCGCGCGTTCAGCATAGTTGAGCGGGGGGGCGCCGCCGACATCGAAGAGCGCGCGCAATCCGCCGACATCGAGGCGCTGAAACCCGGTGTGATTGGCGAACTGGAACGGGCGGACATCGCCGCCGACACGCGCGAGGACGGAGTCGATGGTCGCGGGTGAACTTTCGGCGCCGCCTTGGAAGCAACCAAGGCCGCCATCGCCCAAGCGCAGCATGCGCAGCATGTTGGCGAGTTTCGGCAGCGTGTCGGTGATGATTTGCGGCGGATCGTCGAGGGCGTCACGCGCGGCGACGAGATCGCAGAGCGCTTCCGCCAACGCCTCAGGCGAGCGCGAGAGGTGGCCGCCGTCGCCATAAAATTGCTTGGCGCAGGCTTCGATGAGCATTTCCTCGCCTTGTTCGGCGAAGCGCTCTCCTTCCGGGAAATCCGCGGCGCCGGCGAGCACGAGCGCGGCGCCGGCTTTGATCGAGCCGAGATGCCGCTCGCTCAATTCGCTTTGCGCCATCAACAGCAAACGCGCTTGGCGTGCGGCGGAGCGCAGGAGTGAGGCGCGTTGTTCTGGTGCGCCTTGTTCGAAGGCGGGGCGGCCCCAGCAGAGCCAGGCGAACAGGCGCTCGGCGGTGATTTCCGGATCCCAGGCGAGATCGTCCCACTCGCCATGCTCTTTCACCCACGCGTCGATCAGTTGCGCGATGAAGCCATGGGCGGATGGGCCGACGGCGGCGAGATCGACGAGCCACGAGAAAGAATGAAGCCGCGCGGTGAAATGGCGCGAGGGATGCGCGGGCAGCCACGGGAAGAGGTGATCGCCTTGCAGACGCTCGGCGCCGATGCGCCAGATTCCGCGGCCGATCTCGCGGCCGCGTTCGGTGTCGCCGACGCGCGGGTCATTGCCCCAGCGGCCGATGCGATCTGGCGCGGCGTCGCCCAAGCGCATGCGATGAAACGGATTCGCGCGCCAGTGATCGTTCGCCGCGACCGGCTTCGCGTGCCGGTTGGTGGGGGAGACCGGCGCGTTCATCGAGCTACGCGGCCACTCTCAATCTTTTGATGTTGTCTGCGTACGCCGTCGGATCGCCGCCATAGACAGCGGTGCCGGCGACGAGCGCGGTAGCGCCGGCGCCTACGACGCGCGCCGCGTTCTTCGCGTTCACGCCGCCATCGACTTCGAGAATGATGTCGCGGCCCGACGCATCGATTTTTTTGCGCAGCTTTTCTATCTTCGGCAGCGCCGTCTCGATGAAGCTCTGGCCGCCGAAACCGGGGTTCACGCTCATGACGAGAACTAGGTCGATGAGATCGATCACCGGATCGACGGCTTCGGCCGGTGTGCCGGGATTGAGTGAGACGCCAGCTTTGGCGCCGGTTGCGCGGATCGCTTGCAGCGTGCGGTGCAGGTGTGGGCCGGCTTCGGGATGCACGGTGATGATGTCGGCGCCGGCGTCGCGGAAGGCTTGGATGTAGGGATCGACGGGCGCGATCATCAAATGCACGTCGAACGGCAGTTTCGAATACGGGCGGATCGATTTCACGACGCTGGGGCCGATCGAGATGTTCGGCACGAAGTGGCCGTCCATCACGTCGACATGGATCATGTCCGCGCCGGCTTCCTCGGCCGCGCGCACTTCCTCACCCAGCTTGGAGAAATCCGCTGCCAATATCGAAGGTGAAATGAGCGTCCGCGCCATGATTTGTCGTACCCCGCGCGGGGGAGCGGGCGCAAGGCGAGTGGGTTCCGTTGGCGCTTAGCTGCGCAGCAAACGGGCGGCGTAGAAGCCGTCGAGGCCGCCGATCTCGGGCCAATGGCCGGGATGCGTGCGCATGTCGCCGTCGGCGGTGATGAATTGGGATGGGATTTCGTTGCCGAGCGGTGCGCGCTTCCAGCCATTGCGTAAGGCTGCCGCAACGACGCCGGGGCCTTCTTCGGGCTCGAGCGAACAAACGGCGTAGATCAGCGGCGCGCCAGGTTTGAGCAGCTTGGCCGTGGCTTCGATGAGCTGAGCTTGCAGATCGGAGAGCGCCTTCACGTCAGTCGGGCGACGCAGCCAGGCGACATCTGGGTGACGGCGGAGCGTGCCGGTCGAGGTGCAGGGCGCGTCGAGCAGGATGGCGTCGAAGGGTTCGGCGCTGAACGTGAGCGCGTCGGCGCAGATCACTTCGGCTTTGAGTTTGGTGCGCGCGAGATTTTCGCGCAGGCGCTTTAGGCGCGCTTCGGATTTATCGACGGCGGTGACGTGCGCGCCTGCCGCCGCGAGCTGCAAGGTCTTGCCGCCGGGGGCGGCGCAAAGATCGAGCACGCGTTTTCCGCGCACGTCGCCGAGCAGCTTTGCCGGCAGCGCGGCGGCGGCGTCCTGCACCCACCAGGCGCCGTCGTCGAAGCCGGGGAGTTGCTCTATCTGCCCTCTCCCTTGCGGAGAGGGCGCCGGCGAAGCCGGCGGGTGAGGGGCGTTACGACGCTCAGGCGCCTGCGCGCTTGCACGCCCCTCGCCCCCCAACCCCCTCTCCGCAAGGGAGAGGGGGAGTCGAACGCTTCCCGTCGGCGTCACTTCACCGCCGAGTTTTTCGGCCCAGCCCGCTGCATCATCTTTCACTGAAACATCGAGCGGCGGTTCATTGAGCAGCGCTTCGGCGATTTGTGGCGCGGCATCGCCGTAAGCCGCGCGCCAACGTGTGTAGAGCCAGTGCGGCAGGTCCGCGCCAGGCGGCAGGTCGTCGAGTATGTCCTGGCCGTTGCTTGCGACTTTGCGGAGCACGGCGTTCATCAGCTTCGCGAAGCCGCGCGCCTCGCGCATGTGGTTGGCGGTTTCAACGGTTTCGCCGACAGCCGCGTGCGCGGGCGTGCCGAGCACCAGCAATTGAGCCGCGCCGAGATGCAGAAGCGCGCGCGCGTGGTTGGCGTCATCCGGCAGCGGGCGCGCGAGGAATTCCGAAAGCACAGTGTTGATGCCGCCCAAGCGCCGGAGGCCGGCGGTCACCAGCGCGCGCGCAAAAGCGCGGTCGCGGCCTTCGAGCGCGTTGAAGCTTGGCGTTTCGTTGAGCGCGTCTTCAAGCGCGCGGCCGCGATCCATTACGGCGACGAGGAGATCAGTGGCGGCGCGGCGGGCGGTCAAGGTGTGGCGGGTGTATCGGGTGCGTACTGCACGTCAACGCGGGCGCGCCGGAAACTCGCGAGCCGGATTGTCGCGCCGCCGGCCGAAAGCGGCGTCGAGATGCGGACGGGCGGCGCAAAGGCGGCATCCCGCATGAGTGCGAACCAGACTTGGCCCTCGGGAATGCGTCGGCGGCCCTGGTCGCGTTGGTTGAAGCCGCTGACCGCCACGTAGGTGAGGGTGCATTTCAGAACCTCGCCTTCATAGCCGCCGCCTTCGTAGGGATCGGTATCGCCGCCGCCGAGCTGCAGCAGATAGTGAAAGCGGCCATCGAAGGTCGGATACACGCCCTCGCAGCGCCGCGTGCGCCCGACATCGATCGCCATCGCCACAACGTTCGAGAGCGGGTCGCGGGAGGCGCGGCGTTGTTCTTCGGTGGCGGCAGGATCGCCCCATGTGCGGTAGATTGGTTCGATCTGTGATGTGATCGCGCCATGCGCATCGGCTTGCATGCTGATCGTTCGCCGTTTGCGGCTGTAGTGGTGGTCGAGGTCGTAGCGCTGCCAGCGCACGGCGCCATTGCTGATCGCACCAGAAGAATTGGCCCGAATATTTGTGCGCTCGAACAGATTGAGGATGCCGCGTGAGGCTACCGTCGCGGAGATGTCATAGCTTTCGTCGGTGACGTCGGCGTCAACGGCGACGCCTCCCACCGGCACGAAGCCCAGTCCAAAGCCGTCATAAGTCAGCGCAAACCGGTCCGCTGATGCAGGCGTTGCAAGGAGGGCCAAGGCAAGGAAGGCGAGGAGCGCGCGCATGAGGCGGACTGTAGGCGTGGGCGGCGGCGCCGCAAGTTCGGGAGCTGTGTTCCGCGCAGTAAAAAGGGGAGCCGAAGCTCCCCTTTGCGTTTCGTGGATCGGCCCCGCGCCTCAAAGCGGGCGGACGTTGATGTCCATGTTGTCCAGCGGCAGCTCCACCAGCGTTCCCACGCGCCCGGACACCACGTCGCTGAATCCGGCGGCGCGGGCTTCGGCGATCTGCACTTGCGCTTCAACCTGATTGCCGGCGCCCGTCAGTACGACGAGGCCGGCGTTTGACGTGCTGGCGTGCGCGGCAACTTCCGCGGCCGTCATGCTGGCCTGCTGATGCAGATGCGCGAGCGCCTGGCTGTGCGCGCTTTGCAGAACCACGTCCGCGTTGGCGGCGGCGTCCGCACCAACGACGCGGCCGTCGCCGCCGACGACGATCGAGCGGCCGCGATAGTCGAAGCGATAGCCAACACGGCCGCTAAAGGCGTCTTCTTGCGTCGTGAACGCCGAGACCGTGAGGCCGTCAGCTTCGAACACGATGACGGAGCGGCCCGGCTCCGGCGAGGGGCCCCAGGCCTGGAGGCCGCGTGTCGCCCCATCCATGCCGGCGGCCTGGTTCAGGCCATCGACCATACGTTGTGTGTCAGCGGGGCCGTACACCGGCAGCAAGGCGTCGTCGCGCCCGCGTGCGGCTTCGCCAAACATCTCGCCGAGGTCGGCCATTTGCTGCATGCCGGAGCTTGTCAGCAAGACTGCTTGCAGGCGCGCCATCGGCACGCCGCGCTGCGCCAGCGAGGTGGCCGCGCCTGAGCCCGCATCGACGACGAAGAGCTTGCCGCCGGCGACCACGGCGAGGCACGGTTGCTGCGCGCCATTCTCGCTGCCGCCGCAAACGACGGCGCGAAGCGCGGTGGAGTCGAAGAGGTCTTCGTTGGTGACCGTTTGTTGCTCGGTGTATGTTGCGTACGCGCGCGCAATGGCCTCTTGGCCCTCGGGCGTCTGCGAGCCCAACACCCATCCGCCCCAGAACAGACCCGAGAGCGTCACGAAGACGACGGATGATTTGCCGATGGCGTTCATAAAACCGACCCCGATCACTAACGCGCGCTCCGGCGCGTTGACGTAAAACCCCAATCAGCGTTGCTACCCGTGGTTATGATTCCCGCAAAGTCGGTTAACACAGGGTTTCCACAGATGCGTGCTGTGTTGTGGCCGAAACAGAAAAGCGCGTCTAAATCAGAGCGTTCGTTAATGTTCCTGATGCGGTTTGATCGTCAAAATGGTTAACGGCGCACAGCGCGTTCTGGTCTTCGATTCCGGTGTCGGCGGATTGTCGGTGCTGGATGCGATCGCCGCGTCGGGCCGCGCCCTTGAACTCGACTACGTCGCCGACAATGCATGGCTGCCGTATGGTTTGAAGAGCGATGCGCAATTGCAGCAGCGCGTGCCGGCGTTGCTCACGCGTTTGGTGGAAGAGTGGGCGCCGGAAGCTGTCGTCGTCGCATGCAACACCGCGTCCACGATCGCGCTCGATCCTGTGCGTGCTGCATTGTCAGTGCCCGTTGTCGGCGTGGTGCCGCCGATCAAGCCGGCGGCGGCTCTCACGCGCACAGGCGTGATCGGTCTGCTGGCGACGCCCGCTACGGTGCAGCGCGCCTATACAAATGATCTGATCGCGCGGTTCGCTGGGGATAAGCGGATCGTTCGATTTGGATCGGCGGCGCTCGTCGAGGCGGCAGAGCGCAAGCTTGCCGGAGATGATCCCGGGACGGCTGCGATCACAGAAGCGATAGACGGCCTGTTCGGCGCGCCTGGCGGGGCAGAGGTCGATGTTGTCGCGCTCGCCTGCACCCATTTTCCGTTGCTCGCCGCGGAACTGGCGGCGGCGGCGCCGAGATCTTGCGTGTGGATGGATTCCGGTGAGGCGATTGCCCGCCGTCTCACGAACGTGCTCACCGCAAATGAGGGGCAATCACGGGTCCGGCGTGTCGGCTTCACGAATGGCGATGGCGCTCGCGCGTCCGTGCGTGCATTTGAGCGTCGCGGTTTTAGTGATTTTTTTCACATAAGTGATGCGCCTCACTTTGAGGTTGCACCATTGGCGCCCACGCATACCGCGTAGGCGGCGTGCTTTTTGGGAAACGCCGGACGGACGTGCGCTGCGTTCTCCCGAGCGCCGCATTGCGCACGCTTCATCCGCGCGCAACGATAAATTCAAGAACATAATTTCCGTGGGGAGAAAACCATGGCGAGTGCATTCGGCGATACGCCGCTTGGGCTGACATCTCAAATCCTCAACGTCGCCGCGGTGCTGACGCGCAAGCAGCTGAAAGTGCCGCGCTATCAGCGTCCATATACTTGGACCGAGCGCGAAGTGCGCGAGCTTATCCAAGATCTTTGGCGCGCTTATAAGCGCGGCGCGACGTTTTACTTTATCGGGCAAATTGTGCTGGTGAAGAACAACGGCAAGCTTGAAGTATCTGATGGTCAACAACGCCTTGCGACACTGACTATGCTGCTTGCATATGTGCGCGACCGCATTCCGGGCCGCTCAAAGCAGTATCAAACCTTGATCATGGACGGTCACACGCCGCGCGTGCTGTTGCGCGACGAGGATCAGAATTTCTACTTGGGGTTTGTCCAGGAGAGCGGCCACATGGCCGAGCTCGCGCGGCACGTTGAAATAGGCGTGGATTCGAAGGATTTGATCGCCAACGCCGCGCGTACGATCGAAGCTGAGCTGAGCAAGATCACCGAAGACCGTGAGCTTGACGCGTTCATGTCCTACGTCGCGCGCGCGTGCACGCTGAACGTGGTGGATGCCGACGAGCGGGGTTGCGCGCAAACGGTGTTCAACACCCTCAACAAGCGGGGCTCGCCGCTTTCCGGCGCCGACATAATCAAGAGCGACCTATTGGAGAACGCCGGTCTCTCGAACACCGAGGCTGACGCCGCGGCCCGCAAATGGGAGCAGACGGAAGACCTGTTTGAACGCGAGAATTTCGCGCGATTGCTTTATATGATGCCGTTCCTACTCACAGGCGAGCCAATGCTCTCGCCCGGCGATCTGGCGTCTTTCCGCACCGCGGTCGAGCGGGCGGGCGGCGTGCGCACGTTCCTGTTCGAGCAATTGCCACGTTACGCGCACGCGCTGCGCTCGATCTTCGCCGGATCAATCGACGTCGGCCCCGCGAGCGCGGAGGTCAACCGCCGCGTCGCGCTGATGAAGGAAGTGCAGGAGTGGGACTGGGCGCCGTGCGCGATTGCGTTTCTCGCCGAACATTCAACCGAACACGAGCGCGCGCGCCGCTTTTTCCAGGCCCTCGATCGCTTCACCTTCGCATGCGAATTGTCGGTCGTCGAAAACCGCGATCGCGAGGCGCGCTACGCCAACATCATCAAATATATCGGCGACGATAAGATACTGCACGCGGGCGAGGGCAAGCAGCGCGCGCTGGCGCTTACCGAAGCCGAACAGGGCCGCTTCTTCGCCACCCTCAATCGCTCCCGCAAACGCGACCGTCAGCGCCGTTTGCTGCTGATGCGCCTTGAAGCGGCGATGCCTGGCGGTCGCCTCGTCCGGATGACCGACGATGCGACGGTCGAGCACGTTCTGCCGAAGGGCGGCGGGCCTGGCTGGAACGATATCTTCCCGGACCCGGCGCTTCGAAACGAACTGGCCAACCTGCTGGGCAACATGACGCTGCTGACCTACGACCAGAACAAGGAAGCGGACACAAAGCCCTACGGCAAGAAGCGGGCGATTTATTTCGATACCAACAGCCCGATCTACGCCCTGAGCAAGGATATCGCGCCAATCGCGGATTGGACCCTCCAGGCCATCGAGGAGCGGCACGAGCGTTTGGTGCGGATTCTCAGCGAAGACTGGGGGCTGGTGCGCGGCGGTTAACCGCTCGCTAACCAAACCGGCCTGATTTCTTAACCTCGCGTTTATCCCTGAGGCGAGGGTCAGGAAGTCATGTCGCTTTTGTATGCGGTTGTCTTTGGTAGCCGCTGCCGCTCAAACCACCATCGCCTCGCGGTCGATGCGCTGCGACATCTGCAAAGTCCCGATGCCGAGCGCTGGCGCAATCTGCTGCTGCACTTCCACGAAGACTATCTCGCCGGCGCCAAGGCGCCGGACGAGGTGTTCAAGGACTTCAAGAACCACGTCTTGCACGTTCGCGAGAAGGAGTGGGGCGGCGCGATTGAGTCTTGCGAGGAATGGTATCGCCGCACGGTGCGCGCCATGGCGGCGAAGGATTGGAAGCAGGCTGCTTACTCGGCCGGCGTGATGAGCCACTATTACGTCGATCCGATCCAGCCGTTCCATACGCATCAAACCGAGGAAGAAAACGTCATCCACCGCGCCGTCGAGTGGAGCTTCTCCAAGTCCTACACGACGTTCCAACGCATCCTCGAAACCGACCAGGGCGGCTATCCGAAAATGGACGCGCCCGGCGGCGAGAAGTGGCTGGCGGAGATGGTGCGCGCCGGCGCGAAGCTGTCGAACCAATATTATGAGACGGTGATCGATCACTACGACTTCGCCAAGGGCGTGAAGGATCCCCCGGCCGGCCTCGATCAGGAGTTGAAGGATACAATCGCCAAGCTTGTCGGCTATGCCGCTGTTGGCTTGGCGCGCATCCTGGATAAGGCGTTCGAAGAAGCCGCGGTGCGTCCGCCGCGTGTCGGCGACGATCTGCAGGGATTCTTCCTCGCGCTCGAAATTCCGATCCAGGCCGTATTGAAGACGCTCGACAACGCCGCCTCGCGCAAAGAGGTCGAGGCCCAGTACGAAGAGTATCGCAAGACCGGCAAAGTGCGCACCACGCTTGGCGAGGACGACAAGGCCGTGCGCGAGATGCATGCGCTGGAAGTGTTGAAGACGCCGATCTCAAATCTTGACGCCAAGTGGCCGCGCGAGATCGGCGCGAAAGCCGGCGAAGGCGCCGCGCCGCGGGCGGCGAACGGCAAGGCGCCGGCGATCCCGCGCGCCAGGCAGGTGCGCACGATCGATGTCGGCCCGACGGTGGCGCCACAACCGGTCGCGCCGCCGCCGCAGCCGAAGCAACAAATGCCGCGCGAATTGCCCGAAGGCGCGCCTCTGGCGAAGCGCGAAAAGACGCTGCCGAAATTCACGCTCAGTGAGGGCGCGCCTGTCGTGCAGGCGCCGTCGATTGGCCCGAAGACGGCCAAGCGCTTGGAGGCGGTTGGCGTTAGAACAATCGCTGACCTTCTCGCGCTCAACGCGGAAGAGGGCGAGCAGCAGATCGATGCGCGTCATATCTCGGCGAAGGTGATCCGCGATTGGCAGGCGCAAGCATTGCTCGCTTGCACGGTCCCCGGCATGAAGTCGCGTGAAGCGCAAGCGCTCGTCGCGTGCGGCATTCAGGATGCTCGCGAACTTGCCGCGAGTGACGCCTCGCATCTGTGCGAAGGCGTTGCGCAATGGGGCTTGTCGGAAGAGGGGCAGCGCGCGTGGGGCGCCGCGCCCGCGCCCACGGCGGACGATGTCGCCACTTGGATCGAACGCGCCAAGCGTGCGATCCAGGAAGGCAAGGCGAACGTCGCGGCTTAGATTTTCAGCAGTGTCAGCACGATCGCGGCGATCAGCACCGGCGCGATGAACGCCGTGAGGCCGGACGCTACGATGCGCGCGGTTTTCAGCACGCGATGACCCTTCAACGGCTTATCTTCGCGCGGCGCCAGCGCGAACTTGCACATGAAGGCGAACATGCCGCCGACAGCTGCCGTCGCGGCGCCCGCAATGGCGCCGGCCATCAGCGAAGCGATTGCGGATGCGATGGCGATGAGCCCCAGAATGCCATGCCCTGAGTTCATGACGTGCTTCACCAGCCGTTCGGCCCGGCCCGCGTCGAACTGTTTAAACGCCACGGGGGCGAGCACGAATGAGAAGAGCGCGATCCAGCCCAGCGAAGCGCCGGCGAGAACAATTGCGGTTGCTTGTGCGATCGGTTCCATGCCCGACGCCTAGCATGAGTCGCCTCGTAGGCGTGTAATGTTGCCGGAACACATCGATCGTTTCGGTGTCGGGCCAATCTCTTGCGCCTGCGCAATTTGAGTTCTTTGAGCGCGCGTTAACCGCGGATTGCGATCATTTCACCTGTCTGACTGGAAAGCTGCCCATGCCCGCCAAACGCCTGAAATGGGCGACGAAGTTGGCTTACCTTGAGGTGCTGCGTCGCTTGCCCGACGCGGCGGCGGTCAGGCTCGACTACTTCCGCGTCTTCGGGCGCTTTCCCGATCTCGCGAACCCGCAGCTCTTCTCCGAGAAGATGCAGTATTTGAAGTTGCAGGATCGCGATCCGCGCACGCCGGACCTTGTCGATAAAGTGCGGGTGAAGGATTACGTCGCCGACGCTCTCGGAGAGGAATGGCTGATACCGACGCTTTGGCATGGCGAGCACCTGACGCAGGAAATTTTGAGCGACCTGCCGAAGCCGGCAGTGGTGAAAGCCAATCACTCAAGCGCCCAGGTGAAGTTCGTCACCGCCAACTCAAACCTGAGTTCAGTCGCACAGGAGGCGAATGGCTGGCTGAACTACGATCACCACGTCGTTCACCGCGAGTGGGCGTACGGCAACGTGAAGCGCCAACTCCTGATCGAGCCGTTCATTGGCGAAGAACGGGCGCCGGATGATTACAAGTTCTGGGTGTTCGACGGCGTTGTGCGCTTTATTCAAGTCGACCACGGCCGTTTCAACAGACACACGCGCCAGTTCTACTCGCCATCTTGGAACCGGCTCGATTTGAAGATGAACTATCCGGATGCGCCCGCCAACGTTCCCGCGCCAAAGCATCTTGGGTTCATGCTGGAAGCCGCATCGAAGCTCGCTGACGGCTTTCGCTTCGTGCGTGTCGATCTCTACGATACGCCGCAAAAGCCGCTGTTCGGGGAGATGACATTCTCACCGGAGGCGGGGCTGTGCCGCTTCGAACCCGCGGGCTTCGATCTCGAGCTTGGCGCCAGCTGGTCTTATCCGGAGGCGACGAACGAGGTCGCGCAACTGCGTTCGTTCGCCGACGCTTTCAAGTTGCGGGACCGCGAATGATCGGTCCGTTGCTCGTCTATCTGCTTTGCGTGGTGACGTGCGCGACTTGCACCTTCCTCATGACGCGCGCCTGGCGCCGAACCGGCACACGTCTCTTGTTTTGGTGCGCGCTGTGCTTCTTCTTTCTGACGATCAATAGCATCCTCGTCGTCATCGACGTGATCCCGACGCCCGAAACCAATCTGCTTGCGTATCGTCAAATTGCCTCCCTTGTGGCGGTGGCCGTGCTCATTCACGGCTTCATGTGGGAGATTAGGTGATTGTTTCCGCACTCTGACTTCTTCGCCGGCATGATCACGATGGGCTACCTCGTGGCCTCTGCGTTCTTCCTGCGGTTTTGGGTGCGCACGTCGGACGGGCTCTTCATCGCATTCTCGGTGGCGTTCTTGCTGCTGGCGATCAGTTCGGCGCTCACCTCACTATTGTCCCTGCCGTTTGAAGAGCGTTCCTGGCTTTACCTCATTCGTCTCGGCGCGTTTTTGCTGCTGATCGCCGCGATACTGAGCAAGAACCTGCGCGCCGGCGGCGGCCGGGAGCCGCCCGGCGCCTGAATCTAGCTGCATCGCAGCATCGCTTCCGGGATGACGCACGCGTCCCACCCTGCTAGCGGTAGCGCACAAAATCGAGGGACGTGCTCCATGACACATGCAGCGATCACAGGCTGGGGCAAATGCATGCCGCCGGCCACGCTCACCAACGCCGACCTCTCCACTTTCCTAGATACCAATGACGAATGGATCGTGTCGCGCACTGGCATGAAAGAGCGCCGCGTCTCGCACGTGACGGCAAGTGAGATGGCGATCGTCGCCGCCAAGCGGGCGCTTGCTTGCGCGGGGCTCGACGCGAAGGACGTTGACCTCATCGTCTATGGCAGTTGCAGCAACGATGAGCAGGTGCCGAACTCCGCCTCCGGGGTGCAAGCCGCGCTGGGCGCCAGCAAGGCCGCGTCGATCGATCTCAACACGGCGTGCACAAGCTTCCTCTATTCGCTCTCCACCGCCACGGCGATGATCCGCACCGGCGTGGTCAGGAACGCCATCGTCATCGGCGTGGAGTGGATATCGCCGTTTATGGATTGGGAAAACCGCAACGTCGCCGTGCTCTTCGGCGACGGTTGCGCGGCCGTTGTCGTGCAAGCGAGCGACAAGGAAGAGGGCGTGCTGGGCGAACAGCTCGGTTGCATCGCCGAGGCCAGGCAAACCCTGCGCGTGCGCGGGATGGGCACAGCCTACGTCAACCGCGGCATCACCATGGGCGATACGGATTGGGATTTCGACGGTCCGGAGATCTTCAAGCGTGCCGTCAACGGCATGGTGCAAGCCAGCCACGCGGTGCTCGCGAAATGCGGCGTCACGCCGGACGATATCGACCTCGTCGTCCCGCACCAGGCCAACATGCGCATCATCGAAGCTGTCGTGACGCGTAGCGGCGTGCCGATGGACAAGGTCATGCTTACGGTGGAGCGCTACGGCAATATGAGCGCGGCCACTGTGCCGGTCGCGTTGGCGGAAGCGTTGGAAGAGGGGCGCGTGAAGCCTGGCGCGCTCATTCTGATGCCGGCCTTTGGCGCCGGCCTCACCGTCTGCGCGCACCTCGTGCGTTGGGGCGAACGGGTCACGCCGCTGGGCGTAAGCGATGCCGACCTTCCCGCGAACAAGCGCACTGCGCTCGATATCGTCAACGGCATTCGCAGCGGCAAGACCAACGCCAAGGAGCGGTCAGGCGAGGGGTTGAGAAATCTGAAGTTCGCGGAGCAGCTGTAGCGCGGACCCGCGCGGCCGCTATCGTTTCACCGGGCGCCCCAGAAAGCAGACGCCTGCACGGTCGCCTGATTGCCAAATGACCTGAACATCGCTGCGGATGCCGAGTGACGGCGCGACCAGGGTGGCGAAACCCGGAACGGCGCCGGCGAACTCGAAATCGACGCGCGCGCCGCGCGCGCTCCAGTTCTTCACCAGGGTGTCCAAGTGCCGAAACCCGTCGAAAATGAGTGTGGCCTCTCTGCAGCCGTTGCGGCGAACGGCTTGGCGTAGGTTTGAACGGCTTGCGGCGGATGCGGTCTGGATCATGCCGTCATGATGGACGTTTGTTCGACCGGCGTAAAACGCGATGATGACCGCGACCTTAAGCATGAGCCAAAGGCGCGCTCTATACTTAGCCATAGAAAATTCAATTGGGCTGCTGCCTGGCTAAGCGCTACGACACGGCCACAGGAGGACCACGAATGGCCGACGGAACATCTGAATCGAAATGCCCAGTGTCGCATGGTCGCGGGCGGCAAAACGTTGATTGGTGGCCGAACCAGCTCAATGTCAGCGTGCTGCACCAGAACACGGCTGAATCCAACCCGCTGGGCGCTGGCTTCAACTATGCCAAGGAGTTCGAAAGCCTCGATCTCGACGCGGTGATCAAGGACCTCCGCGCGCTGATGACCGACAGCCAATCATGGTGGCCGGCCGATTACGGCCATTACGGCCCGTTCTTCATTCGTATGACCTGGCACGCGGCCGGCACCTATCGCGTCGGCGATGGCCGCGGCGGCGCCGGCCGTGGTCAGCAGCGTTTCGCTCCGCTGAACTCGTGGCCGGACAACGGCAACCTCGACAAGGCTCGCCGCCTGCTCTGGCCGATCAAGCAGAAATATGGCGCGAAGCTTTCATGGGCCGATCTGCTCGTGCTTACGGGCAACGTCGCGATTGAATCCATGGGTGGTCCGATCTTCGGCTTCGGCGGCGGCCGCGCCGATGTGTGGGAGCCGGAGAACCACGTGAACTGGGGCGCGGAAGAAGCGTGGCTCGCGGACTCGAAAGCGCCGAACGCGCGCTATTCCGGTGACCGCGAACTCGCCGGCAATCTGGGCGCCGTGCAGATGGGCCTCATTTACGTCAATCCCGAAGGTCCGGACGGCGAACCCAACGTGCTGGCCTCGGCGCGCGACATTCGCGAGACCTTCGCCCGCATGGCGATGAACGATGAAGAGACCGTCGCGCTCATCGCCGGCGGTCACACGTTCGGCAAGGCGCACGGCGCCGGCCCTGCCTCGCACGTCGGCAAGGAGCCGGAAGGGGCCGATCTCGAGCTGCAGGGCCTCGGCTGGATTTCCACGTTCGAGAGCGGCATGGCCGGTCACACGATCACGTCCGGCATCGAAGGCGCCTGGAAGGCCACGCCCACCAAATGGGACATGGGCTATTTCGACACCTTGTTTAAGTACGAGTGGAATCTGGTGAAAAGTCCGGCGGGCGCCTGGCAGTGGGAGCCGGTCAATCCCGCGCCGGAAGATCTCGCCCCGGCGGCGCACGATCCGTCCAAGCGCGTGAAAACCATGATGACCACCGCCGACTTGGCGCTGCGCATGGACCCGGCCTACGAAAAAATCTCGCGCCGCTATCATGCAAACCCAAAAGAATTCGCGGACGCGTTCGCGCGTGCGTGGTTCAAGCTCACGCACCGCGATATGGGCCCGACGGTTCTCTACAAGGGCAAGTACGTCCCGAAAGAGACGCTGATCTGGCAGGACCCGATCTCGGGTCCGAAGTCGACGATCGGCGCCGCTGACGTTGATGGCCTCAAGGCCAAGATTCTCGCGTCTGGCCTTTCGACGCGCGAACTCATCGAAACGGCGTGGGCTTCGGCTTCGTCGTATCGTGGTTCGGATCGTCGCGGCGGCGCCAATGGCGCGCGCATTCGCCTGGCGCCGATGAAGGATTGGGAGGTCAACAAGCCGGCCCAGCTTTCAAAGGTGCTTGCGAAGCTCGAAGCGATTCAAAAAGGAGCCGGCGGCAAAGTCTCGCTGGCGGACCTCATCGTGCTCGGCGGCGCCGCTGCAATCGAGAAGGCGGCGAAGGATGGCGGCGTCAACATCACCGTGCCGTTCACGCCAGGCCGCGCCGACGCAACGGCGGAAGAAACCGAAACGCATTCGTTCGAATTCTTGAACCCGAAGGCCGACGGTTTCCGCAACTATGTCCGCAAGCCGATCATGGCGGCGGAAGAGCACCTGGTTGACCGCGCGCAATTGCTTGAGCTTAGCGCGCCGGAAATGACCGTGCTCATCGGCGGCTTGCGCGTCCTGCAAGTCGGCGACGACAAGCTCGGCGTGTTCACCTCCAAGCCTGGCGTGTTGTCGAACGACTTCTTCGTCAACCTGCTCGACATGGGTACGCAGTGGAAGGGCGCGGGCGGCAGCCAGGAGACCTTCGAAGGCCGTGACCGCAAGTCCGGTCAGGTGAAGTGGACCGGCACGCGCGCCGATCTCATCTTCGGTTCGCACAGCCAGTTGCGTGCGCTCGCCGAAGTGTACGGCGCCGCCGATGCAAAGGAGAAGTTCGTGAAGGACTTCGTCAAGGCATGGGCCAAGGTGATGGAGCTCGATCGGTTTGATCTGAAACAGCCGCGTCCGGCCGGCGCGCAATAACGCAAACGCATCCCGGTGCGGCAAGGGCGGCGCTTCACGGCGCCGCCCTTTTTGTTGCGCCTTAGTCGCGCAGCTTGGACATCATAACGGTGTCGCGGATTCCCAGATGCGTCTTCCAATTTCCGCGCAGCAGGCCCTCGCGCTGAAAACCGCCGCGCAGGAATAGGGAGAGGGAGGCGTTGTTGTCAGGATCGATGTCGGCGGCGATCCGATGCAGATCAAGCGGGCCAAATCCGTAATCGATGACCAGCTTCAGCGCTTTTGACGCCAGACCGCGCCCCGTCGCGTCCGGAATCATGATGATGCCGATTTCGCCGACGCCCTCACGCTGCACAAACAACGCGATCCGCCCTAGTGCCGCGCCGCCATCTTCGGTGATGGCCCACACATGCGCGCCGGCCATTGCGATGGTGTCGGCGATGTAGGCGCGTGTTTGCTCGACATCGCGATGCGCCGGCCCGGACCAGTAATGATGCGTTCTCTCATCGCCGTGCGCCGCGAACAGCGCTTCGGCGTCACTCAAGACAAGCGGACGCAACACCGCGCCGGAGGAGGAAAGTGTAGGCAGTGTCATTTCACGCTTTCATGGCCCCACGCAGATCGGCCGCGTCGTAGATTTGCTCGCGGAGCGCCCTGGCGAAGCGTTTGGCGTCGCCGCCGCGTTTGGCGGGATAGTACACGACGTTGCTCGGCTCGCGGCCAAGCGCGCCTTTCACAGCCGCCCGCGTTTCGCTCGAAAGCCTATTGCCCTCGCAGCAAATGAACACCAGGCCCGAAGGACTAACGGCCTTCACCGCTTCGCCAATTTCCCAAGCCACATGCTCGCTGACATTGGTGAGATCGATGATCGCGACGTCCACGGCGCCAAGCGAGGACGTGACCGCCTCCCGCCAGTTCGCGTCCGAAATCCGGACAATTGAAGCGCCGCGGCGCCCTTTGCCGCCCCTCAGGCGTTTGAGCGTTGCGGGCAGGGCGCTGAAATCGTCGCGGTTGCGCGAAAGCAGGGCGCCGATCGGTCCGGAGATCGCGGCAAGGATCATGACGAGTACGAGCGTACCCATCACGCCGAAGAACACCGCCGCGATCATGATGACGATGATGGCGATCAGCGAGAACATGGCGCCGAAGATTTGGCCGATGCTTTCCTGCAGGGTGTCCGCCTGCGGCATGTCCAGGATGTCGGCCTGTGCGCTGAGCCAGCCTTGATAGATGAAATAGACAATCGCCGCGGCGATCGGAATGAACAGAAACCAGAACATTGGCGCAAGCCGGTTACGGCGTTGCTCAAACGACAGGCGCACGTCGCGATCCTGCAATGTCAATGCGGATACGCCGTGGCGCGAAAGCCGGTCGATCACGCGCGAGGTGCGAAAGGCGTCGCCGTTCTCGGATTGGAAACGCCGCAGCCACATTGCCTGCACGCGCTGAGGCGTTAGCGCGGCATGCACTGCATCGTAGGTCCAGCGCGCGACGATGAAAAAGAGAAACGCGAAGAGCGCCAGCATGGCGATCAGCAGATAGCCGTTGTCCTCGCTCAGATTTTCCCGCGGGTCCGTGACGAGGCTGTAGCCGACATAGATCAGTCCCGCGATCGCCGCCAGCGGCGGCAGCGAAGCAAGAAACGCAAAGAACCCTGACACGCCGCGGTCGCGTGAAATACGGGCGCTGGTGCTGTCGGCCATGCTCGATCCCCTGTGGCGGGGAAGGTTAGCGCCTGCGGCGCGCGTTGACGAGCGGCGCTTAGCCTTGCGCTTCGGCTTTCAGCCGTTCGCTGGCGCGTTGCTTTACGCTTTCGCTGCGCAACTGGCCGCAGGCGGCGAGGATATCGCGGCCGCGCGGCGTGCGGATCGGGGAGGAGTAGCCGGCCCGATTGAGCACTTCGGCGAAGGCTTCGATGGTGGCCCAGTCCGAACATTCGTAGTTCGTGCCCGGCCATGGGTTGAACGGGATCAGATTGATTTTGGCCGGAATGCCGGCGAGCAGCTTCACCAGCGCTTTCGCTTCCGGCAGCGAGTCGTTCACGCCTTTCAGCATCACATACTCGAACGTCACGCGCTTGGCGTTGTTGAGCGACGGATAGGAGCGGATCGCCGCGAACAATTCTTCGAGCTGATATTTCTTGTTCAGCGGCACCAGCTGATTGCGGAGCTCGTCGTTGGTTGCATGCAGCGAGATCGCCAGCATCGCGCCAGTGCGGTCGCCCAGCTCCTTGATGCGCGGCGCAACGCCGGCGGTGCTCACAGTAATGCGGCGGCGGCCGATGGAGATGCCGTCGCCATCGGAGATCACGTCAATGGCCGTATCGACATTGTCGAGATTGTAGAGCGGCTCGCCCATGCCCATGAACACGAGGTTCGTGAGCTGGCGGTCGCCGTCATTGAGCGGGCGTTCTTGTGTCGGCCATTCGCCGAGCGCGTCGCGCGCGATCATCACTTGCGCGACGATCTCGGCCGAGGAGAGGTTGCGCACCAGTTTCTGCGTGCCGGTGTGGCAGAAGGTGCAGTTCAGCGTGCAGCCGACCTGAGAACTGACGCACAGCGCGCCCGCCTTGCCGACGCCCGGAATGAATACAGCCTCTGCTTCGATGCCCGGGCCGAGACGGATCAGCCATTTGCGCGTGCCGTCCGTGCTGATCTGCTGGGTGACGATTTCCGGGCGCTCCAGCGTGTAGTGTTCCGCCAGCGTCGCCCGCAATTCCTTCGCGACATTCGTCATCAGCGCGAAGTCGGTCACGCCATAATGGTAAATCCAGCGCCAGAGCTGCTCGACGCGCATCTTCGCCTTTTTCGGCTCGACGCCGATGGCGATCAGCTTCTCGGCCAGTCCGGCTTTCGAGAGGCCGGCTAGCGAAGGCTTGGAGCCGGAAGGTGTGGTCACAAGGCGGGTTATGGGGAGGCTTCGGCGGGCCTGCAATCCCCAACGCTGACTAAGAGCAATGCGCCTGGCTATTCCGTGCGGACGGGCGGCTGCTTCTGCTTGAAACGCAGTTCCCGGAGCGTGATCACGAGCGTTGAGCCGATCACGATCAGTGCGCCAAGCATGGTGATGAGGTTCGGGATTTCGTGAAACAATACGAGGCCGAAGAGGATCGCGAAGACCAGCCGCGTGTAATCGATCGGCGCCATGGCGGCAGCATCCCCGAGCGCCATACCCTTGATGTAGCAAACCTGGGTTACAAGCCCGAGCACGCCCATCGTCGCGAGCAAGGCAAGGTCCGCCGGTGCGGGCCAGCGCCATTCCAGCACCGCGAGCGGAATTGCCAGAACGAAGCCGAGAACAGCGGACCACACCATAAGCACGGTCACGGAGTGATCGCGCGTCATCATCTTCATCCCGGTCACCGTCATCGCGAAGAGCGCGGCGGATGCGAGCGCGGCGGCGGCGGGCCAGCCAACAGCGTTGGCGATGGATGGCTGCAGCATCACCAGGACACCGAGAAAACCGGTGAGCGTCGCGCCCAGCCGCCACGGGCCGATCTTTTCGCCGAGTACAAACACCGCCAATGGCACGATCCAAAGCGTGCGCGTGAAGGAAAGCGCGTTGGCCTCCGCCAGCGGCATTTCCTGATACGCCCAGAACGCCAGCACCATTCCAAGCGTGCCGGCGAGGGAACGGAAGAGGAGAATGCCCGGCCGTGACGTGCGGAACGCGCCGACCGGATCGCGCAGGATGATCGGCACGAGCACGATGAGGCCCGCGGCCTGCCGATAGAACGTCTGCAGCGCGGGTGAGTAATCGTCGCCCAGATATTTGATCAGCGACGTCATCAGCGTGAAAGTGATGGCGGAGGCGAGCATCCACAGCGCGCCGCGCACGTTGGCGGAGAGCTTGCTGTACGTAGCGCCGAAGTCGACCATGACTGACTTAGTGCGCCGCCCTCACGTGATTCACAACGCCCATGACCTTGCGGAAAAAGCAGCGGAGGCCTGTTTTATCCGAAGCGGTCTCTACGGGCGCCGCTAAGCGGTGAGCGCATCTTCGACATCGCGCAGCGTGTTCTTGCCGAAATAGAGGTCATCGCCGACGAAGAAGCTCGGAATGCCGAACGCGCCGCGCTGTGCCGCCGCTTCGGTGTTTGCCATCAGCTTCGCCTTCACGTCGTGCTCTTGGGCGCGTGCGAGCAAGAGCGTCGCATCAAGGCCCGAGGCGGCGATTGCCTCGGCGGCGACAGCGGGATCGTCCATCTTTTTCGGCGCTTCCCACATGTGGTGAAACATCGCCTCGGCATATTGCGCCAACACGCCCTCCATTTCCGCGGCCACCGCGCCGCGCATGATCAGAAGCGTGTTGACCGGGAAGAATGGGTTCATCTGGAAGGCGTCGAGCTTGTGGCGCGCAATGAAGCGGCGGAGCTCGAGCATTTCATATGCGAGTTTATTGGGAATGCCCGCGAACGCGAGCATCGGCGCCTGGTTGCCGGTGAGCTTGAACAAGCCGCCGAGCAATACGGGCGTGTAAGTGAACTTCACGCCCGTGCGCGCTTCGATCCCCGGTAGCACGCGATGGGCGAGATAGGCGTTGGGGCTCGCGAAATCGAACAGAAATTCGGCGTGCTTCATCACCATTTCTCCCCGAATGGCCGCAGATCCATTTCAAACGTCCACGCATCGCGTGATTGCTGGTGCAGCGCCCAATAGGCGTTGGCGATGGATGCGGGTTCCATCAACACGCCGGGAGGCAGGTTTGCCGCGACCTCGGCGCCACGCGCTTGGGCGATGCGATCGCGTACGAATGTAGTGTCGACGCCGGCGTCGATCACGAGATGCGCGACGTGGATGTTCTGCGGCCCGAGTTCGCGCGCCATGGATTGCGCGACGGCGCGAAGGCCGGCTTTGGCGCTGGCGAAGGCGGCGTAGCCTGAGCCGCCGCGCAGACTGGCGGTGGCGCCTGTGAAGAAGATCGAGCCTTTCCCATGTTGCAACATGATGCGCGCGGCCTCGCGGCCGGTGAGGAAGCCTGCCTTGCAGGCCATCTCCCAGACTTTGAAGAACACACGCTCGGTGGTTTCGAGGATTGGGAAGTGAACATTCGCGCCGGGATTGGCGATCACGACTTCGAGCGGCGCATGCGCGTCAGCTGCCTGCAGGAACGCGGTTATCTCGTCTTCCTTGCGCGCATCGAGCGCGCGCGTCTCGCAACGCCCGCCAGCGGCTTCGATCTCGCGCTTCAAGGGCTCGAGCTTTTCCGCCGTGCGGCGGCCGGCGAACACCGTGTAGCCCTCGGCGGCGAACTTGCGGGCGATGGCTGAGCCGATGAAGTCGCCGGCGCCGATAATGGCGCAGGTCGCGTTGCGGGCGGGCATGTTTCGCCTCCGTCTTGATCCCAATCCTAGTAAGTCTTGAAAGTGAACTTAGTCAATGGCAAAGTGCGCTGATGCGTTGGGATAGTCTCGACCGTGAAGCCTGCTCGCTTTCCCGCACGCTCGCCGTGATCGGCGATCGCTGGACGCTGCTTGTGCTGCGGGATGCGTTCTTGCGTGTGCGCCGGTTCGAGGATTTTCAAGCGAGCCTCGGCATTGCGCGTCGCGTGCTGACGGAGCGGCTAATGCTGCTGGTCGATGAAGGCGTGCTGCGGAAGGTCGCGTACCAGGAGCGGCCGGTGCGCTATGAATACCGGCTGACGGAGAAGGGGCTGGGGCTCTATCCCGCGCTCGTCGCGCTCGTGCATTGGGGCGATGAGCATTATGCGGGCAAGAAGGGCCCGCCGCTGCTGCATCGGCACCTCACATGCGGCCACGATTTCAGATCGGTGATGACGTGCTCCGAGTGCGGCGACGCCATCGATCCGCGCGAGGTGAAACCGCACGCGGGGCCTGGGGCAAAGAAGCGCGCCTAATATGGACCGCCGGCGTCTCGCCGGCATGCACTTATGCTTGCAAGTAGGGAGCGTGACGCTCCGCGCCGCATGCGCGGCGGAGCCGCGCGCTCCAACGTGGACAGACTTGCGATTTGTGTCGGCGAGGGCGCCGGCGGTCCATAACTCAGCTCTTTGCTTTGAGTTTGGTGTTCATCTCTGGCGGCGGTCCGCCTGGCATGATCGGCCGCGCCGGATAGCCGCCGTGCGCGAGCAGGCGATCATAC
The DNA here is from genome assembly GCA_016791365.1 of Hyphomonadaceae bacterium. GTDB lineage: Bacteria > Pseudomonadota > Alphaproteobacteria > Caulobacterales > Aquidulcibacteraceae > Vitreimonas. The sequence goes on along the minus strand of JAEUMT010000027.1, from coordinate 263,631 downwards.
ATCACCAGCGCGCCCGCGAGGCCGACGTTGAGGCAAAACTTCGTCGGGATTTGCACGACGTGGGCGCAGCGCGCGATGATGGCAGGCGAGAGCGAGCCGCGTTCTTGACCAAGGATGTAGGCGGCCGCTTGCGGATGCTGAAAGCGCGGGAGCTCCACGGCGTCATCGGTGAGTTCGACGCCGACGAGCTGGCACCCTTTCGGCAGCAACATGGTTTCCGGCGAATCCCATTGGTAATAGGGCACGTGATCGAAACTGCGCGAGGTGTCGCTGTTGTAAGCTTCGCGCACTTTGGGGTGGGCGTTGATTGTGAAGAAAAAGCTCGCGCCGAACGCGTTGGCGGTGCGCATAAGGGCGCCGAGGTTCATCGGCTTTGAAATTTCCTCGGCGCCGATTCCAAAATAGCCGCGCATCAAGCCCTGCGGCAGTTTGTGTAAGGCCCGCCGGCGGCGCCGTTGAGCATCGCTTCGCCGCCGCGCTCCCAATACTCGACGGCGCCATTGGTGTAGCGGGTGCCGGAGCCGGCCGGCACGCCGGGAAGATTGTAGAGCTGACCGCCGGCGAATACTTCGGCGTTGCCGTCTTCCTTCAAGCGCATGCTGAAGGCTGCGCCGCCGTCACACCGCCAATCGGCGCGGGGGCCTGATGGCGTTGTCGGGCTTGCGCAGGCGCTGAGCGTGAGCAGCGCGCTGACGAGTGCGAGTTTCTTCATACGATTTGTCTCCGCCCTTACTTGTCTCAGCTTCTACGGCAGTTCGTGTATGGTCCGCCGCGCGCGCCGTTGAGCGTCGCCAGACCGCCGCGCTCCCAATATTCGACGTTGCCGTTGCCATAGCGCGCGCCCGATGCGCCTTCGATATGCGGCAGCGAGTAGGTCTGACCGCCGGCGAACACCTCGGCCGTGCCGCCGCTCGCGATTCGCGCGCTGAATGCCGCGCCGCCATCGCAGCGCCAATCCATGCGCGGTCCGGCGGGGCCGCCGCCCGAACTGGCGCACGCGGTGAGCAAGGCCAGTGCGGCAAGTGCTGCGATTTTTCTCATAAGAGCACCTCGTTAGAACGTTTTCACATCACGCTGGCCGGCCGAAGAGGCGAGGCCGCGTTTCATGCCTTGGCTCGCAAAGGGCGCTGTAACGTTGCCTTTCGCGTCCACGGCGATCAAGCCGCCGTAGCCGCCGAGCTTGCGCACGTCGTCAATGACCGCGCTCGCCGCCTGTTCCAATGACTGGCCCGCATAGGCGATGCGAGCCGAGACATCGGCGGCCGCGTTCACGCGCATGAAGTACTCGCCGAGGCCGGTGCAGGAAACGGCGGCCCGCTCGTCGGCCCAGCAGCCCGCGCCGATAATGGGCGTATCGCCAACGCGGCCCGGCATTTTCCCGTGCAGCCCGCCGGTGGAGGTCGCGGCGGCGAGCCTGCCGGCGATATCCAGCGCCACCGCGCCAATCGTGCCGGCGCCTGGAAGGCCGCTTTCGGCTGCGATGTAGTACGTCTTTGGGTCTTCGACCCGCTCGAATTCGTTCTCGCGTGCGAACGCCGAGGCGCCATCGCCGACGAGCAGCACGTGTGGGGTCTTTTCCATGACGCCGCGCGCGACCCGAACCGGTGAGATGAAGCCTTGCAAAGCGGCGACAGCGCCGGCGGCGCGGGTGGCGCCGTCCATTACCGAAGCGTCGAGTTCGACGATGCCGGCCGCGTTTGGCGCGGCGCCCTTGCCGGCGACGTGCAGCCCGCTCGCTTCGAGCGCGCCGGCCATGGCGGTCACAACATCGAGCGCGCTCACGCCTTTGGCCAGCATCGCGCTGCCGCGATCGAGGACCGCGGCCATGTGCTCTTCTTCATGTTTGTACGTACGCTCGGCGATAGCGCCGGCGCCGCCGTGTAGGGCAAGCGCCCAGGTCGAACTCATGGCGCGTTATAGACCTATTCGCTCGGCGCTGCGCTATCGCGCGTCGTTATGGCTGTGGAACTCTTGCCGAACATGCCATTCTTCCAGCCCACATAGAGCGCCACCAGCGTTGCGGTCGGAATGAAACTGTCGGCCTGGTCGGTGAAATCCACCAGCTCCCACAGGTTCACAAGGCCGGCCGGTCCCCAAAGACCGACGAGCACGACGGTGCCGACGCCTTCGGTGACGGTGCCGAAAACCGGGATGCGCCCCAGCGTCAAGTCGAACACGTCGATAATGACGGAAAGCGCAAGGCGCAGAAAATAGCCGTTGCGGGTCATGAGCTAGTTTTGGACCGTCCGCGCGCGAGCCGCTACAAGAAAGCGCAACGCACCACAAAACACGTTTGGGAGACAACATGAAAGCGCTGCTCAGCACCAAGATCGGCCCGCCCGAAGAGCTTGTTTACGGCGACGCCCCCGATCCGGTCGCGGGCGAGGGCGAGGTCGTCATCGCGGTGAAGGCGGCGGGCGTGAACTTCCCCGACGCGCTGATCATCGAGGATAAATATCAGTTCAAGCCGGAGCGCCCGTTCGCGCCGGGCGGCGAGATCGCGGGCGTGATCGAAAGCGTTGGCGCGGGCGTCACGAACGTGAAGGTGGGCCAGCGCGTGATCGGCTCGCTCGGCTGGGGCGGGATGGCTGAGAAGGTGAAGACACAAGCGCAGCGCGTCCTGCCGATCCCGGACGCAATGCCGTTCGACGAAGCGAGCGCGTTCATCCTGACGTACGGCACCTCGTACTACGCGCTCAAGGATCGCGGCGCGCTGAAGGCTGGCGAAACCATGTTGGTGCTGGGCGCCGCGGGCGGCGTTGGCGTTGCGGCGATTGAGCTTGGCAAGGCGATGGGCGCGCGTGTCATCGGCGCTGTGTCGAGCGAAGAGAAAGCCGCGTTCGCCAAAGCGGCGGGCGCGGATGCGACCGTGATCTATCCGCCTGGCGCGTTCGCGAAAGATCAAAGCAAGGCGCTCTCGGAGAGTTTCAAGCAAGTCACCGGCGGCGGCGCCGATGTGATCTATGACGCTGTCGGCGGCGATTATTGCGAGCCGGCGTTGCGCGCCATGAATTGGAATGGCCGTTATCTGGTGATCGGCTTTCCGGCCGGCATCCCGACGCCGCCGCTCAATCTGACGCTGCTGAAAAGCTCATCGATCGTCGGCGTGTTTTGGGGCGCGAGCGTCGCGCGCGAACCGCAATTGCACCAAGCCAATGTGCGCGATCTCTTCAAGCTTTATGCCGAAGGGAAGGTGAAGCCGCGCATCTCCGCGCGCTATCCGCTCGCCGAGGGAGGCAAAGCCATCCGCGCGCTGATGAATCGCACCGCAACCGGCAAGCTTGTGGTGACCATGGAATGATCCCAAGCGCGTTCATCGCCGCGACTTGGATCGTTTGGCTCATTGTATGGGTTCTTGCCGCGGGCTGGAGCGCGCGCACGGCGGCGCATCATGATCTGGGCGCGGAAAGTCCAAGCCGCGTGCTGACATTGGCCGCGGTGGTTATGATTTTGTCGTCCTATTGGCCGCTGCCGCAGGCGATCTTGTGGACGGCGCCGCGTGAGCTTGGTTGGGCGATGGCCGGCCTGGTGGCGCTCGGGCTTGGGTTCACCTGGGCCGCGCGCCTGCATCTTGGGCCGCTCTGGTCGAGCACGGCGGCGCCGACGGAAGATCATCGCATCGTCGAGACCGGCCCTTATGGCGTCGTTCGTCATCCCGTCTATGCGGGGTTGCTGCTCGCGGCCGCGGCCACGGCGGTGGAGCGCGGCAGACTTGAGGCGGTTGCGGGCGCGCTGGTCTTGATCGCGGCGATCTCGCTGCGGGCCAAGCTTGAGGAGCGCTTCTTGCGCCGCGATGTTGATGACGCCCTCTACACGGCGTATCGGCGCCGTGTGCCGATGTTGATCCCCTTTGCGAAAATAGCGCCGCCTGCATCCAAGGATTAGCTTTGCGGCGGTTAGGAGGTAGGCGGGGCGTACGCTCCGGCCTGCGAGTGAGATTGGACTGTGGAGAAAAGCATGAAACGGCGCGGACTCTTGATTGGTGCGCTTCTTGCGCTGGCTGCATGCGCGAGCGCCCCCGAGGCGGGCGTTTCCTCGCCACAAGCCGGATTCACATCGGATCGCATTAGCGTCGTGACGCGCGGCGCCGGTCGCGATGTCATTTTGATCCCAGGTCTTAGTTCATCACGCGACGTTTGGAACACAACCGCTGATGCTTTGGATGAGAATTACCGCGTCCACCTCGTGCAGCTGAATGGCTTTGCTGGCGCGCCTGTGGGCGCCAACGCGGATGGTCCGGTCTCGGCGCCGGTCGCGGAAGAAATCGCTCGTTATATCAGCGAAAATCACCTGAATCGGCCTGCCGTGATTGGTCACTCAATGGGCGGCTCGATCGGCATGATGCTGGCGGCGCGCCATCCGGACGCGGTCGGCAAGCTCATGGTCGTCGACATGTTTCCGTTCATGGGGGCTATGTTTGGCGGCCCGAACGCGACGCCGGAAACCGTCGCCCCCATCGCGGATCAGATCCGCGGAGCAATGCGCATGGCGCCGCAAGGCGTGGTGTCGGATCAAACGCGCGGCATGATCACGTCAATGGTGCGCACCGAAACCGCTCGCCCGGAGATCATCGAGCATGCCCGTCAGAGCAATGTCGGCGTCACCGCCAATGCGTTCCATGAACTGATCGTCACCGACCTGCGTCCGGAGCTCGCCAACATCCGCGCCCCGCTCACCGTGCTCTATGTCATACCGCCGCAGGCGCCGATCACGCCGGAGCAATATGACGGCTTCATGCGCGCGTCGTACGCGAGCGTGCCGACAGCGCGGATCGTGAAAATCGAAGACAGCTATCACTTCATTATGATCGATCAATTCGATCGCTTCATGCGCGAAGTGAATACGTTCCTCGTGGACTAACGCTTCTGAAAACCAGCCAGCACTTCGCACACCCAACGCGCCGCCGTCAGAGCACTGATGGCGGCGACGTCCAGGGAGGGGTCGAATTCGGTCAGATCGACGCTGCGCACCTTTGGGTGGGCGCAGATAAGCCGCGTCGCATCGAAGAAATCCTGCACCGCGATACCGCCCGGGCGCGCGCCCGGCGCGCCTGGCATGGCGTGGCGCTCAACGACATCGATGTCGAAATCCACATGGATCATATCGCATCTTTCCGCCAACCTTTCGATCGCAAGAAGCGCGCGTCCAGCAATAGCCATTCCTCGGCTGGAGCGACACTGACCTGCTGATACAACGTGAATCCCCGCCGCTCTCGCCTTGTCATGCGCCTTCTTCGTGTTGGCGAACGGTAGGAGGCCGATCTGCGCAACGTGCGCGCCAGGCAACCCATCTTCGAGCAGCGCTTGAATCGGATTGCCGTTGGTCAGGCCGCAATCGGTGTCGCGCAAATCGAAATGCGCATCGAGCGTCAGCACGCCGACACGCTGCAGTGTCGGATCGAGCGCATGCACGCACGGCCGCGTCACTGCGTTGTTGCCGCCGAGCACGATGGTCAGTTCGTGTTCGTGAGCGAGCGGACGAACGGCCTCAACAATTGGAATGAGCGCTTCAACCGGCTGCGTCTCTTCGAGCATGATGTCGCCTGCGTCGAACACGCGCAGCGGTGAGAGGTCCGTCTCGGTCTCGAGATCATAGACGCTCATCCGTTTCATCGCGGCGCGGACGGTCTCCGGCGCAAGATCGCAACGGCCTGGCGTGATCGAGCCCAAACCCAACGGCGCGCCGATCAGCGCAACACGCGAGGTTGCATCTTGGGTCAACAAATCGGCGGCGGAGAACCAGGAGCGGCAATCTGAATCTGAAATCATGCGCTGCTTCTACGCCGCCCCTTCCCACCTGGGGAGGGGGTGCTATGGAAACGGCATGTGGGACATCCTCTACACCAACGCGAATTTGGCCACGATGGTCGCAACCGGCGCGCCCTATGGCGCCATCGAGAACGGTGCAATCGCGTGCGAGGACGGCAAGATTGCCTGGCTTGGCCCGCTCGCGCGCCTGCCCGGAAAGCCGGAAAAGCTCTCGCGCGAACAGATCGATTGCAATGGCATGTGGCTAACGCCAGGCCTGATTGATTGCCACACGCACCTTGTGTTTGGCGGCGATCGCGCCCGTGAATTCGAGATGCGGCTGCAGGGCAGAAGCTACGAAGAAATCGCCCGCGCCGGCGGTGGCATCATTTCAACGGTGAGGGCGACGCGGGAGGCGACAGCGGAAGAACTGGCCGAAAGCGCCGGCATCCGTCTCGCCGCGCTTACGGCCGAAGGTGTGACGACGGTTGAGATCAAGTCGGGCTATGGGCTCGATCTTGAGACCGAATTGAAAATGCTCGAAGTCGCACAGTCGATTGGCGCGTATGAGCGCGTGCGTGTGCAGCGCACGTTCCTCGGCCTTCACGCGCTGCCGCCGGAATTCAAGGAAGATCGCGCGGCCTACGTGCAATTGGTCGCGGACGTGATGATCCCGGCGGTCGCCGCCGCTGGCGCGGCGGATGCCGTCGACGCATTCTGTGAGAATATTGGCTTCACGACGGAAGAGACAGACTACGTTTTTTCCGCCGCGACCGCGAATGGCCTGCGTGTGAAGCTTCATGCCGAACAATTGTCGAACCAGAACGGGGCCGCGCTCGCGGCGCAGCACAATGCGCTCTCGGCTGACCATCTCGAATATATCGACGACGCCGGAATCCGCGCGATAGCGCGCTCTGGCATGGTCGCTGTGCTGTTGCCGGGCGCCTTCTACTTCTTACGCGAAACGATGTTGCCGCCGATCCAGAAGCTCCGTGATGCGGGCGTGCCGATCGCGTTGGCGACGGACTGCAATCCCGGCACGTCGCCGCTGACATCGCCGCTCGCGATCATGAACATGGCCTGCACTCTGTTTCGGATGACGCCTGAGGAAGCTCTTGCGGGCTTTACGCGCGAGGGTGCGCGGGCGCTCGGGCTGCAGGACGAAGTTGGCACGCTCGAAGTCGGCAAGGCCGCGGACTTCGCGATCTGGGACATCAACGCGCCCGCTGAGCTCAGCTATTGGCTGGGCGCCAAGCTGTTGCAGGAGCGGGTGGTCGCGGGGCGCCTGGCCTAGCAGCGGGGGAGGAGGGGCGTTCCGCCGCAGCACCTCTTGCAAGCAAACCCAGAATAGAAAACAAGCACCGCACCTAATTGTTTGTCCCTCACCCCTTGCCTCTCTCCGCAAGGAAGAGGGGGAGTTTTGGAGCCTGAACATGGATCCCCGTCGCGATGACTCGCGCGTCATTCGTGCGCCGCGAGGCATGGAGCGCACCGCCAAGAGTTGGCTCACCGAAGCCGCGCTGCGGATGCTGATGAACAATCTCGATCCTGATGTGGCCGAGCATCCGGAAGAGCTTGTCGTCTATGGCGGCATCGGCCGCGCGGCGCGCGATTGGCAGAGCTACGACAGAATCGTCGAAACGCTGCGCCGCCTTGAAGACGATGAAACGCTGCTCATCCAGTCGGGCAAACCGGTTGGCGTCTTCAAGACTCACGCGGACGCCCCGCGCGTTCTGCTCGCCAACTCAAATCTCGTGCCGCGCTGGGCGACGTGGGAGCATTTCGACGAACTCGATCGCAAGGGCCTTATGATGTACGGCCAGATGACGGCCGGTTCTTGGATTTATATCGGCACGCAAGGCATCGTTCAGGGCACGTACGAGACCTTCGCCGAAATGGGTCGCAAGCACTTCGGCGGCGATTGGAAGGGCAAATGGATTTTGACCGCCGGCCTCGGCGGCATGGGCGGCGCACAGCCGCTCGCTGCTGTGATGGCTGGCGCCTGCTGCCTGGCGATCGAGTGTCAAAGCGATCGCATCGATAAGCGTCTGCAAACGCGCTATCTCGATAAACGCGCCGAAACGCTCGATCAGGCGATGGCGATGATCAACGAAGCCTGCGCGAAAGGCGAAGCAATCTCCGTTGGCCTCCTCGGCAACGCCGCTGAGATTTTGCCCGAAATGGTGAAGCGCGGCATCCGCCCCGACGCCGTCACCGATCAAACCTCCGCGCACGACACCGTAAACGGCTATCTCCCCGCCGGCTGGACCGTCGAGCGCTGGAACAAGACGCGCACGCAGAATCCCGAAGCCGTGCGCGAAGCCGCATGCGCCTCCATCGCCGTGCATGTGAAAGCCATGCTCGACTTCCACAATGCGGGCATCCCCACCGTCGATTACGGCAACAACATCCGCCAAGTCGCGAAAGACAACGGCGTCGCCGATGCGTTCGCCTATCCCGGCTTCGTGCCCGCCTACGTGCGTCCGCTCTTCTGCCGCGGCGTCGGCCCATTCCGCTGGGCCGCACTCACCGGCAACCCCGACGACATCGCCAAGACCGACGCGAAAGTCAAAGAGCTGATCCCCAACGACGCGCACCTCCATCGCTGGCTCGACATGGCGAAAGAACGCATCGCCTTCCAAGGCCTGCCCGCGCGCATCTGCTGGGTCGGCCTTGGCCAACGCCATCGACTCGGCCTCGCCTTCAACGAAATGGTGGCGAAAGGGGAGATCGGCCCGCTGGTGATCGGCCGCGATCACCTCGATAGCGGCAGCGTCGCGTCACCAAACCGCGAAACCGAGAAAATGCGCGACGGCAGCGACGCCGTCAGCGATTGGCCGCTGCTGAACGCGCTGCTCAACACTGCCGGCGGCGCGACGTGGGTGTCGCTGCACCACGGCGGAGGCGTCGGCATGGGCTATTCGCAACACTCCGGCGTCGTCATCGTCTGCGACGGCACTGAAGCCGCGAGCAAACGCATCGCCCGCGTGCTCTGGAACGACCCCGGCACCGGCGTCATGCGCCACGCCGACGCCGGCTACGAAGAAGCGATTCGGTGTGCGAAGGAGCAGAAGCTAGATCTGCCGTCGCTCACGTGATCACTAGACCAACCACCAAGTCATTCCGGACGCGCGAAGCGCGATCCGGCCGGAATGACTGAGGATAAGAAATGAAACTCACGCTCCAACAGCTCCGCGAGATCTGGTCCGGCCAGCGCCACGTCACGCTCGACGCCGCCGACTACGCGCGCATCGACGCTTCAGCGCAGGCCGTCGCCAAAGCGCTCGCCACCGGCAACGCGCTCTACGGCATCAACACCGGCTTCGGCAAACTCGCCTCCACGCGCATCGGCGACGCCGATCTCGCGCAACTCCAACGCAATCTTATTCTCTCGCACGCCGTTGGCGTCGGCCCGGCGCTGAGCGAGCGCGTCACGCGCCTCGCGCTCGCGATGAAAGTCGTCACGCTCGCGCAGGGCCGCTCCGGCGTGCGCCGCGTCGTGGCCGATGGCCTGCTGAAACTCCTCACCAGCGGCGCGCTTCCCATCATTCCAAGCCAAGGCTCCGTCGGCGCCTCCGGTGATCTCGCGCCGCTCGCGCACATGTCATGTGCTCTGCTCGGCGAAGGGGAAGTGAAGCTGAACGGCGAAACGCTCCCCGCAAGCGAAGCGCTAAAGCGCATCGGCATGGCGCCCGTCGTGCTCGGGCCAAAGGAAGGCCTCGCGCTCATCAACGGCACGCAAATCTCAACGGCGCTCGCGCTCGACGCACTGTTCCGCGCGCAAGACGTGTTCGACGCCGCACTCGTCGCTGGCGCCATGTCGACTGACGCGCTGAAAGGCACGGACGCGCCGTTCGACGAACGCATCCACTTCGCGCGCGGCCAAAAAGGCCAGATCGAAGTCGCCGCGCGCCTGCGCGCGCTTATGCAAGGCAGCGCCATCCGTGAAAGCCATCGCAACGCCACTGACGATCCGCGCGTGCAGGACCCGTACTCGCTGCGTTGTCAGCCCCAAGTCATGGGCGCGTGCCTGGATGTCCTGAACTCCGCCGCCGCGACGCTCGAGATCGAAGCCAACGCCGTCACCGACAACCCGCTCGTCTTCGCCGAAGACAACGTCGTCCTCTCCGGCGGCAATTTCCACGCCGAGCCCGTCGCCTTCGCCGCCGACATGATCTCGATGGCCACGGCCGAAATCGCCTCGATCAGCGAACGCCGCATCGCGCTCCTCATCGATCCCGCGCTCTCGGGCCTGCCGCCATTCCTCACGCAAAACGGCGGCCTCAACTCAGGCTTCATGATCCTCCACGTCAGCGCCGCGGCGCTCGTTTCCGAAAACAAGACGCTCGCACATCCCGCCAGCGTGGATTCGCTGCCCACCTCCGCGAACCAGGAAGATCATGTCTCCATGGCGACCTTCGCCGGACGCAAAGCCGGAGATATTGCGACGAACGCCGCCAATGTCATCGCGATCGAATTGCTCGCGGCCGCGCAGGGCGTCGATTTCCAAGCGCCGCTGAAAACATCAGCCGTCCTTCAGCGCGCCCACGAAAAAATCCGCGCCGTCTCCGCCTTCATGGACACCGATCGCTCACTGGCGGGAGATATCGCCCGTGTCCGCGCGCTGATTGAAGAACGCGCGCTCACATGAGCGGAGCGCCGGCTTCCAGCCGGCATCTTGGTCCGCGGCCTTCGACAAGCTCAGGCTGACGCTACTGAGAAACCGGTGCTTGAAATCGCGTCCCGCTGAGCATGTCGAAGCGCGGCGCGACGCACCGATGCCGGCTGGAAGCCGGCGCTCCGAAACTCAACAACCCTCCGGATCAAGCATCCACCCAACGACCGCGCCATTCGCGTCACGCACTTCCGGCGCCTCGTAACACTCGCCGCCTGGATTCTCCCCCGGCCCGCGCACGAAGATCGCCGTGTTCTCGCTTTCTGGCGCCCAATTCTCTCGGCGCGGAGAGATTTGCGCGTAGGTCGGCGACGGGTCGTGGTCTGGCACCGTGCAATCGACGGCGCCACCAGCACCGCTCAGCCGCACCGCCACCAACGCTTCGCCGGTGGCGGCCGCATAGGTGATCGTGCGCGTCTCCGGTGACTTAGCAATGCACGCGTCGATGAAGGGTAGCAAAGAGATCAGGTTTTGATCCCACGCACCCGATGTGGCCGCCGTCACGGGCGGCGCAACGTCCTCCGGTGCCTGCGCACTCTGCCCACACGCACTTAACGCCACCATCGCCGCAACCAAAACAGCTCGCATCATGGGCCCCCTCCATGCGTCGCCACCAGCAGCACGCCGCTCACAATTCCAACTTGAGCGGCGACATATGTCCACCACACCAAAGGCGCCGTCAAACGCCTCACCGGCGTCTCAGTGGGCAAACGAAAAAGCTCGGCGGCCAAGACAAGGTCGCTCACGAGAAAGCAGACGGCGCCAATCATCGCCGGCCAACCCGCCCAGGGGAGCCACATGGCGGCGACGGCCATTGTCGAGATCGCGCCTGCGTAGATCATTGCGACGAGCGCGAGTGCGCCAAGATTGCGCCGCCAACCCGCTAATAGAATTGCCGCAATCGCGACGCTCGCGAGCGGTACGAATGCGCTGAGCGGCGCGCGCTCATTTGGTTCGCCGCTTACGTACATCAGGCCGCTGATGATGAAGATCGGCAGCAACGCGCCCAACGCCACGAGTGCGGCGACAGCGAGCGTTCCGCTTATCGGTGCGCGTTTGAACGCGTCCGTGCGCCAAAACCAAACCAGAAACGTCACAAGCAAAACGCCGATCGCCGCCATGGCGGCGTAGCGCGGCAGGAGCGGTGCGTTGTCGCCCGAAAAGAACCACATCGCGCCGAACATCATCGCATAGACCAGTTGCGCCAGCAGGAATGCGAGGATGCCGAGCGGCAAGGTCCATTTCGATTTGAAGGCCAGAAAGAAATCGCCGAGCGCGGAGCAGGCGATTGCGACAATGAGTGGAAAGGGCGCCTGAGCGCTTACGAGCGCTGCGACGGTCGCGCCCATGAAGAGCGTCTTCACTGCCGCGCGTGCGAGGCTGGGCGGCCGGCCCAGGAAATAGGCGCCGTACGCGACGGCGGCCGTGAGAGCGAGCGCGCTGAGCGCCCAAAAAACCGGACCAATCTCTATCGCACCCATCGCTTGGCCCTTCCGATTCCGCCACCGTTCAGGTCAGTGTGGTACGCCCACGGGCGCGATACGGGGAAGTGGGTGATGGCGACTAGGCTCTGGCGTTTGAAGATGTTGGCTGCGGCGTCCGTCGCCGCGCTGTTGGCGGCGTGCGCGACGGCGCCGACGGTCGAGGAGCTTGAGGCCCAGGCCTGGGCCGCCGCCGCCTCGCGGGATTTTCCGGGCAGTTATGAGGTCTATCTCGGCGCCTATGACGGAGGCCCGCACGCTGAGGCCGCGCGTCAGCGCATCGCGGAATTGATGGTGCTGGAACGCGAAGCTTGGGGCAGGGCGCGCCAGGTCAACACTGAAGACGCGTATGACGAATATCTCCGCGCCTTTGGCTGGGGCGCAAACGCGGAAGAGGCAAATCAGCGGCGCGCTGTGTTGGCTGCTCCAAGGCTAGCGCGTGAGGAACGTGCGGCGTGGGCCGAAGCGGCGCGGGTTGATCGTATCGAAGCCTATGAAGGCTTCCTTCAAGCTTGGCCTTCGGGCGCGAATGCGGAGGAAGCGCGCTCGCGGCTAAGCTACCTTTGGAACACGGATGAGGGCGCCTGGGTGCGCGCGCGGCGTCTGGATTCCATCGGCGGATATGCCGACTTTCTACGCGCCTATCCGCGCTCGCCGTATGCCGCGGACGCGCGCCGCGTACTCGACGATTATCGCCGCCAGGATGATTACGCCTGGGATAGCGCGCGCCGGCGCGATGAGGTTCGCGAGTACGAACGCTACCTTCGCGAGTTTTCGGACGGCTATCACCGCGAAGACGCCGAGCGCCGCATCTATCAATTGCGCGCGGACGATCGCTTTGCCTGGGATCGCGCCGCGCGCCGCGACTCCATCGACGCGTACGATTATTATCTGGCGACGCAGCGCGACGGGGAATTCCGCGACCGCGCGCAACGGCGCATTCGGCAACTGCGCGATGCCGCGAGCCAACCGCCGCCGTCGCCGCCGCCTGTAGTATCGCCCCCGCCGCCTCCGCCGCCGCAACCACCTGGCCCGCCGCGTCCTCCGCGGCCGCGCGATCCCAACACGCCGCCGCCCGTGAGCCCACCGTCGCCGCCGTCGCCTCCTGTCACGCCGCCGCCATCTCCACCGCCACCGGTGAGTCCGCCGGTGAGTCCGCCACCGCCGCCAGTGAGCCCCCCGCCCGCGCCGCCGCCGGTGAGCCCACCACCACCGCCGCCACCGCCGGAGCCGACAGCGGAGCCGCCGGTTGAGGTGCAAGAGCCGATTACGAATCCCGACTGACCCAACATTGCGTTCGCGCGCGCGGCGGCTAGAACGCCGTTGCGCGCCAGCGCGGCAAGGGAGGAATAAGATGCGTCTTTCGTCAGATATCGCGGCTGTTGTGACGGGCGGCGCGTCAGGCTTGGGCAAAGCCACGGTTGAGAAATTGTGCGCCGAAGGCGTCAAAGTCGCCATCTTCGACCGCGATGAAGATCGCGGCAAAGCCACGGCCGCTGAACTTGGCGCCACCTTCTGCAAAGTCGACGTCACCAGCGACGATAGCGTCAGTGCCGGTTTCGAAGCGGCCCGCGCGGCCAACGGTCAGGAGCGCATCCTTGTCTGCTGCGCCGGCATCGGCTCAGCCATGAAGACCGCCAGCCGCTCGAAAGAGACCGGCGAGATCAAGCATTTTCCGCTCAACATTTTCGAGCTGACAATCCAGATCAATCTGATCGGGACCTTCCGCTGCATCGCGAAGTCGGCCGCCGGCATCCTCACGCTCGACCCGCTTGAGAGCGGTGAACGCGGCGCAATGGTGATGACCGCATCCGTCGCCGCCGAAGACGGCCAGATCGGCCAAGCGGCGTATTCCGCGTCAAAAGGAGGTGTTGTAGGCATGACATTGCCGATCGCGCGCGATCTCTCGGGCGAGGGCATCCGTATCAACACGATCCTGCCGGGCATTTTTGAAACGCCGTTGATGATGGGCGCGCCGGAGAAGGTGAAAGAGGCGTTGGCCGCGAGTGTTCCGTTTCCGAAGCGTCTCGGAAACCCGCAGGAATACGCATCTCTCGCTCTCGAAATGATTCGCAATTCGTACTTCAACGGTGAGGATGTGCGCTTGGACGGCGCCATCCGCATGGGCCTGCGCTGAGGCGGGGCGTCGCATTTTTGTTGATTTATGTGGGTTTTGGCGACACGCGCGGCCATCGCGCGTGTGGAAACCGCTGTAAATCAGCTTTTTTGCGTTGCGACTCAGAGGCGCTCATGTCAGGGAATCCGACGCAAACGTCGAAAACCGCATGAAACCGCGCTTTTTGATGTGCGTTGTGAGAGGCGCGGTCACGCTCCATCAAGAATTGAGTGGCATCTACTCGAAGGCCGGCGGGAAGAAGGGCGGCTAAAAAGCCTGATTTGACGCCGGTTCGTTGAGTAACCACACGACAACCTTTGAGAAGGGAAACACCACATGGCCAAAAAGGCTGCGAAGAAAAAGGCTCCGGCCAAGAAGAAGTCCGCCGTCCGCAAGTCGGCGAAGAAGGCTGCTCCGACCCCGGCGAAGGCCGTGAAGGTCACCGCGGTCGCCGGCAAGACCGTCACCGCCAGCGCGCTGCTCCAAGCGATCGCCGACCACATGGGCATCAAGAAGTCGGAAGCCAAGACGATGGTCGAAGGCTACACCGATGTCGTGAAGGCCTACGTCCTGAAGGGCGCCAAGGTGAAGATCGGCGATATCGGCATGATCATGGTTCGCGCCCGCAAGGCCCGCATGGGCCGCAACCCGCAAACGGGTGAGCCGGTGAAGATCAAGGCGTCGAAGAAGCTGGCGTTCCGCCAGTCGGCCGTGATGAAGGCCCAGGTGATGGGCGGCCGCTAAGCGGATCGCGTCACCGACGCATAAAGAACAATGACCCCATCCCGGGGTTGTCGAGACGGCGGGCGTGCTACGAAGCGCCCGCCGTTTTCGTTTTGCGGCCAGGGGAGAGGTCGATGCGTCCTGCGATACTGGCTGCGGCCCTGGTCTTGATCGCTTGCGCCACGCCCGCCGCGCCAAGCGCGCCGGCCTGCAATATCTCTGCCCAGGATCGCGAGTGGATCAACGGCGCGCTCAGCGCCTGGCGCTTCACCGCAAACGAAATCACCGGCGTCACCGGCATGCGCGCGTTTGGGGCGATCTTCTTCGATGACGATTGCGTGCTCGCCAGCCCGAACGCCTTCAGCGCCGCGAACGTGGCCGACGTCACCTGGACTGCGACGCCGCACGCAGGTGAGGTCACGCTTCCCGGCGGCGCAGCCATGCCGGCAGGCGTGACATCCTTCGCTGGCGCTGACGCCGACCGCGCCTTCTTCGTCATGTCGACTCCAAGCGTCTGGCGCGCTGCCGGCGTGACCAATGACGCGCTTGGGCTAGAGACAATGATGATCGGCGTGCTGCTGCACGAAGGCTCCCACGTCGCCCAGCTCGACGCCTACGGCGCCCGCATCAGCGCCATCGAAACCGCGAGCCATCTTCCCGGCGACGATATCAACGACGATATGATCCAGAACCGGTTCGGCGGAAACGCGGAATTCGCGGCGTCGGTGGAGCGCGAAACCGAGTTGCTTTTCCAAATCACCGCCACACGCGACGACGCGGAAGCGCGGCGGCTTGCACGCGAAGCGCTGGAGCTGATGCGCGCGCGCCAGGCGCGCTGGTACGCCGGCGCCGATGGCTATCTCGCCGCGGCCGAGGATACCTGGCTGACGCTTGAAGGCTCAGGCCAGTGGGTCGCGTACCAATGGATGGCGCACCCCGCTGGCGGGGGCGCCGAGTCTGATGTCGCGATGGCGGACTTCGCGCGCCGCGGCCGCTGGTGGTCGCAGAAAGAAGGGATCGCGCTTGCGTTTGCCGTTGATCGCCTGGCCGGCTTCGACTGGAAGCTTCACGCCTTCGGCGATGGGCAAATGACCTTAGTCGAAATGCTCGACGCCGCGCTTGCCACGGACGGCTAGACTCGAATCAACTCACGCGCCCGCCGGCAAACATCCGTCGCCGTCGTGATTTCGGCCGCGGTGAATGCCGGCGCGTATGCGCCAGCCGCCGCCAGGAATTGCTTGCGCATGGAGTCGAACCGCGTGCGCCCCCTTTTGGTTGCGCGCACCAGTTTGGACGTCTTGTGCTTGGGATTGTCGATGAACTCGACCAAGCCTTGCGCCTCCAGCACGTTGACGATGGTTTGGCAATGCTGTCGTGACACCGGTTTCGAGCGCGCCATGTCAGGCACGGTCTGCGGCCCTTCCTTGATGAGTTGGCGCAGCGTGCCCCATTCGCCGCCCGCGGTCGCGAACCCGGCAAGCGCCTCGGTGATCGCCTCGATGCGGAAATAAAATTCGATGACTGCCACCGAGAGGTCCAAAAGGTCCTCCGCGGAGGCTTGCGACGGCTTTTTCACTTGACAACCCACTTGTCATATTTGACAGCTAAGTTGTCATTTTGGGAGGGCGGCATGCGCGCGTCAATGGCGGCCAACGGCTCAGGCGAACGCTGCAAGGGCGTGAGCTGCATGTGGGGTGACCCGAGCGGGTTGCTAGGGGGCGTCGCCCTCACGGCCATGGCGATCGCCGGCGGCGGCCAGAACAAGGCGGCGCTTGACCTCCTCTCGCCTCGGCCAGGCGACAGCATCATCGAACTCGGCTGCGGTCCCGGCATGGGCGTCCGCGCCGCCTTGAAGCGGGTGGGGCGCCAGGGTTTCGTCGCGGGCATCGATCAGTCCGCAACCGCCGCACACTACGCCGCGCACGCCGTTCATGGCGCCTGCCTTGAAGGCCGCGCCGCGATCATGCGCGCGGAAGCGGCTGATCTGCCGTTCCGCGATTCAATGTTCGACCGCGCCTTCGCGGTGAACAGTTTCCAGTTCTGGTCCGATCCCGCGCGTGCGCTCCGCGAAATAGCGCGCGTGCTCGCGCCAGGCGGCCGTCTTGTCATTACGCAGCGCGCCGCCGGTCATGACAACGCAACCAACTTCGCCGGCGCCGCCCGAGGCATGGAGCGTATCGGACAAGCGACGGCGCTTCTGAAAGCGCAAGGCTGGCGCATCGTTGACGAGCGGTGCGTGCAGGATGGCCCGCGCCTGCTCGCCGTCAGCGTGCTCGCGGAGCGTCCGGCTTAACAGCATGTGGATTGCGCTGGCATGGCTGATGTTGGCGCTCATCCATACGCCGCCGGCGCTTGCCACGTTCTTGCCGGCGCTGCGGCGGCGCATGTATGGCGTCGATGCGGGTCCAGCCCTTGACGTTATTCTCGCGCACCGCGGCGTGCTCTTCCTGGCCGTGGCCGTTGTTTGCGCCTATGCGGCCTATGCCCCGGAGGCGCGTCGCGCCGCAAGTCTTGTGGCCGCGCTGAGCGTTCTCGGCTTCCTGGCGCTCTACGCGTTGGCGCGATTTCCAAATGGACCGCTCCGGAGCATTGCAGTGGCCGACGCGATTGCGGTCGTTCCGCTTGTTGGCGTAACCGCTGACGCGTGGCGCGTTTCGATCTGAACACGCGCTTGTGAGACGACGCCCGGGCGTTCGTCCGATTCAATGCGGCCAGCGTCAAGGGGAGCGGACGGCATGGTGCGTATGTTCGGTGCATTGGTGTTGCTGCTCGCGCTCGGCGCCTGCGCCGCATTCTCCACCGCGCCTGAAGCCGCAAACGTGCGCGTCCGGGAACTTTGCGGTGTGTTGCGCGAACCGGCGTGGGTGCAGATTCCCGAGCCGGACAACGCGCAAGCGTATCGCGACGCGTGGACCAGCAGCGCGGCGGGCCAACCGTTCCGCCGTGCTTATGTTGTGCCGCGCCGGCCGGAAGCTGAGTTCTGGTTTCGCGACGCGAGCGGGACAACGAAACTCTGCACCGGCCGCCCCTTCGCCCGCGAAGAACGCTGCGGGGCGGGGACGACGTTGGATTTCACCGAAGACGCCAACGGCATCGTCGCCTCAAACTTTGAAGAGCCCGTCTGCGTGCTCTAAGCTTGCGGCCGCGCATTGTTGGCGGCGATCTGCGCGATGACAATGCCTGTCGCCATCACGATCAGCCCGATCGCGCGCAGCAAGTCGATTGGTTTGTGCGGCGCGCCAAAGAGACCGAAGTGATCGATCATTGCCGATGAGAGGATCTGCCCCGCAAGCACGAACATCACCGCGTTGCCGATGCCGAAGCGCGGGCCGACCCAGGTGATCGAGAGCAGATAGAAAGCAAAGCCCGCGCCGGCGAGAAGTTGCGCTGGCTTTGCCTGTTGCAGAGAGTCCCAAGAAATATTCGCGCCGCCGTTTAAAAGCGCGAACGCCAGCGTGAGCGCGAAGCCGCCGCCGGACACGATGGCGGCCGCCATCCAAGGGCTGTCGATCGTGCGTCCGAGGCCGCCCGATAGCGCGGCCATGATCGGAATGAGAATGCCGCCGACCGTCGATAGCGCGATGTAGAACGCGAGCGATTGCGCGTTCATCGCGGCGCCTTGGCGTTGCGCGCCGTGACCGTTTCGCCGCCGACGCCCCAATTGTCGGTCTCGACTTCTTCGATGATCACAAACGTCGTCGCCGGATTTTTATTCAGAACGCGCTGCAGCAATTCCGTGGCGCCTTTGACCAGCTCCGCCTTCTGTTCAGCCGTGGCGCCGGTCTTGGTGATCTTGATGTTCACGTAAGGCATCTCACGCCTCCGCCGGTTTGCCGAAGCGTTCGGCACTGCGCGCTTTTGCCTTCGCCGCTTCGATTTCACGATCCTTCGGCGGCGCATTCGTCTCGAGCGACGTCAGTAGCCGCTTGGCGGCGTCGAACACTTCATCGACGGCCGCATTGAACGCGTCTTCATTCGCCTTCGAGGGTGCATTGTAGCCCGAGAGTTTGCGCACGAACTGCAGCGACGCGTCACGAATTTCCTTGTCGGTCGCCGGCGGATCGAAATTGAACAGCGTCTTGATGTTGCGGCACATGATCTTCGGCCTTCAAAAAAATCCGGCAACAGGGTGGGGCACGTACGGCTCTTCCAGGCGCTTCACGTCTTCGGCGCTCAACGTGATGTCGACAGCGGCGATCGCGTCTTCCAGTTGCTCAATCTTCGTTGCGCCCACGATTGGCGCGGTGACGCCCGGTTTCGCGAAGTGCCAAGCCAGCGCCACTTGTCCGCGCGAAACACCGCGCCCGGCGGCCACTTCGCCAACACGATCAATCACGGCGCGATCCGCCTCGACCGTCTTGCGATAGAGATAAGTTCCAAACTTATCGGTCTCGCTGCGCTCGGTCTTTTCATCCGGTCCCCGCGCTAATCGCCCGCGCGCCAGCGGCGACCACGGAATGACGCCAATGCCCTGATCCCGGCAGAGCGGCAGCATCTCGCGCTCTTCTTCGCGGTAGAGCAGGTTCAGATGGTTCTGCATCGAGATGAAACGCGACCAGCCATGCGCGCTCTGCAGCGCCAGCGCCTGCATGAATTGCCACGCATACATGGATGACGCGCCGATATAGCGCGCCTTGCCGCTCTTCACGACATCATACAGCGCCTCGAGTGTTTCCTCGATCGGCGTCTCCGGATCGAGGCGATGGATTTGGTAGAGATCGACATAATCAGTGCCGAGCCGCTTCAAGCTCAGATCAATCTCGCCAAGAATCGCCTTGCGCGAGAGCCCTTTGCCGTTTGGATCGCCGGGACGCATTTCGCCATGCACCTTCGTGGCGATCACCACCTCGTCCCGCTTGGCGTATTTTTTCACCGCGCGGCCAAGAAATTCCTCGCTCGTGCCGAACGAATAGACATTAGCCGTGTCGTAGAAATTGATCCCGGCCTCAAACGCGCGTTTGTAAAACGGCTGCGATGCGTCTTCGCTCAGCGCCCAAGGGTGCGCGCCGCCTGCGCCGTTCGCATAGGCCATCGTGCCAAGGCAGATGCGCGAGACTTTGAGGCCAGTTTTGCCGAGGTTCACATACTTCATCGCGAAACTCCGTCCCTATGGACCGCCGGCGTCCCGCCGGCATTCTCCGGAGCCGGCCGGGGGGACGCCGGCGGTCCATATTGCTACGCCGTCAGCTCCACGAACACATCTTCGAGGTCAGGCTCTTGGATCGAAAGATCCTTGATCGTCACGCCCGCCGCGCGCACGCGATCCAGCAATTCTTCAACTGAATGTTCGCTGGTCCGATAGGTCAGCGCGAACGCGCCCGTGTTTTTCATCGCGAACGTGATGTCTTCAAAGCCCTTGAGTGGCGGCGTCACCGGCGATTGTGGCGTCACCACCAAAGTCTTCTGATCGAGGCGTGAGATCAACTTATGCGTCGGCTCGCACGCGATCACGTTGCCGTGGTTGATGATCGCGATCGTATCGCAGAGCTCTTGCGCTTCTTCGAGATAGTGTGTCGTCAGCACGATCGTCACGCCGCTCGCATGCAGAGAGCGCACATAATCCCAAAGCTGGCGCCGCAACTCCACGTCCACGCCTGCGGTCGGCTCATCGAGGACCAGCACAGGCGGGCCGTGCACCATAGCCTTGGCAACGAGCAATCGGCGCTTCATGCCGCCTGAAAGCGTCCGCGCATACGCATCGCGCTTATCCCAGAGCCCGACGGCGCGAAGGATCTCCTCCGTGCGGCGCTCGGCTTTCGGCACGCCGTAATAGCCCGCCTGAATCTCCAACGCTTCGCCGGGGGAGAAGAACGGGTCCATGTTCAGTTCTTGCGGCACGATCCCGATCGCGCCGCGCGCGTTCATCGGATCGGCGTCGATGTCGTGCCCCCAAATCGAGGCCGTCCCGCCGCTCTTCACGACGAGACCGCCCAGAATGTTGATGAAGGTCGATTTGCCGGCGCCGTTCGGCCCAAGCAGGCCGAAGAACGAGCCGCGCGGGATGGCGAGATCGATGGCTTTCAGTGCGTGGACCGCCGCGCCCTTACCTTGGGCGCGATAGGTTTTATCGAGGCCGCGCGCCTCGATGGCGAACTCGGGCGGCGTTTGTGATGTTGGCATGGAATACCTGGGCTGGCCCGCATTGCGCGGGCGCGCGATGCGCTTTAGTTACGAGCGCGCTTTATCCGCTTCAACCCAGGCCGCGACCAGAAATGTCGAAACTTCACGACAATCCGAGAACCGACGCTTCAACCCCAGGCGATCCTGACGCGATCCCCGCGCCGGAGATCATTGAAGTCACGTCGCGCCGCGTGAAGTGCGACGGCGGCGGCGGCGCGCTGGGCCATCCGGTCGTGTTCTACGACATGGGCGAAGAGAATTTCGTCGAATGCGGCTATTGCGACCGCCGCTTCGTCCTCGCGCACGGCGCGGGCGACGATCACTGATCGCTATGGAGCGCGGGCGTCCTCGCCCGCGTGCTAAACCGAAGAAGAAGAATGCGGGCGAGGACGCCCGCGCTCCATATTAGTGCATTGCACCGACGACGATCTCGATCTTGTTGCCATCGGGATCGAGCGCCACCGCGCCGTAATAGTCCGGGCCGATGTCCAGATGCAGACCGGCCGCGCGCACTGTTGTCGCGCCGTGTTCGAGCGCGGCGAGATAAGCTTCATCCACTTCCTGCTCTGACGTGGCGCGGAACGCGATCTGCGCGCCCAAGCCCGCAATGCGATCGCCGTTCGTTGGATAGAGCCGGAACAGACGCGTGCCATCGCGGCCGTACGCGAGCTCATTCTCTTTCGACCACGTCTTGGAATGGCCAAGCGGCGCGAACAGCGCGTCATAGAATTGCGCCGCCGCTTCGAGATCGCGCACGCCAAGCGAGAGATGGTCGAACATGGAATCCTCCGGACCGGATTAGATTGGAGTGCTTCGCGGCTCGCGCAACCGCGCGCGAAAAAGAAAAGGTGGAAGTCCGAAAACAGCGAGGTGGAAATGTGGATCGTGCTATAGTGCAATGACCGAGGAGATACGCGCCATGTCCGCAGAAACCGCCGCAACATTCCACAAGCTTCATGAAGGGTTGCTGATTTTGCCCAATGCGTGGGACGCGGCTTCGGCGCGTATCGTGCAGGACGCCGGCGCCAAAGCGATCGCCACATCAAGCGCCGCCGTGGCTTGGGCGCAGGGTTATGCCGACGGCCACCATTTCCCGATCGCCAACCTTGTTGCCGTTGTTGAAGGCATCGCCCGCGCCGTCACCATTCCAATCACATGCGACGCTGAGGGCGGCTATTCGGATGATCCGAAAGAGGCGGCGGAAAACGTCGCGAAGCTGATCGATGCGGGCGCCGTCGGCATCAATCTCGAAGACGGCAAGCAGCCGCACGAATTGCATCTGAGGAAGATCGAAGCCATTCGCGCGGCGGCCGAGAAGAAGGGCGTCAACCTCTTCATCAACGCGCGCACCGATGTCTTTTTGAAATCTCTCGTTGAGCGAGAACAAGCAGTCGAAGAAACGCTGCGTCGCGCCGCCGCCATTGAGCAGGCGGGCGGCAGCGGCTTGTTTGTGCCTGGCATCGCATACGGGCCGCAAATCAGCGCCATAGTCGACGGCACGAAGCTGCCGCTTAATATCATGGCGCGCCCCGAAGCGCCGGACGCAACGCACTTGCGCGCGCTCGGCGTTCACCGCCTCAGCGCCGCCACCGGTCTCTTCAACATCGCCATGGCTGCCGCCCGCGAGGCCGCCGAAGATTTCCTGCGCGACGGTGATTCCGACGCTCTCTGGCAACGCCGCGGCAGTCCGCCGGACTACAACAAGCTCTTTGGCGGGTGACCTAAACGCGCGGAGCGCCTAGATAGGCGCATGGCTAAAAAAGACGCTCCGCGCCTCTACCTCATCGACGGCTCGGCCTACATTTTCCGCGCCTACCACGCGCTGCCGCCGCTGACGCGCGCGAGCGATGGGCTCTCCGTTGGCGCCGTCGCCGGCTTCTGCAACATGTTGTGGAAGTTCCTGGAGGAGATGAAAGGCGCTGAAGCGCCAACGCACCTCGCGGTGATCTTCGACAAAAGCGAAGTCACGTTCCGCAACAAACTCTATCCTGAATACAAGGCACATCGCCCGCCGGCGCCCGAAGATCTCGTTCCACAATTTCCGCTGATCCGCGACGCCACGCGCGCCTTCAATCTGCCCTGCATCGAAATGGGTGGCTTTGAAGCCGACGATCTCATCGCCACTTATGCGCGCCAGGCCGCCGCGAGCGGCGCGAGCGTACGCATTGTCTCATCCGACAAGGACCTGATGCAGCTCATCGTCGATGGGATCATCCAACTCTATGATCCGATGAAGAACCGCATTCTCGGTCTCGACGCCGTCATGGAAAAATTCGGCGTGGGTCCCGATAAGGTCATCGACGCTCAAGCTCTCATTGGCGATTCGACTGATAACGTCCCTGGCGCGCCCGGGATCGGCCCGAAGACCGCCGCCGAACTCATCACCACATTCGGCTCACTCGACGCCATCCTGGAACGCGCCAACGAAATCAAACAACAAAAGCGCCGCGAAACGCTGATCAACTTCGCCGACCAAATCCGCCTCTCGCGCGAACTCGTCACGCTGAAAGATGACGTCGATGTCGAAGAGAAGTGGGAAACCTTCGCACTGCGCGAGCCCGACCCATCGATGCTGCTGCAATTCATCGACGCGATGGAGTTTCGTACGCTCGGCCGCCGTGTGCGCGAGCATTTCGCGAAAGAGAAGGGCGTCCAGATCGTCGCCAGCTATGCGAGCGCCGCGCCTGCGCCCGCGCCGGCACATGCCGATGACGGCGCACGCACTGGCCCCGTGGTCGAAGAGATCGAACGCGAGTTCAAACGCGACGCTTACAAAATCGTCCGCGATCTGCCGACGCTCGAAGATTATATCCGCCGTGCCAAACTTGCCGGCGCCATCGGCATCGACACCGAAGCGGATTCCTTCGATGCCGCGCGCGCGCAACTCGTCGGCGTGTCGCTGTCCATCGCCGCGAACGATGCGATCTATATCCCGCTCTCACATCGTGCGCCTGATCCGCGCGCGGGTGAGTTGTTTGCAAGCGAAATCCCCTCCCCCCTTGTGGGGGAGGGGCAGGGGAGGGGGGGCGGAGCAAACGCACAGGCGTTTGATCGTTTGAACGCCCCCCACCCCCAGGCGCTCGCCCCGCAAGGGGGCGGGGGAGGCGAGCAGATTGCGCTGACCACCGTACTCGCCGCGCTGCAGCCGCTGCTCGAAGACCCCGCCGTCGCCAAGATCGGCATCAACGTCAAATGGGACATCGCGCTCTTCGCCAAGCACGGAATCGCGCTCGCGCCCTACGATGATCCGATGCTGGCCTCATACACGCTCTATGGCGGCCTCGATGATCACGACAAAATCTCGCTGATCGAAAAGCACATCGGCCACGCGCTCACCCCCTACAGCGATGTCGCCGGCAAAGGCAAAGCGCAGCAAAGCTTCGCCCTCGTCCCGATCGAACGCGCCGCCGCGTATTCGTGCGAATACGCCGACGCCGCACTGCGCCTGCACCGCAAGCTCAAATCCGAACTGGCAAGCAATCGGCTCATCACCGTCTATGAAACGCTCGAACGCCCGCTGCCTGCGATCCTCACCGCGATGGAGCGCGAAGGCGTGAAGATCGATCCGCAAATGCTCTCGCGTCTCTCCGGCGATTTCGCGCAGCGCATGCTGCAATACGAGTCAGAGGCCTATGGCCTCGCGAACAAGGAATTCAATCTCGGCTCGCCGAAGCAACTCGGCGAAATTCTGTTTGACGAACTGAAACTCCCCGGCGGCAGCAAAACCAAGACCGGCGCCTGGTCCACAGACGCTTCCATCCTCGAAGACCTCGCCGAACAGCACGACTTGCCGGCGAAAGTGCTGGAATGGCGCCAGCTCTCAAAACTGCGCTCCACCTACACCGAAGCGCTGCAAGCCGCGGTCAATCCCGAAACCCGGCGCGTTCACACCACCTACGCGCTCGCCGCCAGCACCACTGGCCGTCTCGCCTCCAACGACCCGAACCTGCAGAACATCCCGATCCGCACCGAAGAGGGTCGCCGCATTCGCGAGGCGTTCATCGCTGAGAAGGGCAACGTCCTTGTCAGCGCCGACTACAGCCAGATCGAACTCCGTCTGCTCGCGCACGTCGCCGACATTCCGCAGTTGAAGCAAGCCTTCGCCGACGGCATCGACATTCACGCGCGCACGGCGTCGGAAATGTTTGGCGTGCCCATCGAAGGCATGCCGAAAGACATCCGCGCCAACGCCAAGGCGATCAATTTCGGCATTATCTACGGCATCAGCGCCTTCGGCCTCGCCCGCAATCTCGGCATCGCGCGCGAAGAAGCCGGCGCCTACATCAAGAAATACTTCGAACGCTTCCCCGGCATCCGCGACTACATGGAAGAAACCAAAACCTTCGCGCGCGCCAACGGCTACGTGAAAACCATTTTCGGCCGCCGCATCTGGGTCAAAGGCATTCAGTCGAAGAACCCAAGCGAACGCGCCTTCGGCGAACGCCAGTCGATCAACGCGCCGCTCCAGGGCGCCGCCGCCGATATCATCCGCCGCGCCATGGTCCGCCTGCCGCCCGCGCTGGCGAACGCCAAGCTCAAGTCACGCATGCTGCTGCAAGTGCACGACGAACTCGTCTTCGAAGCGCCGCAGGAAGAGGCGGAGAAGCTGTGCAAGCTCGCGAAAGACGTGATGGAAGCGGCGCCCGAGCCCGCGGCTATTCTAAGCGTGCCGCTGACCGTGGAAGCGAAAGCTGGCGCAACCTGGGGCGCGGCGCACTAGTATGGACCGGCGGCGCCCCGCCGGCATTCGAACGCATCCAGGTTGGAGCGCGGGGCTCCGCCCCGCATACGCCGCCCAGCGGCGCGTTCCCATGTTATGGAGGCTACGATGATCACTGGCGCCTGCCACTGCGGCGCGATCCGCTACGCGCTTTCCGCGCCGCCGCGGCAAAGCATGATTTGCCATTGCCGAACCTGCCGCCGTGTCTCCGGCGCGCCCGTCGTCGCGTGGCTGACCGTCGACCCGCACGCTTTCACAATCACCAACGGCAAACCCGCGCACTACGCATCGTCCGCCAACGTCGCGCGCCAATTCTGCAATCAATGCGGCACGCAGCTCACCTATGCCCGCACCGACGACGACAGCTACATCGACGTCGCCACCGCCACACTGGACAATCCGGATGCCTTTCCGCCGTCGCATCATTCGTGGCTGAGCCACGACATCGCCTGGATCAAGTTCGCCGACGGCCTGCCCATGTTTCAGAAATCCCGCGGCGACGGCTAGCGCGGCCCGCGCCAGAGGAAGAGTGCGAACAGCGCCACAAACACCAAGTCGCCCATTCCCAGAAGGAAGGTGTTGAAGGGGATGACCCCCGCCTTGAACTGCACCGCCGCCAGCACCGCCGCGCCAATCTTCCCAACGACGCCGATCCAGACGATGCCCCGGTTCTTCGCTGGCGCCGCCGACACCATGGCGTAGCCGACGCCGAAGACGGCGATCATCAAGCCAACCATCAAGATCGCGTAGGCCGCACCGGTTCCGGAAACGCCAAGCTGTCCGGCCACCTGCGTAGGCGCCGCCATCATCGCGCCGCCCACCGTCAAATTGTAACAAGCAGCAAGTGCAAACAGCCCGCGCCAAAACGCTGTCATCTGAAACCTCCCCAATTTCGCCGCTTATCGCGTCTGGGGCCGCTTGCGCCCCGCACACAAGCCCGTGAAACCTGCGCGCTAGCGTCGCCGCCCATTGACGGCTAAGAAGGCCCGTACCAGTTCATTACGGTAAAGTCAGGATTCGCGACCCTCCCATGCCGACCATCGCCCTTGTCGACGACGACGAGAACATCCTCGCCTCCCTGAAAGTCCTGTTCGAGGGCGAAGGCTACACCGTGCGCACCTATACGGACGGCGCGACCGCGCTCGCCGCCTTGGCCGAGACGCCGCCGGATATCGCCATCCTCGACATCAAGATGCCGCGCATGGACGGGGTCGAAGTGCTGCGCCGTCTGCGCCAAGGCTCGAATCTGCCGGTGATCTTCCTCACGTCCAAGGACGACGAGATGGACGAAGTCGTCGGTTTCAACGTTGGCGCTGACGACTACATCAAAAAGCCATTCTCTCAACGCCTGCTCAGCGAGCGGGTGAAGGCGCTGTTGCGCCGCACGCGCGCCGGTACGCCGGGAGCGGAGGCGGCCAGTGACAAGAAGCCCATCGTACGCGGCGAACTCACGCTCGATCCGAACCGTCATGCCTGTACCTGGAAAGGCGAACAGGTTCGTCTCACCGTCACCGAATTCCTCATCCTCCAAGCGCTCGCGCAGCGTCCCGGCTACGTTAAAAGCCGCGACCAGCTGATGGACGCAGCTTATGACGACCAAGTCTATGTCGACGACAGAACCATCGACAGCCACATCAAGCGGCTCCGCAAGAAATTCCGCGACATCGACGGCGAGTTCGACGCGATCGAAACGCTCTACGGCGTCGGCTACAGGTACAACGAGGCCTGACGGGATTTTTCGCGCGATCCTCAGATCGCGCATCGCCCGTATCATCTTCATCTGGAATTTCGTCGGTCTTGCCGTCCTGATCCTGGGCGTCTTGCTGTTGACGGAAATGCGCGCCGGCCTGACCGAGGCGCAGTTCCGCAATCTGCGCACGCAGGGCGAGCTCATCACCAATTTGCTGATCGAGACCGGCACCGTCGAGGGCGATCCGTATCCTTACATCAACGAGAGCGCGGTTCGCACGGTGCTGCACCGCATCCTGCCGCCGATCGCGGAGGGCGCGCGTCCGGGCGTTGGTCGCCCGCGCGTGCGCGTGTTCGATACAGAACAACGTCTCATCGCCGATAGCGATGTCATTTATGACGATATCCGCGAGACGCCGATTACCGGTGATCAGAGTTTAGGCGAGAAGATCGAAAGCGCCGCTCGGCAAGTCGAGTATCTGCGCCTGACGCCATGGCGCCCCACGACATCATTGGCGGATGAGCAGCGACGCGCGGTGCGCGGTGAAATCGTCAATGGCGAGCGCCTCAATGAACGGGGCGAGCGGGTTGTCTCCGTGACCGTGCCGTTGCGGCGCGTTCAGCAGGTAATGGGTACGGTGACGACGGAGAGCGCCGACGTGGAGCGCATTCTCGTCGCCGAGCGCGCGAGCATGATTCCGTTCATGATCGGCGCGACGATTGCGATCTTCCTGTCATCCTTGCTTCTGGCGCTGTTTATCGCCCGCCCGTTGCGCAAGCTTGCCGGCGCGGCGGATTCGCTTCGGCTCACCGGCGCGACGCGCTTGGCGCTGCCGGAAGTGTCGCATCGCAACGACGAAATCGGCGCGCTCGCGCATTCGCTGGAAGCCATGACCGGGGCGCTCGCCGACCGCATCGACGCGAACGAGCGCTTCGCCGCCGACGTCAGTCACGAGATCAAAAATCCGCTGGCGTCCATTCAGTCCGCTGTCGCCTCGGCGCGCGCGGCGACGACGCCGGAGCAGCAGGCGCAGATGCTGGGCATTGTCGCGCAGGACGTGCAGCGGCTTGATCGATTGATCACCGACATCGCCCGCGCCAGCCGCATCGAAGCTGAAACAGCAAAGTCTGATTTGACGCGCATCGATATCGGCCAGTTGTTGTTTGAACTGACGCGCGCCTACGCGGCGCCGGCTGACGAACCGGCGCCGGTGACCGTGGCTTTTAGCGGGCAGCGCCCGGAGGGCCTCATCGTGATGGGACAGGCCGGGCCGCTGGGCCAGGTCTTCCGCAACCTCATCGACAATGCGCGCTCGTTCAGCCCGCAAGGCGGCCTCGTCGCCGTGACGGCTGAAATTGAGCGCAGCAAGGATGGGGCGATCGTGCGGGCAGTGGTCGATGACCAGGGCCCCGGCATACCTCCGGAAAACCTCGAGACCGTGTTTGAGCGCTTCTACACCCAGCGTCCCAAGGGCGCCGCGTTCGGCAACAATTCCGGCCTCGGCCTGTCGATCGCGCGCCAGATCATCACCTCCTACGGCGGCCGGATCTACGCGCAGAACAAGGACGGCCTGGGCCGTGGGGAGAGCGGCGGCGCTCGTTTAGTGGTGGAAATGCCGCTTGCGGGCTAGTTCGTCCGTCGAAAACTGCAATCGCGGTGCGGCTTTCCCTTTCTCCCGCACGCGCGAAGGCGTAAGGACGGACCCCTTATCCAAGCCCTCTGGCGGGTGGCGGGAGTAGTGAATGATCGGCGTCGTGGTGGTGTCTCACGGCCGCTTGGCTGACGAATTTGTCGCCGCGGCGGAGCACGTTCTCGGGCCCCAGGATCAGATGCGCGCAATCGCCATCGGCCCCAATGACAACATGGAAGAGCGGCGCGGCGACATCATCGACGCGGTGCGGGCCGTCGAGCATGGCGATGGCGTTGTGATCCTGACCGACATGTTCGGGGGCACGCCGTCGAATCTCGCGATATCGGTGATCAATCAGGTGAAAACGGAAGTAATTGCCGGCGTGAATCTGCCGATGCTGATCAAGCTCGCTGAGGTTCGTGACAAGGTCAGTTTGCCTGAGGCCGCTTTGGCCGCACAGGACGCTGGGCGGCGCTACATTCGAGTGGCCTCGGTTGAGCTTGCCGGCGGCGCGGCCTAAATCGGGTCGCCAGGAACCGGCACGCATGAGCATCACGCGCACCCTGCAGATCGTGAACAAGAAGGGCTTGCACGCGCGGGCCTCACGCAAGCTGGCCGAGCTCGCCTTGAGCTATGACACCACGCGCATCAGCGTACGGCGGGAGTCCGATGAGGCCGACGCACGGTCGCTCATGGACCTGATGATGCTGGGCGCCGGCATCGGCGACGAGGTCGAGGTCGAGACCCGCGGCCCACAGGCGGAAGAGGCGATGACAGCGGTTGAGACGCTGATCGCGGCGAGATTTTACGAAGAGGAATAGCGGGTCTTGGGCTCTTGCCCTGCCTTCGCCGCAATCTCTGCATCTGTCCGCTAGTGACCAAGCGGGGAAACATGCGTTCTTTCATCCAGGCAATCGGCGTTGCTGGCGCCGTGATTTTCTGTGTTGGCGCCACGGCGCCCGAGCGGATTGAGTACACGCTCGCGCCCGTCATTCAGGATGGCGCGCTTAACGCCGTCCAGATCGATCTCCGCTTCCACGGCGAGGCCGATGGCGAAACGGGCTTGCGCTTGCCCGATGAGTGGGGCGGACAGGGCGAGCTTTGGCGGGGGATCGAACAGCTGGAAGTTGTTTCCGGCGGGACACTGCGAAATGGCGCCGGCCCAACCGAGCGCGTGGTTTCGCATCGGCCTGGCGCGCGCCTTCATGTGCGCTACAGGGTCATCCAGGATTGGGACGGCGTTCCGCGCGCCGAGATTGGCAATGTCTATCGCCCGACCATCCAGCCCACCTATTTCCACCTGATCGGCAACGCCATCGTGGTGACGCCAAGCGATGCAAGTCCACAGTCGCGTGTTCGCGTCCGTGTGCGAAACCTGCCGCGCGACTGGACCTACGCGTCAGACCTCGAGCACGCGGATTTGCGTCTGGGCGACGTCTGGTCGAGCGTCATCGTTGCGGGCGACTTTCGCATTTTGCGTGATGCGCGCAGCAATGTTCGTCTTGCCATTCGGGGAAATTGGCAATTCAGCGACGCTGAGTTTCTGAGCCAAGCGGCCAACATTCTTTCAAGCGAGCGCGCGTTCTGGAGCGATGATGCGACGCCATATCTGGTCACGGTCCTTCACCTGGAAGGGCCGGAGGGTTGGATCTCAATCGGCGGCACCGGACTCGATGATGCTTTTGCCTTCTTCGCGACACCCAACGCACAATCCGGACCAATCGCGCGAACCTTGGCGCATGAGAGTTTTCACACCTGGATTTCGTCGCAGGTCGGCGGCCTGCCTCAGGACGATGAGGCGCTTCAATATTGGCTCTCTGAGGGCTTCACGGATTTCTATACGGCGCGCCTTATGGTGCGCGGCGGCCAGTGGACTGCGGCGCAATATGCGGCTGACCTGAATGACGCGCTGCGTGCTTACGCCCAATCGCCGGCGCGCACGGCAAGCAACGCGCAAGTTCTCGCGAATTTCTGGACTGATCGGGACACTCAAAAATTGCCGTATCAACGCGGGCGTTTTCTTGCGCTGATATGGGATGCGCGATTGCGCCGCGACAACCATAGCCTGGATGAGGTCGTCCGCGATATGCGGACGCGCGCTCAAGCGGGAGAGCAATACGCGGTTGAGAATTTTATCGCGTCGGCCCGGGCGCTGGGGCTGGACCCTGCCGCGGACATCCGGACCTACATCGACCAGGGGACGTTCATCACGCTGCCCGAGGATTTGCTGGCCCCGTGCGGACGCATTCTGACGCGCGAAACCCCCACCTTCCATCGCGGTTTCGACATCGATGCGACGCAGGCGAATAACGATATCATTGCCGGTGTTGATCCGGGCTTGCCCGCGTACGCCGCGGGCATTCGCGATGGCATGACGCTCGTCCGGCGCGATGCGGGCGAGATAGGCAATGCCGAGCTGGAAATCGCCTACGTCGTGCGCGATGGCGCTAGCGAGCGGACGATCCGGTACATGCCGCGCGGCCACGGTACGTTCACACAGCAACGCCTGGCGCTGGCGGAAGATCTTGAGGGCGAGCGCCTGGCGCAATGCCTGCGCGTCATCGGCGGCTAGTCAGTCGGGGCCCTTGCGGAACAAGAAGTTCCCACCTGCGTTGAGGCGCGCAGTGGAGGAAACATGACAGTCGAAACTATTCTCATCTGGATTCTGGTCGGCGCTCTCGCCGGCTGGCTCGCAGGTCTTGTCGTACGCGGCTTTGGCTTTGGCCTCGTCGGCAACATCATCATCGGTATCCTTGGTGCGTTTCTCGGCGGCTGGTTGTTTGGCACGCTTGGCGTCGCCATTGGCGCCGGCATCATCAATTCGATTTTCACAGCATTCATCGGCGCTGTGGTTCTCTTGTTGCTCGTGCGCGTTCTGAAACGCGCTTAGCGGCAATGGACGCGCCGCAATGGCTTGCCAACACGTTCGGCATCATCGCCGGTCTGTGTTCCATGGCGAGCTTCGTGCCGCAGATCATGAAGATGTTGAAGGAGCGGGACGCGAGCAGCGTCTCGCTTGGCATGTACGCGGTGACAACTCTTGGGTTTTGTTGCTGGGTCATCTACGGCGTGCTGAGCAATTCGTGGCCCGTTGCGCTGGCGAATGCAGTCTGCCTTTTGCTGGTGATCGTCATCCTCATTCTGCGCTTGCGTTTCGGCGACGGGCGCGGTTGAAGAGCGCGAGGGGGCCTTCGCGAAATGATCAAAACGCGCGCATCAATATTGGCTTTGATCATGGCGCTGGCCGCGTGCGTCCCTCGCGCAGAGCAAGCCGCGGAAGCTCCCGCGATTCAGCTTTATGCGATGGATTGTGGTCATTCGACGTTTGGCGACGTCGGCATGTTCGCCGATGACGGCTCGGTAAACGGGCAGAGCCGCGAGCTTATCGTGCCGTGTTATTTGATCCGCCATCCGGATGGTGATTTGATCTGGGACACAGGTCTCCCGGAAGCCATTGCGGATATGCCAAACGGTCTCACGCCGGAATCATTTCCGGCGCACTTTGTCGTCCCGGTGAAACTGACAGCGCAGCTGGCGCAGCTCAATCTCGCACCTGGCGATGTCGAGTTCGTGTCTTTCTCGCACATGCACTCCGATCACACCGGCAACGGCAATTTGTTTGCGGCGTCCACATGGATCGTTGACGCCGATGAGCGTGCGCGAATGTTCGACGCGGAGCATCGCGCCGATCCGACCGACTTCAACAATTACAATCAGCTTGAGAACGCGCAGACCCGCGTCATCGAGGGCGATGGCGACTATGACGTATTCGGGGACGGCTCTGTGACCATTATCCAGGCGCCGGGCCACACGCCGGGCCACACCATGCTGCTGGTGCGTCTGCCGAATGCCGGCCCGGTTCTGCTTGCGGGCGACATGTACCACCTTGCCGAGAGCCGCGAGCGCCGCCTGGTGCCGACGTTCAACACCGATCGCGCCCAGACCGTCGCGTCCCAGGGAAAGCTGGAGCGCATTTCCAGCGAAACCGGCGCGCGTGTGGTTCGCCAGCACGTGATGGAAGACTTCGCGGCGCTGCCGGCATTCCCCGAAGCGTTGAACTAAGGCGGCGCGCGCGCCTTCGGCGCGAATATCTCGCGGATGCAGCATTCATTATGCACGCCTAAAGCGCGCAAATCCTATGAATTGCGTGCGTTCCGGTGATCGTAGGGGCATCTTCAACGCACCTCGGCGAGGGAGGCTGCTCTAATGATTACATCTGCCAATCAAGACGCCATGATGAACTGGATCACGGTTTGGGGACCGCGCATCCTGTTGGCGCTTGTCATTGTCGTCGTCGCGCATTTTGCGGCGAAGGCGGTAAAATGGGCGATCGCCAAAGGCGTCGACCGCATCCCGTTCTTCTCACGCCGCGATGGCGCGGGCGCCGCGAGTGCAAAGCCGACGGTCGATGTTGGCGAACGCATTGGCGAAGTCGGTTATTGGCTGGTCTGGCTGCTAGGCCTCATCGCCGCGCTCAACGTGCTCGATATGAACGCGGTCGTCGCGCCATTGAACGGCATGGTCGCGGGCTTCCTGGCCTATCTGCCGAACGTGGTCGGCGCGGCTCTCATCTTCTTCATCGGCTTCATGCTCGCGACAATCGTGCGGCGCATGGTCGAAGCGACGGTTGAAGCCGTTGAGCTGGATCGCCGCTTGATCGATGCGGGCCTCACGCACACGCCGAAGGGCCCGGGTCTGGCGCGCTTGCTGGGTCTCCTGGCTTTCACGTTGATCATCATCCCGGTGGCGATCGCGGCGCTTGACGTGCTCGACATCGAAGCGATCTCCAACCCCGCGCGCGATATGCTGCAAAGCATCTTGCTGACGATCCCGCGTGTTATCGGCGCGGCGCTGATTATCTTCATCGCCTACCTGATCGGCCGCTGGGTCATGACGTTGATCGAAGAGGGCCTGAAGGCCATCGGCTTCGACGACATCATTTCGAGCATCGCCAATGCGGAGCCAATCCGCGTCGGCCGCGAGAAGATGGATCTGACGCCTGGCGTCGACACCATCAACTTCTCGAAGTTCCCGCCATCAAAGATGATCGGCTTGGCGGTTCTCGTCGGGATCGTCCTGTTCGCGGCCGTGGAAGCGGCCCGCCTGCTTGAGTTCGCGGCCATGGCGGCAATGCTGACCCGCGTGCTCGAACTCGCGAGCAGCGTGCTCTTCGGCGCTGTTATCATCGCACTTGGCATTCTGCTGGCGAACATCCTCGCCGCCGCTTCTTCACGCGAAGGCAAGCCATCGTCAGAGATCATCTCAACGCTTGTGCGTTGGGGCGTGATCATCCTGGCGACGGCGGTTGGTCTCTCCTTCATGGGGCTCGCCAACAACATCATCGCACTCGCCTTCGGCCTGATCCTGGGGTCGGTCGCGGTAGCGGTGGCGATCGCCTTTGGCGTCGGCGGGCGTGACGCTGCGAAGCGTCTCCTCGATCGCTGGACCAGCGGCACGTAACGCTTGCGCAAAGTGTTGAAAAGATTGAGCCGCCGGGCCTTGCCTGGCGGCTCTTTCGTATCAACCATGCGCAGAGGGCGGTTTGCAAGCCGCTGGCGCCTTTGCTAAACCGCGCCCGCCTCCCGAGGAGCGTTGCGACGGCCCAAAGACTTTCTTGGCCGCCAGGCTCGGGTAGCTTCCACTTTGGAAACGACGCTCGCGAACTCTCGAAGGAGGGCGCGCGATGAGCGCTAAGGATTACGTCGTCAAAGATCTCAGCCTCGCTGACTGGGGCCGCAAGGAAATCGAAATCGCCGAGACCGAAATGCCGGGTCTCATGGCCGTGCGCAAAGAGTATGGCCCGAAGCAGCCGCTGAAGGGCGCGCGCATCGCCGGCTCGCTGCACATGACCATCCAAACGGCCGTGCTGATCGAGACGCTGCAAGCCCTCGGCGCCGAAGTGCGCTGGGCCTCGTGCAACATCTTCTCGACGCAGGATCACGCCGCCGCCGCCATCGCCGCCAAGGGCACGCCGGTGTTCGCCGTGAAGGGCGAGAGCCTCGAAGAGTACTGGGATTACACCCACCGCATCTTCCAGTGGCCGAACGGCCAGTACGCCAACATGATCCTCGATGACGGCGGCGATGCGACCTTGCTCTGCGTGCTCGGCCCGAAGGCGGAAAACGATCCGGACTTCATCGCGCACCACTCGAATGAAGAGGAAGAAGCGCTCTTCGGCACGATCCGGAAGTACATGGCTGTCAAGCCCGGCTTCTACAAATCCATCCGCGAAAGCGTGAAGGGCGTTTCGGAAGAAACCACGACAGGCGTGCATCGCCTGTACGAAATGGCCAAGAAAGGCGAGCTGCCGTTCCCGGCGATCAACGTCAACGACAGCGTGACCAAGTCGAAGTTCGACAACCTCTATGGCTGCCGTGAGTCACTCGTCGACGCCATCCGCCGCGGCACCGACGTCATGCTCTCCGGCAAAGTCGCGGTCGTCGCCGGCTATGGCGATGTCGGCAAGGGCTCGGCCGCCTCGCTCCGCCAGGGCGGCGCGCGCGTGATGGTCACCGAAGTCGATCCGATCTGCGCGCTGCAGGCGGCGATGGAAGGCTACCAGGTTGTCACCATGGAAGAGGCTGCCCCGCACGCCGACATCTTCGTCACCGCCACCGGCAACAAGGACGTCCTCACCGTCGACCACATGCGCGCGATGAAGAACAACGCCATCGTCGCGAACATCGGCCACTTCGACAGCGAAATCCAAATCGCCGGTCTGAAGAACTTCAAGTGGGACGAGATTAAGCCGCAAGTCCACCACGTGGAATTCCCGGACGGCAAGAAGATCATCGTGCTCTCCGAAGGTCGCCTCGTGAACCTCGGCAACGCCACCGGCCACCCGAGCTTCGTGATGTCGGCCTCGTTCACCAACCAGACGCTCGCGCAAATCGAGCTTTGGACGAACGGCAAGTCCTACAAGAACGAAGTCTATACGCTGCCGAAGCATCTCGATGAGAAGGTCGCGACGCTTCACCTCGAAAAGCTCGGCGTGAAGCTCACCAAGCTCAGCAAAGAGCAGGCCGACTATATCGGCGTGCCCACCGCCGGCCCGTTCAAGCCGGATCACTATCGCTACTAAGTCATACGCTCCCCGGCCAAGCTAGGCTTCGACCGGGGAGCGTATTCACCGCGGACGTTATCGGCGCAATGACGCGTAGAGGCGATCAATCTCCGCCTCTATGCGGTTTGCGCGCGGCGTGTTGCTCGTGCGGCGCGCATCGTCCCACTGATCCCATAAGCCATCTATGTGTTCGAGAACTTCGGACCGGCGTTTGCGCTCGCGAAGGTTGGCTTCGAGGCGTAGGCGGTTCTTCGCAAGCTCATAGAGCGTTTCGCCTTGTGATCGCTCCAGCTGCTTTTGCACACGCTCCACGTCCGACAGAACGATGTGCCCGATCTGGCGCTGGAAGAATCCATCGACGATTCGACGTCCGCCGTATGCGGCGTCGAGCGCCCGCAGCAGTGCGCCGACGCTCAAGCCCCAAAGCTCTTCCTTGCTCTTCTGCTCCGCCCAGAGTGCGAAGGGCAGCGGCGCGCCGGCAGCGGCCTGGCGCACAAACTCCGCATAGCGTGCTTCATCGGCGGCGCGCTGTTCGGTGGCGCGGCGTTCGTCGTCATGCTGTTGTTGCGCTTGTTCTCGTCGCGCATGCTCTGCCATTGTCAGGCGCACCGCCTGGCCGTGTTCGAGAATGGTCTTGGCGGCTGCGCTTGACCTCACGTCCGGCGGGTCGCGTTGCTGCTCCGCCGCCGCTTGCAGGATCGAGTCGCGCATCAAGCCTGTGCGCGCCCAAGGTCGCCACCGCGCCGAAACCGCCAACATAATCACGAGAAGCGCGAAGAAAATCAAACTGACGCCGGAGCGGAAACTCTCGTAGCGCAACGCCAAATAGACGCCGCCGCAGGCGCCCGCGAACAGCAGAATCCAGAAGCTCACCCGACCTGCACGCCGTTCCTGCCGCTCCCGATCTTCGAAGATCGTCACAGCACGCGCCGCGACATCGTCATCGAGCCCCATCCCGCGCCTCCGCACCGATCGCCATACGCTGCAGCGAGCCTTGGCTGCCGCTAGGCGCCGCGGCGTTCCTGCACGCTCTGAATATAGCTCAGCAGTGAATCCACGTCTTCGGGTGAGAGGGTAAACTCCGGCATGTCAGGATGTCCGACGAGCACGCCCTCGGCGAACGCTTCCTCAAGCTCGTTGACATGATAGTTCCGCGACAGCTGACGGAACGGCGGCGCCATTGGATGGCGGCTGTCACCGGAGCGCCCGATGGCATGGCAGCCGGAGCAATTCGTCACCGCCAGATGTTGCCCGCGCTCAATGCGCGCGCTTTCAAGCGCGTCGCTGGAGGCGGTCGTCGCGGGCGTGTCCGCTGTTGCGCACGCCGCCAGAGCACACGATGCGCTCAATAGTAGCGCCGCAAGCATAGCCCGACAGGCTGTTATCTCCAGCATTCGCGACCGCCTCCGTCAAAACCATGGTCCGATGGCCACGCCGATCCTTGATCTCGCGCAAACTGCCTTACCATCGTTGCTCATAGCTGAGCCGGCCGGATAGAAGGAAGCGGGAACCAGAAGCTCGCACATGCTCATCCGTACGACCCGCACCTTATCGACATGGGCGATGCGCGCGCTGTTTTACGCGGCGTTGTTCGGCGTGGTCGTCCTGGCGCACCTGGCGATTAGCGGCATCCTGCGCGCGCAAGGCCTGAGTGGCGGTGTGGCTCTTCTTGTCGCCGGCGCCGCGGTTTTGGTTCTCGTCATCGTTGTGACCAACGCCGCCGAATGGCTGCGTGACAAGCTGCGCGAGCGGCGCGAGATGCAGCGTGTGCAACAGCGCCTGCCGATTGGGCCATGTTGCGTGATCTGGCATGCGCCCGAGGAAAAGTCCGTCCGCCAACTCCTAGCCGAGGAGGAGGCTGATCATTCCGACATGCCTTGGGATGTCGTCGGGCCATTGCGCGCGCGGTATCCGAGGCTGGCGCGCCGGCTTGGCGTTGAAGGTGTCGCCGTCGCCGAGTTTGAGGTCGGCGCCGATGGGCGGGCAAAGAACATCAATTGTGTCGACGCCTGGCCGTCCGACGTGTTCTACGACGCCGCGCGCGAAGCTCTGTTGCACGCGAGATTCAAGCCGAAGGACGTGCACATCCGCTTTGGCGCGAGCTACAAGATGCCGTTCGTCTTCCGGATCAACGGCGCCTCGAACGCCCGTGACACCGGCCGCCGCGCGCGCAAGCTACGTCCAACGCTCGTGGCGGCTCAGCAAGCTGTTGAAAAACTGCAGCACCGCGGCAGCTAAGCTGCGTGATCTCGTGGCGTGACGGTCAATCGCAAGTTCAACGCCCGCAGCACCTCCAGCGTGGTGCTCAAAGTTGGATTGCCATTCGCGCTCAGCGCTCGATACAGGCTCTCGCGCGAAAGACCGGTGGCCTCGGCTATTTCCGCCATGCCCCGGGAGCGCGCGATGGCCCCGATCGCTTCGGCAACAACACGCGGATCGCCATCCTCAAGCGCGGTTTCCAACAGCAACACTGCGTCTTCCGCGTTCTCGACGTAATTCGCGGCGTCATGGGTGAAGGTTTTGACCTTAGCCATCGTTCTCTTCCTTCCAGGCGGTCCACAATTTCTTGGCCGCCTTGATATCATTCGCCTGCGTACCCTTATCGCCGCCGGCGAGTAGCAGAATTAGCTCCTGACCTCGGGTCGCAAAATAGACGCGGTATCCCGGCCCGAACATCAACCGCAATTCGCTGACGCCATCGCCGACTGATGCGACGTCGCCAGGATTGCCCAGGCGAAGCCGCATGATCCGAGTGTTGATGCGCGCGACCGCTTGGCGATCGCGAAGGCCGCTGAGCCAGGTTCGAAACGCCTCCGTCTCAACCGTCGGGATCATCGGAGTGTTTGTAGCCTAAAAGCTACTCGCAATCAAGCCGCAACGTTAACCAATTGATATTTCTTAACTTAACCCGCCGTTCACCCTTTTAGCATTTTGTTAACCGGCCCGGACAGGCACGCGCGTGCAAACGTGCGCGCAAACCGGGAAAATGCCCTTGGGGCTCGGCGATTCGTTTCGCCGCAAAGATGGAATTAGGGGTCGGCATTGGACGGAAGCTTGCTCGTAGCGGCTGGCTCGGCCGCGATTGCGATCGCAGCGTTGCTTTGGGCGATGCGCGTGACCGAAGGCGCGCGCGGCGGCGTTGAAGCGTGGAAGAAGCGCTCGCGCGAGCTCGAAGACACCGTCGCCTGGGCCGATGCCGTGTTCGGCGCGCACCCGGGCGTCGTGCTGATCTGGGAAGACACGCTCGCCGACAGCGAAACCGATTGGGGCAAGCCGCGCATTTACGGCAGCCCGCTGGCTCTTGCTTCGCTGCTGCGCTTTTCGGGTACGGCCATTGCCGCCGAACCCGCCATCCGGATTCTGCAAGGTCTCTCGGGCTTTGATGCGCGCGGCGCCACCGGCGTGATGACGCGTCTTGCGCCCGCGCTACAGCGTTTGCGCCGTGAGGGCGCACCGTTCTCGCTCACCATCGCGACGCCGGATGGCGTCTATGTCGAGGTTGACGGCCGTACCGCCGGCGCGCGCGCTGTTGTTTGGATTCTCGACGCCAGTGTCCGCGGCGTGGAAGAGGGCGGCGCTGGCGGCCGCATCGATGGCGCTACCGAAGTTATCGCGCGCGATCCCGCGGCGTTCCTCGAAATGTGGAACGAGGCGCCGTTCATGGCGTGGCGCGTCGATGGCGGCCTCAAGCTGCAATGGGCGAATCCCAATTATCTCAGCGCGCTTGAAGCCAAATCGCTCTCGCAAGCCGTCGACCGTAATCTGCAACTCGATCAGGGCGCGACCGACCTCGCACGCAAGGCGATCGAGACCGGCGAAGCGGTCGAAGAAACGCGCTCCGCCGTTGTCGGCGGTCAGCTCCGTACGTTGCGTCTGCGCATGTCGCCGGTGGCCGGCGGCGCTGCTGGCCTTGCCGTTGACGTGACCGACAGCGAAGCGGCGAACGATCAGATGACCCGCCAACAGCGTGCGCACGACGAAACGCTGAACCATCTTGCCGAAGGCATCGCGGTCTTCGATCAAGGCAAGCGGCTCGTGTTCCACAATCTCTCGTTCGAGAAGATGTGGGGCCTCGATCCCGCTTTCCTGCAGGATCGCCCGTCACATGCGGCGTGGCTGGATTATCTGAAAGAAAAGCGCAAGCTGCCGGCGCACGCGAACTACGCTGAATGGCGCGCGCGCGAGTTGGCGCTGTATCAGGAGCATGAAGAGCTGCCGGAAGATTTCTGGGTGCTGCCTGACAGCCGCATGCTGCGTATCGCGCGCCAGCCGCACCCGGGCGGCGGCATGCTGCTGATCTTCTCGGACATCACCAACGAAGTCGCGCTGAAAAGCTCGTACGACGCGCTGCTGCAAACGCAGAAGGCTGCACTCGACAAGCTGCATGAAGCCGTTGTGGTGTTCGGCCTCGACGGCCGTTTGAAGCTTCACAACGCCGCCTTCGGCGCGATGTGGCGGCTTGAGCCGGGCGCTGTCGAAAATGAAATGGCGTTTGATAAGGTCGTCGGCGCTTGTGAACACCTGTTCCACGATCGCGCCACCTGGGCCCAAGTGCGCGCCCGCATCACCGATCCGTCGCCCGAAGCGCGCACCGAATTCCGAGGTGAAATGCGCCGCAGCGACGAGAGCGTGCTGAAATTCCTCACCCGCCCCCTGCCGGACGGGGCGACGCTTGTCGCATTCCAGGACATCACCGCCGATCGCCGCGTTGAAGAAGCGCTGCGCGAGCGCGCCGAAGCGTTTGAACAGGCCGATAAGCTCAAAGGCCAGTTCGTCGAGAACGTGTCCTACCAGTTGCGCAATCCGCTGCAGGCCATTTTCGGCAACGCCGAATTGCTGGCGCACAAGGTTTTCGGCCCGCTCAACGATCGCCAGATCGAGCAGGTGGGTTCGATCATCGAAGCCTCGGGCTCGCTCTCGAAGCTGATCGACAACATCCTCGATGTCGCCATGGTCGAAGCCGGCAACGTCCAGCTCGATATGTCGCCGATGGACATTTACGCAACGATCTCTGAATCGGTGCAGATGGCCGCTTCGAAGGCGCGCGACACCGAGGTGCCGATCAAGATCAAATGCGATCCGAAGATCGGCGAGATCAACGCCGATCCAAAGCGCATCACCCAAGTGATCGTGAACCTGCTCTCGAACGCGCTCCGTCACACCGAGCGCGGCGACACCATCACCGTCTCAGCCGAGCGTCTCGACGGTGTTGTGCGGCTCACCGTCGCCGACACCGGCAAGGGCATGGCCTACGAGCAGCAAGCCCGCGCATTCGATAGCTTCGAATCCGGCGATCGTCGCGGCGCGGGCCTCGGCCTCGCGCTCGTGCGTTCGTTCGTTGAAATGCACGGCGGTTGGGTCGCGCTGACGAGTGAGCCGGGACGCGGCGTGACAGTGGTTTGCCACCTGCCGGCGCATGCGCCGCAAGCGGGCCCGCCGCCGCCGCCTTCGCGCAAGGCCGCTTAAGCCAGGACAAGTTACCTGGCGGCCTGCGCCGGTTTCCAGCGCACGGAACGCTGCGGGCTTTGTTATTGCCGCGCGTATTCGCGCACGATGCTCTCGAGGAAGTCGCGTCCTTCATAAAGCGACTGCACGCGGATTTTCTCGTTGAGGCCGTGCGCGTTGCTTTCTCCCGGCGCCGAGAACATGCCGCTCATGCCATAGGTCGGGATGCCGGCATTGTTGAGAAAACGGCCGTCAGTCGCGCCCGGAGTCATCGTTGGAATGATCGGCACGCCCGGCCACATGCGCGCCGCGGTACGCTCAACTGGCCCCATGACCTGGCGGGTGAGGCGGGGCGGACGCGAACCGTCGCGGCGGCGTACAATGCCGACCTCAACTTCCGGATCGCCAACCGCCGCTTGCAGAGCCGTTTGCACTTCCTCGGGCGTATGTCCCTGCAGAACACGGCACGAAAGCGTCGCGACAGCGCGCTGCGGCAGAGCGTTCGGCGCATGGCCCGCTTCAAGCTGTGTCGCCACGCACGTCGTGCGCATGATAGCGTTGTGCGACGGATCACGCGCAAGGATCGCGGCTGCTTCCGCATCGCGCGGATTGCGCGCCAGCGCCGCCATCGCTTCGCCCGTCGCGCCGCCAACGATCGGCGCCATGCGCTCGAAGAAGGTGCGCGTGACAG
The DNA here is from genome assembly GCA_016791365.1 of Hyphomonadaceae bacterium. Lineage (GTDB taxonomy): Bacteria > Pseudomonadota > Alphaproteobacteria > Caulobacterales > Aquidulcibacteraceae > Vitreimonas. Next base: position 221,530 of record JAEUMT010000027.1, on the reverse strand, counting down.
GCGTCAGCTCAACAGGGAAATTGTGGGCGGACAACCGCTCCAAGGCGCGGCTCAGGCGATAGATCGCGTTGTCCGGCACCGGCCGCGACGAGTGGCCGCCCGGATTGGTGACGGTCAGCGTCATGACCTGGTGGATTTTCTCGCCAGCCTGGACATTCAGCGCGATCGGCTGGCCGCTGGTCGAGAGCATGCCGCCGGCGCCCTCGTTGATGGCGAAATCGGCTTGCACCCACTGGCGATGATTGCGCACGAGATAGTCAATGCCATTCACGCGGTTTGACGTTTCTTCACCGCAGGTGAGGGCGAGCTTTAACGTGCGGCGCGGGCGGAAATTCTCTTCACGCAACCGGATCATCAGATCGAGAAAGACGGCCGCCATCGCTTTATCGTCAGCGGAGCCGCGGGCGTAGAAGTATCCGTTCTCTTCGACCAGCGTGAATGGATCGCGCTCCCAGTCCTCGCGGCGTGCGTCGACGACATCGATGTGCGCCATCAGCAGCACGGCGCGGCTCGACGAGCCCCGCAATATGGCGACGAGGTTCCCGTCGTCCGGCGCGTTCTGCGGGATGATCACTTGCGCGTCGCTGTCGGAATAACCGGCGGCCCGCAAATGCACGAGCATCGCGTTCACCGCGCGCGTGCATGATCCGGTGCTTGGCGAGGTGTCGATCTCGACCAGCTCTTCATAAATGGCGCGGAACCGCGCGCGATCCGGCGCCAGCTCCTGCGCCGCGGCCGCGCCGCCAAATGCTGTGATCGCAAGTGCAAGAAGAAACGCCCGCATCCAAACCCTCCGGCGGACACCGTGGCAGAAGCAGGCGCGTAGGCGCAACCCAATATGGACCGCCGGCGTCGCGCCTATGTCAAATCCAGCGCCGCACGCGTCGGCAATATGCGTCGAACGTGTCAGGGAACTGGCGGCGCATCTTCGCTTCCTCGAACGGGATGAACGCCCAATTCGCGACGGAGAACATCAGCAGAGGGGCCAGCAGCATGACCGGCCGCCCAAACCAGAGGGCCCCGCCAAGGCAGAACAGCGTCATCGCGAGATACATGGGATTGCGCGTGATCCCGAAAATTCCGCCTGTAACGAGCGCGTTGTTCGTCGGTGAGTTCGGCAGCAATTGCGTATTCGCCAAGCGAAACTGCAGCATCGCGCCGAACAGGATCGCCAATGCGCCGCCGATGACGATCAGCCCGACAGGCCGCGTCGGATAATCAGGCAATGTGTTGAGGCCGGGGACCAGGCTCAGCCCATATGTCGCCGCCAGCAAGAGCAAAGCCCAAAGCGGTGGCGGGATGTTGCGCAACTCAGTGCTGGCTCTTCGGCAGCCGGACCACCAGGCCATCCAACTCCGCCGACACTTTGATCTGGCAGGAGAGGCGCGAATTATCTTCTACGTCGTTGGCGAAATCGAGCATGGATTGCTCCATCGAGTTTTGTTCGCCTGTTTTCGCCAACCACTCCGGATCGACATACACATGGCACGTCGCGCATGCGCAGGCGCCGCCGCAATCGGCGTCGATGCCGGGCACCGCGTGCTTCACCGCCGCCTCCATCACCGTCTGGCCGACGGGAGCATCGACGACGTGTTCCTTGCCGTTGCTCTCAATGTACGTAATCTTCGGCATTTCAATCCTCAGCGCGCGCTCGCGACCAGTTCCTTCATCGGCCGCGACATGTCCTCAATAACAGACGGCGGAAGTGTCCGATTGGTCTGGATCAACATTTTCGCGCCCAGATACTCCGCCGGCCGGTTCACCGCATCCACGGCAATCAGCTTTTCGCCCTTGTAGTAGAACGCCGCGAACGCCCGGTCAGCCATGACGCCACGGAAGACGACGTGATCATGGCCGTGGAAGAGGCCGGCGATCTGCAGCTTGAGGTCGTACTGGTCTGACCAGAACCACGGCGCTTCCTCGGTGTGCTCCTTGCCGCCGGTCAGCGTGGCGGCCACGATCTTCGCGCCTTCGACCGCGTTGTGGACGCTCTCCAGCCGCGCGATCCGGCCTTCGTAATGGACCATCGGCCGCGCCGCGCAATCGCCGATGGCGAAGATGTTGGGATCGGAGGTGCGGCACTGGCGATCAGTGATGATGCCGTTGCCGACCGTGAGCCCGCACTGTTCCGCGATCGCGATGTCTGGCGTCACGCCGATGCCGGCGATGACCAGGTCCGCGGGCAGTTCGGCGCCATCAGTGAGGCCAACCCCGGTGACGCGATCGGCGCCTTTGATCACGGCAGGCTGGCCCCCAAGCACGAAGCGCACGCCCTGGCGTGTGTGTTCATCGAGAAAGAAGCCCGCAACTTCGGGGCTCGTCACACGCGCCAGCGGCCGCACCGCCGTCTCGACAATTGTAACGTCGAGCCCGCATTGGCGCGCGACAGCCGCGACTTCCAGACCAATATATCCCGCGCCAATCACGATCAGCTTCGCGCCAGATGCAAATCGTTCGCGCACGCGATCCACATCGGCGGCTGTGCGGAAGAGATAAACGCCATCGAGATCGGCGCCGACCAGCGGCAGCTTTCGCGGCTTCGCACCCGTCGCCAAGACCAGCGCATCGTACGGCAGCTCACGCCCGCCCTCGACCCGCACCTTGCGATTGGCGCGATCAATCCAGACTGCGCGCGTTCTGGTCAGCAGCGCCACGCGCTCTTCGGCGTAAACCGACGCGGGCCGCAGCATCAGCCGGTCGATGTCCAGATCGCCCTTGAGATACGCCTTCGACAGCGGCGGGCGCTGATAGGGCGCCGTCGGCTCCTCGCCGATCAGCGTGATCTCGCCCTCGAAACCGCCCTGACGCAGACGTTGCGCCGTCTCGCCGCCGGCCTGGCCGGCGCCGATGATGATGACGCGTCTGATTTCACCCGTACTCACAGCGGCTTAGTGTTTGGAGCCTCTGCGGCGCGCACGCAAGCCGCCCTTGATGCCGCGCTGCCCGGAGGGCAATTTCGCGTCTTGAGCATGCAAACCGCCCCCGATTCGCGCGCCATCGCGCTGCCGGACGCCATGGCGACGCTCGCCTTCGGCCGCCGCCTGGGTGAGCGGATCGGAGCCGGCGATGTGATCTGCCTCAGCGGCAATCTTGGCGCGGGCAAAACCACGCTGGCGCGGGGCGCCATCGAGGCCTGGACGGGCTACGCGGACGAAGTCCCCAGCCCCACTTACACCCTGGTTCAGACCTATGATGGCGAACGTGGCGAACTCTGGCATGTCGACCTCTACCGGCTGAAACAGCCGGACGACGCTTGGGAGCTCGGCCTGGAGGACGCGTTCGCGAGCGCCGCCTGTTTGATTGAGTGGCCGGAACGATTGGGCGGACAGCTGCCGGCCGATCGTCTCGACGTGGAATTGAAGCCGGAAGGCGAGGGCCGCACAGCCGCTCTCACCGCTCACGGCGCATGGAGAGCAAAGCTTGGATCGATCTGAAGCGCTCGCGCGCCTGTTGGCGGAGACCGGCTTTGACACGGCCGAACGCACGCCGCTGGCCGGCGATGCCTCCACGCGCCGCTACGAGCGTCTGCGGCTCGGCGATCGCCGCGCCATGCTGATGGACGCGCCGCCTAGCGCCGAAAGCAAGCCGTGCCCGCCAGGCGCAACGCCGGCTGAGCGCCGCACGATGGGCTGGAATGCAACGGCGCGTCTGGCCGCTTCGCGCGTCGAAGCGTTTGTCGCTGTCGCCAACTATCTCGAAAGCATCGGCCTCGCGCCGCCGAAAATCTTCGGCGCTGACTGCGAGGCCGGCTACGCGGTGATCGAAGACCTGGGCGACGATCTCTTCGCCAACATCCTCGCCGACGGTGCCGATGAAATCCCGCTCTATGAAGAAGCAGCGCGAGTCCTTGCGCATGTGCACGGCTCGCCGCCCGCGCCATCGCGCCTCGAAGGCGTAGGCGCCGCCACCTGGCCGCTGCTCGATTACGACGCGCTCGCGCTTGAAGTGAATGCGGACTTGTTCGTCGAATGGCTGCCGCGCGCCGCCGACGTCCGCATCGATGACGCCGCTCGCGCACGCTGGGAAAAAGTCCGCGACAGTCTGATCGTGAAAGCCCTCGGCTTCCCGCGCGTCTTCACGATCCGCGACTATCACGCCGAAAATCTGCTCTGGCTGCCGAACCGCAGAGGCCTGCAGCGTGTCGGCCTGCTGGATTTCCAGGACGCAATCCGTGGTTGGCGCGGCTGGGACTTTTCCATGTTGCTGCACGACGCCCGCCGCGACGTGAGCCCCGCTGCGCACGAAGCTGCCGTCCGCGCCTATCTCGAAGCCAGCGGCGCCAGCGAAGCTGAGTTCCAGCGCGAACTCGCCGTGCTCGGCGCCATCAACACGATGCGTATCCTCGGCATTTTCTCGCGTCTCACCTCGCGCGATAACAAGCCGCGCTATCTCGCCTTCATGCCGCGCATGTGGGGCCACCTCGGCCGAACCTTGGAGCATCCGTCACTCGCCGACGCGCGTGCGTTCGTGAACGATGTTGCGCGTCCGTATTTGGAGAAGGCGGCTTGATCCCGCACACAGCCATGGTGCTCGCCGCGGGTCTCGGCACTCGCATGCGCCCACTCACTAATGATCGCTGCAAAGCGCTCGTCACCGTCGGCGGCAAAACGCTGATCGATCACAATTTGGATCGCCTCGTTGCCGCCGGCGTGAAGCGCGCCGTCGTGAACGTGCACGCCTTCGCCGACTTGCTCGAAGCGCACCTCAAGCGCCGCACAGACATTGAGATCGTGATCTCCGACGAACGCGCGCAACTCATGGAAACCGGCGGCGGCATCCGCCAGGCACGGCCGCTGCTGGGCGACGATCCGATCATCGTCTGCAACATCGATAGCGTTTGGGAAGAGTGGAACGGCTCCGCGCTGACGCGTCTGGCGTACAGCTTCAATCCCGCCAGGCACGGCGCCAAGCTCATGCTGGCGCAGATGGATCAATGCTTGGGCTTCGAAGGCGCGGGCGACTTTTTCATGGACGAAGTCGGCAAGCTCTCGTTCCGCGATGATGCGCCGAGCGCGCCGTGGGCCTATACCGGCGCGCAAATCATCGATCCGCGCATCGTCGATGACGAGCCGCTCGAACCGTTCGGCTTCATGCGCATCTGGCGCAAGCTGGAAAGTGAAGGTCGCCTTCACGGCGCGCCGCTCGGCGGATTCTGGATGCACGTTGGCGATCCGCAAGCGCGCGAGCAAGCGGAAGCGCGATTGGCGAGGGCGGCGTGAGTTCGCTCTCGCTCGGGCTGCCCGAACCTCTGTTCGGCGGCCCGGCGCCGCGGTTACGCGCGATACCGGCGTCCGAGCCATTTCTGGATCTCTTGGCCGAAGCCATGATCGCCGCGTTGAAGCGCGACGACGATCCGTTCGCGCTCGCCGACGCACTCGTGCTGCTCCCCAACCGCCGCTCAGCCCGCGGCCTGATCGACGCCTTCGCGCATCGTCTCGGCGGCGCGGCGTTGCTGCCCACCATCCGCCCGCTCGGCGATCCGCACGCCGACGATGATCCCGACATCTGGGGCGCCGATCCGATCAGCGCCGACTTGCCTGCGCCGATCGACAAGATGCAGCGGCGCATGCAACTCGCCTCGCTCATCCGCCGCCGCTCTGTCGCGGAAAACGGCGTCGACGATCCCGCCCGCGCCATCGCGCTCGCCGACGAACTCGGTAAACTCCTCGACAGCGTCGCGACCGTTGAGAAAGTCGATTGGAAGAAGCTCCCGAAGCTGGTCGAGGAAATCGATCTCGCCCGCCATTGGGCAAGCTCGGCCGCTTTCCTAGATATCATCGCGACCTATTGGCCCGCGCACCTGAAAGAGTTGGGCGTCAGCGATCCCGCTGAACACGGCGCCGCGCTCCGCCACGAACTTGCCGCGCGCTGGAAAGCCGATCCGCCCAAGCGCCCGATCATCATCGCCGGCTCCACCGGTTCGCAATCGACCACGCGCGAACTGATGAAGGTCGTTTCGCGCTTGCCCAAGGGCGTTGTCGTGCTGCCCAACATCGACGTCGATCTCGATAACGATAGCTGGCGGCTCATCGGCGATCAGCACCCGCAATACGCGCTAAAGCACACGCTCGCGGCCCTTAACGTCGAGCGCCACGAAGTGCCGATGCTGAAATTCGAGGACGAAAAAGGCCGCGCCCGCCGTGTGCTGATGCGCGAAGCGCTGGCGCCGGCGGAAAAAACCGCCGACTGGATCGCGCGCCTCACCGCCATCGGTGGAGCGGCGTTTGTGAAGCACGGCGCCAGCGGCCTGCGCCTGCTCGAAGCCGCTACCGAGGACGAAGAAGCCACCGCTATCGCGCTGATGCTGCGCGAAAAGCTGGAAGAGCCGGGCGGCAACGCCGCTGTCGTTACGCCCGACGCCGGCCTTGCGCGCCGCATCGAAGCTAAGCTCGCCCGCTGGGGCATTGAACCCAGCGTCTCGCATGGCTCACCGCTACGCGAGACTGACGCCGGACGCCTCATCGCGCTGCTCTGCGAACTCGCCCACGATCCGGCCGAACCTGTCGCGTTCGCGGCACTGCTAAAGCACCCGCGCGTCGGCATCGCCAGCGACGCCTACGGCTACACCATCCTCGAACACGAAGGCCTGCGCGGCGCCCGCCGCCACGATACGCTTGCTGATCTCGCCAATCTCGGTGAACGCGATCCCGATGAGCCGGTGAAGAACTGGCCGCGCGCGCGCGCGATCGTGGATGCAGTGGCGCAAGCGCTCGCGCCGCTCACCAAGATCATGTCGCAAAAGGAAGTGACGCTCGCCGCCTTCGCCGATGCGCTCAGCCAATCCGCCGAGAGCCTGACCAGGTACGACGTCTGGCAGGGCCGCGACGGCGAGAGCGCATCGCGCCTGCTGCGTGAAGCAAACCAATTTGGCGCCGAACTCGGACTCATCAACGCGTACGCCGCGCCGCGCGTGCTGTTGCGCCTGATGGATGATCATCAGATCGCCCCGGTGCAATCCAGCGGCGACGCACGCGTCGCCATTTGGGGTTTGCTCGAAGCGCGCCTGCAGCGCCGCGATCTCATGATCCTCGCCGGCCTCAACGAAGGCGTCTGGCCGACGCCGCCGGCGCAGGATCCGTTTCTCTCCCGCGCCATGCGTGACAAACTCGGCCTGCCGTCGCAAGACGCCCGCATCGGCCTCGCCGCGCACGATTTCGCGCAGCTCGCAAATGCGCCGAACGTCGTGCTTACGCGCTCTCTCCGCCGCGAAGGATCGCCCACGCTCGCCTCACGTTGGCTGTGGCGCCTGAAAACGCTGGTGCAAGGCGCGAAGACCGAACTTGAGTCCGCCAATCGCTATGCAGCGCTCGCGCACAAACTCGACGGACCCGCGGAGATCACGCCGGTCAAACCGGTGCAGCCGCGGCCGCCCGCCGGCAAGCGCCTCACGCAGATCAGCGTCACCCAAGTCGAAACGCTGATCCGCGACCCGTACGCGGTGTATGCGCGCCGCGTCCTTAGTCTGGATCACCTCGACCCAATCGGCGCCGAGGCAGGCCCCGCCGAGCGCGGCACCGCCGTTCACCGCGCCATCGAACGCTTCGGCGACGGCAGCGATCCCGCGGAACTCTCGCGTTTACTTGACGAAGAACTCCGCTGGCACGGCATCGCACCCGAACGCCGCGCCGCTGACCGCGAACGCCTGCTTACGTCCGTTGCGGCGCTGATCGCCTGGTTTAAGGAGCGCTCTTCGCGCGGCGCCGTCATCTATCGCGAGAAGTATGGCAAGATGCCGGTCGATGGCGTCATCCTCACCGGCATCGCCGATCGCATTGAGATCGGCCCCGATCACGTCGCCATCCTCGATTTCAAGACCGGCAAGCCGCCGACGAACGAGCAAGTCAACACCGGTTTAAGCCCGCAACTTTTGCTGGAATCCGCGATGCTAATGTCGGGTTCGATCGACGATGTGCCGAAGGCCACGCCGACCGAGTTGATCTACTGGCGGTTCGGTGGCTCAACGCCTGCGCCGCAAATCGTCGACGCGGAAGGCGGCCCTGTGCTCGCTGCCGAAAAAGCGATGGCGTCCTTGCGCGCGCTGCTCGCGCGGTACGCCGACCCCGCGCAGGCGTTCTACTCAAAGCCGCGCGTCCAGTTCCTAAAGCCCTACGACGACTACGACCTGCTCGCGCGCCGCAAGGAATGGGCCGACGAAGTGGGTGACGAATGACCGCCCCGCTCGACGCCGTCGCCGAAGCTACGCAAGCGCAAGGGCAGGCGGCGCACCCGCATGTCTCGGTGTTCGTCACCGCGAACGCCGGCTCCGGCAAGACAAAGGTGCTCGTCGACCGCATTGCGCGGCTGTTGCTTGAAGGCTCCAAGCCGTCGGCGTTCCTCTGCATCACCTATACCAAGGCCGCCGCCGCGGAGATGCAGCGTCGCTTGTTTGAGCGCCTCGGTGGCTGGTGCGTGGCGGACGATGCGAGCCTGGCGGCTGAGCTCAAGAAGCTCGGCGCCGGCGGCGCTGATCTGGCCCGCGCGCGAGCGCTCTTCGCGCAAGCGCTCGAAACGCCAGGCGGTCTCAAGATTCAGACGATCCACGCATTCTGCGAACGTCTGCTGGCGCGCTTTCCGCTCGAAGCGCAGGTGCCGCCGGGTTTCGACATCGCCGATGAAGCGCGGTCCGCTGCTTTGCTCGCCGACGCGCGGGCGAAAGCTGCGCTCGCCGATGGCGGCCAGCGGGACGCTTTTCGCCGTTTCGCCAAGCGTCTCTACAGCGATCACCTCGAGGGCCTGCTTGATCGTCTGGCGATGCGGCGCGCTGAGTTTCATCGCTTCGCGCAAAAGCACCAAGGCGAACTTTTCGCCGCGCAGAAGCTGCGTGAGCGGCACGGCGTCACGCGGAACGCGGAAGACTACACACGCGAATTTCTGGCGCGCTGGCGCTGGAGCGAACTACGTGATGCGGCGAATGCGCTTTGCGAAGGCAGCGCCAATGATTGCAAAGCAGGCGAACGTCTGCGCGCAGTCCTGGATTGCATCGAGCGCAATGATGGCGATGCGGCAATGCTCGCTTGTTTCGCCTTCGCGCTGACAGACGGCAAGCTTCGCGCCAACTTCGTCACCAAGAAAACGCAAGCGACGCACTCGTGGCTTGAGCCGCGCCTCCGCGCTTTCGCCGAAGCCGTCGTCGAAGCGCGCGATACCCTGAACGCCATCGAGCGCGCGGAGGACGCGATTGCCGCGCTGGCGCTCGCGCTCAAGCTGGATGAAGCCTATGCGCAGGCCAAGACACGCTCGGGTGTTCTCGATTTCGACGATCTCATCGAGAATGCGCAGCGTCTGTTGCAGCACTCCGAAGCCGCGCCGTGGGTGCTCTACAAGCTTGACGGCGGCTTGGATCACATCCTGATCGACGAAGGCCAGGACACCAGTCCCGCGCAGTGGGATCTGATCACGCCGTTGCAGAACGAGTTCTTTGCCGGTCTCGGCGCGCGCGATCGCGAACGCACGGTGTTCTCGGTCGGCGATCCCAAGCAGAGCATCTACGCTTTCCAAGGCGCCGATCCCGAGCGCTTCCTCGCGGAGGCGCAGAATCTCTCGGCCCGCGTGCACACGGCCGAAAAGAAATTCGCCGCCCCCGAACTGCGCACATCCTTCCGTTCGTCTCCGGAAATCCTGCGCGTTGTCGATGAAACGATGAAGGGCAAGCCGCTGGTGGCTGGCCCCGGCGCCCACGACGAGATCGTCCACCTCGCCGCGCGCGCCAAAGAGCCTGGCGTCGTCGAGGTTTGGCCTCTGACGCCAAAGCCCGCCGTCGCGGACGCGGCGCCCTGGGACGCGCCGATGGACATGGAGCGCGAGAGTAGCGCCCATGTCGTGCTCGCCAGGCGCATTGCCAAACACGTGAAGGCGATGATTGAGACGCGTGAAGCGGTTTGGGACAAAGGTGTGCTTCGCCCGGTGCGGGCAGGCGACGTGCTGGCGCTGGTGCGCAAACGCGGCGCGATTTTCCGCGAGCTGATCAAGGCGTTCAAGCGCGAGAAGCTTCCTGTCGCCGGCGCCGACCGCATGGTGTTGCGCGATGAACTCGCGGTGCAGGATTGCCTGGCGCTTATGCAAGTGGCGCTTGATCCGGCCGACGATCTTTCGCTCGCGTGCGTGCTGAAAGGCCCGTGGTGCAATCTCATCAGCGATGATGATGATATATTCCCGCTGGCTTATGAGCGTGGCGCTACACGGCTGATCGATGGTCTGCTCGCGAGCACCGAAGCGAGGTATGCGCCCGCGCAGGCGTTCGTGCGTGAACTCACGAAGCGTCGCGGCGCCGATCCGTTTGCATTCCTGAGTTGGGCGCTGGAAACGCAGCATGACGGCAAGTCAGGGTGGCTGCGCATCTTCTCGCGCCTCGGACCCGAAACGCGTGATCCGCTGGAAGAGCTGTTGCAGCGCGCTCTGAAACTTCCGCATCACGTCGCGCCGACTCTGCAGCGCTTTCTATACGACATCGAACTCGATGCGCAGCAGATCAAGCGTGAGCTCGAAGCTGAAACGGGCGCCATCCGCGTGATGACCGTCCACGGCGCCAAGGGTCTGGAGGCGCCGGTCGTTATCTTGCCGGATTCAACCGGCGACGTTGGCGATACGCCGGATAACGGGCTGCTGTTCGACAATGACGCTGGGCCCTTTGTGTCGTTCAGCGCAAGAGGGGATGATGAGCCGAGCGCCGAAGCGCGCGCCGCGCACAAGGAACGCATGCTCGGCGAGCATTGGCGGCTGCTCTATGTGGCGATGACACGCGCGCGTGACCGGTTGATCGTCTGCGGTCCGCAATGGCGAAACGCCGAAGCGCCCGATGTGAGCTGGCGCGCTGCCGTGCATGAGGCGCTGGAGCGACTCGGCGCGGAGAAAATCGCGACGCCGTTCGGCGAGGGTCTGCGGCTTGGCAAACCGCGGATCGCCGACGCTCTGGCTTTGGCGCCAGAAGACATTGTCGCGATGCCGGCTTGGGCGCACACGCCGGCGCCTGGCGCCGCGCGCATCGAGATTGCCGCGCCCTCGCGGCTGCACCGCATCGATCCGGCGTTGTTCTCGCCGCGCGGCGAAGGGCAGAAGCGCTTCCGCCGCGGCCGTCTCATTCACGGCTTGCTTGAGCGCTTGCCTGAACTCGCGCCGGACAAACGTGAAACCTCGGCATTGGCGTGGCTGACGCGACAAGGTGTCGAAGACGCCGAGGCGGCTCAATTCGCGCGCGAAGCACTGTCCGTGATCAACGATACGCGCTTTGCCGCCGTGTTCTCTCCCACAAGCCGCGCCGAGGCGCCGATAATCGGCGAAGTGCGCGGCAAGGCCATTCGCGGCGTTGTCGACCGTCTCGCGGTGGAGCGCGATCGCGTGCTCGTGCTCGATTTCAAAACCGATCGCCCAGCGCCAACGGATGCCGCCGAGGCGCCTGATTCGTACGTCATGCAACTCGCACTTTACCGTGAAGTTCTGCGCAAGATTTTTCCCGCCAAAACCGTCTCCTGCGCGCTGCTTTGGACTGAAAAACCTCACCTTATGGAGTTGCCGGACAGCCGTCTGGACGATGTTTTCGCTACGTTCGCCTGAGGTTGAATCCTTAACCGGCGCGCCCTACATGCCATCAACGATTTTCACGGTTCCGAAGGAGCAAAGTCCGTGGCCACCAACAAAGTTTCCGACGATAGTTTCGATGCCGACGTGCTGAAATCAGGCCGTCCGGTCCTCGTGGACTTCTGGGCGGAATGGTGCGGCCCGTGCAAGCAGATCGGTCCGGCGCTTGAAGAGATCGCCGCCGAAATGGGCGATCGTGTTCAAGTCGTGAAGCTCAACATCGATGATAATCCGATGACGCCGGGCAAGTATGGCGTGCGCGGCATCCCGACGCTCATGGTGTTCAAGGATGGCAAGGTCGCGTCGACGAAAGTTGGCGCCATGCCGAAGTCCAAGATCGTCGAGTGGCTGAACGAGAGCGTCTGATTTATTTGGACCGCGCGTCTTCAGACGCGCATGCGGGCCTTTAGGCCCGCGATCCAAGTTAAGCGTTCTCGGCCGCCAACGCTTCGGCGGCCAGCAAAAATGAACCACAGATCAGCACACGCGGCGCAGGCGACTGCGCCGCGTCTTGCATGGCCTCGGTCAGCGACGCAGCGGTTTGCGCGCGCGTGTCGAACCGGTGCGCGAGTGACGCGATGTAAGGCGGAGCAACGTGCTCGTCGCTGAGCGGAACGGCGATGATGCGATCGGCGCCTGGCGCGATCGCGCCGATGAAAGCAGCGGCGTCCTTTCGCTTGCGCAGGCCGACGATCACGGTGCTCTCGCCGCCGCGCCGCGCCCTCATGTCGTTCAGCGCCCGCGCCAGCGCTGCCGCTGCGTCCGCATTGTGCCCCGCATCGACCCAGACTTCACCGCCCTTGGCCCGAATGGGCGCGCTCAAAGCGCCGCGCGTAAGCGGTTGGAGGCGCGCCGGCCATGCCGCGCTTTCCAGGCCGGCCGCGAACGCGGCGTCTTCGATTTGCACCGCGTTGGCGTAGAGCAAGGCTGCGCACGCGAGGCCGGCATTGTCGATCTGGTGGCGTCCGTGCAGCGATGGCAGCGGCAGATCGAGGGCCCGCGTTTCGGTTTGCACGACGAGGCGGCCGTGACTTGCATGGGCGTCCCACTCGACGCCGCAGCGAAACAATGGCGCGCCAACATCCGCGGCGCGCGCCTCAATCACCGCCATTGCTTCGGGAGATTGCCGCGCGACGATTGTTGGCGCGCCGGGTTTGATGATGCCTGCCTTGTGCGCAGCGATGTCCGCGAGGGTTTCGCCCAACGCATCTTGGTGATCCAGGCCGATGGGCGTGATCACGCTTGCGGCGGGTGAGGCGATCAAATTGGTGGAATCGGCGCGCCCGCCCATGCCGGTTTCGATGAACGTCAACGCCGCGTGGTGCTCACGAAAGAGAAGGAAAGCGGTCGCCACCTGCGCGTCAAATTGCGTGAGCGCCGGCGCAACACGCGCGACATCGTCCGCGACCCCGAGCAGCGCGCGATCGTCGGCAAAGCGGCTGGAGACGACGAAGCGTTCGTTCAGTTGAAAGAGATGCGGCTTGGTGAAGGCATGCACTTTCAGCCCCGCGGCCTCGGCGATTGCGCTCATGAACGCGATGGTCGAGCCCTTGCCGTTGGTGCCGGCGACGTGGATCACCGGGGGCAGCGCCAGTTGCGGCGAGCCCAGCGCCTCGAGCGCTCCGCGCAGCAGGTTCAGATCGAACGGCTTCCCGTGCCCGAACTCAGGGCCGAACAGCTCGACAAACTTCTGCTGAACCGGATCGTCCACGACACCCATTCCCGGAGCGTCGCGAAAGCGGCGAGGCCGGCGCCCATAAACACCCTTGTATGAGGGCAGTCGCCAGCGGCGTGGTTACTCGGCCGCTTTCGCGGTCGGCTGTTGTTTGCCAGCCTTGCGCTTGCCCTTCGGCAGTTCTTCGACATTGGCATCGACGAAATCGGCTGTCTCGCCGCTATCGCCTTGCACCGCCGCGCGCTTGTGCATGAGCACCGAGAGCAGCGTCGCAACCGTCGCCTTCAACTGACGGCGATCGACCACCATGTCGACCATGCCCTTGTCGAGCAGATATTCCGAGCGCTGGAAGCCTTCCGGCAGCTTCTGGCGAATGGTCTGCTCTATGACGCGCGGACCGGCGAAGCCGATGAGCGCGCCAGGCTCGGCAATATGCACGTCGCCCAGCATTGCGTACGACGCGGTCACGCCGCCTGTCGTCGGATCAGCCAGCACCACGAGATAGGGAAGCCCAGCTTCGCGCAGCATCTGGATCGCCAACGTCGTGCGCGGCATTTGCATCAGCGAGAGAATGCCTTCCTGCATGCGTGCGCCGCCCGATGACGTCACCATGATCATCGCCGCCTTGCGGCGCACGGCAGCTTCCGCCGCAGCAATGAAGGCTTCGCCCGCGGCCATGCCGAGTGAGCCGCCCATGAATTCAAAATCCTGCACCAGCACGACAGCGTGCGCGCCGCCGATGCGGCCATAGCCGGCTTCCATCGTGTCTTCGCGGCCAACTTTGGCCCGCGCGCCCTTGAGGCGATCGACATACTTCTTGTCGTCCTTGAACTTCAGTGGGTCAGGCGTGACCTTCGGCAGCGGAATCTTCTGCCACGCTTGCTCATCGAACATGATCTTGAAGCGCGCTTCTGGCCCGATGCGCATGTGGAAGCCAGAAGGCGTCACCCAATCGGCCGCTTCAAGCTCGGCGCGATAGATCAGATCGCCCGAGAGCGGATCCTTGATCCAGAGATTGTCGGGCGTCTCGCGCGCTTCTTCCGGCTTCTTCTTTGACAAGCCGGGCCGCGCAAAGTTCGACAGCCAGTTCATGCGGGTGTTCCTTCAAGTTCACGCGCTGATCGCACAGCTTCGCTCAATTGAGCGACCTTGCGCAAGACGCGTTCAACCGCCTGGGGCGCTGGCCCGGCGGTAATTTCGTCCACAATCGCGGAGCCGACAACCACGGCGTCCGCGTTTACTGCAATGGCGCGGGCCGCTTCTGGCTCACGCACGCCGAAACCCACGGCGATGGGGAGGGCGGTCGCGCGCTTCAGTCTTTCCACCGCTGCGCGCACTTGAGCTGAGGTCGCGGCGTTCGCGCCTGTGACCCCAGCCACCGAGACATAATATAGGAAACCCGAAGCGCCATCGAGCACCTTGGTTAACCGCCGCTCATCTGTAGTGGGCGTTGCAAGCCGGATGATCGAGAGGCCATTTGCTGCAAACGCCGCGCGCAGCGGCGCATCTTCCTCCGGCGGCAGATCGACAACGATCGCGCCATCGGCGCCAGACGCCTGCATCGCGTTTGCGAAGGCGCCGTAGCCCATACTCTCGATCGGATTGGCGTAGCCCATCAGAATGAGCGGCGTGTCGGCGTTGGTCTCGCGGAAGCGGCGCGCGAGATCGAGCGTTTGCTTTAGCGAACCGCCGGCTTTCAGCGCGCGCAATGCCGCTTTCTGGATGCTCGGCCCGTCCGCCATCGGATCGGTGAATGGAAAACCAAGCTCGATTACGTCCGCGCCAGCCGACGGCAATCCGCGCAAAATCTCAAAGCACGTCTCGTGATCGGGATCAGACGCCATCACATACGCGACAAGGCCCGCGCGGCCCTCGCGTTTCAGTGCGGCAAAGCGGGAGGCGAGGCGGGCGCTCAACCTGGTTGCGCCTCATTGCAGCGTGGCGCGCGGTCGAGCGCGAACCACAGCACGTTCACCTGCGCGTTTTCATCGCCCGGCGGATAGTTGCTCGGGAAGATGTTCAGCACGCGGCGGCAATTGTTCTCGTCCGTGCGTACGGCCGTCATGCCGCCAGGCACGTAATTGCCTTGACGCCACCCTTGCGCGCCGAGCTGCCCAATATACTGCGAGCTGATGTCGGCGCCGATGAGAGCGGGCATGGTCACGCAGGCAATCTCAAACCGCGTCGTGTCGGCGATCGAGGCTGGATACATGCAATCTTCCGGCACAATCGAGCCATCGACGATCTCGAGATTGAGCGAGTCTGGCATGAGCCGTTGCTCCTGCGCATGCGCCGAAGCGCACACGCCAAAAAGCATCAGCGCCGCGGTCCAAATGAATTGTTTCAAAGCTTCACTCCTAGCGCGTCCGCGACGGTAAACACGTCCTTATCCCCACGCCCGCAGAGGTTCATGATGAGCACGCCGTCACGGCCGATCTCGCGCGCCACATCTCCAACACGCGCCAGCGCATGAGATGGTTCCAACGCCGGCAGAATGCCCTCAAGTTTCGCGCACAATTGGAACGCTTCGAGCGCTTCGGTGTCGGTCGCGCTGAGGTATTGCGCGCGGCCGATGTCAGCCAGATAGGAATGTTCCGGGCCGACGCCAGGATAATCGAGGCCTGCGCTGATCGAGTGGCCTTCCAAGATTTGGCCGTCCTCGTTCTGCAGCAAATATGTGCGGTTGCCATGTAGAACGCCGGGGCGTCCGCCATTGATGGCTGCGCTGTGCTCGAAGCGATCGTCGATGCCGTGGCCTGCCGCTTCAACGCCGATCAAGCGCACACTTTCATCCGCGATGAACGGATGAAACAGGCCAATCGCATTTGACCCGCCGCCGATGCACGCCATCACCGCATCCGGCAAACGGCCTTCGCGCTCCAAAATCTGTTCGCGCGCTTCGCGGCCGATCACGCTTTGAAACTCGCGCACCATTTCCGGATAGGGGTGCGGACCAGCCGCCGTGCCGATGCAGTAGAACGTGTCCGCGACATTGGTCACCCAATCGCGGAGCGCTTCGTTCATCGCGTCTTTCAGCGTCGCCGCGCCGCTCGTCACCGGCCGCACGTCCGCGCCCAGCAGCTTCATCCGAAACACGTTCGGCTTCTGGCGTTCGATATCCGTAGCGCCCATGAACACGACGCACGGAAGCCCTAAGCGCGCGCACACTGTCGCCGTCGCCACGCCGTGCTGACCTGCGCCGGTTTCCGCGATGATCCGCGTCTTGCCCATGCGCAGCGCCAGCAGCACTTGGCCGAGACAATTATTGATCTTGTGCGCGCCGGTGTGATTGAGTTCGTCGCGCTTGAAGTAAATCTTCGCCGCCCCTCCGAGGCCTTTGGCCTCGGCTTCTTTGGCGTGATGCTCAGTTAGGCGCTCAGCAAAATAGAGAGGCGAGGGCCGGCCCACATAATGGGTCCAGAAGTCCGCCATGGTCGCCGCGAAGGCGGGGTCTGCCTGCGCGGCGCGGTACTCGCGCTCCAGATCGAGCACCAGCGGCATCAGAGTTTCGGCGACGAACCGCCCGCCGTACTGGCCAAAACGGCCCTCGGCGTCGGGTAGATCCTGCCAGTTGCGGCGCACGTCCATGGGGGAGGATTTAAACTTCCACAGCCGCCAGGAATTGGGCGATCAGGTTGGGGTCCTTTAGGCCCGGGCTGCTTTCCACACCAGAGGAGACATCCACAAGGTCGGCGCCGGATACCTGAATCGCTTCTTTGACGTTGCTGGGGTTTAGCCCCCCCGCCAGGAACCAGGGCCGGTCGATCCGCGCCCCTGACATGACGCCCCAGTCAAACGGCAGCGCATTGCCCCCCGGCAGACCGCCCCGCGGGACCTGGGCGTCGAACAGAAAGAAGTCGACCAACGGATAATAGGGCGGGAGGGTCGCGAAATCCTCGTGCCTGGCGATGCCGACAGCCTTTATCAGCCCGCGCCGCGCGAAGGGGCGCACTTCGGCGGCCCGCTTGGGGTTCTCACGGCCGTGGAGCTGAATCCAATCGGGCTGAGCCGCAATGTTCGCGGCCGCGAGCTGCGCGTCGTCGGCATCCACCGTGACAAGCACTGTCTCCACCCGCCCGCGCGCCCGCGCGGCCAAAGCCGCCAGCTTGTCCATCGACAAAAAACGCGGGCTCCTTGGGTAGGTCACAAATCCAACGAACCGCGCGCCGCCCTCGATGGCGGCGTCGAGCGCTTCGATTGTCGTGATCCCGCAGATTTTCGCGTCAGGCATGGTGGCGGCACTAGGCAATAGGGCCCGGGCAGTACGCAAGCAGCTTCACTGCCGCCCACTGCCAATTGCCCGCCGCCTTCACTTCTTCAGCAGATCGCGGATTTCCGTGAGCAGCTTGATGTCCGCCGGCGTCTCCGCGACCGGCGGCGGCGCGACTTCCTGCTTGCGCTTCATTGCGTTCATGGCGCGGATGATCAGGAACATGACCCAGGCGACGATCGCGAATTTCAGCACCGCCGTCAGGAATTTCCCGTAGGCGAACACGGCGCCTTGCTCACGCGCCGCGTCCAAAGTCGTCGCCGTAACCGCGCTTGAGAGCGGTAGGAAGTAGTTCGAGAAATCGAGCCCGCCCGTCACGGCGCCGACAAGCGGCATGATCATGTCGTCGACCAGCGATGAGACGATGGTCCCGAACGCGGCGCCGATGATCACGCCGATGGCGAGGTCAACAACATTGCCCTTAAGAGCAAACTCCCGAAATTCCTTAAGCATGGACATAAGCGTGTCTCCGCCAAAACGATACCGCTGAGCCCATGGCAGGATTTGCCGCGCGTTGCTAGGTCACACTGGGGGAAAGCTCATGACCGGCCAACGCCGCGTTTCAACGTCAAGGATCGTTGCGGTTTCGGCGTTTGTCGCTGCCGCTATCGCTGTATTGGGATTTGCGCTTGAGGGCGGTTGGACCGCCGACGGCGCGGCGGCGGCGGCGCGTCTCACCGCGCGCTTTTCGTTCTTCTGGTTCATCACCGCCTGGTCGGCTTCGGCGCTCGCGAAACTATGGCCCGGTGGTTGGCGCACGGTGCTGCTGCGCCGTCGGCGCGCGGTGGGTTTGGGCTTCGCCGCCGCGCACTTCGTCCACCTTGGCGCATTGCTGATCGCAGTGCTCGTCTTCGCGACGCCGCGCAGTCTCACGACGATCTATGGCGGCGGCTTCGGCTACGTGATGGTCGCGCTAATGGCGCTGACGTCGAATGATTGGTCGGTCCGCACGCTTGGGCCGCGCAATTGGAAGATGCTGCACACGTTGGGCGGCATCGTCATCGCGGGGATATTCTTTGTCTCGTATCTCGGCCGTCTCGAAGACAAACCATGGCTGGCGATTCCGACGCTCTCGCTTCTTGGCGGCGCGGTGCTGTTGAAGCTCGCGGCGTGGATGAAGGGTGTGGCGCGACCGAAGGTCGCCTAGTCGCTAGGGCCGCAGCTGGACGACATTGTTCAGCAAGTGCTCAAGCGTCGTCACGACCAATTCCTGCGTGAACGGCTTTTCGACAATCGGCGCGTGATCGAAGCCCGGCGGCAAGGCTTCGCGCCCGTATCCTGTGACGAACGCAAATGGGATGTGCCGCGCGTGCAGCGCCGCAACGATGTCATCGACCGGCCGGCCGGCCAGATTGCCATCGACCAGCGCCGCGTCGATCGCTTCGTCCGACGCCATTTGTTTCGCCGTATCGGCGCTCTGTGCGGGGCCGACGACCGCGCAGCCGGCGTCTTCGAGAAAATCCGTCAGCACCATGCCGATGAGCGGTTCGTCTTCAACGATGAGCACACGCCGTCCCCGAATGCCGTTGCCCGTCAGTGGCGGGCTGAATTGGCCGGCGTCGCGGGCAGGGGCGCCGATTGGGTGCGTGAGCAGCGGCAGCGGCAGGTTGATCTCGCAGCTCAATCCGCCCTCGGCATAGTTGACGGTGACTTCGCCGCCGTGCGCGCGCAGGCTGTTTTCAATCAGCACCGAGCCGAACCCCTTGGCGCTTGGCGCGGTGACCGGCGGCCCGCCGGCCTCGCGCCAGTGGAGATGCAGCGCGCGCGCGCCATCCTCCTGCACCTGCCAACGAACGGCGACGCGCCCTTGTGGCCGCGACAGCGCGCCGTGTTTGCGTGCATTGGTGCCGAGCTCGTGCAGGATGAGCGCCATGTGGAGCGCAGGCTGCGCTTCCAGAGTCAGCGCCGGCCCAGTCCACGAAATACGTTGATCTTCTTCGCCGCCAAGCAGCAGTTGTTCGCGCACCAGGTCAGTGATCGCCGCACCCTGGAACGAGCCCCCGGTCAACAGCCCATGCGCGCGGGCAAGCGCTTTGATGCGTCCGTTGAAGCTGTTGACGAAATCATTCGGCGTCGCCGCGCGCCGGAGCGTTTGCGTCGCGATCGCCTGCACCGTCGCCAGCGTGTTCTTGATGCGGTGGTTGAGCTCGTCGATCAGCAGGCGCTGCGTTTCTTCGGCGCGCTTGCGATCGCTGACATCGCGCGCGACCTTCGAAGCGCCGATAATTCGTCCGCTGGAATCGCGCATGGGCGAAACGGTCAGCGAGATGTCGACCAGTCTGCCGTCCTTGGCCACCCGCACCGTTTCGAAGTGTTCAATCCGTTCGCCGTTCGCCAGGCGCGAGATAATTTCTCTTTCCTCGTCCATGAGATTGGGCGGGATGATCTTGGAAATATGCTGGCCGATCATCTCCTCGGGCGTGTAGCCGAAAATGCGCGCCGCGCCGGCATTCCAAGACGTGATGTGCCCGTTGAGGGTCTTGGAGATGATGGCGTCGTCGGAGTTGGCGACGATCGCGGCGAGCCGCGCCGCCATAAGCTCGGTCTCAGAGGGGACCGGCTCGGGCGTTATTTTATCGATGCTCATGCCTGCTTTTCCCACCCCGATAGGGAACAACGGACGTGGGGCCTAACGGTTCCATGCGCCGGGGCGGCGTTCTACGGCTCCTCGCCGCCATTGACCTTGAGCCGCAGCTCCTTGCCGGGCTTGAAGAAGGGGACCTTCTTGGCCGAGACCTTCACGGTCGCGCCCGTACGCGGATTGCGGCCGGTGCGGGCGTCCCGCTTGCGGACCGAGAACGCGCCGAAGCCCCGCAGTTCGACGCGGCCCCCGGTGGCGAGCGCGACCGATACTTCGTCAAGAATGATGTCGACCGCGTGCTCGATTTCCGCAGCCTTGAGCGGCGCCATTTCTTCTTGAAGCTTATTGACTAGCTCCGAGCGCAACATGTGCGACCCCTTGGTTCCCCGTGCAGGAGATAAAAGGACCGCGCGGAGCCCGGCGTCAACACCCAGTGGTTTGAAAAGGCCAAGAAAAAGGGCCCAGCGTTGCCGCTGAGCCCCAATCCTGCCGTTGGTAGCGGCTTACAGTCTTACTTCTTGTCCTTCAACGCGGCGCCAAGGATGTCGCCGAGCGAGGCGCCTGAGTCCGACGAACCGAACTGGGCAATGGCTTCCTTTTCGTCCGCCAGCTCCATCGCCTTCACCGACAGCGAGACCTTGCGGCTCGACTTGTCGAAGCCGGTCACCATCGCGTCGAGACGATCACCGACCGAGAAACGTTCGGTGCGTTGCTCCTGGCGATCGCGCGAGAGGTCCGACTTGCGGATGAAGGTGCGCAGCGCGTTGCCTTCGCCGAACGACACTTCGATGCCGCCGGTCGCCACATCAACGACTTCCGCCGTGATGATCTGACCGCGCTTAAAGTCCGCATCGGCCATCGGGTCGCTGTCGACTTGCTTGATGCCAAGCGAGATGCGTTCCTTCTCGACGTCCACGTCGAGAACCTTCGCCTTGACCATGTCGCCCTTGTTGAAACGGGCCAGGGCTTCTTCACCCTGAACGTCCCAGGCGATGTCCGAAAGGTGGACCATGCCGTCGAGTTCGGCGGTGAGGCCAACGAACAGACCGAATTCGGTGATGTTCTTGATCTCGCCTTCGATGACCGAACCAGCCGGATGTTCAGCGATGAACGCATCCCACGGATTGGCCTGCACTTGCTTGATGCCGAGCGAGATACGGCGCTTTTCGCCGTCCACATCGAGCACTTGCACGTCGACTTCCTGAGACGTGCTGAGGATTTTCGACGGATGCAGGTTCTTCTTGGTCCAGCTCATTTCGCTGACGTGGACCAGGCCTTCAACGCCTGGCTCAAGTTCAACGAACGCGCCGTAGTCCGTGATGTTGGTGACGCGGCCGGTGAACTTGCCGCCGGCCGGGTATTTGGCGTCAACGCCATCCCACGGATCGGTCAGCAATTGCTTCATGCCGAGCGAAATGCGCTGGGTGTCCGGATTGATCTTCACGATCTGGACTTTCACCGTGTCGCCCACGTTGAGCACTTGGCTCGGGTGGGAGACGCGCTTCCAGCTCATGTCGGTGACGTGCAACAGGCCGTCGATGCCGCCGAGGTCAACGAACGCGCCGTAATCGGTGATGTTCTTGACCACGCCTTCGCGGATTTCGCCTTCCTGCAGCTGGCCGACGATTTCGGCGCGTTCCGAAGCGCGGCTTTCTTCGAGCACGGCGCGGCGTGACACGACGATGTTGCCGCGCTGGCGGTCCATCTTCAGAATCGCGAACGGCTGCACGATGTTCATCAGCGGGCCGACGTCGCGCACCGGACGGATGTCCACTTGCGAACCTGGCAGGAACGCGTTGGCGCCGCCGAGGTCGACAGTGAAGCCGCCCTTCACGCGGCCAACGAGCGCGCCGTTGACTGCCTCTTGTGCAGCGAATGATTTCTCGAGACGCGTCCAGGCTTCTTCGCGGCGCGCCTTCTCGCGGCTGATGACAGCGTCGCCGAGCGCGTTTTCGATACGGTCGAGATAGACTTCGACAATGTCGCCGACCTTCGGCGTGCCGGCGCCGTCATCGACGAGGAATTCACGGAGCGGGATGCGGCCTTCGGTCTTGAGGCCAATGTCGACGACGACGAAGTCGTGTTCGATCGCAACCACGGTGGCCGGCATTACGCGGCCTTCGATCATGCCTTTTGAACCCAGGCTCTGATCGAGCATCGCGGCGAAATCGTCGCGCGTGGGGTTCATGGATGGGTTTTGCGTTTGAGACGCCATACGTAATTCAACTCCAACAATGATAAGGGCCAACCGGTTGGATCCGGCGGTCTCGGCCCCACCATGGGGCCGTCCTTCGATTTGGCTTAGGTAACGCCAAGCGGCCCGGGGTCTGAAAAACCCTCAGGAACGCGGGCTCTCTATAGATAGGGCGGCCCCTGGCAGCAAGCGAGGATGCGCCCGAAACTCAGCCGCGGGCCGCGATTGCGGCATCCACGATGGCATAGGCGGCCTGCGCCGCGGCCTCGATGGAGAGGGAGGTCGTATCAAGAAGGTGCGCGTCCGGCGCCTGAAAGAGCGGCGAATCTTTGCGGCTCATGTCGCGCTCGTCGCGTTCGGCAATCTGAGCCTGCAATTCTTCGAAATTGATCGCTTCACCCCTGCCGCGGAGTTCCGCCAGCCGCCGGCGTGTGCGCTCCGCGAGCGAGGCCGTGACGAACAGCTTCACGTCGGCGTTGGGGCAAATCACCGTGCCTATGTCGCGCCCATCCAGCACCGCGCCCTGCGGGTCGCTGGCGAAGACCTGCTGGGCTCGTCGCAAGACGGCGCGCACCTCAGGGATGACGGCAACCTTCGATGCCGCGAGTCCGGCCGCGCTGGAGCGGATGCGGTGCTCATCGATCGCGCTAAGGTCGAGCGCCTCGGCCGCCGCAACTGCGTTTTTTACATCAGCGGGGTCGCCACCGGCATCCAGGACAGCCAGACCCACGGCGCGATAGAGCGAGCCGGTGTCGAGCCGCTTCAACCCGTAATGCTCCGCTAAGTTCTTGGCGACGGTGCCCTTTCCGGAAGCAGTCGGCCCATCGACGGCGATAATCATGGCCGCTGTCTAGCAGAGGCGCGGCCCAAGACCAGCCCGCTAAAATCCGCTGGCGCAGCAAGAGAAGCGGTTGCTACACGAGTGATTGCAAGGAGGGGCTGCCGGGTTTCATGGAAGCTGCGCGAGCAAGACAAGCATTGCCGGACGCGCCGTCTTACACGGACCTGCGCCGGCGTGTGCTTGTGTTTGCGGCGCTCTTTTGTGTCTTCGTCGTCGCCGTTGCGTTTGGCAGTTTCGCTATCCTGCGCCAGAACGCGATCGAGGCGGCAAAGGACCGCTCCCAGAGTTACAGCACGATCTTGAGCGCCCACCTGGAACGCACCATGGGCGCGATGGAATCGCGCCTCTCTCAAATCGCCGTGCAAAGTGATCGCCTGGGAGGTCCGAGCGGCGATAGCGCGCGCTGGCTGAACGTCCTGCAGGCGGCGCGGGCAGGGGCGAGCACGGTCGTCTCGCTGACAATCGTCGACGCCAACGGCGTCATCCGTCACTCGACCCTCGAGCCTATCGTGGGCGGTCACCGTCAGGGTGCGATCGTAGCGTCGCTGACGGCGGCGTCCGCGCCCGAGCTTATCAAGGAGCCGCCGTTCGAGTCGCCCTACCACGAGGGCATGATCATGCCGTTCGCCCGGCGTTTGATGACGAACGGCCGCGTCACTGGCGCTGTGGTGGCGGCGTTCAGCGCTGAATCCTTGCGGGAGTTTTACGGCAGCATCGATACGGAGGGCGGCACAGTCCGTGTTCTGCACGAGAGCGGCGTCATGATGCTCGAACAGCCTCACTTGATCGGTGATCCGGTGAGCGACGACGAAGTTTTCAGCCTCTATCGCGCCGGCAGCCCGACAGGCGCTTTCATCGCGCCCCTCATTCAGGGCGGTCCGCCGATGATCACATCCTATGCTTCGGTCCGCGATACCGGCCTCATCGTCGCAACGTCGCTCAGTCAAAATCAGGCGCTCTCTTCTTGGCGGCAGGAAGTGCTGTTCGGCGGGCTGATTCTGGCGGGCGTGCTGATCGCGTTTTGCCTCGCGGTCGCGCTCATGCTGCGCCAACTCGAAGCGCGCGCGTCCGCGGAAGCGGCGCTGTTGCAGCAGCAATTGCGATCATCCGAGGCGCATCGGCTGGAGTCGCTCGGTCAGCTCACCGGCGGGGTCGCGCACGATTTCAACAACCTGCTGACCGTCATCATAGGCTCGGCGGATTCTCTGCTGACCCGCGTTTCGGACGACATTCGTCCGCGCGTGGAGTCCATTCTCTACGCCGCCGACAACGCCACGAACCTGATCAAGCAATTGCTCGCCTTCTCGCGCCGTCAGGCGCTGCAATTGGCGGCGGTGGACGTGAACTCAACAATCATGGCGATGGGCGACATGCTGCGTCGCTCGCTGGGCGCGCAGGTGGAGTCGGAATTCGTGCTCGCGCCAAATCTGTGGCGCGCTCACGCGGATCGCGCGCAAGTGGAAAGTGCGCTGCTGAATCTCGCAATCAATGCGCGCGACGCGATGCCGGAGGGCGGCAAACTAACCGTTGAAACCCACAACGCGCACTTGGATGAAAGCTACGCCGCGCAAAACCCCGACGTGACGGTGGGAGACTACGTCGCGCTCGCGGTCACGGACACTGGCGTCGGCATGTCGCCCGAGGTTCGTGAACGTGCGCTTGAACCGTTCTTCACAACCAAGGAAGTCGGCAAGGGGTCGGGCCTGGGCCTCTCGATGGTGTACGGCTTTGCGCGCCAGTCAAAAGGCCACGTCAAAATCTATAGCGAAGTCGGTCACGGTACGACCGTACGGCTTTATCTGCCGCGGGATTCAAACAGCGCGGAGGAGGCGCCTGTCGGGACCGATAGCGCGGCGTCGCGGGGGACGGAGGCCATTCTCGTTGTCGAAGACGACGCCCAGGTGCGTCAGCTGGCAACGGCCAGCCTGCGTGAGCGCGGCTATGCCGTTATCGAGGCGATAAATGGCGCCGAGGCGCTCACCGTGCTGGATGGCGACGCGTCGATCGATCTCATCCTCACCGACATGGTCATGCCGGGCAATTTGACCGGTAAGGACGTCGCCGAGCACGCCCTCAAGATGCGGCCGGACGTGAAGGTCTTGTTCACATCGGGCTACGCTGACGCGTCGGTCATGCGGAACGGCCTCGTGCAAGCGGGCGCGCGGTTCTTGTCGAAGCCATACCGCGGCGGCCAGCTCGCCGCGACCGTGCGTTCATTGCTGGACGCCTGACACTTTCCCTCGCGTCCGCCTTGACACCGCGCCCGCAAACGCGCGGATTCAAACGATGAGCACTGAACATTTCGACGTTGTCGTTGTAGGCGCGGGCATATCCGGCGTCGGCGCGGGATATTTCCTCAAGAAGAATTGTCCGAACAAGTCTTTCGTCATCCTCGAGAACCGCGCCGATATGGGCGGCACCTGGGATCTCTTCCGCTATCCCGGCATTCGCTCGGACAGCGACATGTTCACGCTCGGCTATTCGTTCAAACCCTGGACGGAAGAGAAAGCGATCGCCGACGGCCCGTCGATCTGGAAATACGTCCACGAAACCGCCGCCGAGAACGGCATCGACAAGCACATTCGTTTCAAGCATCGCGTGGTGAGCGCGAACTGGTCATCCGCGGATCAGCTCTGGACGGTCGAGGTCGAGCACGACGGCGTTCTGAAGCGCTTCACCTGCACCTTCTTTCACGTTTGCGCCGGCTATTACAATTACGAGGAAGGCTTCCTGCCGGCCTGGCAGGGCACGGAGGCGTTCAAGGGCCGGATCATCCATCCGCAGCACTGGCCGGAGGACCTGGACTACGCCGGCAAGCGCGTGGTCGTGATCGGTTCGGGCGCCACCGCCGTGACGCTCGTGCCTTCAATGGCCGACAAAGCCGCGCACGTGACCATGCTCCAGCGCACGCCGACTTACATGGTCTCGATGCCCGCCGAAGATACGCTGGCGAATTGGGGTCGCAAGAATCTACCGCGCCAGCTGGCGTACGACATGACCCGCTTCCGGAAGATCATCTTCCAGCAAATCTTCTTCCGTCTGGCGCGTAATCGCCCGGCCAAGACGCGCGAGCGCCTGCTTGGTCTCATCCGCGAGCAACTCGGCCCCGACTACGACATGGAGACGCATTTCACGCCGCCCTACAATCCGTGGGAGCAGCGCCTTTGCCTGGTGCCGGACAATGACATGTTCCTGGCGATCAAATCCGGCAAAGCTTCGATCGAGACTGACCATATCGAGCGCTTCACCGAGAAGGGGCTGAAGCTCAAATCCGGCAAGGAGCTTGAGGCCGACATCATCATCACCGCGACGGGGTTGAACCTGCGCATGCTCGGCGGCGCCGAGATTTCGGTCGACGGCAGGAAGGTCGATGTTGGCAAGAGCTACACCTACAAGGGCGCGATGCTCTCGGACGCGCCGAATATGGCGTTCGTCTTCGGCTACACCAACGCGTCGTGGACGCTGCGCGCGGACCTGATCAACGAATATGTTTGTCGCTTGATCAATTATCTCGACATGTATGGTTTGGGATCGGCGACGCCGCGTGTCGCCGAGGGCCCGCACGAGGACAAGCCGTTTGCGGATTTCTCGTCAGGCTATTTCGCGCGCGCCGAGCACCTGCTGCCCAAGCAAATGACAAAAGCGCCGTGGAAACAGAACCAGTCCTATGTCCACGACATGATGGACTTGCGCTTCGGCCAGATCGAAGACGGCGTGCTCAAGTTCAGCAGGCGAAACGCGCCGGCGGCCATGGCGCCTGTCACGCGTCAGGCCGTCGCGGCAGAGTAGCGCTGCGCTGCAGCATCGGCTACGACCGTCGATCTCGCTCTCCCGGGGTCGCGCGTGAAGTTCATTTCGATTCTTGTCTTGCTATCGCTTGTCGCCGGCTTGGCCGCCGGTGCGTTCATTCGCGCCAGTGGCGATCCCACACTGCTCAGCATCAGCGGCGTCATTGAGCCGTTCGGGGGACTTTGGCTCAACACCCTGCGAATGACGGTCGTCCCGCTTGTTGTCTCGCTGTTGATCACCGCCATCGCCTCCGTGGCCGACACCGCCAAAACCGGCGGTCTCGTCGCGCGCGGCATCGGCCTGTTCACCGTGCTGCTTTTCTTCGCCGCGACGTACAGCGTTCTTGTCACCAATGGTTGGCTTGCCGCCTGGCCGCTGGATCGCGCCGCCGCCGATGCGTTTGTCGCCGGCGTCGGCGATCAAGCCGTCACGATCAGCGAGCCGCCAACCTTCGCCTCATGGCTGCAAGGCCTCGCGCCCTACAACCCAATTAAAGCCGCCGCCGAAGACGGCATGCTCGCGCTTGTCGTGTTTTCGATCTTCTTTGGTTTCGCGGCGGCGACCCTCGCGCCTGAAATGCGCGCGCAGATCGTCAACTTTTTCCGGGCCGTCTCCGAGGCCATGATCCGGATCGTCCATTGGGTTCTATTGGCGGGGCCGATTGGCGTTTTTGCGCTTGCGCTGGGTGTTGGTCTTCACGCCGGTTTCTCGGCCGCCGGCACGCTTGCGCAATATGTCGTCATCGTCACCGGCGTCACCGCTGGTTCAACCGTCATTGCCTGGCTCATCGCCATAACCTGGGGCGGTCAGCCGATTGCGCGCTTCACGTCGGCGGCGACGCCGGTGTGGGCGATCGCCGCCTCGACGCAATCTTCTCTGGCGTCGCTTCCGGCAATGTTGGAGGCCGCTTTGCGTGGCCTGCAAATTTCACCTCGTGTCGCCGATGTCATTCTGCCGCTCGCCGTCGCCATCTTCCGCTTCACCAGCCCTGTCGCGAATCTCGCCGTCTGCTTTTTCATCGCGCACCTCTACAATCTCGAACCATCCTTGATTCAGATCGTGAGCGCGGTCGTTGTGGCCTACGCCGTCAGCATCGCCGCGGTCGGGCTGCCGGGGCAGGTGTCCTTCATCGCTTCGATCGCGCCGATATGTTTAGCGCTTGGCGTGCCAACGGAAGTGCTGGGCATTCTGATCGCCGTTGAGATTATCCCGGATATTTTCCGCACGCTGGGCAACGTGACGGGCGATTTGGCCGCCACCTCCATCCTCGCGCGAAACGAGCCGCGCAAGGATGAAGGATCGCCGGCCCCTTAGCCGCGGTACTGAGCGCAAGCCTCAGCGTAGTGCCCCTCAACCTGCTCGATGCGCTCGGCCGAGCTCATCGCGGTTGTCGTGTCTGACTGGCTGGAAATAGCAGCGTCGCCCTCGGCGTTGATGCGCTCACCGATCGTGCGCGCCGCGATGCGGACTTCGTCAGGCATCAAAGCTTGCGCGACGCCGGCGGTGACGCATTCGCAGAAGCCAGCCGATTCATACTCGTTGCACTGCGCGCGATAATACCGCCGCGCTTCGCCGACGGCCTGATCGCTCGCCAGGCTCCGCGCATCGCTGGCATCAATTTCACCGCGCGGTTCCATGACCGCGCTTTCAGCGTAAGTGTCCATAGGCGTTGCGCGTACGCCCTGATCGCCAGGCTCACCCTTGCCTTGCGCGTAAGCGATCGCGCCTGCTGACACCCCGAGCGCCAACACCGCCGCTACAACGAACTTTCTCATTGGAATGCTCCTCTATGCGCGCAACAACGCGCATGGGAGCAGAGAGTTCAGTTGAAATCGATCACGCTGCGTTGCGCGCCTCATCGTTGGCTGGAACTTCAAGTTCCGGCGCCGGACGCGTGGGAACACGCAGCGTAAACGCAGAACCCTGACCAACAGCGCTCTTCAGCGTGACGTCGCCGCCGAGCAGTCGCGCCAGCCGGCGGGTGATCGCGAGGCCCAGCCCGGTGCCGCCGTAGGCGCGCGTCGTCGTCGCGTCGGCCTGCACGAAGGGTTGGAACAGGCGCGTCTGAGCGTCAGGCGAAATGCCAATGCCCGTGTCGATGACGTGGAACGTCACCCAATCGCTGTCGCGCTCAACCACCAGCTTGATCTGGCCGTCCTTGGTGAACTTTGCCGCGTTGGACATCAGGTTCAACAAGCACTGGCTAAGCTTGAAGCCATCCGTTTCGAGGCCGCCGAGCTCTGGCGGCGCTTCAACGGCAATGCTGCTGCCATTTGCGGCCGCGGCGGGTTTTACGGTTGCGACCGTCTCGTTGATGAGAGCGTCAAGATCAACTTTATCCGCCGCGACAATCGCTGCGCCGGCCTCGATCTTCGAAAGATCCAGTACGTCGTTGATCATTGACAGCAGGCGATGCGCCGCGCCGTGGATGCGAACAAGATCGTCGCGGTCCTGGCTGTCGCCGCGCTCATCCGCGGTTTCCATGAGCATCTCGCCATAGCCGATGATCGCATTCAGCGGCGTGCGCAGTTCGTGGCTCATGGTGGCGAGAAACTGTGACTTGGCGACGTTCGCCTGTTCGGCCGTCGCCCGCGCCGCTTCCAGGTCCTGGAACGCGCGCTTCAGCTCCACGTCGCGACGTTCGATTTCGTCGAGGATGTGCGCAAGGCGCGCCGTCGGGCCTTGCCGTTTGCCGCTGTCATTGGCGGGCGTGTCGGCGCCGCGGCGCGCGAGCACTTCTTCGGCGCGGCCGACCGCGCGCATCATGTTGCGACGGCTGCGGTAGATCAGGAACGCGATGACCATAAGGCCGACCACGCAGCCGCCCGCCAGCACCATCGCCAGCGTCATCATTTTCAGCGTCTGCGCCTGCAAGTCGGACTGAATCGCCTGCGCCTCGGCGCGCGCCTCGGCCTGCGCAACTTCACTTTCCATCGTCGCGCGCAATTCGCGGACGCCGGCGTTGAAGCGCGTCATCTGGTTTCGTTCGGACGCTTCGTGAGCGCGCAGCATGGCCGTGAACGCGTCGGCGTAACGGCCTTCGGCATTGAGGATTTCCGGTTCGATGACGTCCAGCTTCTCGGTCAGCCCCGGGTCGCCGCGCTCGGCCGCCATATGCCGCAATTCCTGCATCGCGGCGCGCGCGTCGGCGCCGCGTCCAAGGCGCGCCAGCGCGTGCACACGATACACCAGCATCCGCGTCAGGTATTCAACGGGCGCGCCTTCTATTTTGCCGGCTTCATCGGCGCAGTGGAGGGCGCTCGGATAATCGCCGGCCAGAAAATGCACGCGCGCGCAGAGCATCCCGGTGAAGAATTGCGATGTCGGGTCGTTGATCGCGCCCACCACGTTGCGATGGATGCGTGCCAGGCGGATGGATTCTTCAGCCGCGCCTGCTTGTGCGAACATGCCAGCAATGTTGTTGATGATGACCGCGCCGTCGATCGGGCGGCTCGCCAGTGTGTCAAGTTCAACGGTGCGCTCCAGGTGGGTCAGAGCCGTCTCGTAATCGCCGACGCGCACCGAATTGTAGGCCATCGCGTCGTGCAAACCGGAACGCAACGGGCGCGTTTCCGGCGTATCGGGCAGGTGCAACAGGCCGGCGCGCGCCGCTTCCAGCGAGTTGCCGAACATACCCAAATCGGTCAGCGCATACGCGCGCAGACGCTCACCGCTGGCGCGCACATAAGGGTCAGTGACGGTCGCCAGCGCGCCGGCGAGATTGGAACGCGCGGCGACGTAATCGCCGTCGAGCGCCGGTGCGTACGCGCGCAGCATTCCGGCCATCGCCATGAAACGCGCGTTCGATTGTGCGCGCGCTTCCTGCTCCAGCGCCGCAAGCGCCGTTGCGGCCGCGTCCGCGTTCGACGCGATGTATTCGTCAGCCGCCATATCGTAGAGCGCCATCAGACGCGCTTCGTCCGTGAGGCCGCGCGCCGAAAGCGCGCGCTGGCGCTTCACATCGTCGGTGATGATAAGGTTGCCGGCTTCAATCCGGCGGGCGAGGGCTTCGCCGCGCACGATCCAATCGGTTTCCGGCGCCGGTCGTTGCTGAGCCACAGCAACGTCCACAACGCAGAATGCGCACACGCTCGCAATGAGCGCGCGCAGGATCGATGCACGCATAGCCCCACCCGTCTTGTTTTGCGCGGAGTATGCAGAGATGTCGTTAACGGAGCGCGGTAGGAGCGTGGTTTAGCGCGCGTTAAAGCCCGACAATATCTGCGCCCAAATTCTGCATGAAGGCTGCGAATCCCGGGAACGAGGTGGCTATCATGTCGGCGTCATCGACGGTTACCGGCTCTTTCGACCCAAGCCCCAGCACCAGGAACGACATCGCAATGCGGTGATCGCCCAATGTGCGGATTTCAGCGCCGCCGCGGACGCTTTTGGGCCCGCGGCCATTCACGACCAGGCCATCCGGCAATTCTTCGGCTTCAACGCCGCACGCGCGCAGGCCTTCAACCATCAATGTAATCCGGTCACTTTCTTTCACGCGCAATTCGGCGGCGCCGGTGATGCGTGTTTCGCCTTCTGCAAACGCCGCCACCGCGGCGAGGATCGGAAATTCGTCGATCATGGCCGGCGCGCGTTTCGCCGGCGGCGTCGCGCCGTGCAGCTTTGACGCTTTCACGACAAGATTGGCGATCGGTTCGCCGATCGGATCGTGGCGCTCTTCATAGACAATATTGGCGCCCATCTCGAGCAGCGTCTCGAAGAAGCCGAGCCGGAGAGGGTTGACCAGCATGTCCTCAATCCGAACCTCGGATTTTGCCACGATAAGCGCGGCCGCCACCGGAAACGCCGCCGACGAGGGATCGCCTGGCACGTAGATATTGACGCCTTTGAGTTTGCTGGGTCGTACGCGCGGATGCAGGGCGCCATCGACTTCGACGCGATCGATGTCCGCGCCGAACACCGCGAGCATCCGCTCGGTGTGGTCGCGTGAGCGCTCCGGCTCAATGAGCACGGTCTCGCCCTCGGCGTGCAGCCCCGCCAACAGCACCGCGGATTTCACCTGCGCCGACGATACCGGCGAGCGATACGTGATCCCTTTCAGCGCTCCGCCGTGGACGATCAGCGGCAAGCGGTTTTGCGGACTGTCGAAGCGCGCGCCCATCTGCGACAGCGGCGCAATCACCCGGTTCATCGGTCGCTTACGCAGGGACTGATCGCCATCGAACCGTGCGCTTAGTTTGTAGCTCGCCGCCGCCCCGATAAGCAGCCGCGCGCCGGTGCCCGAATTGCCGCAATCGATGGTTTCGCTGGGCTGGCTAAAGCCGTTCGCGCCGGTCACGGTCCAGATGCCGTCGTCGCGCCGGTCGACCTTGGCGCCAAGCAGACGGACAGCCGCCGCCGTGTGCCGGACATCCTCGCCTTCCAGCAGGCATTCGATTCGGGTTTCGCCTTCCGCCAGGGCGCCCATAATGAGCGCCCGGTGGGAGATCGACTTATCCCCCGGCGGGCGGATGCTGCCCTGCAATGGTCCTGCAAATCGCGCCTTGAGACGCATGGCTGCAACTCTTCTTAAGACGCTCGAAAACCTTGGGCGGACAAAGCTTTTGACAGGCGCGCCCGATGGTGGCAAGCGAGCGCCCCGCGTGGGTAGGCCACCCAGGCGAGACGAAGGAGAGCCTTTTGGGCAAGACCGATTTGGGCGCTAAGCAGAGCTGCCCGAGCTGCGGCGCGAAGTTCTATGATTTGAACCGTCGACCCGCCGTTTGCCCGAAATGCACCACCAGCTTCGACCCCGCCGAAGAGGGCGTACGCGCTCGCCGCGGTCGTTCCCGCGTGACCGCCAACGATCCGGCATATGACGATGAAGATGAGGATCTGAAGGCGAAGAAGGCCCGCGCCGCCGGCGATGATGAGGATGAAGAGGACGAGGAGTCCGAGGAAACCGCTGAAATCGACGCCGAGGCGGACGCGGAACCGCTTGTAACCGACGATGACGACGATACCGACGACACCAAGAAGTCGGACGATGACGAACTGCCGGAAGGCTTCTCCGAGGAAGAGGCCGACCTCGGCGATGACGCCGCTGACGATGATTCCGTCCCGATGCTCGAAGACGAAGAAGAGTTCCCGGAAGACGAGATCGGCGATATTTCCGGCGGCGACGACGAAGACGAGAGCCGCTAAAGCGCGCTTCGCGTCTTGAACTCAAAAGGGGCGGGGACTAGGTTCCGCCCTTCCCAAAAGCGGGGTGTTCGGATTCGTTCGAACGCACCGTGAGATGGGCCCTTAGCTCAGCTGGGAGAGCGCCTGCATGGCATGCAGGAGGTCAGCGGTTCGATCCCGCTAGGGTCCACCATCCATTTTATACGCGCCCGCCGTAAGCGGCGCGCTCGCGGCAAGCGGCGAACTTCGCGGCACTATTCCAAACAACAGGTGGTCAGAGACAGCATGGTGGCGGTGTGAAAGCGCGACATGGCGCTTCTGAGCGCCCGTCTCTCTCGCCGTATCGAAAGTTAGCTATTCGCCGCCGCCTGCATCAGGCGAACGAGGCAAACCGAGCGCGCTGGCCCGCCCAGTCGAGGGGCAGCGGTTCGCTGTTAGCGTTAACGTCTGTAGCCGCCGGCACTCCAGAATCTGCGCCACCAAGTCGGGCGCTAGGAAGGCGAAAGGCAGGAGCTTTGCCAGTGCAGGATCTCGCTAGCGGATTTAGTCGGGCATTTCCGAAGTCAGTGATCGCGCTGCGTGATGCGACAACAAACGCCGGTAGCGTGACGGCGCGGATTGACCGCGCCGGCCGTCGTCCTCAAAGTTGCGCGACAACGGATGCCAATGACGCGCCCATTTTTGCACGCCACGATCGACGTCCTTGAGCAGATCTTCCTGGAGGCCAAAGCCGAGGGCGATGTTCAAAAGCTACAGCAGTCTCGACGAACTCGCCGAGCGCCGGGACCGGCCCCGCAACAATCGCTTGGCAGCATCCATCACGCGCACCCTGAAGCGCCTGGACTCCGAGCCCGAGGCGACTGACGCCATCGAGGCGGAAGAATCAACGCCGGAGCCAGAACCAGACATCGCAGAAGAGGAGGCCGCTGGCGCCGAAGAATTGCCGCCGCCGCGCGCGCCAGTGCGTGACGGGACATGGCGAAAGCCCCACGCGATCGGATCGAGCCCGCCGCCAGCATCGCCCGGCATTTCTCGTGACGATGCGGCGAGCGTGCTCCGCGCTTGGACCGCCATGGAAGTGTTGTCGCCGGCGTCGATTTATCGGCGTCCAAGCGACATCGCCGATGGCTCCGAAAATCGCATTGCGGAATTGGATGCCAAAGGAACGCTGCCATGGGAGCGCGGTGAACCCGCGCGTCCTAATAGGCGTCTCTTCTATCAGCTCGTCTTGGGCGCAGTCCGGATGGAAGAGGCGACCTCGGCGCTGCTCGCAGCCTTCAAGGACTACAACGAAAATAGCGGCCCAACGCCTGGCTATGCACCCATCTGCATCGTGACGCTCGACAACAAGGGCGTGCCGATCGGAGCGGATAGCGTTTCTGTCTCCAGCTTCGCCTGGGGTTTGCCGTTCGCGCTCGAACGCAATCTGAAGGCCCTGAGCGATTGGCCCAAGCACGAAGAACGTCTGCGTGAGGCCGTGACGGCGTGGATCACCAGAACCGACGAGGAAGAGGGCGATGTTCTCCCGCTGACGCGCCAGATAGTTGCGAACGCGTTCCAGAAGCTGATCGCGGAATTGCGATTGCCCAGCGAGCTCGTCGTCGAGCCGCACTTCGCCATTCGCGTCTATCACTGGTTTCGGGCGGAGGAGCCACCTGAACCGCCGCCGATGGGAAGTTTCTTCCTGAACGACTTGGCTTGGGCGCTTGCAACAGTCGAGCGTGGTGCGGTTCCGAAACTTCTCGCGAAATACCTGGGCCTAACCACAGCGACTGCACGGAAAGATGTCAGGCGCAACGACATCCTCGCTGACGAGATGTTGGCGCCGAACGCAACGCCGTTGGGCGCATGGCCATCGAAGGGAGGGCATCCCCTCGTGTTACTTCAACAGGCGGCTGTCAACGCGAGCGAACGCCTCGATCTCTTGGCAGTGAATGGCCCGCCAGGCACTGGCAAGACTACGCTGCTGCGCGATCTCATCGCCGCCAAAGTGGTCGAACGCGCTGAGCGGTTGATCGAGTTCGCAAGTCCCGAGGACGCTTTCTCCAAGACGAGTCACACCCAGCGGATCAACCAGACGCCATGCCGCCATCACGCGGTCGATTCGAAGCTGAAAGGCTTCGAAATCATCGTCGCGTCCTCGAACAACAAGGCGGTCGAGAACGTCAGTGAGGCTTTGCCAAAGCGTGGCGCCGCGGAGTTTGCCGCGTCGTTCGAATACTTCTCAGCTATTTCCGACAACGTGGCGCGTGGTCTCGATACCGAAGAGAAAAAACACGGCCTGCGTCGCGCCGATCCCGCCAAGACGACCTGGGGATTGGCGGCGGCCGTGCTCGGCAACTCGTCTAATCGCTACACGTTCAGCCAATGTGCGTGGAAGGATTTCGATTTCGGCCTTCGATCGTACTTACTCGAACTCAGCGGCTTGCCGCAGCGTATCGAGGTGAAGGACCCCGACACGGGACGCATCGTCGAACGGCGCGCGCCGCGCTTGGTGGAGTTGGTCAACGCCGCGCCGGCGAGACCCAGTTGGGCAAAGGCGCGACAGGCATTCAAGGCGACCCGCGCCGAGCTTCAACAACGCCTGTCACAATTGGCGGCCGGCCGCGCGGCGGTCGGCGCGAGCGAGGCAAGAGCAGGGCAACTCGACGCTGCGCGCGCGGCGCTCGCTGTCGCTGAGCAAGAATGGGTCAACGCAAATTTGGGCGCGAGCCGTATAGAGGAGGCCCATCACAACGCGCGCGCCACACTCGATCGTGCGCGTGTTGAGGTGGGCCAAGCAGCCGCGGCGGCCCCCGGCATGTTTGCGCGCTTCTTCAACGGCGCAGAGATGCAGTCATGGCGCGAACGCACCGAAGCTGCTGACATCGGCGCCATGCGCGCGGAAGCCGCGATGAAGGCGGCAACCGCGGTGTTCGCCGAGAAGCAAAGCCAAATGAAGCTGGCCGCTGCTCGGAAGGAAGACGCCAAGACGTTTGCCGACGGCCGAGCACGTGACCTAACGGCGTCGACGACGGCACTCGAGGCAGCTCACGCCATCGCAGGCGATCGCTTCGCCGATGCGGCATTCTTTGATCGGCCGCCGGAAGATCTTCAACGCGACACGGCTTGGTTCGATCCTGAGACTCAACGTTTGCGTCGTCTCATGTTCGAGCAGGCCATGGAGGTTCACCGCGCTTTCATCGAAAGCGCTGCGGGACCGATCCGCAACAATCTGGATTTGCTGTTTCGGACCTTTTTCGGAAAATCAGCTTGGACGGCGAGCGTGCGCGAGCGCATGAGCGATCTTTGGTCGACGTTCTTTCTCGTTGTGCCGGCCATATCGACGACCTACGCGTCGGTCGAGCGCATGCTGGGGTACCTGCCTGAAGAGAGCATCGGCCTCTTGCTGCTCGACGAGTCCGGGCAGGCTGCGCCGCAGTCTGCCGTTGGCGCCCTAATGCGCGCGAGGAAGGTCGTGGTGGTCGGCGATCCGATGCAACTGCCGCCGGTGGTGCCGTTGCCGACGGCGCTTTGTGATCTTATCGCCAACGATTGCGGCGTCGACAGCGAGCGCTACATCGCCGCCAGCCGCGCCATCCCGTTGGTGGCCTCTGTCCAGACCTTGGCTGACGCCGCATGTCAGGTGGGTACGCACCTCGAAACCCTAGACGCGTGGATCGGCTTGCCCCTTCTCGTCCATAGGCGCTGCGCCGAGCCGATGTTTTCGCTCTCCAACCGGATCTCGTACGAAGGGATCATGGTCAATGGCCGCGGCAAGCGGCCGAGTGAGATCCGCAACATCTTGGGAGAATCTCGATGGATCGACGTGCGCCCCGGCCGCACGATAGACAAATGGAGCGAGGCGGAAGGCCAAGCTTTGTTGCGTGAGCTTGAGCGCTTGGTGGCCGCGGAGACGGAGACTTCACCCGACATCTACATCATTTCGCCATTCCGGATCGTCGCACAACAATTGCGGCAATTGCTGGTGAAACAGGACTTCCTGCGCCGATGGGCAAGCGATCCGCGGCGCTGGGTCAGCGAGCGCGTGGGGACAGTCTATACGGTGCAAGGCAGAGAAGCCGACACGGTCTTCTTGGTGCTAGGTGCGGCCGAGCCGCATCAGAAGGGCGCGCGCAATTGGGCGGGCAATCCCCCCAACCAACTCAATGTCGCGATCACGCGTGCGCAGGAGAACCTCTACGTTATTGGCAATAGGTTCGAATGGGCGTCGGCTGGCGCTTTCGCAGAACTTGAGCGAGCGCTGCCCTGATCTGGGCTTATCGAATACAACTCTGAGGCATGGCGATGACGCAAAACGTGAAGTGCCTCATCTGCCTTAGCCCTTACGAGGCAAAATGCACCGCATCCCCGCAAGCTGGTAATCAGGCATGGTTTCGTTGCGACGTGAAGGGCGCGCCATGCTGATCCCACGTCTCTGCATCACCTATCGCCGGACGCAGTCCCGGGTTGTCCGACGTAAGAGAATGACGGCGAAAGCCGGCCTTGGTTCGAACCGCGCCAGATCCGTCCTCAAAGAGCCGCACTGCTTGCTGCGACAAAAGCGCCATCCGCACCAATGTGCGATAATCGCCCCAAAAGTTTGAGTTCGATCAATTCCGCCTCGCCGGCCTGGTGATGCCATCGCGCGCCAAGGAGGCGCTTATGGCGACGCGCAAGGAACCCGGTCTTACCAAGTATCAGCGGCAAATTTTGGCGAGCCTTGAGGATAGCGACCCAAGCATCGTTCCCAAAGCGCTGAGCT
This sequence comes from Hyphomonadaceae bacterium, assembly GCA_016791365.1. Classification (GTDB taxonomy): domain Bacteria; phylum Pseudomonadota; class Alphaproteobacteria; order Caulobacterales; family Aquidulcibacteraceae; genus Vitreimonas. The sequence goes on along the minus strand of JAEUMT010000027.1, from coordinate 183,742 downwards.
ATCGACCGACCAGTGTTTACGCCGATGCGGACCGCTTCGACCTGGAGCGGCGAAAGCTCTTTCGCGGCAGGCCGGTGCCGGTGGAGGTGTCGATCGCGCTGCCGCGAAACCGCATGCATGTGGTGAACAATGATTATGGCGTGCCGCTGCTGCTAACGCGCGACGATGATGGTCAGGCCCACGCTTTCATGAACGTGTGCACGCACCGTTGCGTGCGCTTGTCGGATGAGGTCGAAGCGAAAGCCGGCGCCCTCATTACGTGTCCCTACCATGCGTGGTCGTTTAGCATGAAGGGTGAGCTGATCGGCGTGCCGCGCGAAGAGGTGTTTCCCGGGCTCGACAAGAAGAAGCACAAACTGAAGGCGCTGCAGTGCGTCGAGGCGGGCGGTCTCATCTGGGTCAATCTCGATCCGAACGCAAAGGCCGATTTCAAAGCGGTCGAGAACGAATTGGCGCCGGAGTTCGACGCCATCGGCCTTGGGTCGCAGATCATCTACAAGAAGATGCGCGTGGAGATACCGGCCAACTGGAAGCTGGTGCACGATGCTTTCCTCGAGAACTATCACATCGCGCGCCTGCACCGCGATTCACTCGGCTCCATGTTCGTGGATCGCTCCACTGCTTGCGTCGAGATCGGCGAAAACCTGCTGCAGTCGTCGGCGCGCGTCGGTTACAAGCGCGAACGCGGACAAGGCGTCGAGACCTTCGCCGATTTCCGCGATTTTGGCGTGTTCAGCTACACGATCGTGGCCGGCGGCCTCATCATCACCAGTCCCACCTATATCAACGTCATGCTGCTGTCGCCGCAATCGGCGACAAGCACCGTCATCAATTACTACATGCTGGTCGACAAGATGCCCGAGACCGACGCCGAAAAGGCGCGGTGCGAGAAGTCGATCGCGCTCATGCAGCGCATCACCATGGAAGAGGATTTCTGGGTCGCCGAACTCGGCACCATCGCGGCGCAGACGGGCGTCGTGCAGGAAATGGTGCTGGGCGGCATGGAACAGGACATCGCCCGCTTCCACGGGATCCTGGAAAACATTCTGAAAAGCTAGGGGAGGCTTGCATGCCGCTGGATACAACCATCGAGCGTCCGAAACACGTGAAGCCCGATCAGGTCTTCGATCTCGACATCTTCCTGGACAAAGATCTTCTGCAGGACCCGCACAAGGGCTACCGCGCCCTGCAGCAGAAGGCGCCGGAGATTTTCTACACGTGCCGCAATGGCGGTCATTGGGTGGTGATGCGCTTCGACACCATCGCGTCGATCCTGCGCGACGCCGAGCATTTTTCCAGCAAGGAGCTGACGATCCCAAAATCCAACAGCGACAATGTGATGTTGCCGCTGAACTTGGATCCGCCGGAGCACGCGGGCTATCGCGCGGCGCTGATGAAGCACGTCAATCGCAAGTTCGTGGACGCGCTTGAGCCGGAGCTCAGAAAGCGGGCGAACGAACTGATCGATGAAGTGATCGCGGCGGGGGAGTGCGATTTCAGCGAGCGGCTGGGTGCCGCGTTTCCGGTCTCGGTTTTCATGGACTTCATGGCGATGCCGCGCGAGCGCTTCGACGAATTCCGCGGCATCGTGCACGAATATTTCAGTCCGATCTCGAATGCGCGTTATCTCGAACTACAAAGCACGATCATCTCGGTGATCCGCGAAATGATCGCCGCGCGCCGGGCCACGCCGGGCGAGGATCTGCTGAGCAAGCTGATGGAGGAGAGCGTGCGCGGCCGTCCGCTGACGGACGCGGAAGTGGAGTCCTACGGCTTCTTGCTTTTCCTGGGCGGTCTCGACACCGTCGCCAACGCGCTGACGTTCTCCTTCCGCCATCTCGCGGAGGATGCGCCGCTGCAGGCGCGTCTCGTGGCCGATCCCTCGCGCATTCCCGACTTTGTCGAGGAGTCGCTGCGTTGCTTCGGGGTCGTGCATCAGACGCGCATCGTCAAGAAGGACGTCGACATCGACGGCGTGCACATGCGCGAAGGCGACATGGTCTCGTGCGCCCTGCCGGCCGCCGGTCTCGACGACAGAAAAAATCCGGACCCGGAGCGCTTCGATATCGACCGGCCGCGGCGCGAGCACCTGGTCTTCTCGACCGGCGCGCACACCTGCATCGGCAATGTGCTCGCGCGCGCCGAGATGAAGGTCTTCACCGAAGAATGGCTGAAGCGCATTCCCTCGTTCCGCATTCCTGAGACCGGACGCCTTGTGTGGCGCGCGGGGCAGGTCATGTCGCTGCAGTCGTTGCCGTTGGAATGGACACGCGGGGGGAAATGATGCGCATCAATGTCACGCTACGATCGGGCGAACAAAAAGCGGTGGAAGCGAGCCCGGGCCAGTCGCTCAAGGCGGCGCTGATGGCCGGCGGCGCCGGGGAAGTCGATGCGCTGACCAGTTGCGGCGGCTGCTGCTCGTGCGGCACGTGCCATGTGTATGTCGACGAGAGCGACATGCCGCGCCTGCCGGCAATGTCCAGCCAGGAGGACGATCTCCTTTTTGTGCGCGACGACCGGCGCGCCAATTCTCGGCTCTCTTGCTCGGTGCCGCTGAGCGAAGGCATGGACGGTCTTCGAGTCACTATCGCGCCGGAATGGTAGAAGCATGGTAGAAGCATGATCGAGCGCCATCGCATCGTCGTGATGCGGCGGCGCGCATTTTCTCCGCGCAAGGTGTGGTGAAACGCTCCTATAAGCGAGGCGTCGTATCGCTGGAGGCGGGTTTGCCATGACGCACGATCTGACGGGCCGCGCCGTGTTGGTGACGGGCGCCGCTTCGGGCATAGGCGCCGCCACCGCGGCCTTGTTCGCCCGGCGGGGCGCGTCCGTCATGGTGGCTGACGTTCAGGCTGAGCAGGGGCAGGCCCTGGTCGCCGCGCTTTCGCGGGAAGGCCTCGTGGCGCGGTTTTGCCGCTGTGACGTTCGCGTTGAGGCGGACGTCATCGCCGCCGTCGCCGCGGCCGTCTCGGCTTTCGGCGCGCTCGACATGGCCTACAACAACGCGGGGATCGACGGCGAACGCGCGCCAACCGCGGAATGCTCCAACGAGAATTGGGACCGCGTCGTTTCCATCAATCTGCGCGGCGTGTGGTGGTGCATGAAGCACGAGATCAACGCCATGCGCGAGCGCGGCGGCGCGATCGTAAACTGTGCGTCGATTGCGGGGCTTGTGGGCATGATGAACGTGCCCGCCTACGTCGCCGCTAAGCACGGCGTGATCGGGCTCACCAAGGCGGCCGCGATCGAGTACGCGCCGCGGAACATCCGCGTGAACGCCGTTTGCCCAGGTGTCATCGCGACGCCGATCAACGCCAGGAATATGGCCGACCCAGAGAAGATCGCAGCGTTGCGCGCCGCGACGCCGATGGGGCGCATGGGCGAAGCGGAAGAGATCGCGGAAGCGGTGGTTTATCTTGCGGGCGCCAGCGCCAGCTTCGTCACCGGTCAGGCGCTCGTCGTGGATGGAGGCTGGGTGGCGCGCTGAGGGCGCGCCACCGGCCCGCGCTCTACTCGATGCGTATGGTCACCGTGGTGTTGTTCGCGCCTGGCATGGTCCAGGTGTCGCCGACATGATGGTCGCCGGTGTCGGCGTAGCAGACTTGCTGGCCGCCCGCGGGTGTTAGGCAAAGCTGGCCGTCGGCATAGGCCCAGGCGCCGCGTGTCGTCTGGTCGTTCATCGTCATCGTGTAGGTGCCGTCCGGAAAATATTGCCAGCGCGACTCCTGGCCGTCGGCGGTGCGCGAGACGACTGTGTGCCCGAATGAATTTTCAACCGTACCGGCTTGCGCGCCGGCCGTGAATACGACCGCCATCGAAAGCGCCGCGATGATAATCTTGTGCATGTTGTTTCCTCCTTTGTGGGTCAGATGAGCTTCTTGGAGTCAGGCCAGTAGCGTTGGCGCAGTTCGCGCTTCTGCAGCTTGCCGGTTGGCAGGCGCGGCAAGGCGTCGACGAAATCGACGCTGCGTGGGCATTTGAACGCAGCGAGTCTTGCGCGGCAGTGTGCGATCAGCGCCGCCTCCATCGCCGGGCCGGCGTTTGCGCTGTTCTGCAGTTGCACGACGGCTTTGACCGCCTCGCCGTATTCCACGTCTGGAACGCCGATGACGGCGGCGTCGAGAACCGCTTCGTGCGCCGCCAGTGCGGCTTCGATCTCTTGCGGATAGATGTTCACACCGCCGGAGACAATCATGTGGCTGGCGCGGTCGGCGAGATAGAGAAAGTCGTCCGCGTCGAGCCAGCCCATGTCGCCGGGGCGCGACCAGCCCGCGGCGTTGAAGAACGCCTCCGTCTTCTCGGGCGCCTTGTGATACTCGAAGCGCTCAGCGTTTTCGAAATGGATGTGGCCGACCTCGCCGGCGGGCAGTTCGCGTCCGTCATCGTCAAGGATGTGCACTTTGCCGCGCAGCGAGCGGCCGACCGAGCCTCGGTGCGCCAGCCATTCATTGGAGTTGATTGCGGTGAAGCCGCCGGCTTCGCTCATCGAATAATATTCGTGAACGATAGGTCCGAACCAGGCGATGACGGCTTCCTTGATGTCGGCTGGGCACGGGGCGGCTGAGTGGATGACAAATCGCAGGCTGGAAAGATCGTATTTGCGGCGCACGGACTCCGGCAGACGCAGCATGCGGACGAAATGCGTCGGCACGAACTTGGCGTGCGTGATGCGATATTTCTCGATATGCGCCAGCGCCTGCTCGGCGTCGAAGCGCTTGGGTATGTAGGCGCAGCCGCCGAGCATTTGCGCGCCCATCGTCCAGGCCAAAGGCGCTGCGTGATAAAGCGGGGCGGGCGCGTAAAAGCGTGTGTCCGTATCGAAGCCGTAGAGCGCGGACATCATGACTTCGAGCTTCGTCTGCGTCCCGAAGGGCGCGTCGGGTAGCGGCCTGAGAATGCCTTTCGGAAGCCCGGTCGTGCCGGAGGAGTAGAACATGAGGTTGCCCTCGGTCTCATCCTGGAGGGGCGATTTCGGTTCGCGTTCGATTAGCGCAGCCAGGCTCTCGAATCGATCGAATGGCGCGGCGTCCGAAATGCGAAGCCGTAAACGCAAATTGTCCGCGGCGATCTTGCTGGCGATTTCGGCCAGTCGCGGCGTCGTGATCAACGCCAGCGCGTCGCTGTTGTCGACGATGTAAGCGGCCTCCTGAAAAGTGAGGTGCCAATTCACCGGCGCCAACCGGAGGCCCGCGCGCCGGCAAGCCCATGTCGCGACACTGAAGCTGGGACCGTTGTCGAGCAGCACGGCGACGCGATCGCCGATCGCGAGCTTGCCTCTGAGCACGCGCGCCAGCTGCGCTGAGGCGGCGTCAAGTTCGGCGAAGGACATCGCTTCGCCGCACTCCGCCTCAACGAACGCGGGGTCGTTCGGTCCATGGGCGGCGAGGGCGACAAGAGTCATGCTGGGTCCCGCCGTCAAACCAGCAGCCGCGCTTCGGTCTTCGCGCGGACCTCGTCGAGCGTGACGTTTGGAGCGCATTCCAGCACCCGCAGGCCCCGCTGCTCGCGCGAGACCGCCAGGACGCACAGATTGGTAATGATGAGATCGACGCACGCCACACCGGTGAGGGGCAGCGTACATTTGGGCAGCACCTTCGACTCGCCTGCTTTGTTGGTGTGATCCATCACGACGATCACGCGCTTGACGCCGGCGACCAAATCCATGGCCCCGCCAATCCCTTTGACCATCTTTCCCGGGATCGCCCAGTTGGCAATGTCCCCGGTCTCCGAGACTTCCATCGCGCCCAGCACCGCGGCGTCGATGTGGCCGCCGCGGATCATGGCGAAGCTTTGTGCGCTGTCGAAGAAGCTTGAGGTCGGCAGCTGCGTGATCGTTTGTTTGCCTGCGTTGACGAGATCAGGATCGATCTCGTCGTCGAACGGGAACGGACCCATGCCGAGCATGCCGTTCTCGGATTGCAGCGTTACCCGTACGCCGGCGGGAATGTAGTTGGCGACGAGAGTCGGGATGCCGATGCCGAGATTGACATAATAGCCGTCTTTCAGCTCGCGTGCGGCCCGCGCGGCTGTCTGTTCGCGCGTCCAGCTCATTGGGCCGCCTCCGAACGCGAGCGTGTCGTGCGCTGTTCGATGCGCTTTTCGTTGATCGTGCTCAGAACGATGCGATCGACGTAAACACCGGGCGTATGAATGGCGTCAGGGTCCAGTTCGCCAGCCTCGACGATATATTCGACTTCAGCGACCGTGACTTTTCCTGCCGCCGCCATGATCGGATTGAAATTCCGCGCGGTCTTGCGGAAGACGAGGTTGCCCTCCGGGTCCGCCTTCCAGGCTTTGACAATGGAGAGGTCGGCGCGCAGCCACCTCTCGCGCACGTACATGCGTCCTTCGAATTCTTCCACGGGCTTGCCTTCGGCGACGACCGTGCCGACTCCCGTCGGCGTATAGAAAGCGGGAATGCCGGCGCCGCCGGCGCGAATGCGCTCGGCCAATGTGCCCTGCGGAGTGAGTTCAAGCTCAAGCTCGCCGGAGAGATAGAGTTGTTCGAACAACTTGTTCTCACCGATGTAGGAGGAGACCATCTTGCGGATCTGACTGTTGTTCAGCAGCAGCCACAGGCCGAACTTGTCGGCGCCGCAATTGTTGGAAATCACGGTGAGGTCTTTCACGCCGCTCTCCAGGATTGCGGGGATCAGGCTCTCCGGATTGCCAACCAGGCCAAAGCCGCCCGACATCAGCGTCATCCCGTCAAAGAGGAGTCCGTCGAGCGCGGCCTGGGGAGAGGGGAATACTTTTGTCGACATCGAACGTTGCGTTGCTGACCGCTGCTATCCGCGGCGGCCGCACATTGCGGGCGCGATGGCCGCGGCGCAAGGGGTGTGCGGTAAACGACCAGAAGGGCCATAATCGACGACGAGCGAATATCGCACATATGGAACAGAGATTGCGCACCCCTAAATCGGCCCGTACACCAGGAGGCCCGGAGCGCGCATGCAAGTTTTTGAGAAAGATCCGTCTGCGGCTGCAACAAGCGAGCGTGACCTAAGCCGTCCCACCATGGTCACCACGCTGGCGGTGCTCGCCGGCTACATGGCGCCGGCAATGATCTACGACGCATTGCCGCCGATCCTGCCGAGGATCGCCGAGCATTTCGGCGGCGGTAGCGCCGGCGAATGGGTAGCGCAGATGAGCGTCGGTCTGGCTATCCTCGGAACGGGATTTGGCGGCCTCGTTGCCGGCCTGTCAGTGGCGCGGCTCGGCCTGCGAACGACCCTCATGGTTGGCTGGCTGATCTTCGCTGCGTTGGGCTCGCTGGGATTCATTATCGACGACGCTCGCCTGTTGCTGGCGTCCCGCTTTGCCACGGGCTTAGGCGCCGGCATGCTGCTTGGGGCCTGCACCGTCGCGATCGGCATGAGTTACGATGCGCGCGCGCGCCCTCGCATGACCGGATTCGGCTTGGCGACAGCGGCTGGAAGCGCGGTGATCTTTCTTTCTGTCGCGGCGATAGCGGCGCAGGTGTCGTGGCGCGCGCCATTCGCTGTGCACGCGCTGCTGGCCCTCGTCACCGTGCCGCTCGTTGTATTTGCGCGGTTTCCGCCGGTTCGCCCTCAGGTGAGTTTCAGTCTTGGCGAGTTGGCCGTCGCAGCTCGTCGTCTGGCGCCGGCCTATGCGCTCATCCTGGTGCTGGTTCTCGTTGGCAATCTCTTCATTGTCCAAACCACGTTTCTGCTGAATTCGCGCGGTTTCAGCGACCCCGATCTCATCGCTCGCATATTGGTTATTTCGCCCATCATTATCGGCATCGCCAACGTGTCGTTCGGCGCGTTGGAAGCGCGTATTGGCCTCCACAACTCCATCGCGCTGGCGCTTGGTTGTTTCGCGGTGGGCGCGACATGCTTTGGAGCGTCGACGACCTTGCCAATGACGGCGCTGGGTGTTGGCGTGGGCAGTCTCGGCGTTGGCATCGGCGTTCCCGCGGCTTTCGTGAGCGCGATGAATGGGTGCGATGAGAAGATTGCGCCGCACGGCATCGGACTTGCCACCGCGCTCAATTGTTTCGCCGGATTTCTGGCGCCGATGATCTACGTGCCGCTCTATCATTTGGTCGGCTACGACGCGACTTATCTCGGCGTCGGTGTGCTCATGGTGGTGTCCGCCGTTCTTTATCAAGTTGGCGCCCGCGCACGCCCCGCAGCCGCTGTGGGAGGCGCGGAATGAGTAGCGCACGCCAAGGGCGGGTCTGGTTCGTCACCGGCGCCAGCAGTGGCCTTGGTTTGTCGCTCGCGCGATTAGCGCTGGCGCGCGGCGAACGCGTCTTCGCGACGGGCCGGAGGAGCGAACCTTTGCAGGCGCTGAAGGCGGCGGGCGCCGAAATCGCGGTGATGGACGTTACCAAGCCCGCCGAGATTGCCGCCGCGATGTCGGCGGCCACCGGACGTTTCGGTGGCGTGGACGTGCTGATCAACAGTGCAGGCTATGCATTGCTCGGCGCGATCGAGGAAACGTCCGACGCGGAAACGCGTGCGCAGTTCGAAGTGAACGTGTTCGGTCTGATGAATGTGGTCCGCACCGCTTTGCCATCGATGCGGTCGCGCCGCGACGGCCGCATTGTCAATTTCTCATCACTGGCGGGCTTTGTGGGTATGGCCGGGGCCGGGAATTATTGCGCAAGCAAGTTCGCTGTTGAGGGTTTGAGCGAGACGCTTGCGGGCGAACTGGCGCCCTTCGGCATCCGAGTCATCATCGTCGAGCCGGGTTCGTTCAAAACCAGGTTCGTCGAGGGCACGCGGATGTCGCCCGCCATGGATGCCTACGCCGACACGGTGGGGCGCTTGCGTGAGTGGATGCAAACAGACGGACCGCACAATGGCGGCGACCCGGACAAAGCGGCCGCGGCGGTCTGGGCTGCCATCGTCGCACCGGAACCGCCGCAGCGGCTACTTGTGGGTGAAGATGCTTTGTCCGGCGCGCGCGGCAAGCTCAGTTCAATGCAGCAGTGTCTGGACGCATGGGCTGATGTCGCGCTGATGAAGAACGTATGACGCGCGTCGTCATTATAGGGGCCGGTCAGGCTGGAGGAGAGACCGCTCAGCGTTTGCGGCAGGGCGGTTTTGAAGGCGCGATTGTGCTGATCGGCGAAGAGCCGATGCCGCCCTATCAGCGGCCGCCGTTGTCGAAAGCCTATCTGTTGGGCGACCTTTCCATCGATCGTCTCCTGCTGCGGCCCGCCGAAAAATATGCTGACGAACGAATAGAGTTCCTGCCATCCGCGCGTGTCGTCGCCGTGGATCGCACGACGAAGAGCGTGCGTCTCGATGGTGGACGCGCGCTCGATTACGACGCCTTGGTGATTGCGACTGGCGCAACGCCGCGGCGTCTGACGCTCCCGGGCGCGGCGCTGAACGGCGTTCACGTGCTGCGTACCGCGGCCGACGTGGATGCCATGCGCGCCGCATTCCGGCCCGGCGCGTCGCTCGTGGTAATCGGCGCGGGCTATATCGGACTCGAAGCCGCGGCGGTGGCGCGCAAGCGCGGGCTCAACGTCACCGTTATTGAAGCAGCTGACCGGCCGCTCGCGCGCGTGACCAGCCCCGAGATGTCGGCGTTCTTCCTTGCGGAGCACCAGCGGCAAGGCGTGCGCTTCTTGCTGGGGGCGACGCCCGAAAGGCTCATCGGGGAGGGCAAGGTCGAGGCGGTGGTGCTGGCGAGTGGCGAGAAGATCGCCGCCGATATTGTGATCGCCGGCATCGGCGTCACGCCGAACACGGCGCTTGCCGAAGCATGCGCTCTGCAAGTCGACAATTGCATTGTCACCGATGCGCAGTGCCGAACCTCTGACCCCGATATTTTCGCGATCGGCGATTGCGCGGCGCGACCAATCGCGCATTTCGATCGCACGTGCCGGCTCGAGAGCGTGCACAACGCGGTCGAGGGCGCCAAGATCGTCGCCGCCGCGCTGTTGGGACAACAGGCAGCGGTCGAGACGCCCTGGTTCTGGTCTGATCAATATGATCTCAAACTGCAGATCGCCGGCCTCTTTCAGGGCTACGACCAGATCGTCATGCGCGGCGATCCGTCGGAGCGGACGTTTGCGTGTTTCTACTACAAAGGCGGACGCATCATCGCTGTGGATGCGGTCAACAAACCGGCGGAATTCCTCGGCGCCAAGATGCTGATCCAGACCGGACGCACCATTGCGCCGGACCTGATCCGCGACACCGCTCAGCCGATGAAGGAACTCGTCGCCGCCGCCGCGCCCGCGGGTCCGCAGCGCACATGAGCGTGACAATTTCGAGTGTCGAGCATGCGCGGAAGCTGGCGCGGCGACGCCTGCCGCCGGCAGTGTTTCACTATATCGAAGGCGGCAAGGAGAACGAGCGCACAGTCCGCGCCAACGAATTGGCCTTCGGCCGTGTTCTATTCGATCCGCATCTCGGCGAAGCGATCAAGCGCGCTGAGACGAAAGTCAAGGTGCTCGGCCGCGAGATCGCCATGCCTGTCGTCATCGCGCCGACCGGTTTCATCCGCATCGTCCATAAGGACGCCGAGCCTGGCGCCGCGCGCGCCGCTCACGCGGCGGGGATACCGATCGCGATCAGTCATCTGAGTGGCGCGCCGGCGCGCGACATCTGCGCGCAGAACGACGACACCTGGTTTCAAATCTACATGATCAACGGCCGTGAAGGCGTCAAAGCCAGCATTGAGCTGGCGCGCGCCGCTGGTTGCCGCGTGTTGGTGTTGACCATCGATCTTTCGGCCATCACGCCGTTCGATCGCATCAGCCGCGCCTTGCCGTCGAAAGCCGATCTGGCCAACGCCATCGCCTTCCTGCCGGAAGTGTGGGACCGGCCAGGCTGGCTTCTGGCGCTCTTGGCCGGCGGTTTGACTATGAATTGCCCGAACGCACCGCCGTCGCCTGACGGCGGCGCCATGGCGGTCGGCGATGTCGGCAAGTTGCTGACGGCGACGCCGCCGACATGGGACGACGTCGCCTGGATCCGCAAGCAATGGGACGGGCCGCTGTTGATCAAAGGCGTCATGCGCGTCGCCGATGCGCGGCGCGCGCTTGAATGTGGCGCCGACGGCATTTCGGTATCCAATCACGGCGGCAAGGTGATTGACGGCGTGCCCGCGGCCGTCAGCGTCCTGCCTGAGATCGCGGAAGCAGTCGCGGATAAGATTGACGTACTGCTGGACGGCGGTGTGCGTCGCGGCGCTGACGTCGTGCGCGCCTGTGCGCTCGGCGCGAAGGCGGTGCTGATTGGACGGCCGTATCTCTGGGGACTTGCGGCGGGCGGCGAAGCGGGCGTGGCTTCGGTATTGCGCTTGTTCCAGCGCGGGGTCGCGGCCACGCTTTCGGCGATTGGATGCCCGTCTATCCAAGCGCTCGATCGAAGCTTTCTGCGGCCGCTGCCGGATCGGACGATTTGGAATGACGCCCCGACGGTGACTCGCTTCGACTAGTGCTTCAACCCGATCCGCGCCCGCATTTCATCGGGCGTCGCAAGCTCCGAGCCCAGGTCCTCAACGAGGCGCCGCGCTTTGACGACCATCGCTGCGTTGGAAGGCGCGAGCACGCCCTTTGAGAGAAAGACCGCATCTTCGAGACCGATGCGTACATTGCCGCCCGCTAGCACAGCTTGCGCGAGCAAGGGAAAAGCGTGTCGGCCAGTGCCGAAGCCGGTCCAGTGCGATCCCGTTGGCAGCAACGAACGCGCCAGCAACATCATCTCAATGGTTGGCGCAAAGCCGTACTTGATGCCCATCACCAGCGAGCACAGTGGCGGCGTGTCGAGCGTGCCGTCGGCGATGAGGTCATTCATCAGCACGATGTCGCCACTGTCGAATAGTTCAAGTTCCGGGCGGACGCCGGCCTCACGCATTACCTTTGCCATTCTCCGGATGTTCGCCGGCGTATTGATGACAACCTCGCCGCCGAACACCATGGTGTTGAGATCGAGCGTCGCGATGTCTGGTTTGAGTTCGGCGATGTGCTGCACGCGCCTCTCGGGCACGAGCAGATTCGTGCGCGGTCCAGGCACGACCGGGTCATGCTCTGACGGCTGAAAGCGGCCCCCTGGTCCGGTGGTGAGATTGATCACCAGCGCCTTATTGTGCCGGCGGATTTGATCGACGACGTCGGCATAGTGCTGCACGTCCATGGACGGGCGGCCCGTTTCCGGATCGCGCACATGAATATGCACCGCCGCCGCGCCGGCCTCCGCCGCGCCCAGGCACGCTTCGGCGATTTCGCTGGGCGTCACCGGCAGATCCGGGTGCTGCTGGCGCGTGGTGTGATTGCCGGTGACGGCGCAGGTCAGGAAAATCTTGGACATCTCGGAGCTCGCTTCTGACCGGTTCGAGACTGCGAAGGTACCATGATCGTCTGACGTCGTGAACGAATATCGCGCATCCGTGCGAAGTTGCACGTCGATGCGTTGACAGGCGCCCGCTGCTCCATAGGCTGGCCGGATATTCGAGCAATTTGAGCGATAATCGCACCGGGAGACGGAAGATGGGCGCCTTCAAGAGAAGAGAGCAGTCGTGACTGCGTTCGAGAAGCGCCCGCTGCCGCTGCTGACCTGAGCGCGTACAGATGCTCGATCCTGATATCCGGCGAAGGCTTACGCTCCCCGCATTCTGCGCGCCGATGATGATGGTGAGCGGCCCCGAACTGGTGGCGGAAGCTTGTATCGCCGGATTGATGGCGGGGTTGCCCACTCACAATGCGCGCGACATCGAGGAGTTCGCGGCTTGGCTCACGCAGATCGGTGAGCATCGTAAAAGGGCGGCGGCCGCGGCAAACGGCAATCTGTGCGGCGTGCTTGCCGTCAATCTTTCCGGCCGCCGCACGGATGAGGAGATCGATCTCTATCTTGCGCTGTGTGCGCAACACGGTGTTGATGTCATTGTCAGCGCAATGGGCAATCCTGCTGCTTTGACGGCGCGCGCGCATGCGCGCGGCATGCGGGTGTTCCACGACATCGTGACGATCGCGCATGCGGAAAAGGCGATCGCGGTTGGTGTTGACGGACTTACCTGCATTGGCGCCGGCGGAGGCGGGCATTCCGGCTCTCTCAGCCCATTCGCGCTCATTCCGCGCGTGCGGGAGATGTTTTCCGGCACGATCATCATGGCCGGCGCCGCCGCGAACGGCGCGGCGATCCGCGCCGCCGAAGTGTTAGGCGCTGATCTTTGTTATCTCGGCACACGCTTCATCGCGACCGCGGAGTCCCGGGCCCCCGCGGCTTATAAGGCGATGCTCGTCAACGCCCGCGCGGACGACATCACTTATACGCCGCGCATTTCCGGCGTGGCGGCGAATTGGTTGGCGCCTTCTTTGCGCGATCATGGACTCGACCCGGACGACTTGCCGGTTGTGGCGGCGCCGCGCAGCTACGAGCACTTGCCACACGGCGTGCGCCCGTGGCGCGATATTTGGAGCGCGGGACACGGCGTGGAGTTAATCCGGGATATTCCGACCGTCGCGACCTTGGCGGCGCGGCTACGCGAGGAGTACGTCGCCGCCTGTGAACTGGGCGATATGCGTGGAACGGCGCGAGGGGTTTTAGATGACTGAGCTCTGCGTCGCACATGTGGACGACAACGGCGCCGGCGATGTTGATCTCCTCGTCGCCGGCCAATCCAGCCCTATTGTGGTTCTGACGCGCAACAAGACTCGCATTGTCGTGCTTAATCGGAGCGAAGCGCGCAACGCCATGACACGCGATATGCGTCGTGCGCTGGCGGCGGTGCTGGCGGATGCCGATGCCAACGACGATGTCGACGCGCTTATCCTTGCTGGCGCTGCCGGCGCTTTTTGCGCCGGTGTCGATATTAAGGAGAGCCGCGCCCGGCCCGCGCCGATGGTGCGGCCGCACCCTGGAGAGGCGCTTCGTGCATTCGGAAAACCTGTCATCGCCGCGGTCGATGGGCCTTGTGTCACCGGCGGATTGGAAATTGCGCTGAGCTGCGACTTCATCATCGCAAGCGAGCGGGCAACGTTTGCCGACACGCACGCGAGAGTGGGGCTGTTTCCCGCGTGGGGCATGACGGCTCTGTTGCCGCGCGCCATCGGCGTGCGCCGGGCGCGGCAAATGATGCTGACAGCGTCGCCCATAGACGCTGGGACGGCGCTTCAATGGGGATTGGTCAACGAAGTCGTCGAGCCGCCGGCCTTGCTCACGCGCTGCCTCGCGCTTTGCACCGCGATCAGCGCCGTGGACCGGCGTTTGCTCACGCGCGAGATGGCGTTGCTCGACGAGGGCGAAGCGATGGAAAGCGCCATCGCAGCCGAAGAGGCCGCCGCCGCGCGCTGGCGCGCTGAGAAGACCTAGAACAGACCTTGGAATGCGCCGCCGTCGTTGATGATGTTTTGGCCGGTGACGTAGCCCATCTGCGCTGCGCAGAACATCGCGATGAGGTCGCCTGCTTCCTCGGCGGAGCACAGGCGCGCGGCCGCGGTGCGCTGGCAAACCTCAGCGACGATGTCTTCATAGGGCACAGCGCGAGCGGCGGCGCGCTCCTGCAAAGCTCGGCGCAGCGCCGGGGTGTCGATCAACCCTGGCAGGACGCTGTTTATGGTGACGTTGTGGGGCGCGAGTTCGCGGACGAGTGCTGCGATCGCACCCGCGAGCGCCAGCCGCGCCGCGTGTGAGTGGCCGGCGTTCACCTGCGGGAATTTGATGAAGTTCACGGACACGTTGACGATGCGTCCGAACTTTCGCGCCATCATCCCTGGAGCGTAGCCGTAGATCAGATCCAGCGCGGAAAAAAAGTGCGACTCGAACCAGTAGTCCCAATCTTCCTTGGTCAACGTCTGAAATGAAGCGAAGCGTTGTGGTACGCCTGCGTTGGCGACCAGTATATCGACGACAGGGCGCTCCTCCAGCAGCCGCGCGCGTCCATCGCGCGTGGCAAGGTCGACGGCGACGTAGTCGACTTCCGCTCCCGTATCGGCTGCTATTTCGCTTGCGGCCGTGGCAAGCTTGTCCTCGGTGCGCGCCACCAGCGTGACGATCGCGCCTTCAGCCGCAAGCCGATGGGCCGCCGCGCGGCTGATGCCGCTGCTGGCGCCGCACACGACGGCGCGCCGGCCGCGAAGTCCCAGGTCCAATCTCGCCTCCCAAATTCAGATGTCGCGTCCGCCGTCGCCGTAGGTGAGCCACAGCCGCGTCAGTTTCGATGTCTTGATTGCCCATCCCGAGGGGAGACATTCGTAGGTCTCGTGATAGTGGCCGCTGCCGCTGACAATCAGGCGCCCGGACCTGTCGTAAATTTCGTCACGCATGGCCCAGACGCCGCGTGCTGTGTCGACGCTTTCAATTTCGATTTCCGGCATGAAGCCGTGATGCACCGTGCGCACGTGTTCGATCGCGCCGCGCACCATCGCCATCACCGCGTCGCGGCCGCGAACGATGACGGGCGCATCCGGGATGGCTGGAGTCCACTGGCCAGTCCAAGGATCTTGCACAGCCATGCCTACGGTTCGGTCGAAGGCGATGTCCGGCGCAAACACGGACGCCAGGCCGGACCAATCCTTGGTGTCGACGCATCGGAAGTAGCGCGCCTTTAGCGCGCGGATCGCTTCCAAGGCGAGAAGTTGAGCGGATGCATCCATGAGCGGCCGTAAAATTTCGCACATATGCGCGATATTGGAATAGCGTTTCGAATGCCGGCGCTTGTGCTTTCTCGCGAATTTGTGCAACAATCGCACAAATCTCCGCAGGGACAGATGCCAAATAGCACCGTGAAAACGAGCCGCACCGCAAAGCCCGCCGCTGACAAGGAGGCCGCGTCAACGACCGGACGCTACCTCCAAGGCGTTGATAGAATGGGCGGATTTTCTAAGGGGCTCTCGGTAATTGAGTCCTTTGGCCGAGGCCGGAGCGCGCTGACGATCGCGGAGGTCGCCCGTCTCAGCGGACTCGACCGGGCCTCGGCGCGGCGCTGCCTGCTCACCCTCGTCGAGGCGGGCTATGCGACCACGGATGGGCGCTATTTTGAACTAACGCCCCGTATCCTCAGGCTTGGACATTCCTATCTCGCGGCGTCGCTGCCCCGCCTGATCCAGCCGACTCTCGATCGGCTGGCCGACGAGTTGCGTGAGTCTTGCTCTGCCGCCGTGCTCGACGGGGCTGAGATCGTCTATATCGCGCGCGCCGTGCACCACCGCATCATGGGCACCGGCCTTCACGCTGGCAGCAGGTTGCCCGCGTTTTGCTCGTCGCTCGGTCGAGTGCTGCTGGCGGCGCTGCCGATTGAGCAAAGCCGCGCCATTCTGCGAACCAGTGAGCGGCCGGCATTGACCGAGAAAACCCTTACGCGCCTGGACGATTTGATGGCTGAGTTATCGCGTGTGCGCGCCGCCGGCTATTCGATCATTGATCAGGAACTTGAAGTTGGCGCGCGTTCCATCGCCGTGCCGATCAACAACCTCTCCGGCAAGACTGTGGCGGCGATCACGGTTGGCGTGTTGGCCGCGCGTGTTTCGGTTGAAAAGCTACGCGACGAGTATTTGCCGCGTCTGCTCGATGTGAAGTCGCAGCTCAGCACGTTTCTGCCCTGACTATCGCCGTCCCTGCGGCAGCGGACGCCCGGGAGAAAGCGGCTTGCCAAAATCCCGCGCCGGTTGGATGATAATAGAACAACCGGGCGATAATCGCACATAAACGCAGCCGATCCGTCGCGCGGCCCGGGTTGGGTTCGGCGTGGAGGAAGAAGATGGCGACGAATGCCGTTCCGCTGCAGCACCCGAACCGCTTCTACATCAATGGCGCGTGGGTGAAGCCATCGACGGACGCGGAGATCGAGGTGATCTCTCCCGCAACCGAGCAACTCTATTTCCGTGTCGCCAGCGCGCAGGTCGCTGATGTGAACAGCGCTGTCGCCGCCGCCCGCGAAGCCTTTGACAACGGACCGTGGCCGCGGATGTCGCACAAAGACCGCGCTGGCTACATGATTGCGTTGGCCGACGAGCTCAACAAACGCGCGCCCGATATTGCATCGATCTGGCCCAACGAGATGGGCATTCTCTATTCGATGTCGTCGGCCTATTCACCCGGCGCCGGCGGCTTCTTTCGCTATTACGCCAGCCTGGCTGAGTCATTTCCGTTCGAGGAAGAACACAAAACCGTAACCGGCGCGAAGCTCGGCTTGCTCGTGCGCGAACCGGTGGGCGTTGTCGGCGCCATCATTCCTTGGAATGGGCCGATCATGATCGCCGCCTTCAAGGTGGCGCCTGCATTGCTCGCCGGATGCACGGTGGTTCTGAAGGCCTCACCAGAAGCGCCCGGCCACGCCCTGTTGCTGGCGGAAGCGGCCGCCGCCGCGGGCTTGCCGCCTGGCGTGCTCAATGTCGTCACGGCGGATCGTGAAGCGTCAGAAGCGCTCGTGCGTAACCCGGACATAGACAAGATCGCCTTCACCGGCTCCAGCGCCACCGGACGACGTATCGCCTCGATCATGGGGGAGCGCATCGGCCGATACACCCTGGAGCTGGGCGGCAAATCGGCGGCGATCGTGCTCGACGATTGCGATGTCGAGCGTGCGGCGAAGACGCTCGCCGAGCGCGGCTGTGACATGACGGGACAAGTGTGCGCGGCGCTGACGCGCATCATCGTGCTGCGGGATCGCCAGCAGCAATTGACCGATGCGCTGGCCGCCGCGTTTGCGAAGGTGAAGGTTGGCGACCCGTTTGCCGCCGATACTCAGATGGGGCCGGTGGCGACGCGGCGCCAGCGGGATCGCGTCGAGAGCTATATCGCGAAGGGGCGCGAGGAGGGCTACAAGGTGGTCGCCGGCGGCGGCCGCCCGAAGCATCTTGATCGCGGCTTCTTCGTCGAACCAACGGTGTTCGCCAACGTCGATAACAGGTCCACCATCGCCCAGGAGGAGATCTTCGGGCCGGTGCTTGCGGTCATTCCCGCCGATGACGAAGAGCACGCGATCAAGCTTGCCAATGACAGCATCTTCGGTCTGAACGGCGCGGTGTTCACAGATGATCCTGATCGCGCCTATCGCGTGGCGCGCCGCTTGCGCACCGGCACCGTAGGCCAAAGCGGGCATCTGACCGACTTCACCATTGCCTTTGGCGGCTTCAAGCAATCGGGCGTCGGTCGCGAAGGCGGCGTGGAGGGCCTGCATCCCTTCTTGGAAACGAAAACCATTATCCTGCGCGAGCGGCCGAGCCATCTGAAGCCGGCTTGAGTTCGCACTGATCGCCCATTGAGCCGCCGTTGCCGGCGGACAGACGGAGCCAAGCGCGTGCGGATTGGAGTCGTCTCCGATATACATTGCAACATCGCCGCTCTTGAGCACGCGCTTGGGCTCATGGGGCCGATTGATCAGCTATTCGCGCTTGGCGATGTCATTGATGAATTTCGCTTCTCAGCGCCGGTTGTGGGGCTGTTGCGCGCGCGCGGCGCGCTGACAATTCGCGGCAATCACGAGCAGGTCTTCTTCGACGGGCCAGGCGCCGAGGCGCGCCTCGGCGCCGTCGAAGACGCGGCGCTGGCGAACTGGCTCGCGACCCGACCGAGTGAGGCTGAATTGGAGCTTCTGGGCCAACGCATGTTGCTGGTTCATGCGACGCCCTGGCCATCCAATTACGACTATGTGCCGCCAGGCAGCTCTGCCTTCTCGCGCTTTGCGGAGGTTGATGCTGACATCGTCCTCTACGGCCATACCCACCAGCCGGTGGTGCGCAAGGTCGGCTCCACGTTGGTGATCAATCCGGGCTCCACCGGGATTGGGCGGCCGCATGACGAAGGATTCGTGCAGAGCTGCGCGGTGCTGGATGTCGCAACCGGCGCGGCGCGGATTATCGACTTTCGGACCTGATTAGTGGCCGGTGAATTTCGGCGGCCGCTTATCGAGCCACGCGCGGAAGGCTTCGTAGCGATCGCCGGTTGCGAGCAGGCGAATATGCCGTTCCGCCTCGAGTGCGATGAAAGTGCGAAAGTCGGTTTGCTCAGCCTGCACGAAATTGGCCTTGAGCGCGGCAAGCGCAAGCGGCGCGGCGCCAGCCAGCGTCGCGGCGAAGGTCTCAAGCTCAGCCTCGAATGCGGTGGTGGGCCATAGGCGATCCAGCAGCCCCAGCGCGTGGGCTTCCTCGCTTCGCACTTTGCGCGGAAAGAAGGTGAGGTCGCGTGCGCGGCTAGCGCCGATAAGGCGCGGCAGAGTCCACGGCACGCCCATGTCGCCAGCGACGCCGACTTCCAGAAACGCCGTGTTCATCACCACGCTGTGGTCGCCGACGCGAAAGTCGGTGGCGCAGGCCCAGCCAAACCCGGCGCCGGCGCAACCACCACGGATCGCCGAGATGGTGACTTGCGGCATTTCATGCAGCAGCACGGCGACCTGGTAGGTGACGAAGGAGGGCTCGGGCTTGGGGTCGGTCGGGCTTTCCGGCGTCTTCATATCAGCGCCGCAGCAGAAATCGTCGCCGACGCCGCGGAAAATAAGAACGCGCACATCCTTGTTGTCCGCGACCTCTTTCACCGCTTGATAGACTTCAGCCCCGGTGCCGCGGCGCAGCGTGTTGCGGGCCTGCGGACGATTGATCGCAACTGTAGCGACGGCGCCGTTGAGCTCAAGCCGGACGTTGTCACTCATGCGGGCCGCCCTCCATCAACGGACCTTAGGCAGGAACGTATGCGCGGCTTCGTATTTTTGCCGAAGCAGTACTTTTGAGATTTTGCCTGAGGGAAGCCGTGGCAGCGGCTCGGTTTCGACCGCGACGTAGCGCGGCACCTTGAAGTTCGCGAGGTGCGCATTGCAGTGCTGGATGATATCCGGGACGCTGATGGTTTTCGGATCGCCATAAATGACGGCCATCGGCGTCTCACCGAACTGATCATCCTTCGCCGCGAGCACCGCAACTTCCCGAACTCCAGGCGCCTCAGCCACCACGCGCTCGACCTCCATCGCGGAGATATTCATGCCGCCGGAAATAATGATATCCTTGATGCGGTCGATGAAGGTGATCGCGCCCCGCTCGTCGGCGACGCCGCGATCGCCGGTATGAAGCCAGCCGTCGCGGAACGCTTCCGCCGTGGCTTTTTCGTTGTTCCAGTAGCCGGCCGAGAGGCAGGCGCTGCGGATGAGAATTTCGCCGGGCACATGGGGCGGCGCGAAACCGCCATCCTCGTCCTTGATGGCGAATTCCGTGAACATCGCGCCTGCGCCGCACTTTTCCGGCTCGGTCAACGCCGTATCGTCACGCGCCGCCCAGGCGCCGCCGGCTTCGGTGCAGCCGTAGGCTTGGCGCAGGATCAGGCCGCGCTGCCTGTAGCGCGACAATAGCGCCGGGTTCACGCGCGCGCCGCCGATCTGCGCAAACTTCACGCAGGAGAGATCGGCGGTCTCAAACTCCGGCAAGGCCGCGATGCGCTCGAAAAAGATCGTCGACGCGAGGAACACCCGGATACGTTTGTCGAGGATAAGACGCAGCGCTTCCGCCGCGTCGAAATGACGTTGAGAATAGACGCTGGCCCCACTCGCCAGGAACTGGATCAGCAGAATCGTGCCGGAGGATGAGGAGAACGGGCCCGTCGCGAAAACGCTGCCGCCATTGCAGCACTCCGGCTCCATCATCGCGAACTCGGCCGCGTAGGTCATGAAGGAGCGGTGCGTATATACGACGCCTTTGGGCTCGCCGGTGGAGCCGCTGGTGCTGATAATGAACAGCGGGTCGTCGGGGTGAGGCGTGTGTGCCGCGCGGGGTGTTGGAGCATTCTTTAGAGGGCCGATTTCTCCAAGCGAGCGTAGCTTGCCGGCTTCGTCCAGCCCGAGAGCTTCCGTCGCGGTTGCCGCGCGCTGATTGTCGGCAAACACCAACGTGGGAGTCAGGACATCGAGCGTTCGGCGCAACTCGCGTGCGCTGGAGCGAAAGCTGATCGGTGCGTGGATCGCTCCTGCCAGTACGATGCCGATGATGAGCGCAGCGTAGTCGAGCGAATTCTCGGCAAAACCTGAAACGCGATCGCCCGGCTTTACGCCGTTGGTGCGCAGGTGATCGGCAATGCGCGCCGCCCAATCGTAGAGTTCGGCGAAGCTGACCTCGTCGCCTTCATAGTGCACCGCGATGCGCTCAGGGTGCTCGCGCCGCCACCACTGCAGTGCCCGCGTAATGGTAAAGCCGCTCATGGAAGGACGTGTTGCTCGCTGCTAAGCCCGAATTAAAGCGTTTCTTCGCTGCCCAGAAGGGCGGTGCTGCTCATAAGGTCGCCGGGACCGCCGGTAACGAGTGAGAGTTTGGCGCCGGGGACCTGGTTGGGGGACGTTCCGCGGACTTGGCGCACCGCCTCCGGCACAAGACCGAAGCCGTGGATAAAGCCCTCGCCGAGGTCGCCGCCGGAGGTGTTGATCGGGAGCTTGCCCGAGGGCGCTGTGAGGTTGTCAAACGTACAGAAGGCGCCGGCGTCCTCCATGGCGAAGAAGCCGTGATCAAGCATGGCCCCGATGCCCATCGAATTCATGTTCATATAGATTTGCGCGACGTCGACGTCCTTGGGCCCGTAGCCCGACTCTCGCCACATGCGTTCCGCCAACTCCGTCTGACCGGCCGTGGCGTAGTAAGGGCGCCAGTTTTCCTCCAGCGCGCCGCCGCCTTCCATCGTGCCCATGGGCGCGGAGAGAATGTAGGCGGGCTTTTGTTTCAGATCCTTCGCACGTTCCGCGGATACGACCAGAACGCAGCCGGCGGCGTCATTTTCCCGCGAGCAGTCGAACAAGCGGTACGGCTCTGAGATCATGCGCGCATTGTTGTAGATCTCGGCGCTCATCTCGGTATTGCGGCCGTAGGCTCTGGGATTGTTCTTGGCGTGATAG
Source organism: Hyphomonadaceae bacterium (assembly GCA_016791365.1). Taxonomy (GTDB): domain Bacteria; phylum Pseudomonadota; class Alphaproteobacteria; order Caulobacterales; family Aquidulcibacteraceae; genus Vitreimonas. Next base: position 161,947 of record JAEUMT010000027.1, on the reverse strand, counting down.
TAGGAGGCTTGCACCGTGGCGTACAAAGCCGATTGCGGCACGCCGTGAAATTCCATCATGCGCTGCGCGCGCAACGCCAGAATTTGCGCCGGAGAATCCAGTCCGTTGACCAGGTACTGCGAAGAGGTGTCGTTCTGTGCAACGATCACCCGCAAGCGCTGGCTGCTGCTCTCCGCCATGGACCGGTAAACCGCAACGACATCCGCTTGCCCCGCCATGATCGCGGCGGTTGCGATATTGAGCGTGGCGGGCAGGCCCCCGCCGTGAAACCACACGAGTGAGGCGAACTTCACTTCGCGGGTGCCAAGCGCGGGCATGAGTTTCGCGGGGTCGCTGCGCTCCGAGGCATATGAGACAAACCCATTGATGTCGCGCACATCAATGCCGGCATCGTCAGCGGCCGCGGTGATGGCGCGCAGCGCGAGCTTTACTTCGGGTTCGGGCGACGTCGCCCGCTTGTAGTAAGGCGTCTGACCAATGCCGACGATCGCCGCTGCGCCACGAAACTTGCTCACGGATATCTCCTTGTTTCTCGTGAACCGCTTAGCGCTCGATGTTCCAGCGGATGCTCGGATAGAATTTGCTCTTGGCGCTCGGGGGATCGATTGTGCCGCGCACGTCGGCGCCGATGCGCAAACCGCTTTCATCGCCCTTCAACAAGCCCATGACCCGTGCGCCGTTGGCTTCGGGAATTTCGGCAACGATGGTCACGTATGGAACGTCCTCCTTGCGTTCGAGCACGCGGTCGAACGCATATTGGGTGCGTGTCCAAGTGAAGATCTTGCCCTTGGGTTCGAGCGCCACCCATTCGAAGTCCCAGCTGCCGCAGTGTCCGCAGCGAAAGTGCGCGGGCCATGTCCAGGTCTTGCACCGGTCGCAGCGCGGCAGCTTGAAAACCCCGTCTTCGAGCCCGCGCCAATAGTCGTCGTCGGCGGCGATCGCGCCGACAATTTTGTGCTGCTCGAAACTATAGGCCATGCAACGTCCACCTTAGCACGCCCAAGCAGGCGAGAAGTCGCGTCAAGCGTTCGTGCGACTATGTAACATACGTGCGTTTATACGATGTAGGCTGAGGTTTTACAACTGCCGCTCAATTCGCACAACGGCTTGACAAGGCGTGACCGTCGCTCGACAAAGAGCGAATATCGTACGATCTGTAAAATAAACGCACATTCGGGAGGCTTGGCAAGGCATGAGCGCTGAGGCTTGGCGGGCCCTTGTGGATGCCGGCGCGCTGGCCGCCTGGATGGACCGCCACGCACTCGGCAGCGGGCCGATCGGCGATGAAAAGGTGCTGGCGGGCGGAACGCAAAATCTGTTGCTGGCTTTCACCCGCGACGGCGCACGCTACGTCTTGCGCCGGCCTTCAAGTCACGCGCGTCCCGAGGCCAACGAGACGATCAGGCGCGAGATTCAGGTTCTGTCCGCGATTGCTCATACTGACGTGCCCCACCCGCGGCTCATCGCGGCGTGTGAGGAGCCCGATGTTCTAGGGGCGAATTTCTACCTGATGCAGGCGATCGATGGCTTCAATGTCACGACCGGCATGCCGGCGCTGCACGCCGGCAGTCCAGAGCTCCGGCGCGGGATGGGATTTGCCTTGGTGGACGGCGCGCTTCGTCTTGGCGAAGTTGATTACACTGCCGTTGGGCTCGCTGGTTTTGGCCGGGCCGAGGGATTTCTAGAGCGGCAGGTAGGGCGTTGGCGGAAGCAGTTCGAAGGGTATGCCGGGCTGAGCGGCTGGAGCGGCGTCGATCTCGCACAGCCGGTTGAGCGCGTCGGCGACTGGCTCGAACGCAATCGACCCTCGACCTTCAAGCCCGGCATTCTTCACGGCGACTATCACCTCGCCAACGTCATGTTCAGCAACAGCGGTCCCGGACTTGCCGCCATCGTTGACTGGGAGCTCGCCACCATTGGCGATCCGCTTATCGATCTGGGCTGGGTGCTGACGACTTGGCCGCGCTCGGACGATCCGACGTCGATGAAGATCGAGCCTTGGGAGGGATTTCCCAGCGCCGATGAGCTGCTCGCACATTATCGGGAACGGTCTGAACGCGATCTTTCGGCCATGGACTGGTATGTGGTGCTGGCCTGCTACAAGCTCGGTATCCTGCTGGAAGGCACGTACGCCCGCGCCTGCGCCGGCAAGGCGCCAAAGGAAATCGGCGATCGCTTTCATGCGCGGACTGTCGCGTTGTTCGAGCGCGCGCTGCGGCTGGTTTAGGAGCGCCCGTTGCAAGACCTTTTCGATCTGAGCGGCAAAACGGCGCTTATCACTGGGGGATCACGCGGGCTCGGTCTTGAGATGGCGCTCGCCTTTGCCGACGCCGGCGCCGATGTCATCGTTGCGAGCCGTAAGCTCGAGAATTGCGAAGAGGTCGCCGAACGCATCCGCGCCATGGGCCGCAAAGCACTCGGGCTGCGCGTGCACGCGGGCAAGTGGGACGACATCGATCGCCTGGTGGAGAGCGCCTATCAAGCGTTTCCGCGCATCGACATCCTCGTGAACAACGCCGGCATGTCGCCCGCGGTCGACTCGCACGACGTCACCGAAGACTTGTTCGACAAGGTGGTGGCGCTCAATTTCAAGGGCCCCTTCCGGCTCGCCGCGCTCATTGGTCAACGCATGGCGCAGGGCGAGGGCGGATCCATCATCAACATTTCTTCCGGGGCCTCATGGAAAGCGATGCCGCGCGTGGTCGCCTATGCCGGCGCGAAAGCGGCTTTAAACGCGATGACGATTTCGTTGGCGCAGGAATATGGGCCGAAGGTGCGCGTCAACGCCATCGCGGCGGGACCGTTCCTGACCGACATCTCCAGAGCGTGGAGCGAAGAGCAGCGCCATAGCGCGCCCAACGCCGCGGGGCGTCCCGGACGGCCCGAGGAGATCGTAACCACGGCGCTTTACCTCGCGAGCCCCGCATCCAGCTTCGTCAGCGGGACCATCGTTCGCTGCGACGGGGCGTTGCGCTGAAGGAGGGCGGTTTGGCTGAGCAAAAAACAGCGATTGTTCTTGGCGCTTCGGAAGAAGGCGGCACCGGCTGGGTGACGGCGCAGACGCTGGCCGCGCGCGGCGTGCGGGTGGCGGTCGCCGCCCGGCGTGTTGATAAGGCGGCGGCGTTGGCGAAGGCCATCGGCGGCGTCGCCTTTCAATGCGATGCGACGCAGGAGAACGAGGTTGAGGTGTTTGTGCGTGCGGCGCGCGCGGCGCTTGGCGCGCCGATCGATTACGCTGTCATGGCCGCCGGCGCCGGCGTCAGCGGTATGATCGACGACATTAGCGAGGCGGAGCTGCGCCGCAGCTTCGATCTCAACTACTTCGCCAGCGTCTATTTCGTCCGCCACGCCGCGCGCGCTATGGCGGACGGCGGCGGCATGGTGCTGATGAGTTCGATCGCCGGCGTCAACGCGTGGCCGGGCTATTTCGCTTACGGCGGGGCTAAAGCCGCGCTGCAGATGCTGGTGAAGTATGCGGCGCTCGAATACGCGCCGCGCAATATTCGCGTCAACGCCGTGTGTCCCGGACCCATCCAGACGCCCGCCGCCATGAGCCTGCTCGCGCATCCGGAAGCTGGCGCTATCGCGGCAGCGGAGATGCCGCTTGGACGCGCCTCCACGCCGGCGGAGGTCGCTGAAGCGGTGGCGTGGCTGGCGACGGCGCCGTCCTGGGTTACGGGCGAGACGCTGCACGTCGACGGCGGGCTGCACTTGCGGCGGCCGCCCGATGTGGACGCCATACGCGCCGCACTGAAAGCGCGGCCGCGTGCGGACAAGTACTAGATCAAGAGAAGGGCATCGAACCATGCAATTGAAGGGACTGGCCGCCATCGTCACGGGCGGTGCGAGCGGCCTGGGCGAGGCGACGACGCGTGCGCTTTCGGCCGAGGGCGTCAAGGTCGCCATTTTCGATCTCAACCGCGAGCGCGGTGAGAAAGTCGCCGGCGAAGTTGGCGGCTGTTTTTGCGAGGTTGATGTGACGAGCGATGCGTCCGTCATCGCCGGGTTCGAAGCGGCGCGCGCGGCGCACGGGCAGGAACGTATCCTGGTCAATTGCGCCGGACGCGGCAACACCTTCAAGACCGCGCAGCGCGCGCGAGAGACCGGCGAGATCAGTCATTTTCCGATCGATCAGTTCGAAAAGATTGTGCAGATCAACCTCATCGGCACATTCCGTTGCATCGCCAAGTCGGCAGCCGGAATGCTGACGCTTGAGCCCTTGAATGAGGATGGCGAGCGCGGGGTGGTCGTGAACACCGCTTCGGTCGCCGCCGAGGATGGACAAGCGGGGCAGGCAGCCTATGCGTCATCGAAGAATGGCATCGTCGGTTTGACGTTGCCAATCGCGCGCGACTTCCGGCGCGAGGGCATCCGCGTCAACGCCATTCTGCCGGGTGTGTTCGATACGCCGCTCTTCGCCACGGCGCGGCCGGAATTGCGCAAGCAACTTGGCGATAGCGTGCCATTTCCTCATCGCCTTGGTCGCGCGGATGAATACGCTAGCCTCGTGGTCGAGATGTGCCGCAACTCGTACTTCAATGGCGAGCACGTCCGCCTTGATGGGGGGATACGAATGTGAGCGACTACCAATTTGTCACCGTCCGGCGCGAGGGCAATACGCTCGTTCTTACTCTGAACCGGCCAGAGGTCATGAACGCGCTTCATTCGCCAGCGCATTTCGAATGCCATGCGGTCATCGATGCGTTTGCAAATGACCCAGCGCTTCGCGTGCTGGTGATTACCGGCGCGGGAGAGCGCGCGTTTTCAGCGGGCAACGACCTTAAGCACTACGCCGCAGGCGGTTCACGCGATATGCCCCCCTCGGGATTTGGAGGGTTGGCCAACCGCTTCGATCTCAAAAAACCGGTCGTCGCGGCCGTCAATGGCGTTGCATTCGGGGGAGGGTTCGAGATCGCTCTCGCCAGCGACATCATCGTGGCGTCGTCAAACGCGACCTTCGCTTTGCCGGAGCCAAAGGTTGGTCTTGCCGCCCTCGCCGGCGGCTTACACCGGCTGCCACGCGCGATCGGCGTCAAGCGCGCGATGAGCATGATCCTGACGGCGCGCTCTGTTACTGCGGAAGAGGGGCGTGGCTTGGGGTTCGTAAGTGATGTCACGGCGCCGGGAAAGGCGCTTGAGACGGCGCTTCAACTCGCCGCACAGATCGCGGACTGCAGCCCGGTGGCGGTGCAAGCGGCGAAGGAAGCCGTGATGCTTGGGTGCGATCTCCCGCTGGCCGAGGCAATCGCCAGACAATGGGAGTGGCAAGGCGTACGGGCGATGCGGGCGTCCCGGGACGCGATCGAAGGGCCGCGCGCTTTTGCCGAGAAGCGACGTCCGGTTTGGTCCGAAGACTGACAAAAAAAAGGGGCCCACGGTGTTCGTGGGCCCCGAAGTTGATACGGGAGGATCTCGTTCCCGCGGGTGGTGATCGAGACCCGCGGGGACGACGTCGGCCTAGTAGTGCATGGTCAGCGACACGCCCCAGAGGGCGGGATCGCCGTACACTGAGCGGGCGGCGTAAGGATCGATGAAGCTCGAGACGAAATAAGTTTCATCGGTAACGTTGGTTCCGAACACAGAGAGGTCGAGGCGCTCTGAGGGGTCGGTCCACGTCGCCCGCAGGTTGACGAGCGAATACGAGTCTTGCGGCAATTGACCCGCGGCGTCGAACGTAAAGTCGCCCGTGTAGAAGATGTTCGCGTTGAGGCCCATCCGGCCGCCCGCGAGGTCGAAGCCGTAATCGACCGCGAAGTTGCCTGAGAACTCAGGTGTGCGTTGCACGCGCATGCCGCTCGCATCCACCAGAACGTTGGTGATGGTCCCGGCGCCGGCATTGAAGAGGAAGCCGGTCGCATTGGGGAAGCTGGTGTATTCAGCTTGCGTCCAGCCGCCGTTGACCGTGAGCGTCAGATCGGGAGTGACGTCCCAGGCGAACATCCCATCGACGCCGTAGCTCTCGACGCCTGCGGCATTGACCGTGACGCTCGATCCGCCCGCGCCGTACGAGGTGACCTGGACATCGCGGTAGTCGTAATAGAAGGCCGCGAGATCGAGGCGGAATGGTCCCGTGTAGGTCTTGTAACCAACTTCGTAGCCATCGATCGTTTCCGGCTCGATCGGCACCGTGCTGAATGACGAAGCGGGGAGAGCGCCTGCTTTGTAGCCCTGCGTGAAGGACGCATAGATGTTGGAGCCATCATCGAATTGATAGCGGGCGACAGCTCGGCCGGTGAAGTCCGAGAAGTCGGCTTCGGCGTTCGTTGTCAGCGAGAATGGATACAAGAACGAGTGGACCTGCGGATTATCCCATGAATAGCGTCCACCGAGAGTAAGGAAGAGATGGTCGCTGGCTTGGTACGTTGCGTCCGCGAACACGGCGGATGAAATCGTCGTGTTTCTCGAGTCGAAGATCGAGGCGCCGTTCGTGTGATAAAAATACTCGTCTTCGGTGTGCATATAGAATGCCCCGAGCACCCAACTCAACGGATCGTCACTGGAGTTTGATGTCAGGTTGAATTCTTGCGTGAAGGTCGCGTCGGGCACGCGCCAGTGGGAGAAGTTGAGCGCCGCTGACGAAGCTTCGTAATCAAGCCCTTGGGACACCGTGTCTTCGCGATAGCCCGTGTACGATGTAAGCGTTGCGAAGCCGAGATCGAACGAGCTGGTGATGGTCAGAGAATCCGACGTGAACCGCGCATAGCCTTCTTGATTGTGTGAAATCTGTCCGGGCTGGGTTGCGATGGTCACGCCCACAACCGGCGCGGCGATCGTGATGCCGTCGCGCGCGACGACATTTTGCGTGCGCGGATCGTTTTCCTCGCTGTGGGCGAGGGCGATCCTGAAACTGATGCCATCCGTTGGCTCAATCAGCGCCTGCGCGCGGAAGTAATACTGATCGTACGCGCCGGCTTGATCGTCACCGTTGACCACGTTGGTCATGAATCCGTCGCCTTGCTCATAGTAGGCGGCGAGGTCCACGGCGAGCGTGTCTGAGAGTCCCGTCGTGCCGTAGAAGCCGAACGAGGCGGTGTTGTCGGCGCCGTAACCGCCACGGATGAAGCCCGACGTATCGTGCTGCGGCCGCCGCGTATTCAGCTGAATGGCGCCGCCCGTGGTGTTGAAACCAAAGAGCGTTCCTTGCGGCCCCTTAAGAACGTTCACTGAATCCATATTGATGAGGCTGAAGTTCGACGCGCCCGCGGTCGGCACATAATAGCCGTCAATGTAGGTGGTGACGTTTTGCGGCAAGCCCGGCAGCGCGACTTGGCTGCCGATGCCGCGAATTGACGGTTGAACGAACGTGCCGGCGCGTGTGATGCGCAAGGAGGGCACAGCTTGAGGAAGCGCCATCACGTCATCGAGGCTCATGGTCTCGAGGGCTTCTCCCGATACGTTTGCGATTGAGATCGGGACGTCTTCGAGCCGTTCTTCACGTCGCTGCGCCGTGACCACGATTTCGTTGTCGTCACTCGCGGTCTGACCGGAGCCGGTTTGCGCCATAGCAGGTGCGCTAAACATTGTGGCTGCCGCAAAGGCTGCGCCAGCCAACAATTGAAGCTTGCTATCTCGTGCGCCCCAAGGAGCCTTGGACTGTAGCATGGACTTCCTCCCCTAGCTGAGCGTCTTTCGCTCATGCGTTCGTTCTTCGCACAAATACTAAGGAACTCGTCTTTTGCCTATGTCAATAAGACGAGTTTCAATTGGTCGGAATTTCGCCGCTCTTAACGCCATCTGCGGCGTTAGTGTCACAAAAGTAACAATATCGCACACCCGCCGTCGGCTTGACAAAGGCCTGATCGACGCAGAGCGTCTTGTCGCATATGGTAACGAGAGGGCGATAATCGCTCAACTAGCGTTGGAGAGCAGCCGTGGGCGAGGCCTGGATTATTGACGCCGTAAGAACGCCGCGAGGCGCGGGAAAACCGGGCGGCGGCCTGTCGGAACTCCACCCACAGCGGATATTTTCGACGCTCCTGACCGCGCTCGCCGAACGTACAGGCATGGAGCGGGCGGATGTCGACGACGTCATTGCCGGCGTGAACACCCAGCAGGGCAAGCAGGGCCTCGATCTCGCCCGCATGGCGGTGCTGGACGCAGGTTATCCGACGACCGTTCCAGGGTTCTCGCTTGACCGGTTTTGCGGCAGCGGCCTTACGGCGTTCAATGTCGCCGCGATGGGCGTGATGTCGGGCGCCCAGCAATTGGTCGTGGCTGGCGGCGTCGAGCAAATGTCCTACACACGCACGTTGCAGCGCGAATTCATGCTGGACTCCGGCAATCTCGATCTACGCAAACGCATTCCGCAACCACATCAGGGCGTCTGCGCGGATCTCGTCGCCACACTTGAGGGCTTTCAGCGTGAGGAGCTGGATGATCTGGCTTTGCAAAGCCAGCAGCGGGCCGATCGCGCCATAAAAGAGGGTCGGTTCAGCCGCAGCCTGGTTCCAGTCCGCAATGCCGACGGCGGGATCGCGCTGGATCATGAAGAATATCCTCGACCACAGACCACCGCGGCGGCGCTCGCGGGTTTGAAGCCGGCATTCGAGGCGTTTTTCGATCGCGAAATCGATCCGTCGGGAACGACGTATGGAACGCTGATCCGCCAGGTCTTTCCCGACATTCAAATACGGTACATGCACACAGCGGGCACGAGCTCGGGCGTCGTGGATGGCGCCGGCGCGCTGCTGTTGGCGACGCCGGAATACGCCAAGGCGCACGGCTTGAAGCCGCGTGCTCGTGTTCGTTCGATCGCGACAGTTGGCGACGATCCGACATTGATGCTGAACGCGCCGGTTCCGGCTGCGAAGAAGGCGTTGAAGCAAGCGGGCATGAATGTGGGCGACATCGATCTGTTCGAGGTCAACGAAGCGTTCGCGGTTGTGCCGCTGAAGTTCATGCGCGACCTCGACGTGGACCCCGACAAGATCAACGTCAACGGCGGCGCCATGGCGCTGGGCCATCCGATCGGCGCAACCGGCGCCATCCTCGCCGGCACACTGCTCGATGAACTTGAGCGCAGCGACGCCAATATTGGTCTCGTCACTATGTGTGCGGCGGGTGGACTTGCACCGGCGGCGATCATCGAACGGATGTGATCTGGGCCGATGCGTCTGCAGACCAAACGATATGTGGCAGACGACGGGGTCAATATTGTTGCGGATGTCGCCGGCGATCCGGCGGCGCCTTGTGTTGTGCTGTTGCATGGCGGCGGCCAAACCCGGCATTCCTGGCAAGGCTTGATGGGTGCGCTGCTTGCGCGAGGCTATCGCGTCGTCAATTTCGATGCGCGAGGGCACGGCGAGAGTGATTGGGCGGGTGTCGGCGGATACGGCTTGGCTCGCCACGCGCACGATCTTGCATGTGTGCTTGAAGAGGAGACTGCGCCGGCGGCGCTTGTCGGCGCGTCTCTCGGCGGCGCGACGGCGTTGCGGGCGATGGCGGAAGGGGCCCGGCCCGGGGCCGTCATCCTCGTGGATATCGTGCCGCGCCCGGATCCGCGCGGCGTGCAGCGCATCCGCGATTTCATGCTGGGTTACCCCGACGGCTTCGCGTCGATTGACGAGGCGGTGGATGCGATCGCTGCATACAATCCACATCGTCCGCGTCCGGTGGACCGCGACGGACTGATGCGCAACTTGCGCTATCGCGACGACGGCCGATTGCGCTGGCACTGGGATCCCGCATTTCTGAGCCGCGAGATTCCGGTTGAACTCGTGGAGCTGCATGAAACCGTCGAAGGCGCGCGGTGCGCGGGCGATGTGCCGTGCATGCTGATCCGCGGCCTCAGCAGTGATGTCGTGGGTGACGCAGGCCTCGCGGAGTTGCGAGAAGTCTTGCCCACGATCGAAGTCTTCGATGTGCCTGGCGCCGGTCACATGGTCGCCGGTGATCGCAATGACGTTTTCATCGAAGGTGTGACCGGTTTTCTGTCGCGCCATTTTCCGTCGGGATGATCGCCATGACCTTGCACGGGAAAAATGTCTTCGTGACTGGCGCGAACTCCGGCATCGGATTGGCGACTGCTCTGCGCTTCGCGCGGGAAGGCGCGAACGTCGCGATCTTCTCCCGCCGCGCCGGACCCAATGCCGAAGCGCATGCGCTCCTGGAAGCGGAAGGTGTGAGCGCCCTCTCGTTTGAAGGGGACGTCGCCGACGAAGCGGCGGTTCGTGACGCAGTGGCGGCGACTGTGAAGGCTTGGGGCGGGCTCCATTATGCTTTCAACGCCGCCGGCGCGGCGCAATCGGTGACGCCGCTGACGGAGCTTTCGCTGCAGGAATACGACACGCTGATGTCCGCGAATGCGCGCGGCACATTCCTGTCGATGAAGCATCAAATTCCAGCCATTCGCGCATCGGGCGGCGGCGCGATCTGTAATTGCGCGTCGGCGGCGGGGTTGATCCCGAGCGCTTTACAAGTCGCCTATGCGGCCGCCAAATTCGCGGTCGTGGGCATGACGCGAGGCGCCGCGCTCGAGTGCGCAAAAGACGGCGTGCGCGTCAACGTCGTCTGTCCCGGCGCGACGACCGGCGAAATGTGGGTGCGGTTCGCCAGCCAGCATCCCGAGCGCGCGACCATGGCGCTTGCCAAGCATCCGATGAACCGCGTCGGCGAAAAGGAAGAGGTGGCTGCCGCGGTTCTGTTTCTCTGCCGCGACGCGACTTTCACCACCGGCCACGCCTTTCCCGTCGACGGCGGCCGGACCACAGGGTGAGCGTGATGGCCGGTGAGCTTGCAGGCAAGGTCGTTATCTTCACCGGCGCCGCCGGCGGTCAGGGGCGTGTCGCCGCGCCGTTGCTGGCGGCGGCGGGCGCTAGGCTGGTGCTGACCGATCGTGATGAGAGCGCCGCCGCCGTTGCGCGGACCATTGGTCCGCAAGCGCTGTTTGTGAAGCACGATGTCAGCGACCGCGCGGCGTGGGATGAGGTGGTGAAGATTGCCGTCGAGACTTTCGGCGGCGTCGATGTGCTGATCAACAACGCCGGCGTTGCGGGCCGCGACCAGGTTCAGTCTCTTACACCTGAGCGGCTGCGCTCTTACCTTGATGTCAATCTCATGGGCGCGCTCAACGGCATGCAAGCAGTGTTGCCCGCCCTGAAGGCGCGCGGCGGCGGGGCCATCGTCAATGTCGCGTCGATCGCGGCGCTGCGCAGCACGCCAGGTCTTGCCGGCTATGGCGTCAGCAAGTGGGCGCTTCGCGGTTTGTCGCGCTATGCCGCGGCCGAGTTCGCCGCCGACAAGGTGCGCGTCAACCTAGTGCTGCCCGGCGCGCTCGACGTCTCCATGATCACGGACGCCGCCGCCGGATCCGGCAAGTCGTCGTTCGCCCAGTCCGTTCCGATGAAACGCGTTGCAACTTCGCGGGAGATCGCGCGCGTCGTCCTCTTCCTCGCCTCCGACGCCGCCAGCTACGTTACCGGCGCCGAACTCACCGTCGACGGCGGCTACTCAGCCTAGAAAGCAAAAGCCATGGTGGATTTCTCGATCGATCCCGCGTTCCAGGCCAAGCTGGATTGGATGAAGGACTTCGTCCGCGAGAAGGTCTATCCGCTCGAATATCTCTACGACTACGACAAGGATGCGCCTTACGACATCCAGAACAAGCCCTTGCGCAAACTGATCCGGCGCCTGCAGCGCGATGTGCAGGAGCAAGGCATGTGGGCCGCGCACTTGCCGTCGCACCTGGGCGGCCAGGGATTTGGCGCGGTCAAGCTTACTTACATCAATGAGCAGTTCGGCACCTCGGCGTTCGGGCCGGTGATCTTCGGCTGCCAGGGGCCAGACAGCGGCAATTCCGAAATTCTCGCCATGTTCGGCACAGATGAGCAGAAGGAGCGCTACTTAAAGCCTCTGCTCGCGAATGACATTTTCTCTTGTTATGCGATGACCGAGCCGCAAGGCGGCTCGGATCCAACCAACCTGCGCACCACAGCGGTGCGCGACGGTGACGACTGGGTGATCAACGGCGACAAATGGTTTGCTTCAAGCGCCAATCACGCCGCTTTCATCATTGTGATGGCCGTCACCAATCCGGATGAAGCTCCACACAATCGCGCCAGCATGTTCATCGTGCCGACCGACACGCCCGGATTTGAGATCGTGCGCGCGATTGGGCTGTTCAGCGATGAGTATCGCAGTGGCGGCCATCCGTGGATTCGGTTCACGAATGTGCGTGTGTCCGACCGCCAACGGCTGGGGCCGGTGGGGCAAGGCTTCAAGGTGGCGCAATCGCGCCTCGGCGGCGGCCGTTTGCACCACGCTCAACGTACGATCGGGCGCGTCAAGCAGATGATAGACATGATGGCGGAGCGCGCCCTCAGCCGGGAATCCTATGGCGAGGTGATCGCCAATCGGCAGGCGGTCCAGATGGACATCGCAAATAGCTACATCGAGTATCAGCAATTCCGGCTGCTCGTTCTCTACACGGCCTGGATGTTCGATGCGCGCCAAGAGCATGGCCGCGAAGGACGCAAGATGATCTCGGCCGTGAAGGCGGCGATGTCGAAGATCGCGCAAGACGTCACGCTACGCGCACTGCATCTTCACGGCTCGATCGGGCTCTCCAACGAAATGCAATTTTCGCGGCACCTCGCGATCGCGCTGCATGAAGGGGTGGCGGATGGCGTGACGGAGCTGCATCTGGCCAGCGTCGCCAAGCAATTGCTCCGCGACTATCGCCGCGCCGAGGGCGACTTCCCGAGCGACGTCCTGTTTCGCCGCAAGGCCTGGGCCGCAAAACAGATCCAGCCTCTGCTGGAGGAGTGCGGCGTAACGCTGGCTGAGGGGCGGGCCGACCCGGAATGGAATCCGCCGCGGGAGGGTCGCGGCGAAACCTAGGACCATGCCCGACTTCCCTGCGCCAGAGGCTGGGCAACGCCTTGACACCCCCCAAGCAATGATCACTAATGAGACATTAGTGCGAAATGCGAACAAATGGAGGGAAGTGGAGATGGCAAACGCACCCATATCTTCAGATTTCCGCTCCTTCGACCTGCACGCCAAGGATGTACGCGTTGACGCTGAATTGGTGTGGGAGCGCATGCGCGCGCAGCCCGGTTTGGCGCGTAGCGAGGCGCTGGGCGGCTTCTATCTCATCAGCCGTTATGCCGAGCTAAGGCAGGCGCTGGTGGACCACGCCTTATTCTCTTCGGCGCAGGGCATTGTCGTTCCCGATCAGGGGGTGCGTTCAATGCACATCCCGGCCGAAGTCGATCCCCCGGCGCAGCGCGCCTACCGCGCCATCATGGCGAGGCATTTCACACCGGATCGCGTGGCTAAGATGGCGCCGCGCATTCGTCGAATCGTGACCTCGCTTCTCGACCGCATTACCGGCGAGACGCATGTCGACTTCGTTGACGCCTTCGCGCGCCCGCTGCCCGTGCATGTGTCGCTTGCGTTGCTGGGATTGCCCGAGGGCGACGCCCAACGGCTCGATGCGCTCGTCGTCGCGTTGCACGAGGAGGTCGCGACCGGTGTCCGCCAAGGCGGCGCTGATCAACTCACCGCCTACGTGCGCGACACGCTTCTTGCCCGTGCGCCCAAGGTTTCGTCGGATGACGATACGCTGGTGTCCGACATTATCTGCGGCGCGGTCGATGGCCGCCCGCTCACGCTCGAAGAACAAGTCTCGATGGTGAGGCTGATCCTGGTTGGCGGCTTTGATTCCACGGCAATTGCGTTGACGACAGCGGTGTGGTGGCTGGCGCAGCGGCCGGAGGATTTGGAGCGCCTGCGGGCCGAGCCCTCCTTGATCGATGCGTTCAACGAAGACGTCGTCCGTTTCGCCTCGCCCGCGACCTATCTGCGCCGCACGGTCTCGCGCGACGTTACATTTGGCGGACAAGACCTTGCAGCTGGCGACCGTGTTGTGCTGGCGTTTGGCGCAGCCAATCGCGATCCGGCTGAGTTTGAGTGTCCATCGCAAATCAGGCTCGATCGCAAGCCGAACAACCACCTGGGTTTTGGATTCGGTGCGCATCGCTGTATCGGCTCGTGGGTCGCGAAGGCCGAGATGAAGATCGCGATCGAAGAAGTGCTCGCCCGCTATGCGGGTATCAGCCTTGATCCGGATCAGGGCGTGATGATGAGCAGTGGATTGAATCAGGGGATTGTTCGCCTGCCGATCATTTTGAAGCCGAAGGGCGGGTAGGCCGGCTATGGTGGCGTCATGCTGCAAGAGCTGAAGGACCTCGAACCATTCCGCGCCGACGTGCGCGCGTGGCTTGCCGCCAATCTTCCCGCCGATTGGCAGGACAAGATGCGCGGCGCTTCAGAAGACGAGCACGTCGCGTTTCAGAAATTCTGGTTCCGTCGCATGATGGAAGGCGGCTTCGGCGCGCCTCATTGGCCGAAAGCATGGGGCGGGGGCGGCTTCAGTTTCGCCCAGCAGATCGTGCTCTACGAGGAAATCGCCCGCGCCGGCGCGCCGCGGCTCATTCTCTATTTTATCGCGCTTCATCACGTGCCGGCGACATTGCTGGAATGGGGCACTGAGGAGCAACGCCGTCGCCACCTTCCTGCGGTCCTAAGCGGAGAGGAAATCTGGTGTCAGGGCTTTTCCGAACCGAACGCCGGATCTGATCTTGCGAGCCTGCGCACGCGCGCTGAGCGCCGCGGTGATCGCTTCGTTGTGAACGGCCAGAAGACCTGGTCTTCAAACGCGCACCACGCGCATTTTTGCCTTCTGCTGACGCGCACCGATCCCAAGTCCTCCAAGACGCGGGGCATTACGTATTTCATTCTTGATTTGAAGACTCCGGGCGTCACGCTGCGGCCGATCAAGCAGATTACCGGCGCGTCGCATTTCAATGAGATATTTCTGGATGACGTCGAAATCCCCGCGGAGAACATCGTGGGGCAGGAGAACAATGGCTGGGCGGTGGCGCAATCGACGCTGTCCTCGGAGCGTGGGCTCACCATACTTGAACTCGCTGAGCGCATGCGCGTCGGTTTCGAGTTGTTGCTGAGCGACGCGCAATCGCCGGCGCCCGCGGGCGGGCGGCTGATCGACGATGACGAAATCCGCCGCCGCCTCGTTGATGTGCATGTGCGCATCCAAGCGTTGCGGTTCCTGGTCAACGAGATGCTGATGCAGGTGCTGCGCGGCGGCAAAGCCGGCGTCGAGCCGTCGATCATCAAAATCTACTACAGTGAACTGCTGCGTGATTTCACAGCGCTTGGGGTGACGATCGGAGGCGCGGGCGCGCAGCATTTGCAAGCGGTGTTGATGGGGGGCGGCAACGAGACCGGCTATTGGATGCAGGACTATCTGTATTCGTGGGCATGGACGATCTCGGGCGGCAGCACCGAAATTCAGAAGAACATCGTGGCGGAGCGCGGCCTGAGGCTGCCGCGCGAACCACAGCCGGCGGGGGCCGGCTGAGGGACGGGGAGAGACATGGAATTCGCTTGGACAGCAGAGCAGGAAGAGTATCGCAAGCGCGTTCGCACCGCGCTTGACGAACTGCTGCCTGATGACTGGGATGAACGCTACGTCCCGGAAAGCTACGCGTCCGATCTGCAGGTGGAATTCTCGCGCGATTTCTGTGCAGGCTTGGCTGAGCGGGGCCTGCTGGTGCCGCATTGGCCGAAGCAATATGGCGGCAACGGCGCCGACGATTGGTGTCACTTCATCCTGAATGAAGAGATGAAAGCCGCCGGCGAGCCGCGTGGCCCCCAATACATGAACATCAACTGGATCGGGCCGACGTTGATGACGTTTGGCTCTGAGGCGCAGAAGGAGCAGCACCTCAAAGGCATCGCCAGCGGACGCGTCATCTGGTGTCAGGGCTTTTCCGAACCGAACGCCGGCACCGATCTTGCCGCGCTCCGCACCCGCGCCGAGCGCGTTGGCGACCACTACATCGTCAATGGCTCGAAAATCTGGACCTCGTACGCGCGCACCGCCGATTGGTGCTTCATGCTGGTGCGCACCGGCCCCGGCAAGAAGGACATCACCGTCCTGCTGACGCCCATGAACGCGCCCGGCATTTCGGTGACCTCGTTCCCGGGCCTGATCAAGGATGGACACCTCAACGAGGTCTTCTTCACGGACGTGAAGATTCCGGTGGTCAATCGCGTTGGCGAGGAAGGGCAGGGCTGGAAGATCGTGACGCACGCCCTGTCGTTTGAGCGCGTCGGCGTGCCGCGTTATCACACCGGCCTGCAGGCGTTGCATTTGGCCGTTGAGCAGCTTCGCGAAGAGGGCCGCTACGACAACGATCCGGTGATCCAGACGCGCGTCGGCGCCTTGGCGTCGAAGTTCGAGGCGGCTCGGCTGCTCACGTACTTGGTCGTGGACCAGCGGGTGAAGAAGTCCGAGGCCAACACCGATTCCAACTTGTCGCGTATCACTTCGCTGGAAGCGACCACCGACCTCATGAATTTCCTGGGCGACGTGTTTCCCAACGGCCTGGCCGGCGGCAACGTGCTCTTGGAAGACTATTATCGCATCAACATTCCTGCCGGCATCACGGGCGGCACCAACGAGATCCAGCTGGACTTGATCGCCCAGCGCGGCCTCGGATTGCCGCGGAGCAAATGATGGATTTCCATCTCACCGAAGACCAGCAGGCGCTGGTAAGCGCCCTGCAGTCAATCCTGCAGGATCACGGAGAACTGCCGCAAGGCGAGCGTCTCAGTTACGCCTATCATCATTCCGGGCTGCAGGCGTTGCTCAAGGCCAGCGGCTTCTTCGACGCCGCGCGCGAAATGGGCGCGCTGGAGGCCGCGCTGATCGTCATCGAAGCGGCGCGTCTGCCGGTGCTGGTGGAAACGGGCGCATCGGCGCTCGTGGCGCCCATGTTGCTGCCAGCGAACGAAGGCGTGGATGGGCCCGTCGCGTTGATTGCCGGGCGCGATCTCGACAAGGCGCACCGCAATCTTCCGATCGCCACAACGGCGCTCATCGATCTTGGCGACGATGTCGTCGTGCTGCCTGTCGCTGCCGGAGCGATTGAGACGGTCAAGAGTGTGCTGGCGTTTCCCTACGGCCGCTTCCGTCGCGCGCCCGATCTCGGCGCTGGCCGCAGGATTGCCGGCGCCGGTCCCAAATTGCGGCAATGGTGGCGCGTCGCCATCGCCGCCGAGGCCGCGGGCGCCGCTGACAGCGCCGTAAACTTCACGGTGGAGTATGTGAAGCAGCGTCACGTGTTCGGGCGGGCGGTCGGCTCATTCCAGAGCGTGCAGCATCGTCTTGTCCAGTGCCACGCGATTGCACGCGCGACCTATTACATGGCGCTCCGCGCCGCATGGAGCGGCGAGTCTGTTCATGCCGATATGGCCGCCTGCTACGTTCAGCAGAACGTTGGCCGCCTGCTGTTTGACCTGCACCAGTTCCACGGCGGCATGGGCGTCACCACCGAGCACTTGCTGCACTTCTGGACCTATCGCGTGCGGGCGTTGCAAGCCGAAGTCGGCGGGGTGAACGATGCGGCGCGTTCCGTTGCAACCAAGCTGTGGCCCGCGCCGACAGTGGCGCAACAGGGCCGCCTGGTTCAGGCAAGGTAGGATCGTGGACGAAGCGCTCGATCTTCTCGAATTGCGCAACGCCATTCGCGGCGCATTGAACGATCGCGCGATCACGATTCCGGGCGAACAAGGCCGGCCGGTCGATCGCGAACTATGGTCGGACATGGCCGCGTTGGGTTGGCTCGGACTTGGCGTCAGCGCCGATGATGGCGGCCTTGGTCAAGGCTACGCGCATCTCGCTGTCTTGCATGAAGAACTCGGCCGTATCACGGCGTCCGCGCCAACGCTGACGACGTTGACCGCCGCGAGCCTCATTGCCGCGCATGGCTCATCTGTCCTGCGCAAAGACGTGTTGCCTGACATCGTCAGCGGCGCCCTGACAGCGAGCGTCGCCGATCCGTTGCGCACGAAAGTCAGCATGCGCGACGGCCGCATCAGCGGCATGGTGGAAGATGTCCTGTTTGCAGCGGATGTCGATCTGCTGCTCGCGCCTACGGAAGCGGGTTTCGTTGTCATCCGCACGGCGCAAGAAGGCGTCAAAGTTACGAGCCAGGCGATCGTCGACCTCACCCGCCGTGTCGCCCGCGTCCAGCTCGATGCAGTGAGCGTGTCCAAGGATTCCGCCATTGGTCTGAATGCCGCCGGGCGTGCAAATGTCGAAGATCAATTGGCGGTTGCGGTTGCCTGCGACGCCGTCGGCGGCGCACAGGCGATCTTCGAGCGGACCATCGACTATCTTGGCATCCGCGAGCAGTTCGGGCGGCCGATTGGTTCGTTCCAGGCGCTGAAACACCGCGCGGCGCACTGGAAAGTGCAACTGGAAGCGGCCGCGGCGCTCGTGCGGCAAGCGGCCTTGGCCGTGGGCGCCAAAGAGTCCGCTTCGGCGCTGGCGTCGAGCGCGAAATTCTATGCGTGCGATCTGTATGCCGCCGTCGCGGAGGACGCGATACAGCTGCATGGCGGCATCGGCTTCACCTGGGAGCATCCCTGCCATCTCTACTTGAAGCGCGCAAAGTTCAACCAGGTTCTGTTCGGCAGTTCGACCGCACACAAGGAGCGGATCGCGCGCCTCGCGTTCACCGAATCCGTCGCATCGAAATCAGGCGCCTAACAATGGAACAAGTCACTGAAAAACCCGTCCACCGCGACGTCCTGACGAAGGGTCAGCAGGCGCTGTTGAACGCCATGCCGGAGCTCGCGGCTATTCGCCTGCCGCAGATGCGCGATACCGTGGAAGCTTCAGTTTATGTTGATCCCGCGCGTTTCGACGCAGAGCTGCAGCGGGTCTATCGCCGGACGCCCATCATCGCCGCGCCTTCAGCGCTGATCGCAAATCCACGCGAACACGCCGCCGTTGATATCGCCGGCATGCCGGTATTGGTGACGCGCACCAAGGACGGCGCGGCGCATGCTTTCGCGAATGTTTGCCGTCACCGCGGCATGAAATTGTGCCAGTCCGACCGCGCCACGACCGGGCGGCTGGTGTGTCCCTATCATGCCTGGACGTATGACCTCGATGGCAAATTGATCGGCTTGCCGCGGCCGGAAATCTTTCCTGGCCTCGAGAAGAAAGACCTGGGCCTAAAGGAGCTGCCGTGCGTGGAAGCGGGCGGGCTGATTTGGGTCGGCCTCGACGCTGACAATCCGCCGGACTTCTCGAGCGTCACCGGCGAACTCGCCGCCGACTTCGACGTGTTCAATATGAAGAACCTTTTTCTCTATGATAAGGCGACCTTCAAGGTGAACGCGAACTGGAAGTTGATCATGGATTCCATGCTCGACTCCTATCACGTCACGCGCTTGCACAAGGACTCGCTGGCGCAGTTTGGCGTCGATTCCGAAAACATGATCGACCGCATCGGTCCCCATATCCGCAACGCCGCGCATCGCGGCAATTTCGAGCGCGCGGGGATCACCGACCGCTTCGCCGAAATGCGCAAGATGATGGTGTTCTCTTACGTCACGTTCCCGAACGGGATCATCGTCGTTAGCCCGCATTACATCAGCCTCGGTGTGGTGCGGCCGGTGGCGACCGACAAGACCGAAGTCGATTACTACCAGCTCTACGACGCGCCGCCGCGCGATGAACGTATCGCCGGCAAGATGCGCGAGGCGTTCGATCTGATGGAGCAGGTGTTCGCCAAGGAAGATTATTGGGCGGCGGAGCAATGCGATAAGGGGTTGCGCTCAGGCGCGATCAAGGAAGTGCTGCTCGGCGGCATGGAAGTGCAGATACGCATGTTTCAGGACGCCGTGACGGCAGCGCTTGAAGCGGCGAAGTAGATTTCAGCCCTTCGGCGCCGCTCACGCTATGGTCATGCCGCCATCCACCGCGAACGCGGCCCCGGTCGCGAAGGTGGATTCGTCCGACACCAGCCACACGGCCGCGCTTGCGATCTCTTCCGGCGCCGCCATCCGGTTCATCGGCCGTACCCGTGTCTTGCCGAGATTGGGGTTTGAAGCGGTGGAGCGCGCCGCGAGCGGGGTCGCCGTGGCGCCGGGCATGAGCGCGTTGATGCGAATGTTGCGCTCCGCGCAATCCAGCGCCGCGCCGCGCACCAGTCCGTTCACGCCGGCTTTCGCCGCGCAATAGTCAGCGCTGTTCGGCAGGCCTTTGACCGCCGCGGCGGACGAGACAGCGACGATCGCGCCGCGTTCGTGCGGCCACATCGCCGCAAGCTGATATTTGATGCACAAGAACATGCCGCGCAGATTGATGTCGCTGCAGCGGTCCCATTCTTCGAGTGTGGTCTCATGCACGGGCTTGGAAGCGCCAACGACGCCGGCGCTGTTGATCGCGGCCCAGAGTGGGCCGTGCGCTTCCTCCGACGCCCGCACCATGGCTTGAACAGCGCCTTCGTCGGAAACGTCCGTGCGTACGAACTGGGCCGCGCCGCCGTTGCGGCGGATCGCCTCGGCGAGCGCCTGACCCTCATCGGCGCCCAGATCCGCGATGGTCACTGCCCAGTTACGCGCGGCCAACATCTCCACGCAGGCCTTGCCGATCCCGCTCGCGCCCCCGGTTACGATCGCTGCTCTTGCTTGCGTCACGTCATGCTCCGTTTACTCAGGTCAACGCCGGGTTTTCGCTTGGTGGCGCATTCGACGGCGCCGCTGCCGCCACGTCTCGATCAAGGCGTGTCTTCATGTGACGGCGCAGCACGATGAAGAGCAGCAGCTGCACCAAGGGAATGGCGACGCCGGCGATCAGCGATAGCGCGAAAGACAGCGGTTGCGATGCGAAAGTGAATTGGTCGCTCATCACGCCGGCAAGCACAGGCCCCAGCCCCGTGCCAAGCAGGGCCGACACCATCGCAAGCAGCGCCAACGCCTGCGAGCGCATCGCGTGCGGAGTCAGGTGCTGGTAGGGCAGTGACGAGAGGCTGGTGATGCAGCTGATCAGGAAGATCGTTCCGCCCATCATCGCGAGCTTTGTCGATAGGCCAGGCACGATCAGCCCAAAGGTCGCAAGCGGCCACAAGAGGAGGTTCACCACGAGCATGGTGGTGAGGATTGTACGCACCGGATCGCCGCCGCTGCGGGTCATGACAAAGACGCCGGCCAGTAGCGTGCCGGCCGAACCGGCGACGAGATAGATCGGCCCGAACGCGACGCCGACTTCCGCCGCCGTGAGGTTCTCGGCGCGCCGGATCGCCTCCGGCAGCCAGGTGATATAGCCGCTCAGCACCGTCATGGTGAGGCCCATCGCCAACCCGTAGAGCACGAAGATGCGCCACTCGCGAAGCAGATAGGCAACGAGATCGCCGAGGCTTTCGCCTTCGAGCTTGGCGGCTTTGACAGTCGTGTCCTTGCGTTCTCGGATCAACAGCACGAGCAGCGCGATCACGAGGCCAGGCGCGCCAACCAGGAGAAACACCATGCGCCATGGTTCAAGCGATCCAAACAGCGGATGGCCGGCCGCGTGCGAGCGCTCCACCGCGCCAAGCAGCAGCCCGCCGCCGGCGATCGCCAAGCCGCCGCCGATGAACGGCGCAAGCATGAACATTGCAGTGGCGGTTGCGAGCCGACGTGGATCGAAGCGCGCCGCCAGCAATGCAAGCGCGGCCGGGGTAAGCCCGGCTTCCGTCATCGCCAAGCCGATGCGTAGGCCGAGCAATTGCGCGAAGTTTGCCGCAAAGCCGCAGCTCATCGAGAAGATGCTCCACACCGCGACGCAGCCGCTGATCACCTTCGTGCGCGACACGCGATCGGCGAGCCATGCCAGCGGGAGGGAAGCTGCGACGTAGAAGAGTGAAAAACTGACCCCCTGCATGAGACCAATCTGCGTGTCGCTGAGCTGAAGCGACGCCTTGATCGGCTCCACCAGAATGCTGAGCACTTGCCTGTCGGCGTAAGAGAACACGTAGCAAGCCGCGAAAAGGACAGCGATAAGCCAGTTCCCAAATGGGAAACCGCGCCCTCGGCTCTCGACACTCTCGCTCACCAACTTGCTCCCCCGCCGCGGCTCTGACGGCCCGCTGGCGATCGAGTGTCACGCGAAGGCGGCTTGCGGACAAGTGATTTCGCACGTATGAGCGATAATCGCTCGTATGTGTGCAGGAAACCGGATTTCGTGTAAGCTGCCGGGTGTTCAGGGAGTCATGCTGATGCCGGAGATCGATCCGAAGCGGTACGAGTGGATCAAGATTGAGAAGCGCGATGCGATCGTCACGCTCACGCTCAACAATCCCACCAAGAAGAACGCTGTCTCACGTCCGATGCACCGTGAGATCGAGCGCGTCTGGGACGATGTCGACGCCGACGATGACATTCGTGTCGCCATTCTCACTGGCGAGGGGGCCGCATTCTGCGCCGGCACTGATCTGAGCGTGCAGGACGCCGACAATCAATCGGGCCGCCCGGGTCGCCCGAAGACGCGCAGTGCAAGGCGTCTCTTCTGGAACATGCTCGATGCCGAGAAGCCCATCATCGCGAAAGTGCGCGGCCCCGCCTACGGCGTCGGCGTCAACATCGCGCTGGCGTGCGATCTTGTTTATGCGGCCGAGGGCGCGCGCTTTTGCGACTCGCACGTGAAGATGGGCATTGCCGCGGGTGACGGCGGCGCGGCTCTCTATCCGCTGCTGATCGGTTTTCATCGCGCCAAGGAATTGCTGATGACCGGCGAACCGGTCGAGGCCAAGAAGGCGGCTGAGCTGGGGCTGATCAATTATTGTCTGCCGGACGCTGAGCTTGACGCCGCGGTGGAAGCGATGGCGCAGAAGCTGGCCGCCGGGCCGCCGCTGGCGATCTCCTACACCAAGATGTCGGTCAACCTGCTGCTCAAGCAAATGACAGCGGGCGCTTTTGAGACCTCGCAGGCCTACGACCAACTGACGCTGTTCACGAAAGACCACGCCGAAGGGGCCAAAGCGTTTCTTGAAAAGCGCAAACCGAAGTTCGGCGGCTCCTAATCCAGCGGCGCCACTTCCACGACGAGGCCGTCCAAGTCCGCGGTGAACGGAATTTGGCACGAGAGCCGTGACGTCTCGCGGCGATGGTCCGACATGCTCAGCAATTCGCTCTCCGCCTCGGAGATCGGCGGCGTTCTGTCCGCATAAGCGGCGTCCACGAAGACGTGGCAGGTTGCGCATGAACAACACCCGCCACACATCGCTTCGATCTCCGAAACGCCGTTGTCGCGCAGCGCTTCCATGACCGACTGGTTGGCTTTGGCTTCGATTGAGCGTTGGTCGCCGCTGCGCAGCTTGACATGGATGGTCGGCATAAGCTTACCCCGCGCGCCGCGACAGGATCAGCGGCAGTCTGATGATGCCTTGTCCAAGGCCGGTGCTGAATGCGATCGCCTCGTCCGGATCGGGCGCCAGGTCATAACGATTCAGCAGTTCTTCAAGCGCGACGCGAAGCTGCAACTTAGCCAGATGCGACCCGATGCAGCGATGCACGCCCATGCCGAAACCCAGATGCGGGTTCGGCTTGCGGTCGAGGACGAGAGTGTCCGGATCTTTGAAGGTGCTCGGATCACGATTGGCCGCGCCAAAGGCGAGCAGCACGTGGTCGCCCTTATGCAATGACGTGCCGCTCAAGACCGCGTCGTCGGTGACCGTGCGGCGAAGATAGGTGGAGGCGGATGCGAACCGCACCATTTCCTCGGTGGCGGTGTTCATGAGCGCCGGTTCGTCGCGCAGGCGCCTTACGTCGGCGGGATTTTGAGCCAGCCACCACACCGCCGAAGCCAGCGTGAGGCTCGTGGTGTCGAAGGCGCCGATCAGCACCTGGCGCACCATGTTGGCCTGCTCATCGAACGTAAGCGTCCGGCCCTCAACTTCGCCACGCATCACTGTGGAGACAAAATCCTCGCCGTCCGGCGTGCGGTTGCGGATGACGTCTTCGGCGTACGCAGTAAGTCTGGGGCCCGCGCCGCGCGGCACGCCACTCGCCACTTCAGCGTGGAGATCCTCGACCAGCGTGTCGATCATGGGCCCGTCGCTGCGGGGCAGGCCGAGGAATTGCAGCATCACGTAAACCGGCAGCGGGCGCGCCAAGGTGGTAAACAGGTCCAGACGCGTGCTGGTGAACGCGTCGAGCAATTGCGTGACGATCTCCCGCACCGCAGGCTCCATTGGCGCCACGCGATCGGGCATCAGCGTGCGTTGCATGACGCCGCGATAGTCTTTGTGCAGGGGCTGATCGATCTCCGCCGGGATGTGCCGCGAGCGCGTCGTGGCGGGCGGCAGCGTGATGCCCGCGCCTGAGGCGAAGAGGCCGTGATTCATCAGCACCGCTTTCATGTCGGCGTATCTGGCCGCGATGTGAAAGCCGCCATAGAGATCGCAATGCGCCAGGCCAGGCGCGTCGCGCAGTTGCGCCCAAACGCATTCAGCGTTCTCACGCGAGCCCGCTTTATGGATGTCGAAATCGTCGAACAGCGCGTTGCCCATGGCTCAGAGCACCGGCGCGATGGTGACGTGCATGCCGTGAAGCTCTTTGGTGATCTTCACTTGGCACGAAAGCCGTGAGAACGGCGTGCGTGAGTCGTGAAAGTCGAGCAGGGCGTCTTCGTCGGCCTTCACCGGCGGAAGGCGCGAGAAGCTCATCTCATCCACGAACACATGACACGTCCCGCAAGAGCAGTAGCCGCCGCAACTCGTCAGCGCGAGAATTTCGCTCACGCCGCCGTCCATCAAAGCCTGCTTTAGCGTGGCGCCTTCCGCGGCTTCAACGCTGCACCGGTCCCCGGATCGGGTTGTGACCTCCAAGATAGGCATGTTGGCAAACCCCGTCAGTTCGGCTTCGGCCATTCGAGAAAGAGTTTAGAGAGCGCCGCGACGCCGCCGATGCGGCGCTCGGGCTCGGTTCCGGCCTTGCGCCAGAAGTGCGGAATCCGCCTGACCCATTCCTCTGTCAGGATGCGCATTTCGAGCCGCGCCAATTGGTTGCCAACGCACGTGTGCGGTCCCACCGAGAATGCGAGGTGCGCGCGATCCTTGCGGTCCACGTCAAAGACCTCCGGCATCGGGTTGCGGTGGTCATCCATGCCGGCGAGCGGCAGCGAGCACACCACCATTTCGCCAGCCTTCATCTGAGCGCCGTTGATCTCGACGTCCGCCTTCACCAGGCGCGGCTGTTGCACGATCGAGAACCGGCGCAGCGCCTCTTCGACAAAGGAGGGGATGATCTCAGGGTGCGCGCCCAGCCGCTCCTGCATCTTCTGATCCTGGGCTAGATAATTGAAGGTGAACGACAAGGTGTTGGCGACAGTGTCCAGGCCGGCGAGGAAAAGCAGGAAACCGATCGAGTTGAGTTCGTCGGTGGTGAGTGGGCGATCCCACACCTTTTCCTGCAACAGCTTGCTGACAAGATCGTCGCGCGGCTCCTTGCGACGCTCATCGAAATAGACGGCGACCGTCTCGAGGATCTTGGTCTGCACTTTGACGCGCTCTTCCGGCGTCGTCTCGGGCGCGAAGAACGCGTGCACGATGCGGCGGAATTCCTCGAACTGATCCAGCGGATAGCCCATCAGCTCCATGAACACCGAGACCGGAAAGGCCGCGCCGATTTCCTCGGCGAACTCGCAATGACCCTGTGCGATAACCTTGTCGATCAGCTTGTTGGCCCACGCGCGGATGAACGGCTCCATTGCGCGGATCGATTTCGGATCGAAGTGGCGCATCAGCACCATGCGATACTGAAGATGTTCGGGCGGATCGAGGTTGAGTGGGATCATCACGGCATCGCTGACGATGCGTGGGATCACCAATTCCTTGTTCGAGAAGTGATCAGTGTCCGGAAGGATCTTTGACATGATGTCGAGGCGCGTGACGACCCAAAACCCGCCATTGCACGGCGAGTAGAACACGTCGGGCGCCTCCTCGTGCAGCAGGTGCATGCCGAGCTGAACGTCGCCGACCTTGGCGATGCGTGGATCGCTGACGTAGTCGTACATCACAATCTGGTCGTCCCTCACATGCGCGGGGACTTGCTTGCGCAATTCAGGGTCAATCACGGCTTCCTCCGTTATGCAGTCGTTACTCGTCCGCCGTCGACGTAGATGATCTGGCCTGTGATGAAGCTGGCGGCGGAGGATGCCAGAAACACCACTGCGGCAGCCGCTTCCTCGGGCGTGCCCATGCGCGCCATTGGGTAGGAAGCCGCCGCTGCCCTCATCGCCGCCGGGCGCGCCGGGTTTTCGATGTTGGAGGGCGAGATCGCATTGAACCGGATGTCAGGTGCGCAAGCCTTTGCCAGGTACTTCGTCATCGTCGCGAGCGCCGATTTCGTGGCGCCATAGGCGACGGCCGGCAGGATCGGCGTAAACGCGGCGGCCGCGAGACTGCTGACGAACGCGCCGCCCTTACGCATGCGCGGAACCGCGGCTTTCGCGATGCGATAAGGCGCCAGCACGTTGACCTCAAAGCAGCGCGCCCAATCCGCGTCGGTGGTGTCGAACGGGGAGTCGTAAGCAAACGTCGTGTTGTGGCCGGCGTCGAGCGCATAGGCGTTGTAGGCGATGATATCGATGCCGCCGAACGCGTCTTGTGCGCCGCGCAACACCATCTCGGCGCCTTCGGCGGTTGTCACATCGGCGGCGATGCCGGCGGCCGCGCCTTTGCGTGTCGTGTTGATGCTGGCGGCAAGTGTTTCGACCGCTTCGTGTCGTCGTGCGTTCACGACGACGTTTGCGCCGGCGTCGGCTAAGGCCAACGCGATCCCATTGCCGAGACACGGGCCGATACCGAACACGATCGCGGTCTTGCCATCCAACCGGAATTTCGCGCCGGAGACTGCCGCGGTCTCGGTCATCTTGGCGACTCTGCGGGGGGAGCTAGTGGCGCGCTCAACGCTTCGCTGACCGCCATTGCGCCTATTCCTCAGGTTGAGCGTTAATCGCACATGTGTATCAATATGCTATTGGCGCGACTGTGTCCTGTCAAGAAAGCGCGGCGTCAGCCGGCCTTGATGACGTCGGCGGCGCGCCACGCCAGAACCATCACAGGTGCGTTCGTGTTGCCGGCTGGCATAAATGGAAAGATCGAGGCGTCGACGACGCGCAGCCCGTTCACGCCGCGCACCCGAAGCTTGTGATCGAGCACGGATTGCTCGTCCTTGCCCGCCCGGCATGTGCCGACAGCGTGATAGTTCGTGTAGCCCATCTGGCGATGTGCTTCGTGTAGTTCGGCGTCAGTTTGAAACTGGGCGCCGGGCCGCGTCTCCCGTGGCGCGTACTTGGACAACGGCGATTGCGCCACCAGCCGACGCGCGTAGCGCATCATCTCGACCATGGTGCTGCTGTCGCTGGTGTCTGAATCATAATTCGCGTCAATGACCGGATACTCGTTCGGGTCTTTGGATTTTATGAGCACCGTCCCGGTCGATTGGGGGCGCAGCATGTAAAGGCAACAAATGATTCCGCCGGAATCCTCGACCCTGGGTGTTGCGCTTGTGTAGTCGAACGAGAACGGGCTCAGCAAAATCTGACCATCGGGGCGGTTCAGTCCCGGTCGTGATTTGAACCACGCGCCGATATCAAACGCCGCCTTCGCCATCGGACCCGTGCGGGTCAAATAATATTGTGCGACGCTGAGCAGCAGGGACAGGCCGCGATAGTCCTGATTGTCGGAGTGCTCGTCGGGGACCTGCCATTGCATGACGATCCCACGGTGCTCACGCAGATTGGCGCCTACCGCTGAGCTGTCTCTTACCACTTCGATGCCGCGCTCGCGCAGACTCGCCGCTGGTCCGATGCCGGATCTCTGCAGGATCGCCGGAGAACCGATGGTACCGCACGACAGGATGACTTCGCGCGAAGCGCGATAGGCCACCGGCGCGCCGTCGCGAAGACCGACCACGCCGACGGCGCGGTCGCCCTCGAACTCGACTTTGTCGACGACGACATTGGTAGCCACGGTCAAGTTCGGGCGATTGCGGACGGGTTTGAGGAACGCGCGCGAGGCGCTTTCACGGACACCTTTGCGAATGGTCCACTGCGCGTAGCCGGCGCGTTCCTCGCCGGCCGGATCATTTACGTCATCGGTCCGCTTCATGCCCATGCTGGTGCAAGCGTTGATCAGGTCCTCGCTCAATGGCGATCGCTCCTTGGGAAGCGAGATGTGCAAGGGCCCCGCATCTCCACGCGACGGCGACGGGCCCAGCTCATGCGACTCCATTGCCTTATAGGCGGCGTCGATGTGCGACCAGTTCCAGTCGTCGCCGACAGCATCGGCCAATTCGTCGAAATCGGACGCATGCCCGCGGACATACATCATGCCGTTGATCGAGCTTGAGCCGCCAAGCGTGCGGCCGCGCGCCCAGAATTCTCCGGCCCCGTTGGAAGCTCGCGACGCCTCCGACATGAACGGCCAGATGTAGCGCGTGTTGCCCATGATCTTGGCGAGCGCGCGTGGCATGTGAATGAATGGATGATCGTCCTCGCCGCCAGCTTCGATGAGCAGCACGCTGACGTTCGGATCCTCGGAAAGGCGATGGGCCAACACACAGCCCGCCGAGCCCGCGCCAACAATCACATAATCATAGCTGGACATAGAGGACGCCCCGGTTGGAGGCGGCGCGCCAAGGCTGGTGCATGTTCGTTTTCCGCCCTATTGTGCTTATATCGCCCGCTTGTGCCCGCGCTGGCGTTGCGCTGTCAAGGTTCCGGGCCGGCGCCTTGTGCCGGACAGACGCTGAACGATGATGAGGTTGCCGATGAGTGAGCGCGTGTTGTTCGACGTCGGGGGAGGGGTCGCCCGCATTCATTTCAATCGCCCCGAACGACTAAATGCTCTCGATCTTGAGACCGCGCGGGCGTTCCTCGGGGCGGTCGACCGCGCGGTCGACCACCCGGGCGTGCGTGTCGTGGTGCTTTCGGGCGAGGGGCGCGCCTTCGTCTCGGGCGGCGATCTTGCGCACCTCAGTGCTGCTCCCGACGCATCGGCGGCGGCTGGCGAGTTGATTGACGTTATGCACGAAGCGCTGCTGCGCCTGCGCCAAAGCAATCTCCCGAGCATTGCGGTGCTAAAAGGCAATGTTGCCGGCGCCGGCGTCAGTCTGGCGCTCATGACGACGTTGGCGGTCGCCGCCGAAGACACAACGTTGAATCTCGCCTACATCCGCGTCGCGGCGACGCCCGATTGCGGCGGGTCGTGGGCGCTCACCCGAACGGTTGGCGCACGCCGCGCGGCCGAAATTGCGCTGCTTGCCGAGCCGATCACCGCCGATCGCGCGCTGCAACTGGGTCTGGTCAATCGTGTCGTCGCGGCTGAGGCGTTAGAGGATGTGGTGCGTGAACTCGCGGATCGCCTAGCGTCCGGCCCATCGGCGGCGATCCGTCAAACATTGAGCCTGATCGACAGCGCACCCGACAGTCCGCTCGCGGAACAGCTGACGAAGGAACGCGACGCCTTTGTATATTGTGCCGGTCTGGCCGATTTCGGTGAAGCGGTAAGCGCCTTCTTCGCCAAGCGAAAGCCTGTCTTCAACCGCTAGGCGATCTGCCGGCGCCGCCCCTAAAGGTCGAGCCGAAGGCGGCCAAGGCAATGGATTCCCTGCATTGTCTCATTGAAACAAGACCGCAAACGCCATTATGAGGCGCGGCGCTGCACGCCAAGGGGGCCTCGGCTTGTCTCGCGGGCGCCTGCCACACTAACGTGCGCGCCTAGGGAGCCAAAATGGCGGCTGACGAAGCAAAAACGCGCGGCGACTATTATGCCAAGGGCTCGGCTCATCTCCTGAGCGTCGCCTCCGGCGATGTCGTTCAGGCGCTGTTGGCTATCATGCACAGCGACATCGCGCGCTCCGATGCCGCGACCTTGGCGAATCTCATGCAGCAACCCGAGATCACGAACAAGCGCGCGTATGAAATCTACTCGTACCACTACGCGCCGCTGATGGGATTTCACTGGGGTCTCACCGCCCGCATGTGCGACGCAACGGGAAAGGCGCTGGTGCCAACATACGCGTTCTTCCGCGTCTATCAGGGCGGGGACGTCTGCAAGGTGCATGCGGATCGTCCGTCGTGCGAGCATAGCTTATCGATGCCGCTCGCTTATTCCGACGGCAAGACTTGGAGTTTTGAAATCGGTCATCAGCGCTTTGAATTTCCCACGGCGCAGAAACTCGCGCCCGCCGATGATTTTGGCGATGAAGAATATTCCTCCGTCGATCTCGCGCCCGGAAACGCCATCCTCTATCAGGGCGTGAACTATCGGCACGGACGCCTCGCGTCCAACCCGAACCGGTGGTCGGCGCACCTGTTCATGCATTGGGTGGATACAAAAGGGCCCTACGCCGATTGGGCGTTCGATCGCTTCCAGTTGCCGCCGCCTGGCGATTTCACGCCGCTGATCGACGCTCAAAATCGGTCGCGTTAAACTTTCGTAGGCGCCGGGCTGCGCGGTGCGGCTATGTCGACAAGGGTAGGGGGATTCCATGCTTCAACTTAGCCGCCGCAATTTTGCTCAAGCTTCGCTAGGCGCGCTTGTTATGGGTTGCGCCCCTCGCGGCACGCCCGATCTCATCATCCATGGCGGCCCGATTTATACCGGCGTCGCCGAAGCCCCCGTCGAAGCGCTGCGCATCAGCAATGGCCTCTTCGCTGTCGTCGGCTCGCTCGCCGATGCGCGCGCGAATGCGGGAAATGCGCGCGAGATTGACCTGGGCGGCGCGGCCGCGTTTCCGGGCTTCACCGACGCGCACGTCCACCTCTCCGGTGTCGGCGCGGCCGCTCTCACGCTTGATCTTGTCGGCGCGCCGTCAATCACCGATCTGCAGGATCGTCTCCGCGCCTATGCAAGCTCGCACGCGGAGGGCCCGATCTATGGGCGCGGCTGGATCGAGACGCATTGGCCCGAACGCCGCTTCCCCAATCGCGCCGATCTCGACGCCATCGTCTCCGATCGTCCCGTTTTCCTTGAGCGCATCGACGGCCATGCCGCGGTCGTCAACACCGCCGCGCTACAGCTTGCGCAAATCGACAACAACACCGCCAATCCGGCCGGCGGCAGCATCGAGCGTGACGCCTCGGGCGCGGCGACCGGCATGTTGATCGACAACGCCATGTCCCTCGTACAGAGCCGTTTTCCGCCCCCGACCGCGGCGATGATGCGCGAAGCGCTGCTGCAGGGCGCACGCATTTACGCGTCCCGCGGCTGGACCGGCGTTCACAACATGAGCACCACGCTGGCCGAAGCGCAGCTGTTTCAGGAGTTCGCGGCCAGCGGCGATCTGCCGATCAGCGCCGACATTTATCTCACGCCTGAGGACGCGGAAGGAATTCTCGAAACCGGTCCGTACGGCGAGGGCGCCGTGAAGGTTCGCGGCATCAAAATGTACATGGATGGCGCGCTCGGCTCGCGCGGCGCCGCATTGCTCGCGCCCTACAGCGATGTGCGCACCTCATCCGGCCTGCTTGTTACGCCGCCTGAGCAAATTGCCGCGATGATCCAGCGCGCCAAGGCAAAGAACGTTCAGGTGACAACGCACGCCATCGGCGATCGCGGCAACCGCCTGGTCCTCGACGCCTATCGTGACGCTTTTGCCGACAACCCGGAAGCGCTTCGCAACGCCCGCTATCGGATTGAGCACGCCCAAATTCTCGCGACAGAGGACATTCCCCGCTTCGCCGCCCAGGGCGTCATCGCCTCGATGCAGCCTTCGCACGCGATCAGCGATCTCTTCTTCGCGCCCGCGCGCCTCGGGCCTAGCCGCCTTGCCGGCGCCTATGCGTGGCGCGCGCTGCTTGACTCAGGCGCAACCATCGCCGGCGGCACGGACGCGCCGGTTGAGAAGGGCGATCCGCTGGTCGAGTTTTACGCCGCCACCTATCGCCATGATTTGAACGGCTTCGCTGGCCCCGATTGGCATCTTGAAGAAGCCGTCACGCGCGCGGAGGCCTTGCGCATGTTCACCGCGGCGCCGGCCTTCGCAAGTTTCACCGAAAACGAGCGCGGCACGATCGAGGTTGGCAAGCAGGCGAACGTCACCGCCTTCTCAGCCGACCTGATGACCGCGGAGCCAAGCGCCATCCCAACCGCGTCTGCAAAGCTCACCATCTCCAACGGGCGCGTTGCGCACGAAGCTTTATAGGTCGAACGCCGCCTTCATGGCCTGCTCAAGGCCGGGCGGGGAGAGTGGCCCACCACGCAGCGCCGCATCGTGAAAGGCGGATAGCGAAAACCGCGTCCCCGCCGCGCGTCGCGTGCGTTCGCGCAGGTCCATGAAATGAAGCGCCGCATAGCCTTGCACGGCAAACGCGCCCGGTTGCGCCGCGAAGCGCGCGACATCATCCTCGATTGTCACAAGCGCCGTCTCATCGCCCTGCAGCGCATACATTTCCGCGATCGCGCGCTCACGGCTCCAGCGTTTCGCGTGAATGCCGGTATCGGCGACGACGCGCGCCATGCGGAACATCATCCACTGCAGATAGCCGATGCGCGCCGGCCGATTGCCTTCGAACGCGCCAAGCTCATCGGCAAGCATCTCCGCATAGATCGACCATGCCTCGCCGAACCCGCCGCTGTAGCGCAGCTGCAGCGGCGGCACGCCGCGATTGAATCGCGCTTGTAGAATGTGCCCAGGCGTATGCTCATGATGCACCATGCTCGCCAGCGACCATGCCGGCCGCGTTGTGGCGAAATCCATGAGGAGGTTGGCGCCGTTGCGCTGGCTGCGGGCGCCGCCGGCGCTCAGTGCGGGGTCAAGCTCAGCGACCACGCCTTGGGTCGTAATATCAAGCACCGGCGCCGCCAGCTCTCTGGTGCGCGACAGCTGCGCGTTCATGGCCGCGACAGCGGCGGGTCGATCTCTCAACTGAAATCTTTCGTCCCGCGCAAATGCGCGCAGACGCGCCGCTACGCTGCCGCGTGTCAGGCCTTCCGCGCGGAGCAGAGGATCCGCTTGCGCTTGAAGCTCACTACAGCGCTCTGCGGCGCGGGCGTGTGCTTCGTGCGGGTCCAGCGGCGCGCCAAGCTGAAACTGCAATGTTTGTGCGTAAAACTCGTCCCCATCGGGGAGTCGCCACATGCCGGCTTGATTGCCGGCGTGGGCGCGTTGATGTTCGAGGACATCGGCTTGCCGGCTAAGCGATTCAATCAGCATGTCGCCATCGGCGACTTGTGTTGCGCCTACACCGCGCATGGCGCCGCGAACTTCCCGCAATGCTGCATCAATGAGGAAGTCAGGCGCTATGACGCCACGATCCGCACACGCCCGCAGATCGTTCGTGTCGCGGTTCACGGCGCGGACGGCGCCACGAACCCGGTTGCCGTCGCGGAGCGACGATGCGCTGCGCCACGCGCCCGTACGATGCGTGACAGGATAGGGTTGGCCTGTCCTGCCCCACGCGCGCTGCGCCAGCGCCGCATCCGCGTCGGCGCCTGCAAGGAGCGTTTCGTAGAGCACGCGTTCGCGGGCGCTGAGCCGCGTTGCATCGAACCGCCGCAACAGAAATGGCCGCGTAACCCGCGAGCGATCCGCCAGGCGATCAACGAGGCGGCGCAATTGCGATGCTGCGTCTTCGTCCGCCAGTGCAGGCGTGGCCGCCGCGCTCGCGAGCATCGCGGCGCCGGCGCGCAACACATGGCGACGATCGATCATGGTAAACGAAAACCTCGGGATCTTTCGATCCCGAGGCTACGTTAGTTCCGCCCGCTACGCAGTCTGTAGCGTGAATTCGGAGAATTAGGCCGCCGCCACACCACTTGTGACGGTTGCGGTCGCGCCGGCCTCTTGCGGATCGCGCAGCACGTAGCCGCGGCCCCACACCGTTTCGATGTAGTGTTCGCCGCCCGTGGCGGCCGCCAGCTTCTTGCGCAGCTTGCAGATGAACACGTCGATGATCTTCAACTCAGGCTCGTCCATGCCGCCATAGAGATGGTTCAGGAACATCTCTTTCGTCAGCGTCGTGCCTTTGCGGAGCGAAAGCAGCTCCAGCATTTGATATTCTTTGCCGGTCAAGTGGACGCGCTGGCCGGTGACTTCGACGGTCTTGGCGTCGAGGTTGACCGTGATGTCGCCCGTTTTGATGACGGAATGAGCGTGGCCCTTGGAGCGGCGGACGATCGCGTTGATCCGCGCGATCAGTTCGTCCTTGTTGAAGGGCTTGGTCATGTAGTCGTCGGCGCCGTAGCCGAGGCCGCGGACCTTCGTGTCGATATCTGCGGTACCCGAGAGGATGAGAATCGGCGTATTGACGCGAGCGACCCGGAGTTGCTTCAAGACGTCATAGCCGTGCATGTCGGGCAGCGTCAGGTCGAGAACGATGATGTCGTAGTCGTAGAGCTTGCCGAGATCGATGCCTTCCTCGCCCAGATCGGTCGAGTAAATATTGAATCCCTCGGACTTGAGCATCAGCTCGATGCCCTGCGCCGTCGCGCTATCGTCCTCAATCAACAAGACTCGCATTACGTCGCCCCTACTGGGTTAACCTGTACGACTCAGTAATGAGTCCTAACCGGTTAACTTTTAACGAACGCGCGACCCCTCGCGCTGAATTTCTTCATGAGTCGCTTCGTTAATCGACGCAAGGCGTTGGGACGCACTATTTCACACGCTCTAGAGGTTGATTTGATTCCGCACTCGGAATCAGCCGCGCTGTACCTGTAAATGTCGGTTAACCATGTCGCTGCATTTAATGTGAACAGCGATGCCTTCATTACTCACCAAACTTGCTGAAGAGATTCATGCACTCGACGCGCGTCGCTTCGAAGGACGCGTGACCGGACTCTCAGGCGCGCTTATCGAAGTAACCGGCCCCGTCGAAGCGCTCGCACTTGGCGCCCGCGTGACGATCTTCGGGCACGCTTCGGTGCGTGGAGAGATCGTAGGGTTCCGTGGAGATCGCGCGCTGATCGCGCCGTATGACTCGATCGAAGCGATTAGGCCTGGCGCGCGTGTGGTGCTCGAAGGCGCATCGCCCATGGCGCGCCCGTCACCAGCGTGGCTCGGCCGCGTCATCGATTGCTTCGGCAATCCTGTGGACGGCGAGGGGCCGCTGCCGAGCGGGTTGAAGCCGACACCGGTGCGCGCCGCGCCGCCATCCGCACACGACCGCGCCCGCGTCGGCGGTCGTCTCGACGTCGGCGTACGCGCCATCAACATATTTGCCGCGCTCTGCCGTGGACAGCGCATGGGCGTCTTCGCCGGCTCCGGCGTCGGCAAGTCCGTGCTCATGTCGATGCTCGCGCGCGGCGCCAACGCCGATGTCATCGTCATCGGCCTGGTTGGCGAACGCGGACGCGAAGTGAAGGAATTCATCGAGGACACGCTCGGCGAAGAGGGCCGCCGCCGCTCCGTCGTTGTCGTCGCGACCTCCGACGAAAGCGCCGCCCGCCGTCGCCTCGCGCCGCACATGGCCTGCGCCGTCGCCGAACATTTCCGCGACGAGGGCAAAGACGTCCTGCTGCTGATCGACTCCGTCACCCGCTTCGCCATGGCGCAACGCGAGATCGGCCTTGGCGTCGGCGAGCCGCCGACAACCAAGGGCTACACGCCCTCCGTGTTCGCCGAGCTCCCGAAGTTGCTCGAACGCGCCGGTCCCGGCCGCGAAGGCGAGCAGGGTTCTATCACGGCGCTCTTCACCGTGCTCGTCGACGGCGACGACCACAACGAACCGATCGCCGACGCCGTGCGCGGCATTCTCGATGGTCACATCGTCATGGAGCGTTCGATCGCTGAACGCGGCCGCTATCCCGCGATCAATGTTCTGAAGTCGATCTCGCGCCTCATGCCGATGTGCCACACTGGCGAAGAGAACGCGCTCGTCGCACGCGCGCGCGAAGCCTTGAGCCTCTACGGCGAAATGGAAGAGCTCATTCGCATCGGCGCCTACAAAGCCGGCGCTGATCCGCAAGTCGACGAAGCAATCCGCGTGCGCCCCGCCATCGAACGCGTGCTGACCCAGCAACGTGACGAACATTCGACCCTCGCCGAAAGCTTCGGCATGCTTGAAGACGCAATGCAATGACGCGCGCCATCTTCCATCCTCACCCGCTTGCGGGGGAGGTCCGAGCGAAGCGAGGGGAGGGGGTAAGTCCGTCAGCCGTGCGCGCCGCCCCCTCAGTCAGCTTCGCTGACAGCTCCCCCGCACGCGGGGGAGCATTGGAAGTGCTGCAGTGAAATCCCTCCGCACCCTCCTAAAACTCGCACAACGGGATCTCGAAACGCTGCGCCGTGCGCTGGCGGATCAGGTCACCAAGGACGCCAACGTCGTCCAGCGCATCGACGGCCACGAACAAACCCTGCGCAACGAGCAAAGGCTGGCGCAACGCGACTATGAATCCGCGCGCGCCTATGGCGGCTACGCTGTCACGGCGATTGCCG
This sequence comes from Hyphomonadaceae bacterium, assembly GCA_016791365.1. Classification (GTDB taxonomy): domain Bacteria; phylum Pseudomonadota; class Alphaproteobacteria; order Caulobacterales; family Aquidulcibacteraceae; genus Vitreimonas. The sequence continues at coordinate 125,704 of JAEUMT010000027.1, read as the reverse complement.
TGCGCAAGGCGCTGGACGCTGAACGCATCCTCATCGCCCAGGAAACTGAACGCCTGCGCGCACTCATCGCCGAAGCTCACACGGAAGTGCGCAAGTTCGAACGCCTGATCGAGTTGGAAGAGCAGCGCGAAATTCGAAAGCGCGAAAAGCGTGAAGACGCCGAGCTCGACGAATTTGCGACGCTGCGCGCCGCGCGCCTAAATCGCTAGATCATGCTCCGGTACAGACGCCGCTACTGGTTGTTTGCCGCCGCATTGTCCACCCTGGCGGGCTTCGCCGACGCCAACGCGTTCATTCATCTCGGTGGCTACTTCGTCTCGTTCATGAGCGGCAATTCGACAAGATTGGGCGTTGGTCTTGCCTCGCATCTCGGCGCCGCCCAACTTGCCGGCGGTCTCATTGCCATCTTCGTGCTTGGCGTCATGCTCGGTGCGCTGATTAATCGCCGCGGCGATCATACTGGCGGCGTCCGCGTCCTGGCGTGCGTGGCCGGCTTGCTTGCACTTGCGGCGTTCCTTGCGGGCATGTCGGCGCCCGGCATTGCGATCGCGTTGTTGGCGAGCGCGATGGGCGCGATGAATGGCGTGTTTGTGCGTGGAGGGGAAGTCAGCATCGGCGTCACCTACATGACGGGAACGCTCGTGCGCATGGGGCAACGGCTGGCCGCGGCGCTGGTCGGCGGCAGCCGATGGGACTGGGCGCCATATGCCTTGCTGTGGAGCGGCCTGGTGCTTGGCGCAACTCTCGGCGCGCTCATCTACAATTGGATCGGCCTGCAATCGCTTTGGCTTGCCGCCGCATTCGCCGCCTTGCTCACGATCGTCCTGAGCAAAATGCCGTCCGCCGGCTAACCCGCGTTCAGCGCTTCGACGATGCGGATCACGTCTTCGTATGCCTGGCTTTGCGGATGGCGCGTCGGCAACGGCGTTTGTGCGCGGATTGAATCCGGCACGCGCGGGTCACGTGTGATCGCGCCGGCGAATTTCGGCTTGAAGCCAAGATATTCGTTACACGCCATCGCGAACTGATCGAACACCTTGCGTCCTTTGACGCGGTTCTCGGCCATGTTCACGATCACCCACGGCGTTACTTGCGAGCCTTGCAGGCGCAACAGCTTCACCATCGCGTAAGCGTCCGTGAGCGCTGTTGGCTCTTCGGTCGTCACCAGGATCAATCGATCGGCGGCGCGCGCGAAGCGTAGCACGGTCGGGTCGATGCCCGCCGCAAGATCGAGCAAGACGCGATCATAATGCGGCGTCAGCCGCGAAAGCCCGTTGGCGATGCGCGCCACTTCTTCGAGCTTCACCGCCCCAAGCGCGCCTGAGCCCGAGTGCCCCGCGATAAGATCAAAGCCGCCGTTGCGCCCGGGGCCGCCCATGACCGGCGTGACAGCGGATTCAAGTTCAAGAAAGCCGCGCACCACCGAATGCACGTCCGCCGTTGGCCGCACGCCCAGCTGCACATCGACATTAGCGAGCCCGAGGTCGCAATCGACGAGCAGCGCCCGCTGGCCGGCGCGGCCAAACGCAATCGACAGCATTGTGGAGAGCCACGTCTTGCCGACGCCGCCTTTCCCGGAGGCGATCGCATAGATCGGCGCCGCGCGTGTGCGCGGCAGCGGCTGATCAATGGCGTTTGCGCCTGACATGCTTCTGGTATGCGCGCGTAACAATTGCTGAGGTCTTAGCGGCGCGGCTGATTTTGGTAAACGTACTCTTAATTAGACGTGCGCGCGTTAACGCGTGTGACGGATCTGCTTCTATGGACCGCCGGCGTCTCGCCGGCATTCGCTGGTGTCGGCCGGCGAGACGCCGGCGGTCCATATTCTTAAACCTGCCCCATCGCCTTTAAGCGCACCTTCGCGTGCACTTCCGATTGCCCCATCACCGCCGTCGACGGTCGGAAGCGCTCGATCAGTGAGCGCACGAACGGCCGGATATTGGGGGAGGTGAGCAGCACTGGCGTCTCACCCTGCTGCGCCGACTTTTCAAACGCCGTGCGCACGTCGGCCACGAAATCGTGCAGCTTCGACGGCGCGAGCGCCAAGGTGCGGTTCTGACCTTCGCCAACAAGAGCTTCAGCGAACGTTTGCTCCCAATTCGGCGACATCGTCAGAATTGGCAGAGCCCCGGCGGTGTTGCGGTGCTGGTAGCAAATCTGGCGGGCGAGGCGCGCGCGCACGTGCTCGGTGATCAGCACCAAGTCGTGCATCGCTGGCGCGGCTTCGGCGATCGCTTCGACAATGGCGCTGAGGTCGCGAATGGAAACGCGTTCCTTGAGGAGGTTCTGCAGCACACGCTGCACGCCTGACCAGGAAATATGCGCCGGCGCGACATCGTCGAGCAGTGTTTGCGTGTCTTTCGGCAGATCCTTGATCAGCTTCTTCACTTCCGAGAACGTGAGCAATTCGCTCATGTGCTCTTTGATGACTTCGGTCAGGTGCGTCGCGAGCACGGTCGCGGGATCGACCACGGTGTAGCCGCGGAAGCTTGCTTCTTCGCGTGCGCGCTCGTCGATCCACTTGGCGTCGAGCCCAAAGGCCGGCTCCTTCACAGGTTCGCCCGGCAGCGCCACGCCGGCGCCGGTGGGATCCATCGCCAGCAGATGGCCCATTTTGAGCTTGCCGTCGCCGGCATCCATTTCACGAATGCGAATGGCGTACGCATCCGCCGCCAGCTGAACGTTGTCGAGAATGCGCACGCTTGGCATCACGAAACCGTAATCCTGCGCCAGCGTCTTGCGCAGCGCCTTGATCTGATCGGTGAGACGGCGGCCCTGCACGTCGTTGATCAGCGGCAGCAGCGCAAAGCCGATCTCGATGCGCGCATCGTCCATCGCAAGCGACGATTGCGGCGTCTCTTCGACGGGAGGCGCGGGCGGGGGCGCTTCCGCCGCGGCCCTCACCGAAGCCTGGTTCGCTTGGCGCAGGCGCCATGCCAGCAAACCCGCGCCGGCCGAGAGAATGAAGAACGGCAGCATTGGCATGCCGGGAAGCACGCCCACGCCAAACGCGCATGCTGACACGACGCCGAGCGCCACGGGATAAGACGCCAGCTGTTTGGCGAGCGCCTTGTCGGCGGCGCCATCGATGCCGGCTTTCGTGACCAACAAGCCCGCCGCGACCGAGATGATCAGCGCCGGAATTTGCGTCACCAGGCCGTCGCCGACCGTGAGCAGGGTGTAGGTCTTGCCGGCGTCGGCGAAGTCCATGCCGTGCGAGACGACGCCGATAATGATGCCGCCGATAATGTTGATGAAAACGATCAGCAAACCGGCGATCGCATCGCCGCGCACGAATTTGGACGCGCCGTCCATGGCCCCGAAGAAGGAGCTTTCGTCTTCAAGGGCCTTGCGGCGTTCCCGCGCCTGCGTTTCGTTGATCAGTCCGGCGGAAAGATCGGCGTCGATCGCCATCTGCTTGCCAGGCATGGAGTCCAAGGTGAAACGCGCCGCCACTTCGGCGATACGTGTCGAGCCTCGCGTGATGACGACGAAGTTCACGATCACGAGGATCGCAAACACGATGACGCCGATCACGAATTCGCCGCCCATCACGAATTGCGCAAACGCGGCGATCACTTCGCCGGCCGCGTGCTCGCCGCTCTGACCATTCGCCAGAATAAGGCGCGTCGATGCGATATTGAGCGCAAGGCGGAACAGAGTCGCCAGCAGCAGCACGGACGGGAAGGCCGTGAATTCCAGCGGCTTCTTGATCATCAGCGCTGTCATCAGCACCAGGATCGAAAGAATGATCGAAACCGCGAGCAGCATGTCCAGCAGAACCGGCGGCAGCGGCACTAGCATGATCGCCAGAATGCCGAGCACGCCAACCGCGAGCGCGATTTCGCCGCGCATGACGAAGCCGCGCAGGACGTTAAACGAAAGGTCGGAGCCTTGCGGCTGAGCTGCGTCGGTCATGGTTCAACTCCTCCCCCGCTTGCGGGGGAGGTGGCGAGCGAAGCGCGCCGGAGGGGGAAAGTCCGGCGAAAGCCAGCACTCAACCCGTGAAAGCAGTTTAGGAGCGCCAACATCACGCTGCCTGGCCGGTCGGCGGCGGCGGGATGCGCAAGCCTTCGTCGGAATATTGCTTCAACTTGTTCCGCAATGTCCGGATCGAAATGCCGAGGATGTTGGCCGCGTGTGTACGATTGCCGAGGCAATGCGTCAGTGTCTCCAGGATCAAATCCTGTTCGACTTCCGCCACCGTCCGGCCAACAAGATTGCGCGCCGCAACCTGCGCCGCTTCAATGGCTTCGCCGGTCGCGTCACGCGCGCCCACAGGCGCTCCATCCGGAGCGCGGATCGCATCGGCGCCAACCTCTTCGCCATTCGCGAGCAGCACCGCGCGGTGCATCGCATTCTCAAGCTCACGCACGTTCCCCGGCCACCTGTGCTCCATGACTTGCGCCAGGCCATCACGGGAGAGCTTTCGGGCCGGGCGTCCATTTGAGCGCGCGTATTTGTCGATGAAGAACTGCGACAGGGCCGAGAGGTCTTCGCGGCGCTCGCGCAATGGCGGAATCCGCAGGTTCACGACGTTGAGGCGATAGAGCAAATCCTCGCGAAATTCATTGGCGCGAACCAGAGCGTTGAGGTCGCGGTTTGAAGTCGCCAGGACGCGAATGTTCACGGGCACGGGCTTTGAACCGCCAACGCGGTCAATCACGCGCTCCTGCAGCGCGCGCAGCAGCTTCGATTGCAAACGCAAATCCATTTCCGAGATTTCGTCGAGCAGCAAAGTGCCGCCGTCCGCCTCCTCGAATTTGCCGATGCGGCGCGCGACGGCGCCCGTAAAGGCGCCTTTCTCATGCCCGAAAAGTTCGGACTCAAGCAGTTGCTCCGGGATCGCCGCGCAGTTGACCGCGATGAACGGCTTATCCTTGCGCTTCGACTTCTTATGGACGTATCGCGCCAACACTTCCTTGCCGACGCCGCTTTCGCCCGTGATCATGATTGAGGCGTCCGAGGCGGCGATCTGATCGGCGAGCGTCACGACCTGCTTCATCGCCTGATCGGCGGCGATCAGAGGGCGCTCATCATCGCACACCGCGGCGAGCACGGCTGCGATCAGCTCAGCGTCGGGCGGCAGGGAGATGTATTCGCGTGCGCCAGCGCGAATGGATCTTGCCGCGATCATCGGATCGACGCCGACGCCGGCGGCAACGATCGGCACCACGATATGCTCGGCTTCATTGGCGCCGATCAGCGCGGCGATGTCGAGCCGCGCGTCCACCATCAGCAGATCGGCGCCGCGGCCGGCGCGCAAGGCGCTCGTCGCTTGCTCGATCGTGTCCACGTGCGCGACTTTGGCGCCGTGATCCATGGCGATCTTCGTGGCGGCGGAGATTTGTCCTCCGAGCGGGCCGACGATGAGTAGTCGCATTTCCGTTCTCCTGCGCAGCCGCTCTTAAGCGACGTCGCCGTCCTTAATGATTTCCGTCATGGTCACGCCAAGGCGCTCGTCGACAACGACGACTTCGCCGCGCGCAACCAATCGGTTGTTCACGTAGATGTCGATGGCTTCGCCAACCTTGCGGTCGAGCTCGATCACCGAGCCTCGGTTCAGGCGCAGCAGCGAAGCCACTTCCATGTTGGCGCGGCCAAGCACCGCCTGGATGTGGACGGGCACGTCATATACGGCGGCCAAATCGGCTGCGCTGCGCTCGGAATGGTCCGCCGCCGCGGGCGATTCCGGCGTGGGTTGGAATTCGTCTAGCTTCATATCGCTCATGAATGGGCCTCGTGCGGCGTCGCGAGTGCGGCGTCGATTAGATCTTCAATGCGTTTTGCGGCGTCGGCCGGATCAATCGCGATGACTCCGTCGGACCAGTCGATCACCACTTCGCCGGTCTTCAAGCTAGCCTCGGCGCGCACCAGCACGGCGCTCGCGTAAGCGTGTGTTTCGCACATCTCGGTAATGCGTGGCTTGAGCTCTTCGGCCACGTCGGGCGGCAGTTTCACAACGAGGCGAGGGTGGTGGCGAAGCGAATCCATTGCAGCTTCGATCGCTTGCGCCGCTCGCTCGACGCCGAAGCCGTCAAGCGCCGCGCCCGCGATCTTGCGCGCCGCCGCCATTGCGACGCTGGCGGCTTCGACGCGCATCGCCTGGCTCTCAACATTCAAGCGGGTCAATACGGCGGACGTCGCGTCGGCGATCGCCTCGAGCGCCGCCGCCGTTCTGCGCTCAGCTTGCGCCGTTGCGTCGCCTTTGCCGCGCTCGTAGCCATCCGCGATGGCGACCTGCACGTCGTCGGCGGTGATCCGCTTGGCTGACTCACGGAGGATTCCGCCATCCGCGGCAAACTCGGTGTCGAAGGCGTATTTGCGAATATTGCTCATCAGTAGATCAGCTCATCTTCCGACTTGCCGTCCGAGAGCAGGATTTCGCCGCGCGCCGACAAGTCTTTCGCAATCGCGACCATGCGCGTTTGCGCCGCGTCGACGTCTTTCAGGCGCACAGGGCCCATCGACGCCATTTCGTCCTTCAACAATTTTCCGCCGCGTTCGGACATGTTCGAGAAGAAGAGATTGCGCAGCGTGTCAGACGCGCCCTTGAGCCCAAGCGCGAGGTCGGATTTGTCGACCGCGCGCAGCAGCGTTTGGATGCCGCCGGAATCCAGTTTCCCGAGGTCTTCGAACACGAACATGAGCGCCTTGATGCGATCGGCGCTCTCGTTGCTCTTGCCTTCCAGCGCGCCCATGAAGCGCGACTCTGTTTGGCGATCGAAGTTGTTGAAGATGTCGGCCATCAATTCGTGGCTGTCGCGCTTCGAGGTGCGCGCCAGGTTCGACATGAACTCGGTGCGGAGCGTGGTTTCGACCTTTTCAAGAATATCGCGTTGCACGGGCTCCATGGCCAGCATGCGCATCACGCATTCGGCCGCGAAATCCTGCGGCAGTTCGGCAAGCACCTTTGCGGCGTGCTCGGGGCGCACCTTCGCCAGCACCACCGCGACTGTTTGCGGATATTCATTCTTCAAATAGCTCGCCAGCACCGTCTCGTGCACGTTGGCGAGCTTGTCCCAGATGTTGCGGCCCGCGGGGCCGCGAATTTCTTCCATCAAGGCGTCGACTTTTTCCTTGGGAAGAATTTGCATCAGCATGCGCTGCGTCTGCTCGACCGATCCCATGATCGCGCCGGCGCCGGAGAGACGCTGAATAAATTCGTGCACCAAGGCTTCGACCACGGCCGAAGGCACGACGCCCAAGGACGCCATGGCCTGGGAGACCTCTTTGATCTCATCCTCGTCCATCACTTGCCAGAGCTTCTTGGCGTCTTCGCCAAGCGCCATGAGGATGATCGCGGCCTTCTCCGCTCCGGAATAGCGCGAGAGATCGACAGATGTCGTTGCCGGTTCGGGGCGGTTGTCGGCGGGCGAGGGGCGGGCGAGTGCGTTCATGGCGCTATGCGTTGTTCAGCCAGCCGCGAATGATCTGCACCGATTCATCGGGGTGCTGATCAACCACTTCCGCCACCTTCTTCACTGACGACGCCCGAACGCGGCCGTTGATCTGTGCGATGTCGATGCCGTCGTCCCTTCCGCCCTCGGGCGCCGGCAGCCCGACCGCCGCGCCGCCGCCGGACGGCGATGGGCCTGCGAGCGCCGGGACCGCCCCGGCGTTGGCCGCGCTCGCCCCGCCACGCAGCAGGCCGCCAACCAGCGGACGAAGCACGAAGAACGTGAACGCCAGCGCCGCAATGAGCGCCGCGACGATCTCGATGATGCGCATCACGTCGAGGTTGCCCAGGAAGTCAAACATGCCAGGCGCCGCCGCCGCGGCGCCGCCGGGGGCGAGGCTGGCGAATTGCGTGTTCACGACTTCAACGATGTCGCCGCGCTCCTGGTTGAATCCAACGGCGGACCTCACAAGCGCCGTCAAGCGCTGCATCTCTTCTTCCGTGCGCGGCGCGTACGTCGCCTCGGCGCCATCCGCCCCGGGCGTTGAAGTGCCATTGACCGCAACCGCAACCGAGAGGCGACGAATGCGGCCGCCCTCGCTGACTTCCGTGCGCGTCGTGTTTGAAATTTCGTAATTGATTGTCTCTTGGCTCGAATTGTTCTCGTTCTGCGAGCCGCCGCCTGAACCGGCCGTGCCTGCATCCGGCACATTGGCCGCCGCCGTCGTGCCGCGTGAGTTTTCACCTGAGCGGCCGGTTTCCTCAGTCGAAGACGTCGATCGCACGACGCGGCCTTCTGGGTCGAACGTCTGGCGCGTTTCGCTGACGCGATTGAAGTCCATCTCCGCCGAGACCTGAACGCGCGCGTTCCCCTGGCCAACGATGCCTTCGACGATGTCGGTCACGGTGCGGCGCACGCGGTCTTCCATCGCGACCTGGCGCGCGTCGATGCCCTCCGCCGCTCCGTCTTCACCCGATTGCGCCGCCGCGAGGAGGCGGCCGGTCTCATCGACGATGGTGACGCGGTTGGCGCTGAGCCCTGGCGTGGCGCTGGCGACGAGATTGCGGATGGCGCGCACCTGGCCCGCGGTCAGCTCATCGCGGCGCAGCTGAATGACGATCGACGCCGTCGGTTGCTCGGTTTCGCGGGCGAAGAGCTGGCGCTCGGGAAGAACGAGGTGAACGCGCGCCGAGGCGACGCCATCCAGCGAGCCGATTGTACGCGAAAGTTCGCCTTCCAGCGCGCGCAGGCGATTGATGTTCTGTTGGAACTGCGTTTGGCCGAGCGCATCCGGTTCGTCGAAGATCTCGTAGCCAATCGAGCCGCGCGAGGGCAGGCCATCGGCCGAGAGCATCATGCGCGCGTTGAACACCTCCGAGCGCGCCACATAGATCGAGCCGCCATCCTCCCGGATCTCGTAAGGGATATCGGCCGCTTCAAGACGCTGCGTGATCTCCGCCATCTCGCGTGTCTCGACGCCGGCGAACAGCAGCGCCTTCGCCTCGCCACCCATGCGGAAGAACAGCGTGAAGAGCAGGGCCGCAACCACCGCCGCGATGCCAAGCGCCGCGAACAATCGCGTCGGCCCCGCCTTGAGAAGCATTTGAGTGAAGTTCACGCCGGCCCTCTGCACACACGGCAAGCGCACCCAGAATCACATGATGGAATCACTGGGCAAATCTCACCGGTCGGCAGAATTTGCCGGGCCGCGAGTGAAACAACCGTTAACCACGATGCTCTTGGACCGCCGGCGTCTCGCCGGCGACCGGCCCATCCACGCACTCAGGCGCGTGATATTTGGCAGTAGCGTCGGCGTCTCGCCGGCGGTCCAAGAGAAGAAGCCAGCACGCGCAAAGACCCCCGCCGGGAGAGCGGGGGCCTTTGAAAGCCTTGGTGCTTACAGATCGAATGCCGCCGGAGCAGCCGGGCGTCTGTTAGACGCCGGCCGCGCGGTAGTGCTGGATGCGCGTGGTGCGCAAGCCAGGGAGGCCATGCTTTTCGATCGACTTCCGCCAGGCGTCGAACTCTTCTTCCGAGAGGCCGTAGCGCTGGCAGGCGTCTTCCATAGTGAGCAGGCCGCCGCGAACCGCAGCGACAACTTCCGCCTTGCGACGGATGACCCAACGGGTCGTACCGGCCGGCGGCAGATCGTCCAAAGTGAGGGGATTCCCATCGGGACCCATCACCACCCCATCATAACGGCGTTGCTTCTGCATGCGCCTTTCTCCTTCTTAGCAACCCACCATAACTTGGATCGCTAAAGAAACGGCTAAGACGCACGGCGAATTGGGAAAAGAAGCGTGTCTCGAATTAGAACATGAGTCTCTTACTCATTTCTTATCCGAGCCACGCTTCAACCTAACGTTTGATCATCAAAAGCTCTTCGAGCATCTGGTCGGCGGTGGTGATGATGCGGGACGCTGCGGAGTAGGCGCGCTGCGTGGTGATCAGGCTCGTGAACTCGGTCGCGAGATCGACGTTCGAAGCTTCGAGCGCACCCGAGACGATGCGGCCGGCGCCGCCCGCGTTCGATGAGTTGATATTGTAGAGACCGGAATCCAGCGTTGTCCGGAACGCGCCGCCTTGGTCCGGGGCGAGACCGTTCGGGTTCAGGAACGTTGCGAGCGGGACTTGGTAGAGAGCGCGCGCGCGGCCGTTCGAGAATTGCGCCGTCAACATGCCGTCGCCTTCCAGCACCAGGCCAACTAGGTCGCCCGGGGGCACGCCGTCAGCCGTGACGCTGGTGACGCCGAAGCTCTTCGCGAACTGGGTCATGCCGGTGCTGAGATCGAGTGTAACGCCTTGTGCGCTGGCGCCGGTTGAGGTCGCCCAGTTGACGGTGAACTCGTCGTCGATGTCTTGTGCGGTCGAGACGGTGCCGTGCGGCGCCACGCTGGCGACGGTGCCATCGGTGTTGAACGTCACGATGCCGGCCGCGAGCAGGCCGCCCGTGCCTGAGCCGCCCGTGATGTTGGAGTTCGGGCGCGCGTAAGCCTCGACGCGCCAGGTGTTGGGGCTCGTCTTCAAGAAGCCGAACGCGACCGTGCGCGCCGCGCCCAAGCTGTCGTAGATTTCCAGCGAGCTTTCAAAGTGCGGCGTGACCGTGCCCGTCGCGAGGTCGCCAACGTCGTATGCGCCTTGCGCGTTGGCGTAGTCGGCTTGGTCAGAATTCAAGTTGGCGTTCAGGCCGATATTGCCCGTTGGTTCAGCCAAACCGCCAACGCCTGAAATGTTCACCGGCTCGATCGCGGAGAGTGACGTCGGAGAGGAGGTGACGCTGCCGTCGGAAGCAACAGGCCAGCCTTGCAAGAACAAACCCTGCGCGTTGACCATGTAACCTGCGGCGTCGATCGTGAACGAGCCGGCGCGCGTGAACAGCACCGAACCGCCGTTCGAGAGCTGCTGGTTGTTGGTCGACACGATGAAGAAGCCGTCGCCGGAGATCGCGAGGTCGGTTGGCGAGCGTGACTGCTCAAGCGAGCCCTGTAGCGAGATCTGCTGGCGCGTCAGCGGCAGCACGCCGCCGGCGTTATATGTCGTGTTCGAGTTCTGCGCGTTGACCAGCGCCGAGAAATCGACGCCGCCGCGCTTGTAGCCAACCGTGTTCACGTTGGCGATGTTGTCGGAGATGACGGCGAGCGCGCTCGAATTGGCGGTGAGGCCAGAAACGCCCGCACGCAATGCGGTATAAATAGACATATGTCCCAGCTCCATCGCCGCGTGCGTCCCATCGAACGCGGCAAAAATGTTTCACTACTGATGGAGCGCTTCTGCGCGTCGTTTGGCGTCCGCATTCGGCGGACGCCGTATTCCTCAACCGTTGTCGAGCACTGAGCGGATTGTGCTCAATTCGCGTGTGCCAGCCGGCGTGATGACAACGGGCGTGTCTCCCGTGAAATCTACGCCCATGATGGTTTCACGAACGGAAATGGTCGGCGTGATTGCTGTGCCCGCTGCATTTTGCGCGGAGATGACGACCTGATAGACGCCATCCGTCGCCGTGCCGCCGTCGCTCTTGGTTCCATCCCATGTGAAGAGATGTTCGCCGGCGCCGCGCGCTTCGGTGGTGGATTCATAGACCGTGCGGCCTTGCATATCTTTCACCGAGACCGTCATCGACGTCGCCGCTTCCGGCAGGCGATAGGCCCAGTTGGCGGCGCCGCTGGCAAGATACGTCTCGTCCGCGGAGATGATGGCGTCCTTGCCCAAATAGGAGAGGGCGGCGCCCGCGGCGGCGGCGTTGTATTGACCGACAAGGCCTTCGAGTTGTTCGTTGGTGCGGATTTGCTGCTCGACCTGGCTGAACTGCACCAATTGTTGGGTGAATTGCGTCGAATCCATCGGCGCGAGCGGGTCCTGGTTCTGCAATTGCGCCGTCAACAACACGAGGAACGTGTCGTAATTGTCGGACAATCGCGTGCGTGAAGACGCCGATTCCGCTGTGCTCGCTACTGTGGGATCGATACCGGAAACGGCCATCGCGTCGCCCTCAAACCATCATATCTACGCGCACGCCACGCCACCGCTCGTAACCGATCGGTCGCGCAACAGGCGCTTGTTGCTGCTGTTCCTGTGGCGCGGCTTCATTGCCGCCGCCGCGGGAGCCTTGATTGGACGTATCGCTTTCGCCGCCTTGCGCACCCTGGCGCAGATCGAACGAAAGTCCGTTTTCGCTCAGTTGCAGCCCGGCGGATTGCAGGTGCTGCTCAAGCTCGCGGGCGCCGCGCGCCAGCTCTGTCAGCGCTTGCGGATTGTCGGCGGTGATCACTGCGGTCACGCGATGATCGCGCGTCACTTCCATGCGCACTTCGACGCGGCCCAGATCGGCCGGATCAAGACGAAGTTCGAAATTGGTTGTGCCGCCGTTGAAGCGGCGGATGATTTCGCGGCCGACTTGCGCCGCCGGCGCCGCGCGCTGCGCGCCGGTCTCGGCTGAAGCATGCTGCACATGAGTGCCCGCCTGTGAGGCGGTCGTCGAAATCGCTGCGTTTTCGGCGATTTGTGATGCGTCGGGCGCCGCGCCCTGCGGCTGCGGCAGAGCAGGGGCGGCTTCGATGCTGACCTTGCCATTGTCGGCCGCGCGCGATGCGTTCGCCGCCTGCGCTTTTGCGTGCGATATCGGCGTTTCGGTCTTGCCGTCGCGCGCGTCGGGCGCAGCCTTTGCATCAACGGGCTGCGTCGCGTCCTTGCTCGAGCGCGGCGTTGACAGCGTCGTCGTTTGCGCCGGAACTACACTGGCCGCCAAAACCTGCTGCACCGCAGGTGGCAAGTCAGCGATTTGTGGCTGCGCCGTCGCTGATTGTTGCGCCGCGCCCTGCGCCGCTTCTGTTTCGATCGGCGCGGAATTTGGTTGTGTTTGCGGCGTGGCCTCTGTCTGCGCTGCTTTCGGCGCGGCGTCTTTCACGTCGACACCATTGTCTTTGGCGTGCGCCGCCTCATTGGTCGCCGCGGGTTGCGCGGGGATAGCGGCGGCGTCGTCTTTCGCTGGCGACGCCAGCTGTTGTGGCTGTGTGGCGCCGGTCGGCGCCAGCGCCGCATCTTCGGTGTGTGGTTGTGTCTGCGCCGTTTGCTCGGGCGCCGCGGCGGCGATCTGAATGGCGACAGGCGCCTGCATCACTGGCGGCGGCGCAGGCGGCGTAGGGCCGCCCAGAAGTGCGGCCTCGACATCGATTTCTTCGTCAGCAGCGTCCGGATCTTGCGCGCGCGCTGACTGCGCTTCCGTCGGCGCGCTCCGGTCATCGTCTGGCGCAGGCGCGGGCTCGGGCCGCGTTCCATTCACCGCTTCGAGGTGGTCGTCGAACGACCGGCCATTGTCGTCCGCGGGCGCAACGTTCGACGACGCGGACCGCGTTTGCGGTTGCGGGAAGGCCTCACGAACTGGCTCCGCTGCGAAATCCATACGTCCCCCGGCCCCAGCGCACACAATTCGCGCTTGGCTGGCACGCCTCGCAAACAGCGGGCCACGTCGCTAACCATAATAAAAGCAAGCAAAAACAATGCACTCATTCCGCGTCCATCGCCGCTCTGCCCGCGAAACGGCAATTTACGCCGCCGCACCCGGCAGCTTCTGCCGGGCGATTAACCATGGCCCCAGGCTTGCGTGGTGAACGCTCAACGCACCGCGCGTGGACTCCCAGGTTCGCGTCAGGAGCAGGGGAGAAAGCGTGTTGTTTCAAACGCTTATAGGCTCGTTTTCGGCGCTCCACACGCGCGCGCCCGCCCGGCAGATTTCGCCGGGCGCCTGGCGCTTTTTGCCGGGGGCTTGCGCATGGTCGGCTTAACCAGCGTCCTGCTCGCGGGGCTCTCTGGGCTGCGCGCGGCCCAGACGGGCGTTGCGACGGTTTCCCAGAACATCGCCAACGCAAACACGCCTGGCTACGTCCGCACCGAGATGGTGCTCGCGCCGCGCACCCAGATTGGCGCCGGCGCGGGCGTTGAGATCACCGGCGTCAAACGCGCCGCCGATCGCTTTCTCGCCACTGCAAGCTTCATCGCCGCCGGCGCTGCCGGCTCGGCGTCAGCGCGCGCCGATCTCCTATCGCGCGCGCAGGAGAGTTTCGGCGATCCGTCGAGTTCATCCTCGATGTTCGGCATGCTCGATGAGCATTGGTCGGCGCTGACCCAGCTTGGCGTCGATCCGGCCTCGAGTTTGCGGCGCGGCGACGCCATCAGCTCGTTGCAGGCGACCTATTCCGAGATCGCGCGCATCGGTGATTCCCTACAGGGCCTGATTGGCGAAGCCGATCAACGCATCGCCGACGCCGTGTCCGAAGCGCAGAACCTGATGGACCGGATCGCGCAGCTCAATGTCGAGATCCGCCTCAACAAACGCACCGGCGCCGACTCCAGCTCCGCCGAAAACGCGCAGTCCCAATTGGTGGATCAGTTGGGCGCGCTCATGGACGTGCGCGTCACGCCGCAATCGGATGGCGGCGTGCATGTGCGCACGGGCGGCGGCGCATTGCTCGTTGGCGTTGAGGCAGCACGACTGAGCTACACGCCGGATGACTCGCCGTACGCAACTCACGGGGTCATCGCGCTCAACGAGGATATCGGCTCGCGGACCAACATCGAGTCCTTCCTGACCGGCGGTTCGATCAAAGGTCTGCTCCAGGCGCGCGATGTCGACTTGCCCGGCCTGGCCGAGGCTTTGGGCGGTCTCTCGGGTGCGCTCGCCGACGTCTTGAACTCAGTGCACAACGAAAACGCCTCGTCGCCGGCCGTATCGTCGATGACCGGCCGCCAAACCGGCTTGCTGGGCAGCGACGCGCTGAACTTCACCGGCTCAACGACGATCGCGCTCACCGATTCTTCCGGCATCCTGCGCGACCGGCTCACAATCGACTTCGATGCGCGCACGATCACGTCCGAATCTCCAGCCAACACGGTCTCGTTTGCCGGGGGTGGCACAATCGACGAGTTCGTCGACGCGTTGAACACAGCGCTCGGCGCCGAAACGCCCTCAGGAACCGCCGCGTTCTCGAACGGCGTGTTGTCGCTCAATCTGAGCAATAGCGGCGGCATCGTCATTCAGCAGGATGCCGCTGATCCGGCGCAGCGCGCAGGCCGTGGCCTCTCGCACTTCTTCGGACTGAACGACCTGGTGTCGCGCCCAACACCGCTATTCTTCGAAAGCGGCATCAGGGGCACGGACCTCCACGGTCTTACCGACGACAGCGTGATCCAATATCAGGTGCGCGACACCCAGGGCCGCTTCATCGCCGATCGTTCGATTTCGATCAGCGGCGCGCTCGCCGCGCCTGGCGCCACGTGGAATGACGTGCTTGCGTCGCTAAACGCCACGGGCACGGGCCTTGGAGAATACGGCGCCTTCTCCCTCGATAGCGCGACGGGGCGCATCACGTTCGCCGCCAGCCCTGCGTTCAACGTGACGATGACCAACGACACGACGCAGCGTGGAAACACCGGCGTGTCCTTCTCGTCGCTCAATGGCCTTTCCGCCGCTTCGACCGCGGGGCGCGCAAGTGAGGTTGGCGTCAACGCGCAAATCGCGGCAAATACAGCGCGCCTCGCTGTCGGCCGGCCGAACATTGCGGGCGCCATCGGTACGAAGATCGTCGAAGGCGGTGACAATCGCGGCGCCACGGCGCTGCTCGCCGCGCGTGACTCGGTGCGCAATTTCTCCGCCGCCGGCGTGCTTTCAGCTCAATCATCCACCCTTGCCAACTACGCATCGCGCCTTGGCGGCGAAGCGGGACGAATGGCGAGTGACGCCGAACGTCAGGCCGCTGGCGCGGCCGCAGTCGCCACCGCGGCCGCCGACCGGCGCGGCGAAGTTGAATCCGTCAGCATCGACGACGAATTGATGAAGATGACGACCTATCAGAACGCCTACGCCGCCGCCGCGCGCGTGATCCAGGCCGCAACCGAGATGCTCGATGTGCTTATCAGCATTGGCTATCGCTGAGGTGAATTGAACCATGGCCGCAACGCCGCTCAACGCTCGCTTCTTCGTTCGCGCTCAGCAGGACGTGCGCCGTATCACCGGCGAGCTCGGCGCCCTGCAAGCGCAGGTCGCGTCGACCAAGGTCGCCAATACGCTGCAAGGCTTCGGCAGCGCATCGAGCCGCATTCTGAGCGCATCAAGCATGCGATCGCAGACCGACGCACGCGCCTCGGTCTATAGTCAAATGGAAGCGCGCTTCGGTCTGCAAAGCGCCGCGCTCGGACAGATATCGGACGCCGCGCAATCGCTTTCGCTCACCATTCGTGAGGCTGTCAGCGCCAATGATGGCCGTGGCATTTCGACCGAGCTTGAACTTGCGTTCAACAGCATCGTCGCCGCCCTCAACGAAACCTGGAATGGCCAGCCCATGTTCGCGGGTGAGCGCCAGAACGGTTCGCCGATCCAGATCACGTCGCTTGATGAACTTGCGGCCACCGTTCAGCCGGAAGATATTTTTGACGAAGCCGATCGTCATCAGATCATCGATATCGGCGATGGCGCCCCGATCAAGGTTGCCGGCAAGGCTTCCGAGCTTTCGACGGATCTGTTCAATACTCTGCGCCAGATCAAACACATTCTCGATGGCGCCGGCGGGACTTTGGGTTCGCCCATGACCGGATCCTACAATGATGTGCTGATGAACGTCGCGGCCGATCTCGATCGGCACGCTACCAGTTTCGTCAACGAAGAGGGGCGAACTGGCCAGCTGCAAAAACGGTTTGAAAATGACCGAGTCCGTCTTGAGGCGCGTTCGGATTTGCTGACCAAGGAAATCGGCGATCAAACCGATGCCGACCTGGCGGAGGTGTCCGTCCGCCTCAACACCTTGCTCGCGCAATACGAGGCGTCGGCCAAGACTTTCGCCGAACTCTCGCAGCTGAGCCTGTTGAAGTACCTCTAGCGGTCTTGCGCCGTAGCCGCCCACGTCATATCCATGAGCTTGAATTTCGTTCCGGACCTTGAATCCGGGAGGGGATAGCAGATGACCATGCTCGATACGCGCCCCGGCGCGCGCACTCTCAATTCACTCGGCTTCGCCAAGCCGCCACACGAAACCCGCGTCGTCGCCGCCATGTCCGGCGGCGTGGATTCCTCCGTCGTCGCCGCGATGCTAAAACGCGAAGGCTACGACGTCGTCGGCGTCACCTTGCAGCTCTATGACCACGGCGCCGCAATCAACAAGCCCGGCGCCTGCTGCGCCGGCCAAGACATCCACGACGCCCGCCGCGTCGCCGACGCCATGGGCTTCCCGCATTACGTCCTCGACTACGAAAGCCGCTTCCGCCACGCCGTGATGGAAGACTTCGCCGAGACGTACCTCGCGGGCGCCACGCCCATCCCGTGCGTCCGCTGCAATCAAACCGTGAAGTTCAAGGACCTGAAGCGCGTCGCCGAAGATCTCGGCGCCGATTGCCTTGCCACCGGCCACTACGTCCAACGCATCGAAGGCCCTACGAGCGCCGAACTCCACCGCGCCGCCGATGCGAGCAAGGATCAAACCTATTTCCTGTTCGCCACTACGCGCGATCAGCTCAACTATCTGCGCTTCCCGCTCGGCGGCCTGCCAAAGAGCGAAACCCGCGCGCTCGCCAACGAGCTTGGTCTCCGCGTCGCCGAGAAGCCCGACAGTCAAGACATTTGCTTCGTCCCGAACGGCAAGTACCAGGACATCGTCCAAAAACTCCGCCCCGGCGCCATCGAGGCCGGCCAAATCGTGCACGTCGACGGCCGCGTCATGGGTGAACACACCGGCATCATCAATTTCACCGTCGGCCAACGCCGCGGCCTCGGCATCGCGACGGGCGAGCCGCTCTTCGTCGTGAAGCTCGACGCCACCAACAAGCGCGTCATCGTCGGCCCACGCGAATCCCTCGGCGTCACCCGCATCGCGCTCAAGGAAGTGAACTGGATCGGCGACGGCGAAACCCCGCTCAACGGTCAAGACATCCTCGTCCGCGTCCGCTCCACCCGCCCACCCGTTCCTGCAAAACTCTTTCTTGGACCGCCGGCGTCCCCGCCGGCGGTAACTGCCAACAACGAGTCCACCGCACGCAAGACCACGCTCATCTCCACCGTCACCGCCGGCGAGACGCCGGCGGTCCAAGTCGGCCAAGCGCACGTCTTGCTTGACGCGCCGGAAGAGGGCGTAGCGCCAGGCCAAGCCGCCGTCTTTTACGACCCGCACTCCACGCGCGTCCTCGGCGGCGGCTGGATCGTGGCGACCACATGAGCACCGACGAACAAGCCCGCGCCTTGCTCCGCGAAGTGATGACGCCAAAGCGCCGCGCGCGCCAACGCATCGCCGAGCCCCTGCGCGACGTTCAACAACACGAGATCGAAACACCGACCGGCAAGATCGCCGCGTGGCGCCGCGGCGAAGGCCCCGCCGTGCTGCTCGTGCACGGCTGGCAGGATGACAACTCGCTCTGGAGCCCGCTCATCTCCGCGCTCGCTGACATTGGCATCGCCTCAGTCGCCTTCGATCTTCCGGGCCACGGCTTCTCCGAAGGCGACACCTGCGCACCGTCATTGGCTGCGCAAGCGATGCGGCAGATCGCCGAACAACTCGGCCCCATCGACGCCGTCGTCACGCACTCCTTCGGCGGCCCCGCCACCGGTTTTGCTTTGCTCGACGGCTTCGCGCCGCGACGCATTGCGCTCATCGCGCCGCCGCGCGGCCGCAACAAACGCTGGTTCGATTTTGCCGAAGAGCAGGGCATCTCGCTGGATGTCGTCCACCGCGCCCGCGAAATCTACGCGGCGGAAGCGGGCCTTCACGCGAGCTTCGATCTCGCAGCCGTCGCCAGCCCGATCGAAACGCTCGTCCTCCACTCCATGGATGACGACGCCGTCGAATGGCAAAACGCCGAAGCCATCGCGAACCAATGGCCCAACGCCGAACTCGTCCTTTGCGATGGTCTCGGCCACCGCATGATCGCGCAGGACCGCGGCGTCATCGAACGCATCGTGCAGTTCGTCGCCTAAAAAATATGGACCGCCGGCGTCCCGCCGGCCTGCGCTTATGTCAGCAAGCAAGAACGCGGCGGCGCCCCGCGCTCCAACCTTGGTAAGTTCGTGCAGGCCGGCGGGACGCCGGCGGTCCATAATCCTCGCGGCCCCTGTTGGCGCACGGCGCATCGGCGCTTATTGTGCTCCGCCCAGAGCGCCCAGAAAAACCAGGGAACACCCAACAATGAGCCAAGAAGATATCGTCATCGTCGGCATGGCCCGCACGCCCATGGGCGGCTTGCTGGGCGAACTCGCGAACCTCAGCGCGCCCGAACTCGGCGCCGTCGCCGTCAAAGCCGCGATGAAAGAGGCGAACGCCAAGAGCGCCGACACGATCTTCATGGGCAACGTGCTCAGCGCCGGTCTCGGCCAAGCCCCCGCGCGACAAGCCGCCTTGAAAGCCGGCCTCGATAACGGCACGCAAGCCGTCACTTTGAACAAGATGTGCGGCTCCGGCCTGCAAGCCGTCTCGATGGCGCGCCAAGCTTTGCTCTCCGGCGAAAGCGACATCGTCATCGCCGGCGGAATGGAAAGCATGACGCGCGCGCCGTTCTTGATGTCGAAGCACCGCGCCGGCCAGAAGTACGGCCACGATAAACTCTTCGATCACATGGCGCTTGATGGCCTTGAAGACGCCTACGAAGGCAAGGCGATGGGCGTCTATGCTGACGCCGCCGCGAAGGACTACCAATTTTCCCGCGAGTCGCAGGATGCCTACGCGCTCGAAACTCTCCGTCGCGCGCAAAACGCCACCACCGAAGGCCGCTTCAAGCGCGAGATCGCGCCGATCGAACTCAAGACCGGCAATCTCGACACCGACGAACTCCCGCGCAAAGCCCGCCCCGACAAGATCCCGTCGCTTAAACCCGCCTTCACGCCCGACGGCACCGTCACCGCCGCCAACGCCTCCGCGATTTCGGATGGCGCCGCCGCTCTCGTGCTGATGCGCCGCGGCGACGCCGAGAAGCAGGGCAAGAAAATTCTCGCCACTGTCGTCGCTCAAGCCAGCCACGCACAAGAGCCGCAGAAGTTCACCTCCGCGCCGGTCCCCGCAATCCAAAAAGCGTTGCAACGCGCCGGCTGGAAAGCCAGCGACGTCGACCTTTGGGAGATCAACGAAGCCTTCGCCGTCGTGCCGATGATCGCGATGAAGGAACTTGGGCTCAGCCACGACATCATCAACGTCAATGGCGGCGCCTGCGCTCTCGGTCACCCAATCGGCGCCAGCGGCGCGCGTATTCTCGTGACACTTCTCGCCGCCCTCGAAGCCCAAAACGCCAAACGCGGAATCGCCTCCCTCTGCATCGGCGGCGGCGAAGGCATCGCTCTTGCGGTGGAGCGCTAATATGGAGCGCCGGCGCCCTCGCCGGCATCTTTTTTCCTCCCCCGTTTACGGGGGAGGTGTCGCCGAAGGCGACGGAGGGGGCGCAACCGCAAAGATGCTTGCAAATTCTGCGGCGCACCGCCCCCTCAGTCATGCTTCGCATGACAGCTCCCCCGCGCGCGGGAGAGCAAAGCCTCCGCGTGCGTGCGTATGAAAGAAAAAATCCTCGCCCACTTCGCCGAGCAAGCAATGTATTGCGACATGTTCGGTTCGGCCCTCACAGCGCAACTGATCCGCCGCATGAGCGAGGATTACGAGCAGGGCGGTCCGATCGCCGCGCTGCTCAAAGATTGGAGCACCAACCCACGCGCCGACGCGCTCGCGCTCCGTCTCGCCGGCTATTTCCATCACGCCGTGCTGATCAATCGCGATCCCGAGCTTGCCGCGCATTATCCGTCAAGCATCGCCAACTGGACCATCGACGACATCTGGCCGCTCGCTCGCGCGCTGCTCGAACGCGAACCCAACACCGCCGCCGCGTTTATCCGCTCGGCGCCGCAAACCAACGAAACACGCCGCTCCATCGCGCTGCTCGCCGCGTTCCTGCACTTTGCCGAAAATTGGAGAGGCGAGATCGACATGCTTGAGATCGGCGCCAGCGCCGGCCTCAACATGAATTGGGATCTCTACACCTACAAAACCAAATCCTGGGCGTGGGGCGCCGAAGGGCCGGTGCAAATCAACACCGATTGGAACGGCCCGCCGCCGCCGCTCGCCGACATCAACGTCCGCACTCGTGCCGCATGTGATCTAAACCCGCTCGACATCAGCGACGAGCGCGAGCGCCTTCAACTCAAATCCTACATCTGGCCCGATCAGCCCGAGCGCCTCGCGCGCTTCGACGGGGCCGTCGCGCTCGCGCGCGAAACCGGCGTTCACGTCGAACGCGCCGACGCCGCCGAATGGCTCGCACAAAAACTAAGCGCCCGCGCCACCGACGCCGCCACCATCGTTTATCACTCGGTTTTTCTGCAATACCCGCCGCGCGCCGCGCGCGAAGCCATCGTCAACGCGATCACGGAAGCGGGCGCACGCGCCACCGAACATGCGCCGCTCGCCTGGGTCCGCCTTGAACCCGAAGCGCTCACCGACGGCGTCGAAAACAGCCCGCGCATGGTGATCGACATCACCACCTGGCCCGGCGCCACGCGCCACATCATCGGCTACACCGACGGCCACGTCCGCGCCGTGTATGCGCTGTAGCGATCGCAACACAGCGTCCCTCTCCTGGTGAAGGAGAGGGTGTCAGTGAGCGATAGCGAACGACGGGTGAGGTTTACCGGCGTTTGAAGCGTTAGCGCCACGTCTTGCGCCGCCGGCAAACCTCATCCGTCCGCTTCGCGGCCACCTTCTCAACCAGGAGAAGGAACGCCGAACTCTTGGACTGCCGAGTCTGGACCGCCGGCGCCCCCGCCGGCATCGGTGCCAAAAACTGCACCGGTTTACAACGGACGCGCACCGCTCTCTTACCCCTCTCCTGGTGAAGGAGAGGGTGTCAGTGAGCGCAGCGAACGACGGGTGAGGTTTACCGGCGTTTGAAGCGTTAGCGCCACGTCTTGCATCGACAGCAAACCTCATCCGTCCGCTTCTCGGCCACGTTCTCCTTAACCAGGAGAAGGAGCGCCGAACTCTTGGACTGCCGAGTCTGGACCGCCGGCGCCCCCGCCGGCATCTGTGCTAAACACCGCACCGGTCCCCAACACTGTGAACCAAACCGCCGGCGAGACGCCGGCGGTCCAAGATCACCGCTCCCAAGTCGTCATCCCGGGGCGATGCAAAGCATCGGAACCAGAGGCTACGTTCGCGCCGTCTATGCGGTGTAAGTCCAATCTTGGTCACTGGCGGAAGTTTCGCTCAGTCGCGCTCCAGCAACACCTTTAGCATTCGCTCCGCTGTTTCCGCGTCTTCGGAGAACGCGAAGCATGCAAACAGCCATGCAACCAAGATGAGCGCGGGTCCGGGTAAGATGAGAAATGGCGAATGCTCTTCGCCGCGGAGCATTGCGCTCGCGATAGCGAACGTGACCCACGCAAAGGGTAGGCACCAAGCAAGCAAGAGCACGATGACGAACACATTCACACGCAGCAACGCGGAGACCCTCGACCCGAGTGCGGATGGCTCTATCCGTGTGCGGATCAAGGCCTGAAATGGGCTATATTTCCGCGATTCCCCGGGATCGCTGTTGAGGTTGTTGCGGAACTCACCACCGTCAGGAAGCGAGCGGCCAAGAAAAATGCGGCGCTCGGTGTTTGACTGAACATGAGCATTGATTGGGCCGACCACTACTCCAATCTGATCCGAACCGATTTCTTCGTGCAGGCGCCTAAGTGCTTCGTTTGACGCGAAGCTGGTCTCGAACGACACGCTGTAGAAGGGCCAGAGTTTCATGCTGCCTCGTGGTCCGCGCTGAGTCCTTGCCTCAAGGCGTTCGCGTTCTCATGTCTGACGTCGCTGGCCGCACCACATCACCGCAACTTCGCAATACTCAACCCATCCGCCTTCGCGCGAATCTTGATCGATTCCTCGCTGCGCGTCAGCGCCTTGGCGATCGCTTTCAGCGACATGCCTTTCTTCGCATACATGTGCAGCTTCTGCAGCTCTTCGTAGGTCCATGGCTGCTTGTGCCGCTCAAATCGTTCCGTCATTGCGCGATCTCCGGTTCAAAGCACCGTGCACCAATTCTAGCTCTCAGTCATTCCAGATCGCGTGCGTCGTTTGTTGGATTGAACACCGCCAACGCGGCAGCCCACGGCGCATTTCAGCAATTGATTCAAGCCGCGCGCGCCGATCTATCCTCGGGGCGTGGAAATGCGCCGATAATCGCGGCGCATGAAGCTAACGCCGCCCATCGTGAATCAACACCGCCTCGCCAGAGTCCTTCTCTGGGCGCGGACAATGTTGGTGTGGGTCGCGCTCTTCACGTTGGCGCCGAAAGGCCGCCCCGACCGCCGCCGTTTTCGTCAACGCCACCATCTCTTCTCGCTTGAATGGCTCTGCCGTCTCGTGGGCGTGCTCATATTCGTTCGCGCCGTTGAGATCGCGCGTCCGCCGGCGCGGCCGGGCCCACCGCCGCGCGACGCGTCACCCATAGGCTTTCATCGGCGTCTTCGCGCGCGCGCACTCATGCGCGCATCGCTGGGATCACGCCTGCGCGCCGCTTTGCGCCATCGCGATCCACGCGAGCGCATCGTGCGTCTGCTGGCTGCTGTGGGCGATCTTGACGGCTATGCGCGCCGCTACCTGGTTCCTCGCGTCTTGCGCCGTTTCACCAGATTGCGCGCCATCATCATTGCTGCGCCACCCGCCTGCGCGCTTGCGTGCCAAATCACCTCTGCGCCGATCGCAGCCGACTCGTCTTAAGCTCACGCGCTCCAACACCAGCGCCGAAAATTGCCCGCCGTGCCGAACACTTCGTTCAGCGCGGGCGCCTTCGTGCGCCTAGCGTCGCGCCGAAAAACTAAACAGCCCATCCCACGCTGTATCGAGCTTCATCAACGCCTCTGCTGGCGCAATCGCGACATAGCTTTCGCCCTCGCGCGCGACCAGCCCAAGCCGCTCCAATTTCCCGAGCGCGTCATGAATCTCGAAGTCGATCTCTAGCCCAAATCGCTCGCGCAGGAAGGTCTCGCAGAAATTGTCGATCTCGGCCTTGGCGAGCGGCCGTTTTTCCCGGCGGAGCACGGAGTAGGCGAGGAACGATTCTTTTGCGTCTTGTTCTTCGCCGGCGCCGATTAGCAGATCGAGCACGCCGGCATTGTTGGCGATGTTGCGGAAGTACACGGTATCGGCCAGTTGCTTTTGGTAGCGGAGCGTTTGCGCCTCATATTTCAGCCGCTGGCGCATAATGAACGCGCCAACCGCGACGAGACCCGAAACGGCAGCCAAGGCGCGTTTGAGTTCGCTTTCCTCGATGACGCCCTGCGCGCCGAAATACGCGGCAAGCACCGCGAAGATCACCGTCAGCGCCGGCCAGAGGTTCAGCAATACCGGCACGCCCGCCACAACCGCCGGTCCCGCCAACATGGCTTGATCGCGTGGCCGCATCGAAGGCTTGGCGCCTGGGTGCAGCGTCACCAATTCGGGACCGGCGACACTGCGGAAATGTTTCACCAACGCCGCGCCCTGGCGCACGCCGCGCCGCATGCGGCGCAGCACCTTCCGGTCTTCGCGCGCGCCGGCTTCATCTTCCGCCTTGAAGCCGACAAGCACGACGACATCGTTCATCGTCTGCACATCGATCTTTTCGGTCTTCAATCCGAACCAGTGTTTGAACTCCAGGTGTTCGCTACGCGCGCCGCGTGCAAAAAAGCGCACACGCCGGATGCCAGCGATGGATGGTTTGATCGCCAGTCCCGTCAGACGCTTCGTCGCTTCTCGGCTTTGCACCGTATCTGGATCAATCTCCGTGAAATTCGCGCGCGTAAGCGCATCGCACAGGTCGCGTTCGAACGCCTCGAATGCGCGCACGCTTACATCGCGCCGCGATGCCGGCGCATCGGGATCGAGCGGATCGTAAAGTGCTTTCAGCGCTTCAAGCTCT
Organism: Hyphomonadaceae bacterium; assembly: GCA_016791365.1. Taxonomy (GTDB): domain Bacteria; phylum Pseudomonadota; class Alphaproteobacteria; order Caulobacterales; family Aquidulcibacteraceae; genus Vitreimonas. The sequence goes on along the minus strand of JAEUMT010000027.1, from coordinate 100,904 downwards.
GCATGCGCCTCATGATGCAGCAGCGCGCCAAGCAGGCGCATCACGTCAGCCGTAGCCGCGGCCTCGTCCGGCGGCCCTGCCGCGGCGATGGCTTCGGCCAGCTCGGCCTTACGAACAGCGATGTAACCGTCCCGCCGCGTGGGCGTCGTCGTCCCCTCAGACATGGGGCATGTGCTAGCGCAGCTCCGGGGCCGGCGCTATGCGGAACGACGGTTGCGAAGCGTCGCGCGCATGTCCAAAATGACTGTTCTGGAGGGGACGGAATGCGGGCAAGTGGGCTGATCGCGGCAATCTTTGGCGCGGCGCTGGTTACGGCGGCCGTTCCAGCCCAGGCGCAGCAGCAGCGCGACCCCTTCAATGGTCAGTTCGGCGTCTTCGAGATCGCGCCGCAGCCGCGCGAGGCCGCGCGTCTTGTCAAGCTCATGGGCGACTCGCTCGAGGCTCTGCAGCCGCAGCGTCCCGGCGTGCAGGACGTTTACATGCTCACGGTGTCGTTCTGGGGCGATCCGGTCTTCGAGCGTGAAGCCGTACAAGCGGAAGAAATTCTGCGACCGCATCTTGGCGCCGAAGGGCGCTCCATCATTCTCTCGGCAGGCGGGCTGAGCACGCGCAATTATGCCGCCGCCACGCCTGACAATTTCGCCGCCGCCATTGGGCGCATCGGCGAGATCATGGATCCGAACGAAGATTTGTTCGTGCTCTTCTTTACAACCCACGGCCAGTCGGACGGGGTCGCGGCCATTCGCGAACACAACCGGCTGTCAGCCGGCCTACGTCCCGCGCATCTGAGCTTGATGCTGTCGCAGGCCAATATCCAAAATCGCGTTGTCATCATCTCGGCCTGCTATTCCGGCGCGTTCATCGGGCCGCTGATGAGCGACAATACAATTGTAATGACGGCCGCGGCGCCTGACCGCTCATCGTTTGGCTGCCAACCGCAGAACAATTGGACGTTCTTCGGCGATGCCTATTTCAACCGCTCCGTTCGCGAAAACGGCGACATGATCGGCTCGTTCGATCGCGCCAAGCGTCTCATCGCGCAATGGGAACGGGATCAGAACTTGTCGCCGCCGTCCAACCCGCAGATCTCGGTTGGCGCACGCGCGGCGGTGATGTTGCGACAAGCAGAGCGGAGCGGCCGCTAAGATTCCAGGTTCGTCGCAATGAGCTCCAGCGGCGCCGCGGTTGTGCGTTTTGCCGCGCGCATTACGATGCGCGATTGCACGTCGGATACCAGGCCAAGCCCCAACATTTTGTCGCGCAGAAAATCGTCGTACGCGTGCATGTCCCGGGTGATGATACGCAACATGTAGTCAACAGCGCCGGTCACGGTCGCGCAATCGACGACTTCGGGCCAGGTCTCAACCGCGGACTCGAACTTCTCCAAATTCTCACGCGATGGCAGCTGCAGCTTTACGGAAGCGAACACCTCGAACGTCAGCCCCAGCTTCTCGTGATCCAGCAGCGTCACCTGCTGCTTTATGACCCCGGCTTTCTTGAGCCGTTCGATGCGTCGCCAAGCCGGCGACGAGGACAGGCCAACCTTCGAAGCGATGTCGGCAATGGACAGGCTCGCGTCCTGCTGGAGGAGGTCGAGGATGCGGGCATCGATAGCGTCCAGGGCTTCGGACAAACTTGCCTCCCAAGGGGCGTGCGGCGGTTGGTTATCCCATGATTGCGCCGCGCCTTACCGGTTCGCAAGGCCGCGACGGGGTTCGAAGGAAAGGAATTTGCCAAAGAGGCGGTTTGGGCGCCCAAAATTTGTTGCCGCCGCTTGCCCCATGGCCGCCGCGCGCGTAAACGTCCGGCCCTTCGGTGGCGTAGCTCATCTGGTTAGAGCGTGGGATTCATAACCCCAAGGTAGGTGGTTCAAGTCCACCCGCCACCACCAAGGTTTTCAAGGATACGAGAAGCGCCGCGATCGGACGAACGGCCCATGAAGCGCCATCGCCCGCGCGGGTGTGGATGAAACGCGCATCCATTGGCCGAGTTCGTTTGAGACGCCCGTGAGGCTCGCCGCGGCGAACACCCTGATTGGCGCGCGTTGTTTAGTGCAATTTCGCACATAGAACTTTCGCCTCCAAAGTCTTTATGGTTATCCTCTTGGCGTTGAAGAGCGGGGGGCTCGTTCATGCGGATGGGAATTTTCGGCGCGGTCATGCTCGCTTGCATGATTGGTGGTTCGCCCGTCGCGGCCCAAACGCGGCCTACGGCCGTCATCGCCAATGTCGTTATTGATCGAGCATTGCGCGACACAGTGCGCTCGGATTTCACCTCGATTCTACGGCGCGAACTCGAACTAAGCCTGGATTCCACTCAGCTTTTTTCGTTGCCAACACGTGACCGGGCCGAACTCGACGCGGTGATCGATGAAATAGCCCGCACCGGTCGCGGCGGCGGCCCGGCGACGCCTGTCGACATGACGTTGGTGCCAACCATAACCGCTTATGAGTTGACTGAACGTCGTCGGCCCGCGCCGTTCCAAACCCAGCGCGACCTTGTCACCTTGAATGGCTCGCTCTCCTTGCAGATCACCGTCTTGAATGCGCGCGACGCAAGCGTCGTCGCGCGATTCCCGCTTGACGTGCGCTACACGGATGATGGCCGCGTGGTGGACGCGAACGCATCTTCTGGGACTCGCGACGCAAATGGCAGCGCCTATCTCGGCCTTGCGCGCGAAGCGGGCCGCGCTTTGGCGGCACACCTGCGCGCCCGTAATCCGCAACCGGCCACGGCCGCTCCCAATCAAGCGCCGATGCTGGTGGCCGAGCGCGCTGACAACCGGATTTGGATTGTCTCAAGCAGCGGCTTGGCCCTCGGCGACGAATTGCGCGTTTTCGGCGCTGGCGGACGGGAGATTCGTCACCCGCAAACCGGCGAGTTGCTCGGCACAACCGAACAAGTTGTGGGCCGCGTGCGCGTCGTTGAATTGCAGCCGCGCATGGCGATCGCGGAGATCATCGAGACCAGCGGCGAGATTACGGTCGGCGCAACTGTGCGCCGCTAGCGCCATTACACCTGGGGACGCGTAATGCGACTTTCACGAACTGTACTCATCGCGCTCGGTGCTTCGGCCGTGCTGCTTGGCGTCGCGGCGATCGCTGGTCCCGCTGTGCTCGATCGCATGGGCGGCGGCGGTGGCGGAGGCCGCATCACGATCGCGATCGCGACGTCCGAAACACTTGAAGCGTTCTACCGGCGCGCTGAACGCAACGTCGAGGAGGCGAACCGCGTCGCCGATGAAGGCATAGAGCAAGTCTCGGCATCCCGCGACGCTCAATCCGACACAACCGCTCACGGCGAGACTACGCCAGCGGAAGGCGCCGCGAGCAATACTGGCCAGCGCGGCGAGGCCAGCGCCAATCGCGACATGATCGAGGCGCTTATCGTCACTGCTCTCGATGAGCTCGGCAGCGAACTCACCGAGGAAATGAGCCAGAATGAACGGTTCGCGGTTACTGAACCCAGTGCGCTTCTGGGCGCACTGCGGGATTTGCGCGATCGTCGCGAGACGGGGAATGTCCCGCTGTTGCAGCGTTTGATGTTCTGGCGCGAGCAAAGATCTAGCCCGGAGGGTGACGCTGAGTCTTCGCATCTGGTGGTATCGTCTCAGAGTGAGAGCGCCGATCTCGCGAGCGCTGGAGATCAGCTGAACGTTCGGTACATTCTTTTCGTTGCGCTCGCGCCCGACGGCCTGATTCCATCTTTCACTTATGATGCAAACGATTCAGGCGCCGGGACGCAGATGACGGTCGAACCGCGCGTTATCTATCGCGTGTTCGATGTGCGCACACAGACGGTTGTCCTCGCCGGTCTTGAGCCGTTGCGGCCGCCCGTGAGCGTGCCCTACACCGTGGGCAATGGCGCCAGCGCGCGACAGCAGCTCGTGAATGCCATGAACGAACGCGTCGCGCGCGTCGTCACACGTAAACTGACGGATGCTTTGGCGCCGGCGCGGCTCGTCGCGTCGGGCGGTGATCTCGTCATCAATCGCGGCGCAGTGGACGGCGTTCGAAAGGACGACATCTATCCCGTCGAGAGCGAAGGGGCGGTTGTGCGCGATGCCGTGGCTGATGGCGGCTCGGGCGGATCGCTCGGCCGGCGCCGTACCGCTTCGGGGCAAGTGCAGGTCGTGTCTGTTGAAGATAGTTACGCGGTCGTCCGCGTGCTGGACGGTGAGCCTTCGGCGCAGGATGTGGTTGTGCTGGAAAGGCGCACGCGCGGAGGAGGGCAGTCCGCTTCGAACAGCGGTGGCGGCGCCGTGCCTCTAGGTGCGCGGGCCATTCGCGAACAGCAACGCGGCGCCCGCCCAAGGGCGGCGATCGCGGTTGGGCGTATCAACGTCGAATTGCTTGAGCCTCAGAATTGGCGGCGTCCTAATAATTTTGCATCCGATCTCTCGCGCCGCGTCGGCGATGGACTCACGCAGGATCGCCGCATCACGATTGTCTCGCGCATGGATCTTTCGCGAACCATGGATGAGCGCGGTGTCGCGGCCGCGTCGCGCGGCGACTACGATACTGATCTGGCCGAAGGCTTGGCGACAGCTGACTACCAGGTGATCGGTGAAGTCCGTTTGACGTCCCGTCGTGTCGGCCAGACCGTATCGGTCGGCGGTCAATCGCGCGAAACGAATGTTCGGCCGCGATTGTTTGCGGAAGGTACGTTCCGGATCCTCGATACCGATGGACGTCAGATTGACAGCGTTCCAATCCGGGTGGAGCGGGCCGGCGCATCGACGGACGCTGGCGCGGTCAATGAGCTGATGAACGAGGTTGGCCAGGTCGCATCAGCGCAAATACTCATTGCGCTGTTTCCGATCGAAGTCGCGTCTGTTTCGGGCGATCGCATTGTTCTGACGCGTGGCTCCGAGGCGGGGTTGCGGGTAGGCGCGCGCCTGCGGGTCTATCGCATCGGTGAACCGGTGCGCGATCAATACACGGAAGACGTGATCTCGGAGGGCGCGCGCACCCATCTCGGCGATCTTGTCGTGATCGACGCGCCCGAAGGTTCGGCGACGGCGCGTTTCGCGGCTCGGTCATTCGGCTTGCAGCAAAACGATCTCGTCGAGATTTCTACATCGCAAGCGCCGGCCGCGTCGGCAACGCCGCGCCCCGCGCAAACGCAACAGCAACAACAACAAGACCCAACAGGCGGCGTTCGCTTCTGAAAGGCAGTGACGAAATGAGCAAAGGCACGTTCCTCACGCGGCGATCGGCGTTGCTTGGCGGCGCCGTCGCCGCTGGTCTGGCGACGCCGGCGACAGCGCAATCGCTGGGTGACATCTTGCGACAATCACTCCAGGCGCCGCAGACAACGCCAACGCAACAGCAACAGGCGCCGCCCGCGGTCCCGGCGGTTACGGGTCGCCAGGAATTGGCGCCGTTGGGGTACGCGCTGCAATTCCAGGGCGTCCGGAGCTTGATTGACTCGGGCAATTTCTCTGGCGCGCGCCAGTTGTTCGAGGCCGGACCCGCGCCGGCCGCGACAACGGAGGCCTCCGCGGGTGGCGAACAAGCGTCCCGCCCGGCGCGACTCTTCTCAACCTCCGACGTGTTCCTCACCAATTGCGAAATGGGCTTAATGGGTTTCGATGGCGCGACCTTCGATTCCGCCACGACCAATTTCGCGGCCGCGCATGAAAGCGTGTTAGGCGATCGCGCCCAGCAAACGGGCACACGTTGGGACCGTCTCCGTCAGACAGTCTCCCGGTCGCTTCGTCGCGGCGCGGCGTTCGTGAGCGGCAGGGATGAGATCGCTGTTTATCGGCAGCGGGATTACGAACGGATCCTGCAGCTCAATTATCTCTCGCTGTCGTATCTCGTGCCGGGTGATCGCCGGGCCTACAATGTGAATCGTCTTGCGATCGAAGAGCAGGATCTCGCACGCCGCGAGTTTGAAGAAGAGATCGCCGAGGCGCAAACGCGTCTCGGCACAGCGCGCAACGAAGGCGCGACGGGCGCGGAAGCAGCGCGCGCAACAGACGCGTTCAGCCAAGAGTTCGAAGCGTATTCCGGCGTCGCCGGCCGCGTTCCCAGCGCTTACGTCAATCCAATCGGATTTTACATTTCCGGCGTCACGCAAGAGATCACGAGCGTCGAGCGGCCGGCTCTGCGCGGCAATGCGCGAAATTCGTACCAGGCTGCGCTGGACCTGATTGGGCGTTCGCCGCAGCTCACGTCGGCGGTCACCGCCATGCAGGCGCCGCCCGTGCCCGGGCAGCGCGTGGTGCATATGATTATTGGCGAGGGCTTCGCGCCGTCTCGGCAAGCATTGTTGTATGGCGTGCCAGTCGCCCAGCAGGTGGTGCCGGTCCGCATTCCGATTTTCGTGCCCAACAATTCGAGCATTAATCGCATCGATGTCGTCAATTCACGCAACCAACTCATTGGCCGTCTCGATCCGATGGGCGACATCGAAGGCATGGTGATGCGCAGTCAGCAAGACCGGATGCCGCAAATCCTGATCGGTGTCATCGCCTCGGCCTGGCGTTCCAGCCAGGAGCAACGCTTCGCCGCGGGCATGGGCGAGATCGCGTCGCGCGTCATGCAGTACAAGCAGAGTTTCGACTCTCCCGACATGCGCAGCTGGTCGAGCTTGCCGGCGCGTTTCTTCGTTGGCCGCATCGTTCTGCCAGCCGGCGCGCAGCCGATCCGCATCAACGCGTATGCGGGAACGCAGTTGCGTCACTCACAGACGATTACGCCGCCAGGGCCAGATTTGCAGCACAGCGTGATCTACGGACGCACGACAGACAGCGTGCTGAGCATCGAGCAGCCGCGCCGTCTCTGGATCGACGGCATCGACGAGGATGTCGCCCAATGACCTTGAGACGCGCGGCCATCGCCTTCATCGCCAGCGCCTTGTTCGCTGCGACCGCTCATGCCCAAGATGCCGACAGCGCAATCCGGCTTGAGATTGTCTATGAATCTCAGTCACTCGAGCGCGCCATCTCGCTCGGTGAACCGCGATTCCGGCCCGTCGGCCGTTACACGCAGATGCAACTCCAAGCGCAAAACGTTTCGCGCCGTGAAGCCGCGATTGAATACAAGGTCGAGTGGTTTGACGGAGAAGGGTTCTCCGCCCAATCACTGTCGGCTTGGCAGCCGCTTATCCTGACGCCGCAGGCGAGCGCGACAATCAACTCGGTTGGTCAAGTAGCCAATGCCCGCAATGCGCGCATTACATTCAGAGATCCGGAGCGCACACGATGAAGCGTTTAGCTGCAACTCTTGCCTTGGTCTGCCTGGCGCTCGCGGGTCCGGCTCACGCACAGCGTCGCGGCGCCACCAATGAGATCGAGTCTGGCACCACGACGAACATGGTCTGCACCAATCTCTCTCAGGCCGAGTTTCAGCAGATGGCGGAGCAATTGTTTGGCCGCATCTTTACCGATGAGGCCTTCATTGAGGTGGCTGGCGACACGCGTCCTAGCGTTGTTATTGGAGATGTCGTCAACGATTCACATTCGTATCTCATGGAAACGGACGTGATGTTCAACTCGCTACGCAATGTCATTGTCGCGTCGCGCGCCGTGAGATTGTTCGCGCCGGGCGCGGATGCCGATATCACCATCGCCTCGCAGCTGACTTCGACCTACCTGCGCGGCGATCGCGGGGCGACACAGTCGAATTTTACGCTCAACGTCACGCTCACCAGGCTCAACGGAGAGTATCTTGGCGCTTGGGATGTGAACCGCGCTTTCCGTTGTTAGTCGCATGGCGCGTATCTTCATCAGCTATTCAAGGACCGATCGCCCTCACGCGCAGCAACTGGCCGCGGCGTTGGAAGCGCGAGGTCACAATGTCTGGTGGGATCGCGAATTGTTGGCGGGCGATGCATTCCGCTCGACGATCTCGCACGAATTGAAAGCCAGCGACGTATGCATCGTCCTTTGGTCGCCGGCGGCGGTTGGATCGAAATGGGTGCTCGACGAAGCCGATCTAGCGAGCGCCGACGAAAAGCTGATGCCGGTGACATTTAACGCGCAGGTCGAGGCGCCGATCGGCTTTGGTCAGATCCACGTTCAGAATCTGTCGGCGTGGAGCGGGCAGGATAAGTCGCCGGAAATGGAAGAGGCGGATCGGACGATCGATGCAATTCTCCAAGGCCGCTTTCAGTCCGCGTTGATGCAGATCGGCAAGCGTGTCCGGGTTGGCGATAATGCCGGGAGCGCGGTGGCGCTGGTGGCGCGTGTCGCCGGGACGATCGGCGGCTTGCCTCTGACGCGCCTCTTTGGCGGTGCGTTCGCCGTCGGTGCGATCATCGGGATAGCGCAAGCGATCGGTGTTTTGTTTGTCGGCGGCGACCCGATCAACAAACTTCTATCGATCCCGGCTTACGCGCTGGTTGTGGTGCTTGCCCGCGCGGCGCACCAGTTTGTCATTCTGCGCAAAGGTCAAAGCAGCCGGCGGTTCTTTGATGAGAGTTTCGAGTTCTGGCTGATCCTCAGTGCGCTCGTGATCGCAGGCCTCATGGCGCTCGGCTCCATTGTTCTGGGCGACCTTACGCCCCGGGAGGTGGTGCAGCATGGCCCAGGCGCGATCCTGGCGGTCCTCGCGGTCATAACGGCTACGCGCCTGACACTCTCGGCCTTGCGTTTGGCGCTCCGCGCCTAGGGGCGCATCTTCGATCCGGGACGCCGTCCTGGCGTTGCCTGTATTCCGCTCCGATTTTCTGAACAAAAATAATGGTATCGCCTGGCGGCGAGGCGAAGTGCCATCGCGAACGTGCGCCTGCCGCGCGAACCTGGATTGCGGCAGCTTACCATTTCCGTAAGCTTCGCCCCCGGCGCCCGTCCGAGTCGGAGGGCAGGGGAGATTTGTCATGATCGTTCGTTGGATGGCCGTGGGATTCGCGCTTTGGATCGCGATCCTCCTCGCATTCCGGTTCGTTGGGGAATGGGCGTTCCGCGAGGGCCCGTGGGGCGTGCCGTGGTTCGTCTTGATTATGCCCTTGGCGCTCTGGGCGATCACTCACCTTCTGCTCTTGGCAATGCGCGTCACTCCGGATGACCGCTCTGAAGCGGCTTCGATCATGGCTGTGCCTGGTCTTCTTGTCGGCATCTACGAAATCAACAGCTTCGGATTTGTCTTCCCGAATCTCGACGCCTCGCTTGCCAGCGAGTTCGCGATTCTGATGTTCGCTTGTTATGGGGCCGTGATCCTCGGCGGCAGAACGACGCTGACGGTCCGCTGGATGGCGCTTGGTTTTGCGTTCTGGATTGGGCTCGCCGCCGCTTTCGGCGCCTTTGGAAACTTGGCGCTCCAACCCGGACCCGGTGGCGTGTCGTGGGCTTTCCTTACGCTGCCGCTTGGGCTGTTGATCCTCACCTATCTCGTGGTGAAGATCATGGGTGTCCCGCAGAACGATCGTTCGGAAGCGGCCACTACCATGGCGGTGCCCGGCTTCCTCGTCGGCCTCTACGAGGTGGATCGGTTCGCGGACCTTTTCCCGAATCTCGATCCCTCGATCGGTGGTGAGTTTGCAGCGCTCATGTTCGCTTGCTACGCAGCAGTGATCCTGGCCGGCATCGTGTCCTCACGTCTCGAGAGCATCTAAATCTCTGTACTGTTGACGCCTAGGCATCCCTTCGCGCATGTGCGTGCAGGGATGTTGCGTTGATGCAGTGGAAGAATTGGTCTGGAAGCGTTCACGCTACGCCGCAGCAGATTGCGCGGCCTAAGACCGAAGCCGAACTGGCAACCTTAGTCGCGCAAGCGCGTAAGGTCCGTGTCGTGGGCGCGGGCCATTCGTTCATGCCGCTTTGCGAAACCGACGGCACGCTGCTCTCGCTCGCCGAGCTGGAAGGCGGCATTTCTTTCAGCGCTGACAAGTCACGCGTTTGGGCGCCAGCCGGCTGGAGCCTGGCGAAACTCACCGCGGCGCTCTGGGAAGAGGGCGTATCGCTCATCAATCAGGGCGATGTGAATCCGCAATCCCTGGCCGGCGCGATTGGCACCGGCACGCACGGCACCGGCGCTGAACTCGGATCGCTCTCGACCGCCGCGCGTGCATTCCGACTAATGATGCCCGATGGGAGCATCGTCACTTGTGGTGAAGGCGAGCGGGCCGATCTCTTTCAGGCCGCACGACTCTCGCTCGGGCTGGTCGGCGTCGCGATGGCGATCGAGATCGATGTCTTGCCTGCCTACCACCTCGAAGAACGCATCGAGACTTACCCGCTTGAGGATGTTGAAGGTCGATGGGCGGAGTTGGCGGTCAATAATCGGCACGTCGAGTTCTTTGTTTTTCCGTACGGCAAGTACGTTGTGCTGAAAACGCTCAATCCGGCGCCCGCCGAAGGGCCGTTGAAGCAAATGAACGATATCGATGATCGCGCCTTTCGGATGGTCTGCGAGATCTGCGCCGTGGCGCCTTGGCTCACCCGGCGGCTCCAGCCTGTGATTGTCGGCGCCGGCGTTCGACAGCGCCGCGTTGGACCCGCGTATCAAATCTTCCCATCGGATCGCACGGTTCGGTTCGAGGAAATGGAATACGAATTGCCGCGCGCCAACGGATGGGCGGCATTGAAGGAAGTGATCGCCTGGATACAGAAGCGCAAATTGCCGGTGACGTTTCCCTTCGAGTTCAGACTTACCGCCGCGGACGACATTTGGCTTTCGCCGTTCAACGCAACGGCGGGCGCATCAATTTCAATGCACCAATACGCGAAGATGCCGTGGCGGGATTTGTTCGCACAGGCCGAACCGATTTTCCGCGCCCATGGTGGGCGTCCGCATTGGGCCAAGCGCCATACTCTTACGGCCCGGGACGTCGATGCGCTCTATCCTGACGTTGCAAAATTCAAGGCGGTACGCGACGCGGTCGATCCGGGCGCTAAGTTCGCCAATGGGCATTTGATGCAGACCTTCGCCATCGAGGATGAGCAAGCGTGAGCGATATTGAACTCCACCAGCATTTGATCGGCCGGCAAGGGTCGCGTTTGTCGCTCAATACGCCGGTTCTGGTGATCGAACGCGATGCGCTTCAACGCAATGTCGAAACCATGGCGGCGTTCGTGCGCAGCAAAGGCATGGCGCTTCGTCCGCACGCAAAGACTCACAAGAGCATCGATGTGGCGAAGCTGCAGATTGCGGCAGGGGCGGTGGGCGTGTGCTGCGCCAAGATGGGAGAAGCCGAAGCGCTGGCCGTAGGCGGTATTGAAAACATATTGATCACGTCGCCCGTCGTGACGCCGCAAGCGATAGACCGTCTGATTACGCTCAATAGCCGGATCGCGGAGCTGCGTATTGTCGCGGACAACCCGGACAATGTTGATGCACTCGCCGCCGCCGCCGGCGCGGCGAACAAGTCGCTTCATATTGTGGTCGATCTGGATCCCGGAATTCGCCGCACCGGCGTGTCGACACCCGATGACGCTCTGGCGCTTGCGCAACGCATTTCCGCCTCGCCGTCACTTCTTTACGCTGGCGTGCAGTTTTATTGTGGCGCCCAGCAGCACATTGAATCCTACGCGGATCGCCGTGCCGCCATCGCCGAACGCACGGAATATCTCCGCGGCATCGTCGAAAGATTGAAGGGCGCGGGCCTTGCTCCTGCCGTTGTCACCGGCGGCGGCACCGGCACGCACTCCATTGATGCGGAGCTTGGCGTTCTGACCGAGCTTCAAGCCGGGTCGTATGTGTTCATGGATAAGCAGTACAATGACTGCGACCTCGACGGGCAGGGGCGTGCGCCATTCGAGACGTCGCTGTTCGTGGATGCGCATGTGATATCCGCCAACTCATCGTCGATGGCGACGATCGATGCCGGCTTCAAAGCGCTTTCAACCGATGGAGGTCTGCCGGTCGTGGCTGCTGGCGCGCCGGAAGGCGCAATGTTTGTCTTTATGGGCGACGAACACGGCGCGTTGATCGCGCCTGATCACACGTTCCACATCGGCGATCACGTTAGCCTCACCGTGCCGCACTGCGATCCGACCGTGAATCTTTACGATGCTTATCACGTCGTGCGGGATGGCGCGCTCATCGGGATTTGGCCCGTCAGCGCGCGTGGCCGCTCACGCTGATCACTCAGCAGGGGTACGCGCGGTCTCTTCGTCGACATGTGACGTCGGTTTCGGCAGGAAGCCTTGCACCCAGCGTTCGAGGCGGTCGATCAGCACGAACATCGCAGGCACGAACACCAGCGATAGCAACGTTGATAGCATCAAGCCGCCAATAACGGCCGCGCCCATGCCTTGGCGCAGCGTGCCGTCAACGCCCCAGCCAGCGGCGGCGGGGATCATGCCGCCCGACATCGCGAACGTCGTCATGATGATCGGGCGCGCGCGCTTCATGCCCGCTTCCATCAATGCCGCGTTGCGGCTCATGCCTGCGTGCATGCGTTCAACCGCGAAGTCGACCAGCAGGATCGAGTTCTTGGTCACAAGGCCCATCAACATCAGCAAGCCGATGAACGCGAACAGTGAGAGCGGTTGGTTGGCGATGATGAGGCCGAGGAACGCGCCGCCAAGCGAAAGCGGCAAGGCGGTCATGATCGTGATCGGCTGGAAAAAGTCGCGGAACAGCAACACCAGCACGATGTAGATGAGGATGATGCCCCACAGCATTGCGCTGCCGAAGCTCGCGGTCATCTCCGCGAAGTCCTCGGTTTGACCGCCGGCCGCGAGGCGTGCGCCTGCGCCGCCCTGTGCCTCGGGGAGCGAGAACACTTGTTGCTGCGCGACTGAAAGCTCTGTGCCTGGACGAACGTTGGCGCCAACTGTCACCGCCCGTTCGCGGTCGCGGCGTTCGATCGTTGCTTCACCGAGAGAGAATTGCACATCGGCAACCGCGTCGATGCGGACCGGCGTGCCGAGCGATGATTGCACCGGCAAGGAACGCAGGGCATCGAGATCGCTGCGTTGATCAGGGCGCAGCGTGACACGGATTGGAATCTGACGATCGGCGAGGTCGAACTTCGGCAGGTTCTGTTCAGCATCGCCGCTTGTCGCGATGCGGATCGCTGACGCAAGCGATGCTGAGGTCACGCCGAGGCGCGCCATATCTTCCTGGCGCGGGCGCACCTGAATTTCGGGACGCCGCAACGCCGAGGTTGAACGGACGTCGGCGAGCGAGTCTAGGCGACCCATTGCGGCAGCCAGTCGATCGGCGGCGGCGTTCACCGCCGTCGGGTCCTGGCCAACGAATTGCACCGTGATGTCGGAGCCAGACGAACCGCCTTGGTCTTGCACAAACGCGGCGCGGTAGTCGGGAAACTCCGATAGGATCGGCCGCATCTCTTGTTGGATCGCGTACGCCGAGCGGTCGCGTTCATCGCGCTGAGTGAGCTGGATGAACATGTTTGCATCAGGCGCCGAACCGCTGGCGCCGTTCATTGACGTAAAGACGCCGATGACCTCGGGGTTCTCGCGAATCCGCGCGCTCATTCTTTGCAGAACGCGATCCGCCTCGATCACCGGCGTTCCTGGCGGGATTTCAACGCGCGCTTGAATCATGCCGTTGTCGAAGCGAGGAATGACGACCGCTGGTATGACTCCGGCGAACAAGAGACCTAGCGGAACGATGAAGACGGCGAGGCCGATGCTAATCGTCTTCCACGGGTTGCGGATCGACCAGCTTAGGGCGTCGTGATAGGTGTCGGTGAAGACGCCGGGCTTTGCTTCCGCGTCGTGGCCCTCATTCTTCAGGAAGAACGCAGCCATCATCGGTGTGATCAAGCGTGCGACGACGAGTGAGAAGAACGCCGCAAGCGCGACTGTTAATCCGAACTCCTTGAAGAACGTGCCCATGCCGCCGGCCATGAAGCTGACGGGCAGGAACACGGCGATGATTGAGCCTGTCGTTGCAACGACGGCGAGACCGATTTCGTCGGCGGCTTCAAGCGCGGCGGCATACGCGCTCTTGCCCATCCGCATGTGTCTGACGATGTTCTCGATCTCGACGATCGCGTCGTCGACAAGAACGCCGGTAACGAGCGCCAGCGCAATGAGCGTCACCATGTTCAGGGTGAAGCCCAAAATCTCGATGCCGGCGAACGTTGGGAAGATTGAGAGCGGAATGGCGGCGGCGGCGATCAATGTCGCGCGCCAGTCGCGAAGGATGAGGAATACGACCAGGCACGCCAGCAACGCGCCTTCCAGCAGGGCGTGGATCGAACTTTCGTGCATGCCGCGAATAAATTCGACGGTCGAAGCAATTTCAGTGATCCGGATGCGCGGATTGGCTTCCTCGATCTGACGGATGCGTTCGTCCATGCGGTCGAACACTTGCACTTCCGATGCGCCTCGCGAGCGCTGGACCATGAAGCCGACGACAGGCTGGCCGTTGTAACGCGAGATCGAGTCCAAATCGCTGGCGCTATCGGTGACCGTGCCCAGGTCCTCGAGGCGAACCGTGCGGCCGTCGCCGGCGGCGATGCGCAGATTTTGCAGCTCGGCCACCGATTGCGCGCCGCCGAGCGTCCGGATCGATTGAGCTTGGCCGCCGACTTCCGCCTGACCGCCGGGGAGGTCGGCGTTGATGGCGCGGAGTTGGTTGTTCACCTGGTCGGCTGAAACGCCGTATGCCAGCATCCGCGCTGGATCGAGTTCAACGCGGATTTCGCGCGTTACGCCGCCGAGACGCGTTACGGCGCTGACGCCCGGCACCGCAAGCAATTCGCGCTGCAGGTCGTTGTCGATGAACCAGGAAATATCCTGGGGCGTCATGCCTTCGCCTTCGAAGGCGTAGTAGCCAATGGGCTGACTCGCCGCATCGATGCGCTGGACGACAGGCTCGGTGATGTCAGCAGGCAGATCCGAGCGGATGCGTTGGATGGCGTCACGCGCATCGTCGACCGCGCGCGACAGATCGCCGTCGCTTTCCATCTCCACCATCGTTTGCGAAACGCCTGGCGAGATTGTGGATGTGACGCGTTTGACGCCCTCAACCGAGGTCAGCGCAGCTTCAATACGCTGCGTGATCTGGGTTTCCATCTCCGCCGGCGCCGCTCCAGCTTGCGCCACGGTAACGGTGAAGCCGCCGAAATCGACGTTTGGCAATTGATTGATTGGCAGGCGGCCATACGCGGTCCAGCCGGCGAACAGCAGAGCAAGGATAAGGAGGATCGGCGGGATCGGATTGCGGATCGCGCCGGCTGAAATATTCCAAGCCATGAGCGATCAGTGCTCCCGTCCGCGGATTTCCGAATTGGCCGGCGCGGCGTCGTTCGCCGCTGGTTGTTCGGCGGTTGGCGCCGGAGTTTCGAGAATGCGCACTTGCTCGCCGTCCTGCAGGAAGGCGGCGCCAGAGCCGACGATGCGTTGGCCGCCGGTGAGACCTTGGATCACTTCGATCCAGTCGCCGTCGCGGCCGCCAAGCTGTACGTCGATACGATGAACGTGCAGCGTATCGTCAAGAACAAGCACGTAAGCTTGGCCATTGTCATACAGCACCGAGGTTTGGGGCACGGCTAAGACTTCGCGCGACGGCAGGTTGGCATGGCCGCGCAGGTACATGCCGGCGCGCACGCGTGTGCCCGACGGCAGTGTGAAGAGCGCCTCGCCGGTGCGTGTGCGGCTATCGATGGATGCGGGCAGACGGCGCAGGCGGCCTTCGACGGTTGAGCCGTCGACAAGTGAGAATGTCGCGCGTTGGCCCTCGGAAAGCGCGAGCGCATCGGATTCCGCGACTTGCGCCGCGACTTCCAGCCGGTTGTCCGCCGCGATGCGGAAGAGCACTTGCCCATCCACCGAGCGGCCGAGTTCAGCCGTGCGGTCAATCACCAATCCCGATGCCGGGGCGCGTACGTAACCGCCGCCAAGGCGCGCGTTGACTTCAGCAAGTTGCGCGCGCGCCGCGGCAAGGCGCGCATCCGCTGCAACGGCTGCCGCGCGGCGTTGTTCAATCGCTTCCGTCGACAGTGCGCCGGAATCACGAATGGATTCCGCGCGGTCGTATTCGCCGCGTGCTCGAACAGCAGCCGATTGTGCTTCAGCGACGCTGGCTTGCGCGGCGCTGGTTTGTGCGCTGGCTAGAGCGGTGTCGAGACGCGCCATCGCTTGGCCCTGGCGTACGGTGTCGCCTTCATCGACGAGAATTTGCAGAATTCGCACGCCCGTCGCCGGCGCTGCCACTTGAATATCGCGAACTGGGCGGGCTTCACCATTCAACGAAACGTCTGTTTCGAACGTGCGCGCGGTTACCTCGATGACGCTCACCGCTTGCCCCGGAGGCACTTCGGGCGCGACGATGTTGTTGTCGCCGCCGATGCGGCTGATGGTGAAGAGGATGGCGATGAGCGCGGCGATTGCGCCGCCGGTCAGCCACAGAATCTTCTGGCGCCGCTTGTTTTCGTCCGGCGCATCGGTCGCGCGTTCCCAGGCGCGCTTGCCCGCATCGCGCGCGCTCCGCAGAGCTTTGCCGCTTGCGTCCTTCGCCCGTTTGAAGAAGCCAGGCGCTTCGTTGAACGGTTCCGGGCTTTCGGGCTTATTCATTTGCGTGGCTCAAGATAGCGCTCGACGAGCGCGCGGAATTGAAGAAGGGCTGCGTCGGCATCTATCTCGCGGCAAAACGCGCGCCTGAGACCTATGCCTTCCAAGGTCGCAAACAAGGTGTTCGTTGCGATTTTCGGATCAAGTGTGGCGTCCACCTCACCGCGCTTTTGCGCGGCGATGATTGCGCGCGTGAAGATTTCGACACTTGAGGCGTCACTCGCACGCAATGGCGTTGACACAGTATCGTCACGAATGGCCTCGGCCATGATCTCCGCGATAAGCGCGCCGTCGCCATCGGCGAATTTTTCAAAGAAGGCGCGCGCCGCGAGGCAAACCGCGGGCACAAAACCGTGCTGCTCGGCGGCCCTCATAAACGCTTCGTCGCTTTCGCCGCGCTTGTCCTCGGCGATGGCGCCAATGATGTCGGTCTTGCTCGAGAAGTAGCGGTAGAGCGCGCCGGCGCTGATCCCTGCCTCGGCGCAGATCTCCGCCATGGTCGCCTGGTGAAAGCCGCGGCGGCGGAAGCAGGCGATGGCCGCGTCCATGATCTGGCGCCGCCGACGCTCGGCCAGTTCGGGGTCGGCTAGACGGGCCAAAATGGGTCTCCAAAATGGAAACGGCTTGCGCCGCATGCTGCGACGCATATAAAACGAATGTTCGTTCTTTAAATGTTAAGCCTGGACGGCGTCAAGCTGAAAACCCAAATCCCAGCCCAAGCGGAGTATCGCCCGCTTATGGTTGTCAGCTTGCTAAGTATTTGAAGGAGCACTCGGAATGGCAGCAGTCGGAAACCTCCTTCGAGCCGTCGCGCTGTCCGGCGTGCTGGCTGCGGGCGGGTGCGTGACCATGCCGGGCGAGCGCGCTGAAGCCCCGCCTCTGCCCTCAACCTGGCGGGATGCGCCTCAGGGCGCGGAGCTGCCGGTGACTGATTGGTGGCAGGGTTTCAACGATCCGGCGCTGAACCAATTGGTCGTCGAGGCGCTTTCGGAAGGGCCGAGTGTGCAGCTTGCCGTGTCGCGCGTGCGTGAGGCGCGCGCGCTCAGCTATTCGACGATCACTTCGTTCCTGCCGCAGCTCACGGCGACGGGCACAGGTCAGTATCAGCGCTTTGTCGAAGGTCCCGTGCCGACGGGCGTCGATCGCGAATCCATGAGTGGATCATACGGCGCGCAGGTGTCCTGGGAGCTGCCGTTGTTTGCATTGGGCGCAACAGCCGCCGGCTCGCGCGCCAACACGCAAGGCGCCCTGGCCGACTTGCGCGGCGCGCGCGTCGCGCTCGCGGCCGACGTCGCTCAGGCCTATGTGGACTTACGGGCCGCACAAGCCAGCCGCGCGGCGCTATTGCAGTCGGTCGCCAGCGCTGATGAGCTTGCACGCATCCTCGCGACAAGCGCCGGTGCGGGCTTCGCCTCTGAAGCCGACGCTGCCGATGCGCGACGTTTAGCTGAAAGCACGCGCGCGCGCTTGCCGGGACTGGTTATCGAGGAGCGTCGCGCCGAGAACGTATTGGCCGTGTTGCGCGGCCGCGCGCCAGGCGCCGAGGATGCGGCGACTCAAAGCGTCATCGCGTCACAGAATGCGCCTGTTCCGCATTTGGAGCTTACTTCCGCGCCTGCCGCGCCTGCCGATTTGTTGCGCCTTCGTCCTGATGTCGCGCGCGCCGAAGCGCAAACACTGATCGCCGCCGCGCAACTTGGCGCGGCAAGAGCTGATCTGTTGCCGCGCCTCAATTTGACCGGCTCGATCAACGTCACGGACGCATTGATCGGCAATCCCTCCGGCGCCGGCGTCACGCTTGCCTCGGGGGCGCCGGTGATTTCGATTCCGCTATTTGACTGGGGCAGGCGTTTCGCAGTTTCGCGTCAGCGCGATGCGCAATTCGATCAATCACTGATTCAGTATCGTCAGACCGTGACGCAAGCGATCGCCGAAGCGTCCAATGCGCTTGTCGCGCTCGAGCAAGGGCGGCTCCGTCTCACGTCAGCGCGCGCTGCTGAAGATGCGGCGAGTACGACAGCGCGCGGTTCGCGCGCCGCCTATGAGGCCGGGATTCAAAGCTTGGCTGATCGCCTGCGCTCCGAGCAGCAACTGATCGACGCCAACCTCACACGCATCACCGCCGAACAACAATCGGCCAGCGCCGCGATCGCAACGTACCGCGCTTTCGGCGGCGGCCCGGCGGTCCCGCCTGAAGTCGTCCGCCGCTAGCCGATCAATCCCCGTCATTCGTCGCAGCGCGCCGCGAAAAGGCTGGACATGGGCGCGCGCGTGCGCTGCCTGGACCGGTAGGTTCGGGGAGCTAGGCGATGAAACGTGCGCTTACGGGTGCGTTGGTGTTTGCGGCGGTGTTGAGCGGTTGCGCCACTTCAAGCGCGCCGACAGCCAGCACCGAAAGGCCGGCTACGGTCGCGGAGCTTCTTGATGGCGTCGAGATCCCATACGAGAGCTTCACGCTTGATAATGGTCTTACAGTCCTGGTTCATGAAGATCGCAAAGCGCCGATTGTCGCAATCGCCGCCTGGTACAATGTCGGTTCTAAGGATGAACCCGAGGGGCAAGCCGGGTTCGCGCACCTGTTCGAACACATCATGCTGTTCAATGGCACCGAGCACATTCCAAATCTGATCGAGCCGCTCCGGGAAATGGGCGCCACCAATTGGAACGGCACCACCTGGTTCGATCGCACCAACTATTTTCAGACCGTTCCCACACCCGCGCTTGAACGCGGCCTTTATATCGAGAGTGAGCGAATGGGCTATTTGCTCGGCGCGCTCACCCAAGAACGTCTCGATGCGCAACGCGGCATCGTTCAGAACGAGAAGCGCCAAGGCGACAATCAGCCGTATGGCATGACGTTCTATCGCATCCTTGAGCGGCTTTTCCCGGAAGGCCACCCGTATCGCCATTCCACCATCGGTTCGATGGCCGATCTTGATGACGCATCTCTCGAAGAAGTGCGCCAGTGGTTTCGGGACAATTACGCGCCGAACAATGCTGTGATTGTGCTCGCGGGAGACATCAACGCCGCACAAGCGCGTCCGCTCATGCAACGCTACTTTGGGCAAATTCCACGCGGGCCGGCGAACACGCCCGCCGTCGCCAGCGTGCCGACGCTGTCGTCACGTATCGACGATACGATGCACGATCGCGTTTCCAACACGCGCCTTTATCGCACGTGGGTGGTTCCCGGCCTGGCCGATGACGATACGCTTGAGCTCGACGTCGCCGCGCAAGTGCTTGGCGGCCTCAACAGCTCCCGCCTGGATCGCATCTTGGTTCGCGATGAGCAGAGCGCCGTATTCGTGAGCTCCAGCGTTCTGCCGTTCCAACGTGTCAGTCTTTTCTTCGTCACCGTTGATGTGAAACCCGGTGTCGATCCCGCCACGGTCTCGGCGCGTCTTGATCAAATCATCGGCGAGTATGTCGCCACGGGCCCGACCGAAGATGAAATCCAACGCGTCGCGACGCAACAAGTGTTTGGCAGCGTGTTGGCGATTGAGCAGGTGGGCGGGTTCGGTGGCAAGACCGTTGCGCTGGCCAACAGCGCGGTGCTCGCGGGCGATCCCAACTTTTACGAACGCAATCTGCGTGCGTACGGCGAGGTCACGCCGGCCGCTGTGCGGGATGTCATGGGTCGCTGGTTGACGCGGCCGACATATGCGCTGCGTGTCGATCCTGGCACGCGTGAGCCTTACCAGGAAGCGAGCGCAAACCGTCCGCCACCGGACAACCGTCCGCCGACCGCTGAGCCGCGCGACCCCATGCCTGAGATCGGCACAATCGCCGATCTCGATTTTCCGGACGTGCAACGCACGCGACTACGCAATGGCGTTGAAGTTGTGTACGCGCAACGAGCGGCTGTCCCGATCACCTACGTCGCGTTTGACTTCGACGCCGGCGTTTCGGCCGATCCCCAGGGCGGCTACGGCACGCAACGTCTCATGCTGTCGGCTCTCACCTCCGGAGCAGGCGGCCGCGACGCCATGCAGATTGCGGAACAGCAAGAGCGCCTTGGTGCGACCATCGGCGCGAACGGCACGCTCGATCGCTCGTCGCTAACGCTCACCACGATGAGCGCGAACCTTGGGCTTTCGCTCGACCTCTTCGCCGACGTCGTGTTGCGTCCCGATTTCGAAGCGAGTGAAGTGGCGCGCCTCCGTGATCAGCAATTGGCCGCCATCGCCGCGGAAGGGACTCAGCCCAACGGCCTTGCGCAGCGCGTCTTTCCGGCGCTCGTTTTTGGCGGGAACCACCCGTACGGTCGCCCGACCTCCGGTCTCGGCAACGAGTCTTCCGTCACGCCGCTGACGCGGGACAATCTTGTCGCTTTCCATCAAAGCTGGATTCGACCGGAAACGGCGCGCGTCTTCGTCGTATCGGATCGTCCACTTGGTGAGATCACGCGTGCGCTTAACGCTCGGTTCGGCAATTGGCGCGGCGCCGCCGTTCCGGTGGGTCACAAGGACTTCGAGGTTTCAATTCCGGCGCCACGCTCACGCATTGTGTTGGTTGATCGTCCGCAATCGCCGCAATCGGTGATCTATGCCGGCGCTGTTCTGCCTGTGCGGGGCGCGGACGACACTCTGGCGCTGGTCGCCGCCAATGAAGTGCTTGGCAACAACTTCCTTTCCCGCATCAATACGGAAATCCGCGAACGCCGCGGCTGGTCCTATGGTCTGAATGGCGTCGTCAACCTGCGCGAAAACCAGGTGCCGTACATCATCAACGCGCCGGTTCAGGCGGATCGCACCGGCGACTCGATCCGCGTTCTGCTTGAGCAGATCAATGCCTTTAACACCACCAACGGTGTTTCCGGCGGCGAGCACACGCGAACCATAAACGGCAATATCCGCCAGTTGCCGGGATCGTTTGAGACCGCCGGCGCGGTGCTTGGCGCGCTGCGCTCAAACCAGCTCTACCGCCGCCCCGACAATTACTGGGAAAGCGTCGCCACGCGCTATCGCGCCATGAGTGCCGCCAATATGGACGCAGCCGCGCGGGCAGTAATCGATCCATCGCGGTTCGTTTGGGTGATTGTCGGAGACGCCTCAGTAGTGCGTCCGCAATTGCAGGGACTTGGCCTCGACGTTGAGGTCGTTCCTGCGTCGTAAGGCCTAACGGTGATTCAGCTAGCGCAGCCCAGCTCTTGCCCTGTATTCTCGGGGCGAGGGATGCATGGCGCGCACGCAAGCGGCGGATTACGATGAGCGGAAGGATGCGATCGTGCAGGCTGCTGCCGCGCTTTTCGCATCGCGCGGTTTCAACGGCGCGTCCGTTGCCGACATCGCCCAGCGTTGCAAGACTTCAAAGTCGCTGGTCTATCACTACTACGAGGCCAAAGAGGATATTCTCTACGACGTGATGATCAGTCACGTGCGCGCGCTCGAAGATGCAGCGCAGGACGCGATGGCTGGCGGGGCGAAGCCTGAACAAAAATTGCGCGACCTAGCGCAGCTTTTCATGGCGCTGTACGTCGGCGCCGCCGATCGGCATAAAGTGCTGCTTAACGATCTCGATGAGTTGCCGAAGGCCAAGCGCGCTGAGATCGTCACTGTGCAGCGTGGACTTATCGCCAACGTCCGCACCTTGCTGTCTGAGATCGAGCCTGCGTTGAAAGACGATGTTCAGCGCAGTTTGGCGGCGGCGATGCTGTTCTTTGGCATGATCAACTGGACGCACACTTGGTTCGATCCTAGAGGCGCCGTCAGCGCCGAAGCCATTGCCGACATGGCCGTCGACCTTACGCTCGGCGGCTTGGAGCGCGCGACGCGCTAGCGCGCTTTTTTCCACTCCATGATGACGAACCACGGCGCGCGCCGATAGCGGTCTGCCTTCGGCTCTGGCGCGCCAGGTATCGGCGCGGGTTCTTCGAACAAGCTCAGGCGCAAATTGTGCCGCAAGAATTCGCGCATGTAAGCGTTTAACGGTCGATGGTGGTTCACGATGCGGATGCCGCGCCACTCAGTCCAGAAGCCACGCTCGTCGAGATAGTAGTCGACAGGATAGTGCTTCAGTGCCCCGCCGAAGCCTCGTATCCAGCCGGTCTCCGCGCCAGCCGTATTAAAGCCGTTGAGGTTGGCGACAAGCAACGTGCCGCCCGGCGCCAGAACACGCGCCATCTCCGCAATGGGCGCGCTGATCTCCGGCATGTCGATGAGGCTGAGATAAGCGACGACGAGATCGAAGCTCTCGTTGTCGAACGGCAGCGCCTCGCCGCTTGCTTCGACATAGGTGGACTGGTTGTCGAGCTCGCGAGCGCGCGAAATCAGCGCCGGCGTAGGATCAATGCCGGTGCACGCGACGCCGTGCGTCTTCAGCATTCGGCAAAATCGTCCTTCGCCGCAACCGACGTCCAACATCGTCTTGGCGTTCGCCGCCAAAGCGCGCGGCAGCATAATAGGATCGAGTACATAGCGGCGGCCGAAATCGCCGTGCTCACCCATGTCCGCGATCCAAGCGGCCGCGGATTCGTTCCAACCAGTTTCTGACATGACCTAGACGTCGTACGTCAGCGCCACGCCTTCGGTAAGAGGGGTTGCCTGGCAGGTGAGCACGTAGCCGTCGGCGATCTCTTGTTCGGAGAGACCGTAATTGACTTTCATGCTGACCTCTCCGGCCGTCACCTTGGCGCGGCAGGTGGCGCAGACGCCGCCTTTGCACGCGAACGGCGCGGGCAGCCCCGCCGCGCGGACGTTGTCGAGGATCGAATGGTTCTTCGGATCGAATGCGACCTGCATGCGCCGACCGTTGAGCGTGACGCTCATCTTCAAGCCGGCCGCCTTTTCCTCCAGTTCACGCGCCGCGGCGGCTTGCGCGGCAGAGAGCGGACCAGTTGTGAAACGCTCGATGAGAATGCGCGGCCTCTCAACGTTCTTGGCGGTCAGCGCTTCTTCCACCGCATCCATCATCGGGCCGGGGCCGCAGATGAAGAATGCGTCGATGTCGCCGGGTTTCACGAGTGATGAGAGGATTTCGCCGGCCTTCGCTGCGTCTAGGCGGCCGTTAAACAGTTCGATCTCTTCTTCCTCGTCTTCGAGGAAGTGAAAGACGGAGAGCCGGTCGATGTAGCGATCTTTGAGACCCGCGATCTCTTCCAGGAACATCACGCCCGGTGAGTTGCGGTTGCCATAGAATAGCGTGAAGCGAGACTGCCGCTCCATCGCCAGCGCCGTCTTCATCAATGACAGGATCGGCGTGATGCCGGAGCCGCCAGCGAACGCCACGTACTCGCGCCGCGCGTCCGCATCGAAGCTCCAGCAGAAGGAGCCGTGCGGCGCCATCACCTCGAGTTCGTCGCCTGCCTTTAGTTCATCGTTCACCCAGCCCGAGAACACGCCGCCGGCAATCTTCTTCACGCCGATTTTCAGCACGCCTTCACTGGGAGAAACGCAAACTGAATAGTTGCGTCGCACTTCTTCGCCGCTGAATGAGCGGCGGAAGGTGAGATGTTGGCCCGCCTTGAAGGCGAATGCTTCGCGCAAGCCTTCTGGCAGATCAAAGCGCACGGACACCGCATCCGGCGTCTCGCGCTTCACTTCGGCCACGCGCAACTTGTGAAAATCGATGCTTGCCATCAGTGACACTTAAACCGGTCAAACGGCTCCGCACACGCTTTGCAGCGCCAGAGCGCTTTGCAGGGTGTGGAGCCGAAACGTGAAAGCTCTTCGGTGTTGGACGAACCGCAACGTGGGCACTCCGCCGCGGTTTGGTTCTTCAGCGAGGCGGCTGCCGCGCCCTTCGGCGGCGGGGCGATGCCGTAAGCGCGGAGATCCTCGCGGCCCTTGTCGCTGATCCAATCGGTTGACCAGGGCGGCGAGAGGGTCGTTTCGATCGCAACGTTCGCAAAGCCGTTGGCGTCGAGCGCCGCGCGGATGGATTGCTCGATGGCGAGGGTAGCGGGGCAGCCGGTATAGGTCGGGGTGATGACTACGCGGTCAGCGCTGATCTCACGGACGATGCCCAGATCAATCACCGACACTGCCGGGATTTCTGGATCAGGCACGTTCGCGAGAATGGCGCGGACATCTTGGACCGCCGGCGTCCTCGCCGGCAACACACTGTCAGCCGAACCACCGGATGCCGGCGAGACGCCGGCGGTCCAAGAGGGCGCCTGCGCCATCACCACGTCGCGCCCGGATACGCGCGTTGAAGGAATTGCATGTCGCTCAGCAGGTGGCCGAGGTGTTCGGAGTGGCGGCCGTTGCGGCCGCCTGTTGTCGCGCGGCGCGGGGCGGGGCGCGACAAGGTTGCTTCCGCCAACACCGCGTCGATGCGCGCGTCCCACGCTGCGCGCAACGCCGCCTTATCGACACCAACGCCAGCCGTCATCGCCGCTGCATCGATATCATCCATCACGAACAACTCGTCCGCGAAGCGCCACATCCAGTCGAGGCCGGCGATCATGCGCGACTTACTCTCGTTAGTGCCGTCGCCGAGGCGGATGACCCAATCGCTGGCGAGCGTTGCGTGGTACGAGGTCTCTTTCACCGCCTTGGCCGCGATCGCCGCAATCGTCGCGTTCTTCGAGCCCGTCAGCGCCGTGAACAGCAACTCCTGATAGTGCGAGAACAGTAGCTGTCGCGCGATCGTCTGCGCGAAATCGCCGTTCGGTTGCTCGACCAGCAGACAATTGGTGAAATCCATCACATCGCGACGAAAGGCCAGAGCGTCGCCGTCGCGTCCTTTGCCTTCAAGCTCACCGGCCAGATTCAAGAAATGCGTTGCTTGCCCAATCTGATCGAGCGCGACGTTCGCGAGCGAAAGATCGACCTCGATAACCGGCGCGTGCCCGCACCATTCGCTGAGCCGCTGGCCAAGAATGAGCGAGTCGTCGCCCAGGCGCAGTGCGTATGTCGCGATCGCGTCCATCAGATGTGCGTGATGCCGTCAGGGATTTTGTAGAAGGTCGGGTGACGATAAACCTTGTCTTCCGCCGGCTCGAACAGCGCGCCCGCGTCGCCCGGATCGGACGCGACGATCTGCGCTGACGGCAGAACCCACAAACTCACGCCTTCCATGCGCCGCGTGTAGGTATCGCGCGCGTGCTCAAGCGCCATCTTGGCGTCCACCGCGTGCACGCTGCCGGCATGGCGATGCGACAGCCCGCCCTTGCCGCGCACGAACACCTCCCACAGCGGCCATTCCTTTGATGCGTCGCTCATCGTCTTACTCCGTCCAATATGGTCCGCCGGCGTCTCGCCGGCATGCACCGGAGCCGGCCGGCGGTCCATATTACTCCGCCGCCAACTTCGCCGCCGCGCGCTTCTCCGCATGCACGCGCGCCGCGTCGCGCACCCAGGCGCCGTCGTCCCAAGCCTTTTGGCGCGCTTGAATGCGCTCTTTCGTAACCGGACCTTCGCCGCGCACGACGGCGGCGAATTCTTCCCAGTCGACTTCGCCGAAATCGTAGGCGCCGCGCTCCTCGTTCCACTTCAGCGCCGGGTCGGGAACGGTGAGGCCGATAGCTTCCGCTTGAGGCACAGTGATATCGACGAATTTCTGGCGCAGTTCATCGTTGGTATCGCGCTTGATCCGCCAACGCATGCTCTGCGCGGTGTTCGGCGACTTGTCGTCCGGCGGGCCGAACATCATCAGAGACGGCCACCACCAACGATTCAGCGCATCTTGCGCCATCCGCTTCTGCTCCGGCGTGCCGGCAGCGAGATGCATCATGATCTCGTAACCCTGGCGCTGGTGGAAGCTTTCTTCCTTGCAGATGCGCACCATCGCGCGCGCGTAGGGGCCATACGACGTACGTTGCAACGGCACCTGGTTCATGATCGCGGCGCCGTCGACAAGCCAGCCGATCGCGCCGATGTCCGCCCATGTCAGCGTTGGGTAGTTGAAGATGGTTGAGTACTTGGCTTTGCCGCTGAGCAGCGCTTCCGTCATCTCGTCGCGCGACGTGCCGAGCGTTTCCGCTGCCGCATAGAGATAAAGCCCGTGCCCACCTTCATCCTGCACCTTCGCCAGCAGGATCGCCTTCCGGCGCAAGTTCGGCGCGCGCGAAATCCAATTGCCCTCCGGCAGCATGCCGACGATTTCGCTGTGGGCGTGTTGCGACATCTGCCGCACCAAAGTCTTGCGATAGGCCTCAGGCATCCAGTCCTTCGGCTCGATGAATTCATCATTGGCGACGCGCGCTTCGAACGCGGCGATCAGCGCCGGATCTTCGGCGACGGCTTCGGCCTTCGTCTTGCCGGTCATATCAGTCGTGTACACGGGCGCACCTCTGGAACTTGTGTAGCATAACAATCGCTGACCGATCGGTCAATTAATCACCGCCCCGCCGATTGTCCGCGAAAGCCCGGTGAATTCAGCGATCACCGCGCCGGCCGCAGTTTTGATGCTCACCTGATAAACGCCGCTGCGGCCGCTGCGGGAAATCTCCCGCGCCTCCGCGATCAACACATCGCCCGCGTGCGCAGGCGCCAGGAACGAAATGCTGGCGTGCTGTGCGACGGTGATTTCGTTGCGCGAATTGCACGCATACGCGAACGCGGTGTCGGCCAGTGCGAAGATCATCCCGCCATGCGCGCTGCGATGGCCATTCAGCATGTCCTCGCGCAATGTCATGCGCACCAACGCATAGCCGTCGCGCGCGGCGTCGATGGCGATGCCCCATGCGGAGCCTGTGCCTTCACGTTGCAGAAGCGTGTCAGCGACTTGGCGCGCGAGTTTGTCCGCTTCGTTCATGCATGTCTCGTGAATTGACCGACCGTGCGTTCTATCATACGCCACGCCGACGCGCGAGGAGGCGAGCGATGGATTACGAGGCCATTCTGCTGGAGATCGCGGGCGGCGCCGCGCGCCTGACGCTCAATCGTCCTGATCGACTGAACAGTTTCACAGTGCAGATGCACGATGAAATGTCGCGTGGCCTTGAGGCCGTCGCGAAGAGCGATGCGCGCGTGCTCGTGCTCACCGGCGCCGGCCGCGGTTTTTGCGCGGGGCAGGATCTCTCCGATCGCGCTGTCGCCCCTGGCGGAGACGGCGTCGACCTCGGAGAGTCGCTGGAGAAGCGCTACAATCCGCTGATCCGCCGGCTGGTGACGCTCGAAATGCCAGTGATCTGCGCCGTGAACGGCGTTGCCGCCGGCGCAGGCGCCAACATTGCGCTCGCCTGCGATATCGTCATCGCGGCGAAGAGCGCCAAGTTCATTCAAAGCTTCGCCAATATCGGCCTCGTCCCAGATAGCGGCGGCACCTGGACATTGCCGCGCCTTGCGGGGCAGGCGCGCGCCATGGGGCTTGCGCTCACGGGCGAGCCGCTGACGGCCGAGCGCGCCGAAGCCTGGGGCATGATCTGGAGATGCGTTGACGACGATAAGTTGCGTGAAGAAACCGACGCGCTCGCTTTGAAGTTTGCGTCTGCGCCGACGAAAGGCCTCGCGACAACCAAGAAGCTTCTCCGCGAAGGCGCGACGCGCACGCTGACGGAACAACTCGACGTCGAACGCGACGCGCAACGCATGCTTGGTCGCACGAGCGACTACAAAGAGGGCGTTGCCGCGTTCATGGAAAAGCGTCAGCCGAAGTTTACTGGGTCCTGAGACTAAACCCCTTCGTCATTCCGGGGCTCGCGCAGCGAGAATCCGGAATCCAGGGAGTGACGAAGTTCAGTAAGCCCCTGGGTTCCGGATCGCGCTTCGCGCGTCCGGAATGACGGAGGTTGGAGCAGTGCGAATGAAGCCGATCACCCTGCAAAACTACGCCGAAGGCAAATGGGTCGCGGGTAGCGGCGGGCTTGCCGAGCTGCGTTCCGCGATCGACGGCGAAGTGGTTGCGCTCACTTCGTCGCAAGGGCTCGATTTCGCGGCGATGCTGGAATTTGCGCGTGAGCAGGGCGGGCCGGCGCTGCGCGCGCTCACGTTCCACCAGCGCGCGCTCATGCTGAAGGCGCTGGCGGATGCGCTCACCGCGAAGAAGGAGGCGCTCTACGAGCTGAGCTACAACACAGGCGCAACGAAGGCGGATAGCTGGATTGATATTGACGGCGGTATCGGCACGTTTGCGGTCTATCAGGGCAAGGGTCGGCGCGAACTGCCGAACGAGACGATCTTGATCGATGGCAATGTCGAAGCGCTGTCGCGCAACGGCACGTTTCAGGGGCTGCACGTCTTCACTTCGTTGCAAGGTGTTGCCGTTCACATCAACGCCTTCAACTTCCCCGTCTGGGGCATGCTCGAAAAGCTCGCGCCGACTTTCCTCGCCGGCGTTCCCGCGATTGTGAAGCCCGCGAGCGCGACCAGCTATCTCACCGAAGCGGCTGTGCGCATTATGCTCGAAGCCAACGTGCTGCCGAAAGGCGCGCTGCAACTCATCGTTGGCTCAACTGGCGATCTCTTCGAACACCTGACGACGCAAGACGTCGTCTCCTTCACTGGTTCGGCGACGACCGCGAGCAAGCTGAAAGCGCATCCTGTCATCGTGCGCGAAAGTGTGCGCTTCGTGGCTGAGCAGGATTCGCTCAACGCCTCCGTGCTCGGCCCCGATGCGAAGGCGGACTCGCCCGAATTCGATCTCTTCATCAAGGAGGTCGCCAAGGAAATGACGGTGAAAGCGGGCCAGAAGTGTACGGCCATCCGCCGCGCCATGGTCCCCGCCGCATTGCTCGATGCCGCGCAGGATGCGCTGAAAGCGCGCTTGGACAAAACCACGATCGGCGATCCGCGTGATGAAGCGACGCGCATGGGCGCGCTCGTCAGCACCAGCCAACGCAACGACGTGCGCGTGAAGATCAAAGAGCTCAGCGCCGACGCTGCGATTGTCTGTGGCGATCCCAACGCTTCGCCGTTCAATGAGAAGGGCGCCTTCCTGTCGCCCGTGTTGCTCCGCTGCGAAGACCCATGGCAAGCACGCGCAGTGCATGACGTCGAGGCGTTCGGCCCGGTCTCAACGTTGATGCCGTACAAGGACGCCGCCGACGCCATTGCACTCGCCAATCGCGGCAAAGGCTCGCTCGTCATGAGCGCCTTTACCTACGACACCGATTTCGCGCGCGAGCTGGTGCTCGGCTCGGGTTCATTCCATGGGCGCATCGCTTTCATCGATCGCGATAGCGCCAAGGAGAGCACCGGCCACGGCTCGCCGATGCCGCATATGATCCATGGCGGTCCCGGCCGCGCCGGCGGCGGCGAGGAGATGGGCGGCATTCGCGGCGTCACGCACTACATGCAACGCACCGCGCTGCAGGGTCATCCGCGCACGCTCGCGGCCATCGTGAAGCGCTACATCGCGGGGATGCCGACGGAGAATGCGGAACAGCATCCGTTCCGCCGCAAGTTCCATGACCTGCCGATCGGCTACCAGCTCAAGACCAAAGCGCGCGAAATCACGCTCGACGACATCGAGCACTTCGCACACTTCACCGGCGACACATTCTACGCGCACATGGACGAGGAAGCGGCGAAAGCGAACCCACTCTTCGGCGGCCGCGTCGCGCATGGCTATCTCATCCTGGCGTTTGCGGCAGGATTGTTCGTCGATCCCGACCCGGGCCCAGTGCTCGCGAACTACGGTCTCGACAATCTGCGCTTCGTTAAGCCGGTGAAGCCGGGTGACACCGTGCAAGTCGCGCTCACTGTGAAGGACAAGACGCTGCGCAAGCAGGATCAAGGCGAAGTGCGGTGGGATGTTATCGTCACGAACCGCGATGGCGAAACCGTCGCGGCGTACGATCTACTCACGATGAATGCGGCTTAGCACGCCGCCTTCGACAAGCTCAGGCTGACGCCGGTGTTGGAAGGCGTCAGCCTGAGCTTGTCGAAGGGCGACGCGTAGTACAGGCCTAAGCCACAGCCTTCAATGCTTCGACAAAGCGCGGGATGTCAGCCTCACGCAAACCCGCCACGTTAATCCGCGCCGAGTCAGTCATGTAGATGCCGTGCTGTTCGCGCAACGTGGTCACTTGCGCGTCGTTCAGCGGCAGCGTCGAGAACATGCCTTTCTGGACGGCGATCAAATGCATCGGCATCGAATTGACGCGCGCCGCGGCCAGGTGTTGGCGCGTGCTCTTAATGTGGGCGCGGATTTGATCCAGCTCTTCGCGCCAAGACACCCGGAGCGATTCGTCGCTCAGCACTTCGCGCACGATCGCCGCGCCGTGATCCGGCGGCATCGAATAGTTCGCGCGCGCGATCGCGGCGAGATTGCTCATCACCGCCGGGCGCGCTTTCTCGTTCGCCTTCACGAACAAAGCGCCGACGCGCTCGCGATAAATGCCGAACGACTTGGCCTCGGAAACCGCGATCACCGCCTCGGGCACAAGCTCCAGCAGCGCGCGGGCGCCAGCAACGTCCTCGTCAATGCCGTCGCCGAAACCTTGATAGGCGAGGTCGACGAACGGAATGATGCCGCGCGCGTTGAACGCTTCGGCCAGCTGCTTCCATTGCTCTAACGAGAAGTCCGCACCGAGCGGATTATGGCAGCAGGCTTGGACGATGATGCTATCGCCGCGGTCAGCTTGCGCGAAGCCTGCGATAAGCGCGTCCATATCGATGCGTTGTTCCGCAATGTTGAAGAACGGCACATCGATGGGCTCGAGCCGCGCGGCGCGCACGATCGAAGGATGGTTCGGCCAGCACGGCGCCGGCAGCAGGATGCGTTTGGCGCCGCTTTCGCGCAGCAAGTCGCAACCCAGACGCAGCGCGCCGGTGCCGCCAACCGCCTGGATCGAAACGAACGCGCGCGACATCTCGCCGAACGCCAGCTGACCCACGAGCTTCAGAAAATCCACATCGCCCTGTTGGCCGACATACGTCTTCGTCTTCTGGCTGGCGAGCAGCAGCGCTTCGGCGTCCTTCACCGCGCGCATTACCGGCGTGTTGCCGGTCGCGTCCTTGTAAACGCCGACACCAAGATCGATCTTGTCCGTCCGCGGGTCCTCGCGAAACATTTTGATGATCTTTAGGAGCGGATCCGGCGCTTTCGGCGCGAGTGTTTCAATCATAGGTCTGCCTCAGTCTTCCAGCGGCCAGGTCTCGAGCGCTTCGACGAAGCGCGTGAGCCACGCATTGGTTTGATGCCCATCGAGCACGCGGTGATCGATGGTGAGCGAAACGTACGCCATCGGCTTGATCACCATTGCGTCGGCGCCGTCGATCGCGCGCACGACGACGCGCTTTTCGAGCTTGCCGACGCCGAGGATCGCCGATTGCGGTTGGTTGATGATGATCGGCGTCGCAACGAGCGAACCGGAGACGCCGTGGTTGGAAATTGTGAACGTGCCGCCTTGCACGTCCGTCGGCTTCAGTTGGTTCTTGCGCGCGCGTTCGGTGACATCGCCAAGCTGCGCCGCGGTTTCTTTCAGTGTCAGTGTTTGCGCACGCTTGATGACCGGCACGATCAGGCCCTTGTCGCCAAGCGCTACGCCCATGCCGATGTTGGCGTCCTCGAACACCTCTAGAAAGTCGTCGTGCCAGCGCGCGTTGACGTTCGGCGACACCTGCATCGCTTCCGCCGCCGCGCGGATGATGTAGGCGGAGAAGGTGAGTGGCGCGCCCGCTTTGGCGTAGGCGTCCTTGTGCTTGGCGCGATGCGCGATGATGGCGGAGAAATCCGCTTCGAACACCGCCGTTACGTGCGGCGCGACCGCGACCGAGCGCGACATGTGCGCGGCGATCGACTTGCGCATCGCATCATGCGGAATCTTGCCGCCCTTTACAGGCGCGGCGGACGTCTTCGCAACAGGCTTGGCAGGCCCACGCGCGACGTGATCCTGCACATCCTTATGCGTGATCCGCCCATCGCGTCCGGTGCCGGCAATGTCGGTTGCTAAGACACGGTGTTCCGAGAGCAAACGTTTGACCAGTGGAGACAGCCGTTGCCGCGAGTCTGGACCGCCGGCGCCCTCGCCGGCCAGCACAGTAGATGCCGGCGAGGGCCCCGGCGGTCCAGACTTGGCTCCAACACCGAGCGTCAGCACACCAAGCGTCGCGCCAGGCGCAGCTTCATCGCCTTCGTTCAGCGCGATCGACGCCAACACGCCATCGCCTGGCGAAGGCACCTCAACCGCGACCTTATCCGTTTCGAGTTCGACGATCGGCTCGTCGCGCCTCACGACATCGCCGACCTTCTTCAGCCACGCGCGCACGACCGACTTTGAGCCTTCCTGCTCCAGCGGCATCACGATGTTTGTCGTGTCCGCCATCAGAAGCTCACCATCTCTTGCATCTTTGCAGCGATCCGCTCGACCGATGGCAGCGCCCATTCCATCAAGTCTGGATGGTGCGGCGAGGGGATATCCGGCATCGTCATGCGCGCCACCGGCGCATCGAGATCGAGAAACGCCTGATCGGCGACGACGGCCGCGATCTCCGCGCCGAACCCGCCAGTGCCGATATCCTCGTGCACGATGAAGCAGCGGTGCGTGCGCTTCACCGAAGCGAGCACGGCTTCGCTATCCCACGGCGCGAGCGTGCGAAGATCGAGAATATCGGCGCTGACGCCGGCCTTTTCGGCCGCCGATTCGCAGCGTTCGACCATCGCGCCCCACGCCACGACGGTGATGTCGCCGCCTTCGCGCACGCGCTTGGCGACGCCAAACGGGAGCGCGAAATCATCGCCCGGATAGGGGCGGCGGGCGCTTGCGGCGTCGAGCATGTTGCGGTGTTCGAGAAACATGACGGGGTCATTGCCCCGCAAAGCCGTGCGCAAGAGGCCAACGGCGTCCTCGGCATTCGACGGACATGCGACGCGCCAGCCGGGTGAGTGCACGAACTGCACTTCGTTGGTTTGGCTGTGCCAAGGATCGCCGCACTTGAAGAAGCCGACCGGCATCCGCACCACCATCGGCGCCGCAAATCTGTTGGCCGTGCGCCAACGCATCGTGCCGCAATCGTTGATCTGCTCGCATGCCGGATCGGCGTACTTGCGGAACTGGATTTCCGGCACCGGCATCAGACCCGCGATTGCCATGCCGACGGCGCGGCCGATGATGCCTTCTTCTGAAAGCGAGGTGTCGAACACGCGCTCGACGCCATACTTTTCCTGCAAACCCAAGGTGACGCCATGCACGCCGCCCTTTGGGCCGACGTCTTCGCCGAACACCAGCACGCGCGGGTTCACGGCGAGTTCGTTGTCCAACACGCGGCGAATAGCCGTGATCATGTTGATGCGCGCGCCTTCGGGCTTTGGCTCATCGCTCACGCGCGGGGCGGCGTAGCCGGAGTTCAGCATGCCGCCTTCGTCTTGTAGTGCGCCGTCTTCGCTGAACACGAAGCGCGTCACCTGCGAAGGCTCGCTCACCGGACGCTGGTCGGCGATCTGCACGGCGCGTCGGACATTCTCTTCGGCCTTTGCCTCGGCTGCGTCCCAATCCTTCTCGCTCATTAGCGAAGGGACGACGTGCGCTTTCAGCTTCGGCAGAGGATCGCGCGCCCATTCGGCATCGACGACATCCTTCGATTTGTAAGCCTGCGTATCCTGAAACGAATGTCCTTGCAGGCGCGGTACGATGAGATGCACGAGAGCCGGGCCATCGCCGCCGCGCACGTGGGCCACTGCGTCCGCTATCAACTCCGATGCTTCGGCCGGATCAGTGCCGTCGCCGTCGCAGATCTTCAAGCCTGAGAAACTCGCCAGATTTTTGGCGATGTTCTGACCTGGCGTTTGCAGCCAGCCTGGCGTCGAGATGCCGTAGCCATTGTCTTCGATGTAGAACAGCATAGGCAGCTTCAATGTTGTCGCCATCGTCAGAGCGGACCAAAAGCCATTGGTTGCGACCGAAGCGTCGCCGCCGAGCACGACGCTGATCGCGCCGTCATAGCTGCGGTCGCCGAGCACGTTCTTCGCGTACTCGATAGCTTGCGCGTAGCCGGCGGTCGGCGTGTATTGCGCGCCAACGCCGCCGCACATCGGCAGCGCCGATGCGCCATGTGCGTTCGGATAGTTGAACACGACGCCGATATCGCGCCCGTCGCTGTAGCCGCCAGCGCGGCCCATCGCCGACCCCAGCGCATCTTCAAGCGCAACGCCGAGCGAAAGCAGGATCGGACGCGAGCGGTAGTAGCCGCACATCGCGTCTTTCGGGTGCGTCAGGTGCAGACCCAGCAGCACTTGCGCCATGTCGTGGCCGCGCGCGCTGAACTGGTAAAAAATCTTCTTCCCCGGAACGAGCTCACGCTCCTCGATCGCGTCCATCGCCCGCGAGGTTTGGACGAATTCGACGACGCGTTTCCAGTCGGTCTGCGGGGCGGATTTGGCGGCGGGCTTGGGCTTGGCGCTCATGGAATGGGAATTTACGGCGGTTTTCCCGCAAATTCAGTGCAATTGTCGCGAATAGAAGTATATTCACGCACCGAATATGCGATTGTGCAATCCGTTTTGCACGAATTGTGAGTTTGACCGTGGATAACGCAGACAAGCGCCTGCTGGCGGCCGTTCAACGCGATGCCGCTGTTTCTCAGTCGGATCTTGCAGAACACGCTGGCGTTTCAGCCAGCCAGGTCTCGCGGCGCCTCGCCAGGCTCAAGGAGGAGGGCGTTCTTCGCGGCATCGTTGGCGTGCTTGACCCAAAGCTTGCGGGCCTCACGTGCTCAGCCATCATCCGCGTGCGCCTGCGTGACCACGCCGCCGCTAACGTGCGCGACTTCCGCAATCTGGTCGAGCGTATGAATGAAGTGACGCTCTGTGTGATGACGACCGGCGAAACCGACTATCTGATCAAAGTCGTCGCGCGTGACCTGCCGCATTTTCAGGAGATCGTGCAATCGAAGCTGCTGCGCTGCGCCGCGATCGCGCACATGGAAAGCTCGATCATCCTTGAGCACCTCAAGGATACGACAGCGCTTCCGCTTGACTAGGCTTGCTTGGGTTGCTGCGGCGCCGGCGCGAGCTGTGGCGATGCGCCGAGCGCTGTCTGCTTGTAAAATTGCAGACGCCGGTCGTCGCTCAGGAGCGCGATCAGTTCCTCAAGCGAAGCGGGGCGCGAGATCAGATAGCCCTGAGCAAGATCACAATTCATGCTCGCAAGCAGCGCGAATGCCGCGGGTGTTTCCACGCCCTCAGCCGTTACGTTCATGCCGAGGCCATGCGCCAGATCGATGGTCGAACGCACCAGAAGCGCGTCGCGCTGGCTGGAGGTGACGTTTTGCACAAACAGCTTGTCAATCTTCAGCTCATGAGCGGGCAGCTGCTTTAGATACGCCAGCGACGAAAGTCCGGAGCCGTAATCGTCGATAGCGATACGCACGCCGCTTGACGCGAACAGCTCGATATTTTCGAGCGCCGCTATCGGATTGTCGATGATGGCCGTCTCGGTGATCTCGAAGCAGATTTGGTGCGGCGCTTGCCGGGCGAGGGCGGAAGCGCGCTTGGCGAAGTCCGTGTCGCTGAGCAGGCGCGCGGAAATGTTCACCGCGAGCGTGATCGTGTGTCCCGCTTCTTTCAGCGCCTTTTGATCCACGATCGCGCGCTCGAGCACCCATTCGGTCAGCGCGCGGATGTGACCGGTTTCTTCCGCCATCGGTACGAAGATATCCGGCGCGATATTGCCGCGTGTCGGGTGGCGCCAGCGCACCAGGCTTTCCGCGCTATCGATGCGGCCGGTGCGGAAATTGTATTTGGGTTGGTGCGCCAGATAGATCGCGCCGCTTTCCAGTGCGCGGCGCATCTCTCCCATGAGCGAAAGATTGCGCGCCGGATCGCCATACGCGGCTTCGTCATACATGCCGGCCTTCTGGCCGCGCTGGCGGGTCTGATCCAGTGCGATCGATGCACGCTCAATCATTGCGGACGACGTCTCGTCCTTGCCGCCCGGCTGAGCTATGCCAATGGTGACGTGAACGTCGATGACATGCTCACCAAGTGAAACGGATTGTTCGAGATTGGCGATCAGCGCGTCGGCGCGCTTCAAGGCGTCGTGTTCGCTGGTCGCTATGAAGGCGACGCCGAGCACGTCGCTCGAAAGCCGCGCCATTGGCGCATTTGGCGCAAGGTGCGCGAGACGACCGCCGAGCTGGCGAACGAGTTCGCCAGCGAGCGTATAGCCGATGGCGCCGCGTACGTGTGCGAAGCGATCGACGCCGATCGCCGCAAGATACAAACGCTCGGGCCGGGCCGCTGCATTCAGCTTGCGCTCAAGTGCAACACGGTTCGGCAGGCGCGTTTCGCCGTCATGAAAGGCAAGTTGCGTAATCCGGCGTTCGCGCTCCCGGATCGCGCCGGTCATGGCGTTGAAGCTCTCGGCCAAACGGGAAAGCTCGTCCTCGGTCCTGACAACCACCGTTTCATATACGCCTTCGCGCAGTTTTCGCGCCGCGGCTTCAAGTGTCGAGAGCGGTTGGGTGATCCCGCGCGCCAAAAACCACGTTCCGGCGATAAGCAAGATGACCGCCGCCAGACCAATCACGATCAGTGTATTGAACAGCGCCCCGTACGGCGAAAGCCCGCTCGATAGGGAATGGCGGAGCAGGAGCACGGCGAGCGTGCCATCGAGCGAGGGCAGGCGTGTCGCCAGCGCAATCGACTTGCCGTCCCGTGTGCGCAATTGGCGCGCACGCGTGTGCTCATCTTGCAGCGACTGGTCAATGAACGTGCTGAGCGTGGCGAAGTCAGGCGTATCGTTCGTGCCCCAGCCCTGGCTTTCTCGCGAGAGTACGCTCGCGTTGACAGGGATCGGCGACAGCGAGCGCAGATCATCCATTTGCTGCGACGCCAATCGCACGCCGGCGACAATCCAGCCGTGGCCGCCCGGAAGCGCCGCCGCCGCGCCCTGATAAAGTTCGCCGTCCTCGCGGAGCACACCCGGCGTTGGCTGCCCGCTCGTCAGTGCGAGTTGCAGCCCCGGCGATACCGAGGAACTCGCGCCGGTTTCGGTGACGATGAGACCTTCGCGCGTGACGACGAATGCGATGTCGGCATGTGAGTGCGAGCGCAATTCCGCCAGATGCGCGCGGATCAGCGCATCGTCACGCGTGGTGACCGCGCTCGCGAGGTTTGCAGCGCGGGCTGTTCGCGAAGCGGCATCCTGGAGATGATCGAGACGCCCATCCCACACGCGCGAGAAGACACGCGCGGTGTTGGCAAGTTGCTGTTCGGCCAGTTTTTGCGTGTTGCCCGCGATGACGAAATACGCGACCGCGCCAATCACCAGTAGCGCAAAGCAAAATAGCCCCGCGTACATGAAAGTGAGTTTGGCCCTGAGCCGTCTGAACATCTGTCTGACCGCTCTTCGCGAATGCGGAAATTGAGAGATGATTAGTATTATACGGGGTTGAAGCGAGCGTTAATTGCCGTGGCCGGCGCCGTGCTCTGTGGATGCGCCCATGCGCCGGACCGGCAAGGTTACATCGATCGTTCCGGCAGTCTCGAAGCTGAGCTGAACAGGGATTTCCTGGCCTTCAACGAAGGGCTCGGCAACGCCGTAGAACATCAGGTGCATGCCGCCAGGCGCGAGCTGCACGTCTTGTCCGGCGGGAATTGTAAGCTGCGGCACCGGACGCATTTGCATGACCGCGCCGTTCATCGCCATTTCATGCACTTCAACGCGTTCCGCGCGAGGGCTTGTTGCGCCGACCAAACGATCGTCGCCGCCTGTCCCATTGCTGATCGTGAGATAACCGGCGGCGACATCAACGCCCTGTGGCGTAGGCGCGGCCCATGCGTCGTGCAGAACAACCTCTGCAGAGGCCGGCGCATCAGTGGCGGTGCTGGCGGATTGAACCGGGGCGCCGCAGGCGGCGGCGAGGGCGATCAGAAAAAGCGGAATGAGGGCTTTCATGCCCGCACCTATGGCGTCAGGCGCCTCCGCTGTCCATCGCGGACACTTCGAAATCGCCTTCGTCCCGCGCAATTCGCGCGGGACGAATGGCGTCTGTCGTTACGGCGTTTCCGGGTTGCCGTCGTTGGCTTCTTGAGCCGTCTGCTCAACGGCTTGGCCCGCCGATTGTACGTCTTCGCCAACGCCTTCAACGGTGTTGCAAGCGGCCAGCGCGGTCGCGCCGAGCAGCGCGAGGGCGATCAAGGGCGACGTCATCTTACGCATGAAATAACTCCATCTAGTGCGCCGCGCCGATCAAGCGGCGCGCGACGGTAAACGCGCCGCTTGCCAGGCAGTTCCGGCCGTCGAAACTAGTTGAGGTTACCCGTGCTTTCGAAAAACAGCGCCTGACTCACAGCCGCGCGCACCATGTCCGGCGAGTACGGCTTTGTGATCAGGAATGTCGGCTCGGGACGTTCGCCTGTGAGCAATCGCGCCGGGAATGCGGTGATGAAAATCACGGGCACGTTGAACGATGCGAGAATTTCTTTCACCGCATCG
Source organism: Hyphomonadaceae bacterium (assembly GCA_016791365.1). Lineage (GTDB taxonomy): Bacteria > Pseudomonadota > Alphaproteobacteria > Caulobacterales > Aquidulcibacteraceae > Vitreimonas. The sequence continues at coordinate 62,202 of JAEUMT010000027.1, read as the reverse complement.
ATGCCGGATGAATTGTCCGCGAGCTGAATATCGGCGAGCACGAGGTCAGGCCGTTCGCGCTTCGCCGTGGCGACGGCGCCTGACGCGGTCGTCTCCATGCCGCACACTTCGTGGCCGGCCGCGGTGATGAGGTCGCTGAGATCCATCGCGATGACGGCTTCATCCTCGATAATGAGCACGCGCGCTTTGGTTTGCTTGTCGAGCTCCTCGATTGCCTCATCGAGCAACGCGCTAATCTCATCGCCATCGCGGCCAAGAATTTCGCTGGTTTCTTGTGGTGTGAAATTCTCGAGCGTGGTCAGCAGCAGCACCTGGCGCGTGATGGGCGAAAGTTGGCGGAGGCGTTCCTGCGCCTTTCGCGCGCCAGCGTTTTCTTCTTCGCCATCCACCTCGATATTCGCGCTCTCCCAGATGCGGTGGAAGACCTTGTAGAGCCCGGCGCGTGGCTCAAGATCGGTGGGAAACTCCGCCGGATTGGCGACAATCGCCTCCAGCGAGGCGGCCACGAACGCGTCGCCACTGGCCTGTGCGCCCGTAAGCGCCCGCGCATAGCGGCGCAGGAGCGGCAGGTGAGGCGCAATTTCCCGGGCAAGTGACATATATAACCCCTTGTTTTGAGCTAATTTTTGCTGTTCCGCAGCCACGCTTTGCATGTCATTCTCCCATGCGGCGAGACCAATTGAACGCCCCCCGCTGAAAAAAGTTCCGGCGTTGCGGAACAGGTCTGGGGCGTGAACGTTTAGAGGCACTGGAGCGCCGTTGCGGGTGTTCCACCAGCCGTTGCGGGGCAGGCGCATGGATGATGGGAAAGACGACGACGATATGGACGCCGTGTTGAACAAAAACCTAGATGACGCCGGTAAGCGAAAAGGCAAATCGGCCGCCAACAAGAGTCTCATTACGCGCAACTTGCGCCTGGCTTATGGCGAAGTCGCAGGCGAAGGCGTGCCTCAACGCTTCCTCGATATTCTCAATCAACTCGATGAGAGCGAGGGCAAAAAGTCGTGAGCAACAACCTCGCCTCTTTCAAAGCAGATCTGATCGAACTGCTGCCGAGTCTGCGCGCGTTTGCGCGATCCCTGGCGCACAATCCTTCGCTTGCTGACGATCTTGTGCAGGATACGCTGGTCAAGGCCCTCGCAAACGTCGAGCGGTTTGAGCCCGGCACCAACCTGCGCGCATGGCTGTTTACGATCCTGCGCAATCACTACTATTCGCAGCTCCGCAAGCTCAAGCGCGAGGTCGAAGACGCTGACGGCAAGTTCGCGGCCCGGATGTCATCACGCCCCGAGCAGGACGGCTCCGTCGACCTTGAAGATTTCAAGGTCGCATTCCAGCAGCTCGCGCCGGACCACCGCGAAGTTCTGACTCTGGTTGGCGCTTCTGGATGCTCCTACGAGGAGGCCGCCCAGATTTGCGGTTGCGCCGTCGGAACCATCAAGAGCCGTGTCAACCGGGCCCGAAAAAAACTCGCGGACCTGTTGGGTTTGGATGAGGAAGGCGCACCTCTCCCTAGCGAAGCCCGCAGGATTGAGGATATTGCGAGCGTGTGAAGACGCTCGAGGATCGTCCATCGAAATTCTGGCCGGAGGCCTTGTCTCTGCGCTCCATGCGCGGGCGCATCGCTTTGCTGCTCGGTCTGGCGATGCTTCCTGCGGGCGCAATCGCGATGCAAGTCGGCTTCAACGCCGCCGCCGCCACTCAAGCGGCCTACGAAGAAAGCTTGAGCCGGCGTGCGTTGGAATCGATCGCCACCGAGCGGCGCACCATCGATGAGTTGCGCGAAATGCTGCGCGTCTTGGCGACGACGCCAGCGTTAGGCCAAATCGAATCCGGCAACTGCCGAAATTGGCTGAGCGATATCAGCGATCGTTACCCTTATATCGCGTCCATCTCGGTCAGCACCGATGATGGTCTCATTCGCTGTAGTTCTCCGGCCGTGGCGAACAACTTTCGCGTACCGGATTCTGAAATTCGTCGTCGCGCGCGCGCGCGCGACGCATTCACCATGGGTTACACCGAACACGGCACCATATCGGGTCTTCCGGTGCTCGGCGCGCTTGAGCCGATGCGCGATGGCGGCAGGCGCACTGGCTTTGTCGGCGCCTCGATCCCAACCACCGAATTGAACGCACTCCTTGAGCGCAGCCGTAACGCCAACAATGCGCTGCGCAATGCACGCGCCGCCATTGTCGATTCCCATGGCCGTGTGATCGCGGAATCAAACCCCGCGGGCGAAGCGCCGCCCTTGCCGGCGCCGGAACTGATAACGACCCGCTTTGGAGGCGAGCCTGTCTTCCTTGAAGTGCCAGGCGGGGACGCCGTCATCGTCCCGCTCTACGCGCCTGATCTTTATGCGGTGATGTCCTGGGCGCCGGATCAACCGATGTGGCAGCGTGTTGGCGGCATCGCATTTTCGATCGCCGCGCCGCTGTTGATTTGGCTGCTCGCGATTGGCGCGGGGTGGTTTGCGATTGAAGTCTTTGTCGCGCGGCCGCTCTCAAGCTTGGAAGCCGCGGCTCGCGGCTTTGCGCGAGGAGAGGATGTCGGCGATCCGCCGGCATTGCTGAGCGCGCCGGCGGAAATCCGCTCGCTGCGCCGGACGCTGGCCGCCATGGCGAAAACACTCCGTGGCCGTGAGCTTCGTCTGGTCGAGGCTCTCGCCGAGGAGCGCGCTTTGCTGCGCGAGGTGCACCATCGGGTGAAGAACAATCTCCAGATGGTCGCGAGTTTGCTCAACATTCAAGCGCGCGCCGCGAAAGATGAGAGCGAAGCCTGGGGGCTCGCGCGTGCGCACGACCGCGTTCAGCTTCTGGCCGTCGCGCACCAACGCATCTACGCGTCCGGCGAGTTGCGTCACGTTCGCGTCGACGACATCGCGGCTGAAGTCGCGCGCCAGTTGCTCCAGTCGCGCGGCGCTCCGGCCAAGGAAATCAATCTGGTTATGGAACTCGGCAGCGCGCGCTCAGGAGTCGATCGCGCTGTGCCTTTGGCGTTTCTGATCGGCGAGAGCATTTCAGCGGCGTTGGACGCGTTGACGGATGCCGGTCCGGTTGAGCTGCGTCTCATGCTCCAGCAAGACGAGAGCGGCGCCACGCGCTTTGCTGTGGATTCCAGCATTGACGCAGAGCGCGCCCGAACCGTCGGCTCGGGCGCGCGTCTGATTGATGCTTTCGCGCGCCAACTCGGCGCCACCATTGGCCGTGACCCGGCCCGTCCGTACATGCTTTGGGCGCTGGTTCCCCCCGAACAAGGGGCGGCCGACTAACGGCGGGCGATCAGCAGGCCGATCAGCAGACCGGCGCCGAGCGAAATGCCCATCGCCGCGCCTGGATGTTCGCGGACTTTCTCCACGGCATAGTCGGCCCGCTCGCTTGCGCGGGAGCGCAGGTTCTTGCCGATGCCTTCAAGGCGTTGGCCTGCGTGTTTGACCTCGGCGCGCGCGGCTTTGTTCGCGGCGTCCGCCAAACGCGACATGTCCTTACGCAACTCGCTAAAATCATCGAGCACATCGTTTGCACGCGCGCGTACCGCGGTGCGGGCGTGACCGTTCTTCCTGCCACGCGTGGTCGTATCCAGCTGCGCCATAGTTGTCTCCATTAACGCGTTGAAATCGGGCGGCTTCGCTACCGCAGCACAACAACACAATGTGTGGGCCCAAGTTCCGCGTTGCGTTGGAACATCGCAGTGGATCGTCGCGTTGCGGCCTTACGAAGTTGAGGATGGAGCAATGTGGTGCTGAGCTGGGCGCTGGTCTTTTTTATTCTCGCGATCGTCGCGGGCTACCTGGGATTCTTTGGGCTGGCCGGCGTCGTGGCCGGGATCGCGAAAATCCTTTTCCTTCTCTTCCTCGTTATTCTGGTGGTGGGGTTTGTCGGACGCGCGTTGAGCGGCCGCTCCGTGCTCTGATGAATATAGTCACCCTCATTTTTGGAGAGCGGCCAAGGCCAAGCGCCGCGCCAATTGGCGAACCACCCCGCGGGATTCGCTTGCACCGGGTGCGCGCCAAGGAGGCGCCGGCGAAGCGCGCCTGGCTCGCGGAAGGTGATTGTCACGTCGATACCGAGCATGGCGTGCTGCAAGCGCATGGCGGCAAGGACTATGTCCTCGCCCATGGCCCTGGTGAGCATAGTGTTGTTCGCAAGGATATCTTTGAAGCGATGTACGAACCGCTTGGCGGCGGTCTTTTTCGCAAGCGCACCGACATCATTTTTCACTACTTCACCTTGAAGCGGCGCGTCGTCGTCCAAACTTTGGAAGGACCACAAGTAGCCAGCCCGGGCGACTGGATCATGCAGGGCGTCAAAGGCGAGTTGTGGCCAGTATCACCTGAGAAGGCGCGGGAAAAATACGAGCCCGCGTAAGGAGGCTCATCCGTGACCGTTCAATTCAAATTGCCAGATCTTCCATACGATGCCGGCGCGCTTGAGCCGCACATCTCGCGCACAACGATGGACACTCATCACGGCAAACACCACGCCGCCTATATCAAGAACATGAACGCGATCCTGGCCGAACTCGCTGATGCGCCAAACTCACTGGAAGAGGTGGTGCTGCTGGCGCAGAAAGAGGCAAACACGAAGCTCTTCAACAACGCCGCCCAATCGTGGAATCATGCCTTCTTCTGGCAATCGCTCTCGCCGGGCGGACAGAGCGGCCCGTCCGGCGACCTCAAGGCCGCGATCGGGGAGGCCTTCAAGTCTCTGGACGTATTTAACGAAGAAGCGAAGGCCAAAGGCGTTGGTCACTTTGCGTCCGGCTGGCTCTGGCTTGTCGCCGATAAGAGCGGAGCCGTGAAACTGATCGACACGCACGATGCCGACACGGCGATCACGGATAGTTCAGTGACGCCGCTTTGGGTTTGCGATGTGTGGGAGCACGCATACTATCTCGATTACAAGAACGAACGCCCGAAATTCCTTGATGCGTTCGTCTCAAAGCTCGTGAATTGGCGTTTCGCGGAAGCGCAGTATCAAGCGGCGCGCACCGGATCGGGCGCGTGGCGCTTCCCCGTTTGACACGGAACTTGGAGCCCAACCCGGCGTTTTCATTCCAGTTCTAATCTGGAGGACGCGTACCATGCTCAGTTGGGCTCTTATTTTCTTCGTTGTGGCGATCATCGCGGCCGTTTTTGGCTTCGGCGGTATCGCGTCGGCCTCGGCTGGCATCGCGCAGATTCTGTTCTTCCTCTTCCTCGTCCTGTTCGTTGTCTCCCTCATCATGGGCATGGCGCGAAGGGGCTAACGGGTCGCGGTCGCTACGTACGGCGCGGCATTTACTGGGTTCCAGTTTGAGGTCATAAGGACCGCAAATTCCGAGCCCAGGAGACCCCGCCGATGCGCGCGATCCGTAATTTCGTAAATGGCGCGAGCGCGTCCGCTTCCGGCGGGCGCGCCGGTCGCGTGTTCAACCCCAATACCGGCGCCCAGCAGGCCGAAGTCGCGTTCTCAAGCGCGCGCGACGTCGACGCCGCCGTGCAAGCGGCGCTCAAAGTGCTCCCCGAATGGAGCAGCACCAATCCACAGCGCCGCGCGCGCGTGCTGTTTGCGTTCAAAGGCCTGGTTGAAAAGAACATGGACGAGCTGGCGCACCTGCTCTCGTCCGAGCACGGCAAGGTCATCGCCGATTCCAAAGGCGATATCCAACGCGGCCTCGAAGTCATCGAATTCGCCTGCGGCATCCCGCACGCGTTGAAAGGCGAATACACCGAAGGCGCCGGTCCCGGTATCGACGTCTATTCGATGCGCCAGCCGCTCGGCGTCGTCGCCGGCATCACGCCGTTCAACTTCCCCGCCATGATCCCGATGTGGATGTTCGGCGTCGCCATCGCCTGTGGCAACACCTTCATCCTGAAACCGTCCGAGAAAGACCCGAGCGTCCCCGTTCGTCTCGCCGAGCTCATGATGGAAGCCGGCGCACCCGCGGGTGTCCTCAACGTCGTGCACGGCGACAAGGAAGCCGTCGACGCCATCATCGCGCATCCGGACATCAAGGCGATCAGCTTCGTCGGCTCGTCTGACATCGCCCACTACATCTATAGCCACGGCACCGCGAACAATAAGCGCGTGCAGGCCATGGGCGGCGCCAAGAACCACGGCATCATCATGCCGGACGCCGACATGGATCAGGCCGTGAAGGACCTCGTCGGCGCGGCTTATGGTTCAGCCGGCGAACGCTGCATGGCGCTCCCTGTTGTCGTGCCTGTGGGCAAAGGCACGGCGGACGAACTGCGCGCGCGCCTCATTCCCGAAATCGAAAAGCTGAAAGTCGGCATCTCGACGGATGCGGATGCGCAATACGGCCCCGTCGTCAGCTCGGCGCACAAGAACAAGGTTGAAGATTATATCGGCCTTGGCGCCAAAGAGGGCGCCGAACTCGTGCGTGACGGCCGCGGCTTCAAGCTGCAAGGTTACGAAGAAGGCTTCTTCATCGGCCCGACTCTGTTCGACAACGTCAAAACCGACATGCGCACCTACCAGGAAGAAATCTTCGGCCCGGTGCTGCAGATCGTGCGTGCCGAAACCTTTGAAGAAGCGCTGGCGCTGCCGAGCAATCACCAATACGGCAACGGCGTCGCCATCTTCACCCGCAACGGCCGCGCCGCGCGCGAGTTCGCTGCGCGCGTGAATGTCGGCATGGTTGGCATCAACGTGCCGATCCCGGTGCCGGTCGCCTATCACACCTTCGGCGGCTGGAAACGCTCAGCGTTCGGCGACACCAACCAGCACGGCATGGAAGGCGTGAAGTTCTACACCAAGGTGAAGACCGTCACCGCGCGCTGGCCTGAAGGCATGACGGACGACTCGAGCTTCGTTATTCCGACGATGCGGTGATGTCGCCTGTTTCTGTCTCGTCTGACGAAACCGGCGCGAACAAAAATGCGTGCACTTTGTGATCGTCGGGATGATCCATCTGGACGAACCAGCCGTCACCGGGCTCGATTTCGGCATACATCCAAATGACGTGATGATGCAGTAGGGCTTGGATCAGGTCGCACCATTGGTCCAGGCTTCTGCCGAAATCGATCACGCGCGGACCCGGTCGAAACGGGTTCCACATGTGCAGGGCGCTGCCGCAAAGGTCATAGAGCGTGACGAAGTCATCGCGGGTGAGGAAGTTGCCCGCGAACGGCTCCATGCGTCCCTTGCCGTCGGTCAGATTGGGCGTCATCGGTTCAGGGTAAAACTTTGGGTGAACGGCCTCCATGCGGTCGAGGATTTGCTTCGCCCGCCATCGCGTCTCGATGTCGGCGTGCGCCGCTTCATATGTGGCTTGATGAGCCACGAGTGAGCCGAATGCGATTGACTCAAGAATCTTTCGAATCTGGATGCAGAGGGTCTCCGCGTCGAAATCGTCACGCCCAAGTGACACCTGACCGCGTGTGAACCTCCGAACGAGGGCGACGCGCTTCTTAATGTCTTCCATAAGTCCGCAGTAGGTCGTGGCGGCGGAGGTCATAAAAGTGACCTTTCGTTGCGGCGATGGTTTGTTAGGTATCAGGAGTCGGGCTAGCTTTTAGGCCCATGTCTGAAATCCTCACCACCGCCGCCAATGGCCTCGCGCATATCACGCTGAACCGCCCCGCCGCGCTACACGCGCTCAACACGCACATGTGCGCGAACATGATTCAGGCGCTGCTCGCTTGGCGCGATGATCCTGAGATCAAAGTCATCCTCCTGGACCACGCCCCCGGTACGCGCGGTTTCTGCGCCGGCGGCGATATTCGCATGATCGCCGAAAGCGGCGCGAAGGACAGCAAAGAGGCGCGCGAGTTTTTCCATACCGAGTATCGCCTCAACCATCTGCTCTTCCACTATCCCAAACCAATCGTTGCGCTGATCGACGGCGTCACCATGGGCGGTGGCGTCGGCATTTCCATGCCCGCGCGCTTCCGTATCGCCACCGAGAACACGACCTACGCCATGCCCGAAACTGGCATCGGTCTTTTCCCCGACGTCGGCGGCGGCTGGTACTTGCCGCGCAAGCCCGGCCAAATCGGCATGTGGCTCGCGCTCACCGGCGCACGCCTCAAAGCCGCTGACTGCATTGTCGCCGGCATCGCCACGCATTTCATGCCGACAGAAATTCTTGCCGCCGCGCGCGCGCAGATCGCCGGCGCCGCGCAAACCCACGACGCGGGCCGCGCGCTTGAGAGCGGTCTTGAAGCGTTGAGCGAATCCGCCGGCCGCCCGAGAGAGCTGACGCCGGAGAATGTCGAACGCATCAACCGCATCTTTGCGCTTGAGTCGGTTGAAGCCATTTTCGCGGCGCTGGAGGCGGATAAGAGCGAGTGGGCCAATGCTCAGCTCGCCACGCTGAAAACAAAATCCCCGCAGGCGATGAAGGTTAGCTTCCGCCAGATGCGCGAAGGCGCGCTCATGCGGAGCTTCACCGACGAAATGCGCAGCGAATATCGCCTCGCGTCCCGCGTCGCGTCGCGCCACGATTTTCAAGAAGGCGTGCGGGCGCTGATCGTGGACAAAGACAACAAGCCGGTCTGGAGTCCGGCCACATTGGAAGGGGTCAGCGACGCGTTGCTCGACGAACTCTTCGCGCCCCTAGCCGATGAATGGACGCCGCTCGCCGCAGGCTAGGCGCCGGCGCCGCTGGCCGCTTGTCATTCCTCAAGTGACGACGCAAACTCGCTTTGATGGATGCGCGGGCGCCAATGAAAATTTGGATGTGGTGCGCGTGGGCGGGAGCCGTGTTCGCGGCGTTCGCGGCCACATTTCTGCTCAATCTGACCTATGTTTACGGCGCGCAATTTGTCGATCCGCCCGGCCCGGCTGTGCTTGTCTTGGCGCGTCTGTTCGTTTCGCCAGCGCTTACCATTGTCGCGCTGGTGATTGCTGTCGTGGCGCTGGTTTTTATGCTGTTCCGCCGTTTTCCGCGCATACTGATCGTGGGCCTTGCGCTGGTTGCACTGATGTTGTTTGCGCACGCTGGCGTGGAAGCTTATAGGCTCGCGCAAGCGCGCTAGGGCGTTTTTGCTGGAAGCAGATCTGCCGCCGACAGCTGCGCTGCAAACAAGAAGGACTTGGCTATGACCCGTGTCGCATTCATTGGCCTTGGCAATATGGGCTCCGGCATGGCCGCCAATCAGGCCAAGGCTGGCCGCGAAGTGGTCGCCTTCGATCTTTCCGCCGATGCGCTCAGCCGCGCCAAAGAGCAGGGCATCAACCCCGCATCCAGCGCTGGAGAAGCCTGCAAGGACGCCGATATGGTCATCACCATGCTGCCCGCGGGACAGCATGTTCGTGATCTCTACATGGAAGCGGTCCTCCCGAATGCGCCCAAGGATGCGCTGCTGATCGATTGCTCCACCATCGACGTTGACAGCGCCCGCACCGTGGCGCGCGATGCCTCGATGCAAGGCTTCCGCGCCGCTGATGCTCCCGTCTCTGGTGGGACAGCGGCCGCCAGCGGCGGCACGCTGACCTTCATGGTCGGCTGTCGCGAACAGGATTTTCCGGAAATCGAAGCCGCGCTGAAACCGATGGCGAAAGCGATCATCCGGGCTGGCGATAGCGGCACAGGCCAGGCGGCCAAGATTTGTAACAACATGCTGCTCGGCATTTCGATGATCGCAACCAGCGAAGCGTTTGCGCTGGCTGAATCGCTCGGCCTCGATGCGCAAAAATTCTTCGACATCTCTTCGCAGGCGTCCGGCCAGAACTGGTCGATGACCTCCTATTGCCCGTGGCCGGGTCCGGTGCCGGCCGCGCCGTCGAACCGCGACTATGAAGGCGGTTTCGCCGCCGCCATGATGTTGAAGGACTTAAAGCTCGCTCAGGACGCGGCGGATGCGTCTGGCGCGCCGACGCCGCTGGGGGGCGCCGCCGAGGCGCTCTATGGCGAGCTCGTCCGCGGCGGCTACGGCGGCAAGGACTTCTCGATCATCCTGCAAATGCTGCGCGGTACGTTGGCGCTAAACCGCGAATAGGACCTCGATCGCCGCAACCAGATCGCGGCCGGTTACCGGCTTCACCAGCACCATGTCCACGCCCGCGGCGCGTGCGGCGTCCTCATGCCCGCCGCCGGCGTTGCCGCTGATCATGATGATGCGTGGTGTCCCAAGCCTGGGATCGGCGCGGATATTCCGCACCAGCGAAAACCCATCCATTCCTGGCATGTTGCGATCGGCGAGCACAAGCGAGGCCGGCCGTTCGCCTAACGCCGCGAGCGCCGCGGCGCCGCTCTCAGCCGCCCGTATCTGCCGGACGCCCAGTTTATTCAGCACGCGCGCCAACAGCATGCGCATGGCTTCGTGATCATCCACGATCAGAACGTCGAGATCGCCAGCCTGCATGCGCGTGAGGCTAGCTTGCGTCGCCTCAAAACAAAACGGCCGGAGCTTTCGCTCCGGCCGTCAGGCTTAGCCCTGTTGGGCTGATTAGTATTGCAGACGGAGCGAGACGCCGTAGGTGCGCGGCTCGTTCGGGAAGATAACCTGTGAGTTCTGCAGCGGCGGCGCGAAGCCACCGACGAAGTAGAACTCGTCCGTCAGGTTCTGACCGAACAGTTCAAGCGACCAACGCTCGTCTTCCGGACCGATGCCGATGCGGCCGTTGAAGACCGCGAACGAGTCCTGATCCGTCACAGCTTGGCGGTTCAGCGTTTGCGTGCGGTATTCGCTGTTCCAGCGACCGTCCAGATAGAACAGTGCGCCGAGATTGGCCGAGAGCGGTACGCGATACGAGACCGCGCCCGTCACCACCCATTCCGGAGCGAACGACAGCGGATCGCCGGCCGTGATCGTGTTCGGCACCGGGTCGAGCGAGTTGAAGACCACCGTGCTGTCGTAATAGGCGTCCGTATAGACCACGCCAGCATTGAGGTTGAGGCCTTCCATCGGGCTGGTGCTCATTTCCAGCTCGACGCCCTGGCTGATCACTTCCGGCACGTTGCGCGTGATGAAGTTGAAGCCGTTGAAGTTGTTCGACTGGTAGTCGTGGATCTGTTGGTAGAAGCCCGTGACGTTGAACGTCGTGGAGCCGCCAAGGATCGTCGATTTCAAGCCGAGTTCGTAGGAGTCCGTGAACTCCGGTTCGAAGCCGAGTTGGCCGACATTGAGCGAGGATGCGCTTACCGTCGACGGACGGATCGAGAAGCCCGAGCGGTCGATGTTGAAGCCGCCCGCTTTGTAGCCGCGCGAGTAGCCGCCGTAGATCATGACGTCGTCGTTGAGGTGGTAGGCCAGCGACGCCGTGCCGCTGAACTCTTCTTCGTCACGTTGACCAGCCCAAGAGCCGTTGGCGATCGGGTTGACGGCCGGGTTGCAAGCCAGCGCCATTGCCGTCGCGCCCGAAGACGTGCCTTCGATGAAGCGCACGATGCCGAGCGGGAAGCCCGGAGCGGCGGCGTTGTTGCTGAGCAGGCCGATAGTCGCCAATTCCATTGCTTGCAGCGAGGCGCAGGCCGGGTTGACGGCGTTGAGGTTGGCCGAGAGGTCCTTGCTTTCGTCGCTGTAGCGCAGACCCAGCGTGAGGATGAGGTCGTCCGTCAGGCTGATCTCGTTGTGTGTGAACAGCGAGAGGCTTTGCGTTTCGACGCTCCAAACGTCCGCTTGCTGACCGCTGCCGGCTGATGCCGGAAGCAGCGCGCCGCCGTTGGTGGTGGCGATCGCAGTGTTAGCCGCAAGCAATTGCGCTGGCGTCATTGTGCCGACGAACATCGCCGGGTTGCCCGGGCTGCCCGGATTGTTCAGCACGGCCTGGAAGATCGACGGCACGCCGCCGCCACAGAAGTTGAACAGTTCCGCCGAACCCGTGCACGGGCCGCCGAGACCGGACGACACAGCGTGGTTGGCAAACAGCGAAGCTTGCGTGCCTTGGCGGATACGATCGGTTTGGTCGATGGTTTCGTCCGCATAGAAGGCGCCGACGAGCCAGTTGAGGCGGCCGGCTTCACCTTGCAGGCGGATTTCCTGCGTGAAGTTCTGGATGCCGACTTCGAGGTTGTCGCGATACGCGATGTCAGCCGAGGTGAAGTCGATGTCCTGATCGCGCGTTGCGTCCCAATCGCGCCAAGCGGTGATCGAGGTCAGGTTGATGCCGCCCAGATCCCAATCGAGTTGGCCGGAGAAGCCCACTTCGTCGGTCTGTTCGCCGTAACCACGGCCCGGTGTCACGCTCATGCGGCGATCTTCGGGGCTGATGGCTGGAACGCCGCCGCCCGGAGTGGCGCCAAGGCCGCCCGTGAGGATGGAGATCAGCGCCGTCGTCGTGCCGTAGCTGACATAGGTCGCGCCGCAGCACACTGAGTTGCTTTCAGCGCCGTCAATAATAAAGCGGAACGAAGCGTCCGGGGTAATATCCCAAACAGCTTGTGCGCGGGCTGACCAACGCTGCGAGCTGTTGACGTCGTCGCCACCGACGATGATGTCGTCGATGTAGCCGCCGCGGTCGCGGATCACGCCATCGACGCGCACGGCGAACGTGTCGGTCACTGGCATGTTCACGCCAGCTTCCAGGCCGACTTCTTCCAGGTCATCGAGGCCGTAATTGCCTTGGATGTACATGCCCGGCTCAAAGCTCGGGCCAGCCGACACGACGCTGATGGCGCCGGCCGAGGTGTTGCGGCCGAACAGCGTGCCTTGCGGGCCGCGCAGAATTTCGACGCGCTCAAGTTCGGGAAGGTCGGCGAGGGCGGCGCCGGCGCGGGCGCGGTACACACCGTCGATGAAGATGCCGACGGCGCCTTCGAAGCCCGGGTTATCTGAACCCGTGCCGATGCCGCGGATACGGGCGATCGTGCCCGAAGAATTCGATTGGCCGGTGCCGATTTGCAGTGACGGCGCAACTTGCGTCACGTCGCGCAGATCCTGCACGCCTGAGTTTTCCAGCTGTTCGCCGGTGACGGCCGTAACGGCCAGCGGAACGTCTTGAATTGCGGCGGCGCGGCCAGTGGCCGTGACGACGATTTCATCGGTTACATCATCTGAATCTTGGGCCAGTGCGGGCGACGAAAGTGCGCCCATAGCTGCGAGCGACGCGCCCGACAGCAGAATCCGACCCCAATTTGACTTCTTGCTCATCGCCGTCCTCCCAGTGCCCAGATCACCTTCTGTGGGTGTCTGCGGCAGACCATTTAGGCGTGGTCGGGCTTACGAGCGGGTGCTCCCCCCGCGCCCTACCTGTCCAGTTCCGCCACAACAGGCGCTAACCTTATAAGTGTCAACGGGACTCGGCGGTATAACTTGACGCTCGCGTCATGCCGCTCTCGCCCTGAGGCGAAGCGGCCACACTCCCCTGAGGGCAGTATGGAGGTCCGCTAGGCCGTTTGGCCTATATGCCCCGGCCAGAACCGGTATCAGGCGCCGCCATTATTGGCGCTTGTGCAATGCCGCCCGTTCAAATGTCGAGGCGGGCCGCGACTCGCGGGGTATAAACGGACATGTCCTCAGCTCTGGTTCTGTTCTCCGCCGGCCAAGATTCGGCGACGTGCTTGGCCTGGGCACTTAGCCGATATAATCAGGTCGAAACTATCGGCTTTGCCTATGGGCAACGACACGCGGTTGAGTTGCTGCAACGTCCCATTCTGCGATCCAAGATTGCGGGCTTGCATCCCGAATGGGCGTCGCGGCTTGCCAGCGACCGTGTGGTGGATCTGACCGGATATGGCGATCTGGCGGAGAGCGCTCTTACGGCGGATCGCGCCATTGAGATGACTGCCAACGGATTGCCCAGCACTTTTGTGCCAGGGCGCAATTTGGTGTTTTTCTCCGTCGCAGCCGCCCACGCTTATCGGCGCGGCGCCTCCACGCTCATCGGCGGCATGTGTGAGACCGACTTCTCCGGCTACCCGGACTGTCGACGCGACACGATCGATGCGATGGAGCAGGCGCTCTCGCTGGGATTGGCCGCGCCGATCAAAATCGAAACGCCGCTTATGCGCCTCACAAAGGCGCGGACCTGGTCGCTCGCTGAGGAGTTAGGGGGCGCCGCGCTCGTCGACATGATCGTTGAGCACAGTCACACCTGCTACGAGGGCGAGCGCTCTCAGCGCCACGATTGGGGCTATGGTTGCGCAACGTGCCCCGCTTGCGAGTTGCGCGCGAAAGGTTGGCGCGAATACGCGTCAACAAAGGCAAAATAGCAAAAAAAGAGAGTGCGCCAGGGCGGCCTTGGCGAACGGGGAAAGGGGCCCTGAGACCCGCCCTAGCGCTTCGCCGACTTACCGCGGGGCGGTGTAGGCGTCGGCGACTTTCACTGCAAACTGGCGAATGGCGCGGCGTGCTTCCGTCCACGTCGTGCCTGCGCCCGTCGTGTCCGCCAGCGTCGCGTTGTAGCGGCGGTGACTAACTTCGGTTTGTTGGCCGGAACCGTGGCGGATCACTGCGCGAAGTTCGGCGCCGCCGATCGATACCGAATTTATGTTCAGGCCAGGCTCATTGAGAAGCTGCTGGAACGTGGGGTGGTTTGGATCGGCATCAACGATCGTCACGTCGATCGCGCCGCTTGCATTGGATACGCCGCGGCGCGCCAGTTCGCTTTGGATAGCCTCGGATACCGCGGTGCTGAGAACTTCGCCTTCACGCGTGCCGAGGTCTTCCTCGAGCGCGGTCTGGAATTCCGGAGAGAAGGAAACCGGCGTCGTATCTGCCAGCGCAGGTGAGGCGAACGCGAGCACGGCGGCGCCGAGCAAAAGAGAACGGATTTGCATGGTGCAGCTCCCAACTGTGTTGATGCGAGTATGCCAGTAACCGACATATAGGCCAGTCACGTTCGCGTAACACCCCGGCGCGAGCGGCGGCGCGCGTTTACCGATCGTCATCATCCTTATCGTCGTCGTCATCGTCACCGGGGATGGCCGCGTCGATCACCGCGCCGCCAACACCTACGGTCGTGCCAACGACAGCGCCGGTTACGCCAACCGCGGCGCCGACCACCGCGCCGGTGGCGCCGGCGACCGCGCCGATCACGCAGCCTGAAAGGGTTGATGCCGCAAGCACAACAAACAAAAACGCCCGGACCATGTGACTCCCCGCGGGTCTAGATCGTGGAACCTGAGCGCGCGTGGAAACCTTGGCAAGTGTGCGCCACAGCCTCAGGCGCTCCAGCGCAGATCGTCGAGGTCGAGTTCGTCGACGGCGGGCGACTCGGATGTTTCCGGTTTGTCAGAATCGCGACGTTGCGGGCCGGCATAGTGCGGGTCTTGGCCAAAGCGGCGGTCCGGACCGAAGAAGCTGTCCGTGCGCACGAACATGCGCGTGTCCGTCAGGACATTGGAGATCCGGTCGAACAAGAGCCGCGCGCTGATAGGCTTTTTCACAAAGCCGCTTACGCCCGCGTCGCGCGCGGCCGCGACACGCGAGATTTCGGTATGCGCCGTCAGCATCAAAATCGGGATGTAGGGGCTCGGACTCTTCGCGTGACGCCGAACCATGTTCGTGAAAGCGAGGCCGTCAAGCGGCGCCATCTTCCAGTCGACGATGATGAGGTCGACTGTGCTCGCGCTCATGACACTGAACGCTTGCGCGCCGGTTTCAGCTTCCGTGACTTTGCTGATGCCGCCGGCGCGCAACAGGCAGCGCACGAGAAAGCGCATCTGCTTGTTGTCGTCGACAACCAGTACATGAATGTCGTTCAGCGTCGCCACTGACCGCCCCTCATCTAAACCCCTGCCTAGAAGCGCGCCAAAGTGCAAACGGTTGGTAAATTTTGAAGGTCTCGCGACACGAAAACCGCCGCCGACTAGTAAATCGTCGGCCATTCCAAGGTTTCATCGAGGAACGCGCCAAGTTGACGTTCCATTCAACTTCATGGGGCGTCGACGAGAACGATCTCCGCGTCTTCGCGCGCATCGATGCGCAGCTCGCTTTCGTCGCGGATCGCCGCGCCATCGCGCGGACCAAGCTCGACGCCATTGACGCTCGCTCTGCCCCTGGCCAGCGCCAGATACGCGTACCGTCCTTCTCCGAGTTTGTAAGCGACGCTCTGTCCGCTCTTCAGCGTCGCCGCGAGGAGGCGTGCGTCCTGCCGTATCGGCAGCGCGCCCGCTTGTTGATCGTCGGCGAAGCCCGACGCCAGCGTCACCAGCGTGCCGGCGCGTTCGTCCTTCGGAAATTTGGCCGCGCCCCAATACGGCTTGCCGCCGCGTTCTTTCGGCAGGATCCAAATTTGATAGAGCGTCGTCGCCTCATCTTCCAGATTGAACTCCGCGTGTGTGACCCCGGAGCCCGCGCTCATGACCTGGACGTCGCCCGCTTCCGTCCGGCCTTTGTTTCCCATCGAATCCTGATGCGTGATCGCGCCGGAGCGGACGTAGGTGATGATCTCCATGTCCGCATGGGGATGCGGTGGAAAACCTGATCGGGCCTTGATCGTGTCGTCATTCCAAACGCGCAGCGCGCCCCAGCGTTCACGCTTGGGATCGTGATAGCCGGAAAAGCTGAAGTGGAAGCGGGCCGCGAGCCAATCGGCGTCGTGGCGGCCCAAGCTGTCAAACGAACGTTTCTCGATCATGGCAAAACCCCTTCGCCAGCCAATGTGGTCCGTCGTTTTCTGTCCTCAAGGCACAAGCCTGACACCGCCGACGGCTTGACGAAAGCGCCTGGCCGGAGTGCAACGGCGGTAGGGAGGACATCATGATCCGCACATATCTAGCCGCCAGCGCCGTGCTTTTGCTCGTCGCTTGCGGCCAGCCCGCCGCTACGACGGAAGAAGCGCCGCCAGCGCCGCAGGGGCTCTATGAGGAGATTGAGGCGGCCAGTCCCGAGCAACAACCGGTGCTCGCGTATCAGCATTTCATCGCGTACCAGCAGGCGCATCCGGAACTCACGCCGCCGTGCACCGCGGTCCGTGGCACCGAGCGCATCACCGTTCCCGACGACGTCGCCGCCGACAGTATTTACGCCGCGCATCGCGGTTCATCGGTGTTCACAATCCAATGTGGCGCGCTGATCAGCGCGACGCGCATGGACTTCAATGAAAAGTGGCTAATCGCCTTCGCGCCCGGCGCAACCGCGCCGACGGTCGAGCATTGCCTTGGTGAACGCGAGACCGATCGCTGCCCGCGGCAAGTGCCGTTGGCGATATCGACGACGCCGTAACTCTATGGATTGGTTCGGCGGAAGCGGGCGAGGTCAGCGCCGCCGATATCATAAAGTACGAGTTCGCCGTTCTCGATCCGGTAGCCGCGCGTGTCGTTCAACGTCGTGACGAATGCGCGCTCGGCTTCCATCGAGGGCGGAGAGCACATCATTCGTGTTGTGCCGACATCGCCGAAGTCGATCGCCTGATCGCTGGCGCTAGCCGTCGCGAACCAGCGATTGCAGCCGGCATATCCAGCAGCGCGATCTTCCGCCAACGCGAACGCGATCGTCGGCGGTGTCGCGCTGCGCGCTTCATTCAGCATCACCCACTCGCTGCCGGCGAGTACGCCCAGCGGCGAACTCGCGCCGTCTGAGTTGCCGGAATTCGCGTCATTCACGGCGCATGCGCCAAGCAGGACAAGCGCAGCGAGGGCAGTGCGTTTCATTCGCTGTCTCCTGGCAGCTCGCTATTGAATTCCGCGATCACGTTCTGGCGCGCATCGAGCAACACCAGCGCGTCGCGATCATAGTGGGCGTAACGCGCGGCCGCGAGCGCCGGCAAGAAACTGCGCTCAGTCGCCATCTGCACACCCGCGCCGCAATGCATCTCCGTGACAGCGACCATGCCGAACCGGAGTTCTTCGCCGTTCTGCGTCACGTCGGCAGTCCAGCGATTGCATCCAGTGTACCCGGAGGCGCGGTTGCCCTCGAAGTCCATCGTAGCGCCGTGCGGATTGGCGTTGGTGTCATCGACCCGCCGCCACTTCGTTCCGGAGAGTTGAATCGAGGCTCCGGACGTCGCCGTGGGCGTCGTCGGTGCTGTCTGCGCACATGCGCCAAGCAGCAATAACGCAAAGAGAGCAGAGCGCATGTGCGCCTCCATTAAACCGGATCGTACGGGAACACCGACGCGCTCGCGCCGACATCCGTGTAGTTTGCCTTCATCGCCGGCAGCGCCTGGTCGATCAAGGTTTGCGGCGTCCAGCCTTCAAGCCGGCCCAACGTCCGCACTGGTCGCGGTTGGTTGAACAGGAACACTTCGTTGCCACGAACGGCGAAGATTTGTCCCGTCGTATCCTTGGCGCCATCGGCGCAGAGGGCGACAGCCAGCTGCGCCACCTGATCGGCGCGCATGCCATTTTTCATCCGCTCAACGCGCGCCGCGCTCGCTTCGTCCTTCACCGGGATCGACGCAATCATCCGCGTCCAGGCAAATGGCGCGATGATGTTGGAGCGTACGTTCTTTTGCAGGCCTTCCATCGCAACAATCCGGGACAAACCCATGACGCCAAGCTTCGCCGCCGCGTAGTTCGCTTGCCCGATATTGCCGATCAGACCTGAGGTGGACGTGAACAGAACGTACGAACCGTCCTGTTGCTCGCGAAAATGCTCGATCGATGCGCGGGTCACGTTGAATGCGCCGTGCAAGTGCACGTCGATCACCGCCTTCCAGTCTTCCACCGGCATCTTGTGAAACATGCCGTCGCGCAGGATGCCGGCTGGATTGATCACCGCGTGCAGGCCGCCGAATTCCTTCTTGGCCTGCTCGAACATCGCCGCGACGGCATCGTAATCGGCGACGCTATCGGAGTTCGAAACCGCTTTGCCGCCAGCCGCGCGAATTTCTTGCGCAACCTGCTCAGCCGGCCCGGCTGAGCCTGCGTCTTCGCCTTTCAGCCCGCCGCCAAGATCGTTGACCACGACACTCGCGCCTTCGCGGCCCGCAAGCAGCGCGCACTCCTTGCCGATGCCGTTGCCGGCGCCAGTAATGACCACGACCTTGCCGCTCAGCACACCCATCACGTCTTCTCCACTTCCTGGTTCAATTTTATCGCGTTTTGTGCTTCGGGGGAAAGCGTCTGTGTCTCGAAGCCGTCGGCCTTCGCCAGCGCCGGGAAGAGCTTCATCCATCCCAAAGACGTAGCGACGGCCGCTGTTCCCCCAATTGTCACCGCCATAACCGGTCCAAATATCCGCGCCATCAATCCTGCTTCAAAATCGCCGAGCTCATTGGAGGCCGAGATGAAGACAAAACTCACCGCCGAAACACGTCCGCGCATTGCGTCGGGCGTAGCGAGCTGAATGAGGCTTGAGCGCACATAGACAGAAATCATGTCCACGCCGCCCGCAACCGCCATCGCCGCCGCCGCCAGCCAAATAGTCGTTGCCTGCGCAAAAACGATTGTCGCCAAACCAAACACGATGGTTGCGCCGAACATCCACAGCCCGACGCGTCGCCGCAACGGCGCCATCGCGAGCATCAGCGCAACGCATGCGGCGCCAACTCCCATCGCCGAACGCAGCAATCCGCTTTCGCTCGCGGTGCCGTGCAAAATATCGCGTGCGAATACCGGAAGGAGGGCGACGGCCCCCGCGAGCAGCACCACAACCAGGTCCAACGAAATCGCGCCCAGCACGATCTTGTTGGACCAAACATAGCGAAGTCCGTCGACAATCATGCCGATGGTGCGCTGATCCTTCACCGTCTCCTGCTTCGGCGGTTTCAGCGCGAACACCATCGCCGTGCTCACCAGCAGCAGCGCTAAGGTCGTGCCGTAAGCAAGAAGCGGGCTGATCCCGCACAACAATCCGCCAACGGACGGTCCAATGATCAGCGCCGATTGAAACGCCAGCGACGACATCGCTATGCCTTGCGGCAGGTCTTCGCGCGGCAACAGCATGGGCAAGAGCGCTGACGCCGCGGGCGGCATGAACGCATTTGTCGCGCCGGCGAGGATCGCGGCGGCGAAGATCGACGGCACGACGACCTCGGGCCCAAACTGCGTCGCAACGCAGAGCCCGAGCGCGATCAACGTCTTCATGCCAAAGCAGATCAGCAGAATGAGCTTGCGGTTGTATCGGTCCGCTGCCTGGCCCCCGAACAACGACAGCGCCAGCAGCGGCAAGAACTGCGCGAGCCCCACGAGCCCAAGCGTCAGCGCGCCTTCGCGAACGTCTTGGCCGTGTATCCGCGCCGTATCGTAAACCTGCCAGAACATCGCCGCGAGCTGCATTTGGATCGCGAGCGTGCCGAACCAGCGTCCAGCCCAGAAGAGCGTGAACTGCCGCTGACGGAAGATGTCGAGAGAGGGGATGCGAAGGGACGCCAAGCGGCGCGGACCATGCGCCGCCCATCCGCTTGGCGCAATATCGGTTTGGCGATTATCCGGCGGTCACGAAATAGGCGTTCGGTGCGTCGGGCAATGGCGCGCGGCACGGCACGTTGATGCGACGCGAGCCATCGACCACGAATTCAACGTCACGTCCCGCGGCGCAGGCCGCTTGCACGCGCCGATACGTGTCGACGCTCGTGGAAATCGCATCGCCGTTTTCGATCGTGTTGACGGTGGGGCCGCCTGCCAACACCCCGCACGTCGAGACATCTTCGATCGTCAAGCCCCTTTGATCGAGACTGAATCCATAGCGCTGGTTGGAGCAGGCTTGATTGAGAATATGAAAGAGCAGGGCTTGGCGGCGGGTTTCGTTTGAGGGTCGCATCTCTAAGCCCGCGCCAAGATCGCGCAGTGCAATCGCCAGACTCTCCCAGCGCTCGGGTCCGCTTGTCTCGGTCAGTAGCGTAATCACCCGCGCTGCGCGCGATACGCCATCGTAGCGGGTGAAGTCGGTCAGCACGAAGTCGTGGTCCTCGCGCGCCAGCGCGGCGTGCGTTGTCGCCGCCCAAGCGTCGAACACGTTGCGTTCGCCGTTGCTTTGCTTGCGGATCGCAAGATCCGCCGCCCACTGAATGACCACCCCGCACGGATACCGCACACTGCTGGACAAGAATGCGAGCCGGTTCATGCCAACATCGCCAGCGGCTCTTAGCCCGCTTTGGCACCGGGTAAGCGCCTCGCCCAGTGCGCTCAGCACTTCAGCTTCGCTCATTCCCAACGCATTTCGGGCGCTCAGTAGCGCCGCATATTCGGCGCCGCCTTCATGCAACCAGGATGGCGCGCTATCGCGGTTGGTCACCAGCGAGCCGTTCCAGAAGTGAAAAGCCTCGTGCGAGATAAACCGGCTAAGGCCTGCGCGCGTGTTCTCGTCCAGGACGGACCACGTCGATCCGTAAAGCCGCAGCGAGACGAATGGCCCGGGCGTCACGTCGCCAACATACCCTGAGCCATCACCGCCGTACGCCAAGACCATCACAGGCCGCGTCGGCAGGGGTATGCCGACTTGCTCAGTGTAGAATTGAATCGAACGCAGCATCTCCGCGCTCGCCGCGGCGCGTAGCGGCGCCGGCGTTTCGGGGGATGCGATGATGCGCGCTTGCGGCGTCGTCACCACGTAGTGGCGCGGTCCAATGAAAACCGAGCCTTGTTCACGCGCCCCGCGCGCCGGCACGACAACTTCTCCAGGTCGGGGTCGAAGTCGCATCGCCGTGCGCCACGTGTCGCCATCCGCGCTCAACGCTGGCGCATAAAGGACGCCGCCGGCCCCGACGCGAAAGAACGCAGGGTATTTCGCATCGCGCTCATGCTCCATCGGACGCACGAGCACGGAGAAATGACGAAACGGACTTTCCGCCGAGATTGTGTCGCCGCTCAGCGTCAAGCCTGCGGTGAGCACTGTGAAGTCGCCTTCGCGCACCACATCGGCTTCGGCAAACGCGAACGAGGTCACCGGTCGGGAGAGTTGTATGTCAGCCCGCAAGCCATCGGCCGTCAGTCGCGCTTCGACAGTCGCGACCCCGAGCGCCGGTTCCGCCGTCGCCGCGCCGCATGCCAGCAGGCATGCCATCGCGATCAAGGCTCTGAACATGGCCAAATCTCCCCGCGGCCCGGTCGGAGCATCAGCCGACAACCCGCCGGGTGCAATATCACCGTACTGCGATTGACGCACGCGCCGCCGCGCCCTAATCGCGCGCCTCCATGGCCCATACGCTGACAGCTGAACGCCCGGAGCACGCCGCCGCAATTGAGCGTGTGCTGAGCCGTGCCTTTGGTCCGGGCCGATACGCCAAGACCAGCGAGCGCGTTCGCGAGCGCGGCGCCATTTTGGAGCCGGCGCTCACGCGCGTGGCGCTCAACGACGCGCGCGAGATTGTCGGCGTCTGCCGGATCTGGCGCGCTGAGGCGGGCGCCGAAATCTACTTTCTGGGTCCGCTCGCGGTTGATCCGTCTGAGCAGGCCGCAGGCCTGGGCGCTACGCTTGTTCGCGACTGCGTCGCTGCGTGCCGTTCCAGCGCCGGCGGCGGCATCATCCTCGTTGGCGCCGAGCGCTTCTTTCGTCCATTTGGCTTCAGCATCGTGCCGTCTGGGCGAGTATCATTGCCGGGGCCCGTCGATCCGGCGCGCTTCCTATGGCTCGAACTTCGCCCGGGCGGCCTCGACAAAATCCACGGCGAACTCGCCGCGCCAGAGCGCTAGCCGTTCTCGCGCCGCCAGCCCCACATCAACAGCGCCAAGCCGACCAGCGCCCAAGCCCAGCCGGGCCCAAACGGTGAAGCAACAGCCGAGCGCACCGTGTACGCGCCGTTGCGCTCAATGCCGATCCAATCATTGCCGCCCGCGTTCGCGCCGCGATCCACGCGACGCACTTCCGGCAAGCGCCGTCCGTCTTCGCCGGTCATGAAGACGCTCCCGCCCGTCGCGTTCGCAAACGGCCGCAGGATCTCCGCGTTCGCCGCAAGCGCGCCCGCTTCGCGCGGATTGAGCGGCCCCACCGCCGCGAACGCGCGGAGGTTTCCGCTGCGCGCTTCATACAGGCCCTGTTCAGTCGCCGGCGCTACGCCGCGATAAAGTCCAGGCGCTGTTTCATCGAGCCCTGCCTGCGAGCGTGCGCCGCTCGGCGAAATAATATCAACCGCCCCCGGCGCATCGCCGAGCGTGGAGCGCTCGATCTCCAAACCGCGCGGCCCCGGATCGAGCGTAAGATTGTCGTCCTCCAACTCGGGCTCCTGCATCAGCCAATGCATTAGCCGACGCAGCAACTCGCCATGCGGGCCGCCGCCATCATAGCCGCGCGCCCACAGCCACGGCTGATCGGACCACAATTGCGCCACCCGCCCGCGCCCGGCGCGGTCAAGCACCAATAACGGCCTTCCATCCGCGCCGGACAAAACAGTCTGTCCACTCGTTGCGCGCGCATCGATTTCGCGCGTCCAGCGTCCCCACCGCGCCGGATCAGGCAAGCCGCGTACAACAGGATGACGCTGTCCTAAGGCTGTCGGCGCCGGACGATAGGGCCGCGAGATGATCTGGCCGGTCGGTTGCGATGGCAAAATGCCCGCGAGCGCGGTGCGATAGAGCCCATCGAGCCCCGCTTCCTGCTCGCCCGCGGTGATCAGCAGCGCGCCGCCTTCTTCGATGCGTCGCGCGATCGAAGAAAAATAATACGCCTGCAAAATCCCGCGCTGTGGCGCGCGATCGAAGATGATGAGGTCAAACTCATCCAGGCGCCGCTCGAACAATTCTTCCGTCGGGAAGGGGATCAGCGCCAATTCGTTGAGCGGCGTGAAGTCCTGCTTGTCCGGCGGCCGCAAGATCGAGAAGTGCACCAGATCCACCGCCGGATCGGACTTCAGCAAGTTGCGCCACACGCGCGCGCCCGCATGCGGTTCGCCGGTGATCAGCAGCACGCGCAACCGGTCGCGCACGCCATTCGCGGCAAACGCCGCGCGATTGTTCGACAGCGTGATCTCCTGCGGCCCCTCGGCGGCCTCCACGATCACCATATTCCGCCCGCGATGCGTCAGCCGAATATCGACCGAGAACGCGCGGTTCGCCCGCACCGTTGTATTCACTGCGCGCTGTCCATCGATCGAAACGCTCAGGGCCACCGGCGCATCGCCGCTCGCATCGAGCACGCGCCCGGTAATGCGCATGGCTTCGCCGACAATCCCGAACGTTGGCGCTGAAATTAGCTCCAGGCGCCGATCCCCGCGCTCCGGATCGCCGACAATCAGCACGTGTGCCGGCCCAAGCTCGCGCAATCTGTTCGGCTCATCCGGCGGATCGGCCGCTTGCCCATCCGTGATCACCACCACGCCGCCAATGCGGTCACGCGCCACATCGCTCAGCGCATCCTCGATCACGCCGGTGATCATCGTCCCATCCGGCCCGCCGCGCGCTTCGCGCACGCGCACATCGAGCCCTGGTTGCTCGGCCAATCTCTGCGCCATCGCGTCCGCCGCCGCGCGCGCCGCGTCGCGACGGCCAGCCAGCTGCAAGCTCTCACTCTGATCCACGACGATCAGCGCCACATCGTCCGCCGGTTCGCGCGTCTCGCGCACCCATTGCGGCTGCATCAATCCGAGAAACAGAAACGCCAAGCCCAGCCCACGCGTCACCGGCGCCCCGCCGCCGCGCCAGATATAAACGCCAAGCGCAATCGCAGCGAACACGCCAAGCGCGATCATCACGCTCCACGGCAGCGCCGGATCAAAGCCAATGCGCGCGCCTGCAATCATATTCCCCTCCCGTTGAAGGGAGGGGGCAGGGGGCGGGGTGAAGCACTGTCGGTTGAAAGTGCGCGCGAACTATGGAGCGCCGGCATCCGGTTCTCGACGTCGCGGCGGAGACGCAAGTTTAAACACCGTATGCCGGCGAGGGCGCCGGCGCTCCAAGAGAGCGAACCAATCATCGCCGCTCGCCGCCCATGCGTTCGAGCAGCGCCGGCACGTGGACTTGGTCAGCTTTGTAATTCCCGGTCAGCGCCACCATCACCATGTTGACGCCAAACCGCAGCGACAATTCACGCTGGCGATCACTCACGCCAGCTTGCCCCGACCAGGCGCTCGCCCAATCGCCATCGCCAATAAAAATTGCCGCCACGCCATCGCGCGATGAAGCCGCGGATGCGCTCTCCGCCCACAATTGGGCCGATTGCGAACGCCCCGGAAAGCTGCGCAGCAAATAGAATGACCGCGTCAGCACATGCTCAGGCGTGACTTGCTCCAGCGGCGGGATATCGATGCCCGCCAGCATCGCTTGCGCCGGCCGCCCGCGCTGCTGCGCGCCCGCATCGCGCGTATCCACGAGCAGCACTCCGCCAATCGCCAGATAGCGATCGACATTGCTCAACGCCGCGTCTGGCAAACGCCGAGGCGTGGGCGGGGCCGGCCAGTAGATGAAGGAGTAGGTCGAAAGATCATCACGCGCGAGATCAACCGCGACCGGCGGCCCCGGTTCAACCGAAGTCCGCGCCGTCAGCATATCCGAAAGCGCACGCAAACCCTGCTCCGACGCGCGATCGATCCGCGAGTCGCCAGTGCGCACATAAGCGAGCCGCAACGTCTGCGTCGGATCGTTAGCGTTCTGCGCGTGCGCATCGCCGCCGAACACAAACAGGCCAACGATCACCATCGCCGCCGCAGTACTCGCGCGTCGCGGCAAGCGCGGTAGCTTGCCGACAAGCAGCAGCGCGATCAGCAAATCAATCGCCAGCATCAAGCTAGCCAACCCAAACAACCACCCCGCCAACGGCCGCTCAATCACCGCGCCCAATCCCGCGCGCGCGATCCCGTTCGGCAGCTCAAGCGGCTGAAATGAATCATCCGCCCGCACCGCATCGATCGCCGCCGACACACCCGCACGCTCATACAAGCCCGGCGGCGTCGCCGGCGATGGCTGCGCAATCGCAAACGCCTCTGGCGCGATCGGCTGCATGTCCTGCGGCGCCAGCGCCAGCGAGCCGTAGCCATCCAACAAACGCTGCGCCACGAACGGCCCGCCTGAAATCTCGCGCTCGCCCGCGCCATCCGCGCGCGCCGCAAACGCCAGCGTCCTTCGCAACACTTCAACGAAGAGCCCAGATAACGGCACGTCAGACCATTCCGGCGTCGCGCTCACATGAAACAGCACGACGAGCCCGCGCCCGCGCGCTTGCGCCGTCAGCAACGGCGAATTGTCCGAAAGCGTCGCCCACACGCGCGCCTCTTGCAGTGATGCTGGCTCCGCTAAAACTTGCCGCCGCACCTGCACGTCGGCAGGCGGCGAAATCCCCGCATACGGAGAGTCCGCCGGAAACGCG
This sequence comes from Hyphomonadaceae bacterium, assembly GCA_016791365.1. GTDB lineage: Bacteria > Pseudomonadota > Alphaproteobacteria > Caulobacterales > Aquidulcibacteraceae > Vitreimonas. Next base: position 36,194 of record JAEUMT010000027.1, on the reverse strand, counting down.
CCAATGCCCAGCGGCGTCTCCCACGCGAGCGCGCTGCCAAGCGTGCGCGACCCTGGCCGCAACCGCACCGGCACAAAATCATCCGCATCGTTGGCCAAACGCGGCCCCGCGAACCGCACCAGCAAGCCGCCGTTCTCGAGCCAACGCTGCAGCGCCGCGCTATCCGTCGGCGCAATCCGGCCTGCATCCGGCAAGATCAAAGCCTGCGCGCGGGCATCGATGAGCTGCGAAATGCTGCCACGCTGCAAGCTCGCATACGGCTGCAGCGCGCGATCAACATAAAACAATTCCGACAACAGCGGCTGCCCCGCGCCACCCGGATCAACCAGTCCAACAAACGGCCGCCCCGCGCCCGCCGGCAGCAACCGCACTGCGCCCGCGCTCTGTTCGCCAACGATCCGCACACGCGCCGCGCGCGCCGCAATTTCCGGCGGCAATTCGATCCGCGCGCTCGCCGTCAGCGCATCGCCCTGAAACTGCAACTCCGCCGCGCCGAGCGAGCGGCCTTCCGCCGTTTCCGCCGTCACCGCGCCAACAGCCGAGCCATTGGCCGCCCGCCGCGCTTCAACAACAACGCCCTGCGGCGTCACCGAACCCGACACGATCCCGCGCGCCGTCAGCGCCGGAATCCGCGCCGTCACCGTCCCGCGACTCTGCAGCTCAGCCGCAAGCGTTTCCGCGCCCGCATCGTTCAACCCATCCGTGATCCAAACGATGCGATCGAAATTGCCTTCCGTGCGCGCCAGACGCGCCGCAGCATCCGCACGATCCGGCCGCCACGGCTGTGGCTCCAAACGTTGCACGCGCGACTTCGCATCCGCCGCCGTCAGCGCTTCTCCCGGATCACGCGGCCGCGTACTCGGCGCAGTGAACAACATAAAGATCGGCGCGCGCGCTCGCTCAGCCTGCGCAATCGCCGCACTCGCCGCGTTACGCACTTCGCTCCACGCCGGCGCCGAGGTCCAACCATCATCGATAACGATGAGCGTTCGCCCACCAAGCGGACTATCGCTCGCTTGCGGCGCCAAGCTTGGTCGCGCGAACGCCAGGATCAGCAGCGCCGCCGCCAGCATCCGAAACAGCACCAGCCACCACGGCGCCCGTTCGCGGCTCTGATCGTCCGTGCGCAAGCCTTCGAGCAAACGCGCCGGCGGAAACTGTTCGCGCTGCGGCGGTGGCGGCGTCGCGCGCATGATGAAGAACAGCACCGGCAGCGCCAGCAATGCCAGCAGTGCGCCCGGCGCTCCAAACAGGAACGGCCCGAAGCTCAAGCGAACCGCTCCGAGACCAGCGCAATCAGCAGCGCCAAAGCCGGCGCCGCGCCATGATCGGTGCGATGCAAGAGAGCAGGGAAGCCAAAGTTCGCGCCCGCTTGCCGGATCGCGCGCCGATGCGTCTCCAGCCGCTCAGCATAAAGCTCGCGCACGTTCTCGGGGCGGCCGATCAAAGTCTCACTGCGGCGCCCCGGTTCCAAGAAGAGCGTCCGCCCACGAAACGGAAAATCCTCTTCCGCCGGATCGGCCACCATCACCAGCGCGCCACTCGCGCCCGCATCAGCCGCCGCGCTCAGCCGCGCGCGCCACGTCTCAACCGGCGCGTAAAAGTCAGAGAAGAAGATCACGCAACTCCGCGACGGCGCATCTGCGTCTTTCTGCGGCGTCAGAAAATCATGCGCCAACCGATCCACCGCGCGCGGCCCCGTTCGCGGCGACCGACCGAGCATCCCGACACGCTCACCGCCACGGTTCAGCAACGTCGCCAGCGCCAGCGCAATCGTCTGCGCACGCCGCAGCTTCGTCGTCCGCGCAACATCACTCGTCCAGTTGAACCCGGCATCTGGATCCATCCATATCCAAGCCGTCTGCGCCGCCTCGCGCTCACGTTCGCGCACAAAGTATCGATCGCCGCGCGCCGAACGCCGCCAATCCACCAGCCGCGCGCCATCCTCCGCGCGGTGATCGCGATATTGCCAAAACGCTTCGCCTTGCCCAGCGCGCCGGCGCCCGTGCAATCCCGGCGCACTCGCCGCGAGCCGCCGCGCATCGAGCAGCACACCCGGGAGGTCGCCCGCGAGCGCAAGCGCTTCGAGTCGAGAAGCCTCAGACATAGTCGACTCCCCGCCCCCTTGTGGGGCGGGGTTGGGGGTGGGGGGCGATCAGCCTTCGCGCCATCGAACAGCGAAGCGTCGCAAAGCCCCCCCTGCCAACCCTCCCCCACAAGGGGGGAGGGTTCAGGGTTGCGGGCTTCATCAAGCCGCGCGCTCCGCCAATTCATCCACCAGCGTATCGATATCCAAGCCCTCAGCGCGCGCGCCGAACGAGAGTGACATCCGGTGCACCAAAGCCGGCCGCGCCAGCGCCGCCACATCATCCACTGCCGGCGCCAAGCGCCCGCGCAGCAAAGCCCGCGCCCGCACTGCCAACATCAAAGCTTGTCCAGCACGCGGCCCTGGCCCCCACGCAACATGCTGGTTCACGCGCGGATCATGGCTCGAGCCCGGCCGCGCCGAACGCACCAGCTCCAAGATCGACGCCAGCACCTTCTCACCAACCGGCATCGCCCGCACCAAACGCTGCAAGCGAATGAGCGTCTCCGCGTTCAACACCGCTTGCGGTTGCTGATCGCCAAGGCCCGTCGTCTCGATCAAAATCTTCCGTTCGATCTCCGCATCCGGGTAGGGCACGTCAACCTGCAACAGGAAGCGATCCAGCTGCGCCTCCGGCAACGGGTACGCGCCTTCGTGCTCGATCGGGTTCTGCGTCGCCAATACGTGGAACGGCAACGGCACATCGTACGCCGCGCCGCCAATCGTCACGTGATGCTCCTGCATCGCCTGCAGCAGCGCTGATTGCGTGCGCGGCGATGCGCGGTTGATTTCATCCGCCATCAGAAGTTGCGTGAAGATCGGCCCCTTCACGAACCGGAAGTGGCGCCGCCCGCTCTCATCTTGATCCAGAACTTCCGAGCCCAGAATATCCGCCGGCATGAGATCCGGCGTGAACTGCACGCGGCCCCAGTCGAGCCCCAACACCCGCGCCGTCGCCTCCACGAGCCGCGTCTTCGCCAAACCCGGAGCGCCCACCAGCAGCACGTGGCCGCCCGCCAGCACCGCCGACAATGTCAGCTCGATTACGCGCTCCTGGCCGAAGATCGCTTTGCCGATCTCCGTGCGCACGCGTTCGAGCGCTTCGCCGGCGGCTTCAGCTTCAGCCACCAGGGCTTGCGGAGTGTCATTGCTCATGGGCGCGAAGCTCGCTTAGTTGGCGGCTGAATTATGGCCGCACCTGAAAACACCTCGTCCCTGGAGCAATTGATCGCCGCGCTCAAGCGCGATGCGGCTACCGGCGACAAATCCCTGCCTCCAGTCGACAAATGGAACCCCGCCCACTGCGGCGAGATCGGCATGGAAATCCTGGCCGATGGAACGTGGCGACACGAGGGAACGCGCATCACGCGCGAACCCCTGGTCAAGCTTTTCGCCTGGATCCTGAGAAAAGACGAAGACGGGATCACCTACCTCGTCACCCCCGTCGAGAAGATCATCGTTAAAGTCGAAGACGCCCCCTTCGTCGCCATCCGCGCCGACCGCGTCGGAGAGGGCGAGAACCAAACCATCGTATTCACCACAAACGTCGGCGACATCGTCACCGCCAGCCCGGAGCACCCACTCCGTGTCGAGCGGCGCGGCGACGAACCGCGCCCCTACGTGCACGTGCGCGGCCGCCTAGAAGCACGCGTGCTGAGGGCGCCGTTCTACGAGTTGGTGGAGTGGGCCGAACCGAGGGAGGGCAGGCTCGGTGTTTGGAGTGGTGGGGTTTGGTGGGAGTTAGGCGTGCTTTGCCCGTAGAGGTAAAAATCTTCATCCAGCGTCGTCGAATACGCTGCGAACGATCGTCCCAAGCTCTTCGCTTGCCAATCGTATGGTTTGTGCCTTCTCCGGGATTGGAACATAGTTCCCCGCTCTGTCCACCTTGCGGTAGGGTGTAAGAGTCACTCGCCCATCGCTCAGCTTTGCATCAACGCAGGTCGCATCCCGAACAAAAGCTCGCCAAGTCTTCACGCCAGCGGCTTCTAGGATCGAGATCGTGAGGTCGTCATCGGGCGGTGGCGTTGGAATTCCATGCTGGGACGCCTCCAGGGCAGATCGCAACGCCTCCGCGAGCGCGATGTCGTTGCCCTCGTCGACGATTTGCACTGCGCCAACGCCAACCCAAATCCCAGCCTTCGTGCGAGATTCGGTGTCGACGTAAAACTTGCCGCGTCGCAAATGGATCGAGGCTGCTTTTTTCAAGCTTCACTCCTCATGGATAGATAATCACAACAACTCGCACGCCGCGACTTTCACCATATCGAATTGCCGCGTCGATAACACGTTGCTGCGCGGCGGTGCCGGAATGTGGAATGACAAGTTCGAGTGCGCGCCCACGAATTTCAGATTGCTCGATCGTCCGGCGAGCATAGCGGGCGCCATTAAACCCCGCCACTTGATCAATAAAGCCTCTGATCTTGCGCTCCATTGCAGCGCCGGTTTGCTGAATCCGCAGATTTTATCGCCGTCGATTCGCTGTCAGTGAGTAACCTCGCGTCGAAGTGCTAGACGTTACCTCACGCACCCGCGATCATGCACTTATGTCAAAGTGGAAACACCACATCGTCCTCGACGTAGAGTCCGACGGCCCATGCCCCGGCCTCTACAACTTGATCTCGTTCGGCCTCGTCAGCCTCGGTGATCCAGCGCAGAGCTTCCTCGGCGAAGTCGCGCCGATCATCGACAATCCCGGCATTGCCGCCGCGCGCGAAGTGAGCGGCGTTTCATTCGAAACGCAGAAAACCTATCGCGCCGCCGAACGCGTCATGGCCGACGCCGTAGCTTGGCTCGACGACATCGCCGGCGGCGGCAAGCGGCCGATCTTTTGGTCCGACAATCCCGCCTTCGATTGGCAATTCTGGAACTGGTATTGCCACAAATATCTCGGCGCCAATCCCGCCGGCTTCAGCGCGCGCCGCATCGGCGATCTCGACGCTGGCCGTCGCGGCGAGCCGCTCAACACCAGCGCCTTCAAGAAGCGCCGCGAAACCGCCCACACCCACAATCCCGTCGACGACGCCCGCGGCAACGCCGAAGCGCTGCGTTGGATCTTGGAGCAAATGGGCGAAAAGTTCTGAACGACCCCCTCTCCCTCGCGGAGAGGGGGCAGGGGGTGAGGGGCGTTACGCTGCCGCGCTCGGCGCGCAGCCTTCGCAATCGCGCTCGCATCTTCTCCCCTCATCCCCCAACCCCTTCTCCGCAACGGAGAAGGGGGGTTAAGATCGCTGTACCATCGCCAGGAGGATCGCCATGCTTGCTTCAGCGCCCATCACCTCGCTCGTCGGCACCGTGAAGCCGGAATTGGCGAAGGCGTTTTATGGCGACACGCTCGGCCTCAAATTCATTAGCGACGATGGTTTCGCGCTCGTCTTCGAAGGCAAGAACGCCCGTGTGCGCGTCTCACGTGTGCCGGGGGTGACACCGGCGGCGTATGCCGTGCTTGGGTTCACGGTCGATGATATCGAAGCCGCCGTCGATGGCCTCACGGCCAAGGGCGTGGTCTTCGCCCGTTACGGCTTCTTCGTGCAGGACGCGCGCGGCGTCTGGGCCGCCCCCGACGGCACAAAAGTCGCCTGGTTTCACGACCCTGACCTGAACCTCCTGTCAGTCGTCCAGCACGTGTGACCGATAGCCCCTTGGCGGGGGCGGGGCGGATCGGTTAGAGCGGGTTCAGATTTGGAATTCGGGGAAATACATGGCCGCGCTCATCGCCATTGGCGTCTTCATCGTTGCGATCTTGGTGCTCAACACCATCGAATTCGGCCGCCCGGACTGATTTGCCGGACTAGTCGCGCTTCAACAGCGCACCGAGATATTGCGCGCCGCTCACCAGCGCCAACGCCGCCGCGGACCACAACAACACGCGCGCGGCCCAATCCAAACCAATCACGAAGCTTATTGGCAGGCTGAAAGACGCAGCCAGCAACGCCGCCGCCTGGAACGCCAGGAACGCGCCGACGCCGGCCATCTCCGCCGCCGCCTTCCATTTGCCCAGTTGGCTCACCGGCAATGTCTTGCCTTGCGCTGAAATGCCTTCACGCAGTCCGGCCACCGCCACGTCGCGGCCAAGGATGATGACTGACGCGGCAACCAGCATCATCGGCAGCGCCGCATACGCCAGCGCCACCAGCGCGCACGTGACCAACACTTTGTCCGCCGCGTGATCGAGCGCCGCACCGAGTGGCGTGACCGCATCAAGCTTGCGCGCGAGATAGCCGTCCAGCCAATCGGTCAGTGCCGCGATCACGAACAAGATCAGCGCCAGTGCATAGACAAAGCCCGCGAGCAACGGATCGGCATGGGCTTGCGTCGCGGCCCACAGCACTAGGCCTGCAATCACCGGCGCCATGACGATCCGAAACACCGTCAACAGGATCGGGATCGTGCTCTTGCGCCCCGCGGCGGCGTCAGCGTTTGTTGTCGTGGAAGAAGTCATAAATGCGCTTCGCCAGTTCCTTGTTGACGCCTTCCACCGCTTCCAGTTCCGCCAGCGCCGCACGCGATACGCCGCGCGCCGAGCCAAAGCGATCGAGCAAGGCGCGTTTGCGGGCAGGGCCGATGCCGCCGATTTCGTCGAGCGGATTTTTGGCGATGCCGGCGCTGCGTTTGCCGCGATGAGCGCCGATGGCGAAGCGGTGCGCTTCGTCTCGGAGCCGCTGCAGGTAGTAGAGAACCGGACTCTTCTCGTCGAGCCGGAACGCCGGCTTGCCCGGAATGAAGAAGCGCTCGCGCCCGGCGTCGCGGTCCACGCCCTTGGCGATGCCGGCGATAGTGATGCGATTCTTGAGGCCAAGCTCATCCAGCGCCTCAAGCGCCGCATTGAGCTGCCCATCGCCGCCGTCGATCAAGACAAGATCCGGCCATGCGCCGAATTTTGAATCGCGCTCGGGTTCGTCACGCTCTTTCGAAAAATCGACGCCGCCGTCAGCAACAGCACCCCCGGCCCCTTGCGGGGCGGGGGCAGGGGGTGGGGGGCGATCGGCCGTCACGCTGTCAGACGACTGCGCGTCGGAACGCCCCCCCTCCCAACCCTCCCCCACAAGGGGGGAGGGCTCTTCGCGCTCACTCAACATCCTTGCGAACCGCCGCCGGATCATCGCCTTCATCATTGCGAAGTCGTCGCCGTCGAACTCCTCCGACTTCATGTTGAACTTGCGGTACTGGTTCTTGGTGAAGCCTTCCGGCCCCGCGACGATCATCGCGCCGAGCGCGTTCGTGCCCTGGATGTGGCTGTTGTCGTAAACCTCGATCCGCTCCGGCCGCTGCGACAAGCCGAACACTTCCGCCACACCATCGAGCAGCTTCGCGACGCTGCCGGTTTCCGCCATACGCCGGCCAAGCGCTTCGCGCGCGTTCAGCAGCACCGCATCCACAATCTCGCGCTTCTCGCCACGCTCCGGCTTGCGGATTTCGACTTTGCATTCGGCGCGGATGCACAGCGCTTCTTCGAGCAGTTCGCGATCCGTCGGCTCGATGTTGCTGAGGATCAGCTTCGGTGGTTCGCGATCGTCGTAAAATTGCGCGATGAAGGCGCCCATAATGTCCTCCGGCGTCTCCTCACCGCCGTGACGCGGGAAATAGGCGCGGTTGCCCCAGTTCTGGCCGGCGCGGAAGAAGAACACCTGCATGCAGGACTGGCCGCCTTCGACATGAAGCGCGAACACGTCGGCTTCATCGAACGTATGCGGATTGATGCCTTGCGAGGCCCGCACGCTTGCCAGGGCCCGGATGCGATTTCGTAGCCGCGCCGCGTGCTCGAACTCGAGTTTTTCAGCCGACTCCCGCATCTCAACCGCAAGCCGGTCCTGCAGTTCAACCGACCGGCCTTCGAGGAAGTCCATCGAGTCTTTGACCAACGCCGCGTACTCGCCCTCGTTCACCAGCCCCGTGCACGGCGCCGAGCAGCGCTTGATCTGATAGAGCATGCAGGGCCGCGTGCGGCCGCTGAAGGTGGAGTCCGAGCACGAGCGCAGTAGGAACGCTTTCTGCAGCGTATTCAGCGTGCGGTTTACCGCGCCGGCGCTGGCGAACGGCCCGTAGAACTTGCCTTTGAAGCTCTTCGCGCCGCGATGCTTTTGCAGAACCGGCGTCACGTGATCCGTACGTATCGCAATAAACGGGAAGCTCTTGTCGTCCCGCATCAGCACGTTGTAGCGCGGCCTCAGGCGCTTGATCATGTTCGTCTCGAGCAACAGAGCTTCGGTCTCTGTCGCCGTGACGATCACCTCCATCGACATTGTCTGATGGATCATCCGGTAAATTGCGTTGGTGTGGCCGCGCCCCTGCGCGTATTGCCCGACGCGGTTTTTCAGGCTCTTGGCCTTGCCGACATAGAGCACCTCGCCGTCGGCCCCGATCATCCGATAGACGCCCGGCTTCATCGGAAGCCGCTTCCACGTATCGCGGATCGCCTCGATGCCCTTCATGACGGGCGTCGGCGCATCTTCCGCGGGAAGGTGCTCCAGCGGAGGCGTGATGGGTTTGTCGGCGCCGCTCATCGAGTCGTCAGTGTATCGTCACAAATGGGGTTGGGCGCGGCCTGATCCCAGACAGGTGAGGTGGAACCTATCGTCCTGCGGCCCCGCGCCCCCTGGACGGGAAAGGCGGCTCCCGCCACGGTATCCACATGAAAAACCTCAACCGTATCGAGGCGGCCCAGGCGGAGACCCGCTTCGAAGCGCTCGATCCAGACGACTGCAAGACGATGCTCGACGTCCGCGCCGGCGTCGATGAAATCGACCGCATGCTGGTCGCGCTCATCACCCGCCGCCAGGGTTATATGCACGCTGCCGCCCGGATTAAGCCCAGCCGCGACGTGGTGCGCGATGAAGCCCGCATCAACCAGGTGCTGGCCAACGTGAGGGCGGAAGCGGAGCGCACCGGGCTTTCCTGGGCCATCGCCGAGCCGGTCTGGCGTGAGATGATGGAACGCTGCATCGCCCACGAATTCGATGTCTGGGACGCAACACGCGTTTAGCATCTGCAGCAGCGGGCTGACGGCCAGTCTTTCCCTGTGGTAACCAAATTCCCGGCTGGGAGGGCGTCGTCCGGGTTGGGTGATGACGCACATTATGTTTACGGGGGTTCGCGCTAGGCGCGAGGCAGAGCCGCGCCATGCAAGCATGCAAGGCGCGGCGTGGCGATGCTCGCGCGCCGATGCTAAGTCCTTGTGCTTACGCGCGGGGGCTGGCGCATGAGATGGTTTCTTGGATTGCTGCTGGTTGTCGCGCTCGTGCTGGGCGCGCTTTTCGCCGTCGGCACGTTTCTCTTGCCCAACTCGCTTGAAGTGACACGCAGCGTGACGGTCGAACGTCCGCGCGCGTCTGTCTTCGCGATGGTGAACGACCTCAACATCGCGAAGGAATGGTCGCCGTATTACGCGCGCGATCCCGACGCGGACTACACGTTCTCCGGCGAACCTGGCGCCGGACAAACCATGCGCTGGGCTTCGGACGTCCGCGAGGTTGGTTCAGGGCGCATGTCGATCGTCGATTCGGTGCCGAACGAAGAAGTTCAGAGCATCCTCGAAATGGGCGAACGGGCGACACTCAACGCCGACATGTTGCTGCGGCCGGTCGATGGCGGCACCGCCGTCGCCTGGACCGTCACCGCTGAATGTGGCGCCGGCTGGATCAATGTTCCGTGCCGTTACATGAACCTTATCCTGCGCGGGATGGTGCAGAAGGAATTGGACAGCGGCCTCGCGCGCTTGAAGACGCTGGCTGAGCAACTGCCGAACGTGAATTTCGAAGCGCTCAATCCGCAATTCGACGAGATCGCGCCGCAGATGTTTGTCTATTCGACGGTCGAAACCTCGCTCGACAACCTCGCCGAAATGGAGCGTGCCGAGACCATCGGCATCAACCAGGTCCGTGATTTCATGACTCAGTATCAGCTCACCCAGGCGGGTGCGCTGACGCGTGTTGTGACGTCTTACGAGAACAATCGCATTAGCTTCCGCGTCGGTTACCCGTACTCCGGCGCAACGCCTCTCAGTGTCGTGGGCGTGCAGGTTGGTCAAACGCCCTCAGGCCAGGCGATGCACGTGCTGGTCGAAGGTCAGCGCAACAATATTCAGGCCGCGTACGCGCAAATGAACGCCTACATGCAAGCGCATCGTATCGCCGGTCGCGAAGGCGGCTTGCCCTGGGAGGTCGTTCATCAGCAGGGCTCGGCCGACGGCGCGGCGCCGACGCGCATCGAGATATTCATGCCGCTGCAATAAGCGCGCTGAACCTCAAACAGCAAAAAGCCCGCCGGATCACTCCCGCGGGCCTTCGCATTTCAAAGCTCGGACGACTTAGTCGTTGATCTTCAGGTTCACGGCCTTCGGACCTTTGCCCTTGGTGTCGGGCAGGGTCTGGAAGTTGACCTTCTGGCCTTCGACCAATTGCGTGAGGCCTGCGCGCTCAACAGCACTGACGTGGACGAAGACGTCCGCGCCGCCGCCGTCCGGCGTGATGAAGCCGAAGCCGCGCGCGCCGTTGAAGAACTTCACGACACCATCCTGCGGATCGCCCAGGGGCGCACGAGGCGGACGATCGCCGCCGCCGAAGCCGCCGCCACCCTCGCGCGGGCCGCTGCGGAAACCGCCGCCGCCGCCACCGCCGCCGCGGAATCCGCCGCCGCCGCCACCGTAGCCGCCGCCACCGCCGCCGCCGCGATAGCCGCCACCGCCGCCGCGATCACCGCCGCCGCCGTAGCCGCCGCCGCCACCGCCGCCGCGATAGCCGCCACCGCCGCCGCCGCGGTCACCACCGCCGCCGCCGCCGAAGCCGCCGCCGCCGCCGCGATATCCGCCGCCGCCGTAGCCGCCGCCACCGCCGCCGCGATCGCCACCGCCGCCGCCGCCACGATAGCCGCCGCCACCGCCACCGCCGAAGCCGCCGCGATCGCCGCCGCCGCCGCCGAAGCCGCCGCGGTCACCGCCGCCGCCGCCGAAGCCGCCGCTGTCGCCGCCGCCAAATTCCTGATGGTCGCGTTCCCGGCCGCGGCCGCCGCGCTTTTCTTTCTTCTTGTCGTTGTTGTCGTCGTCACCGCCGCCGAAATCGTCGTCGAAACTCATTTCCACTTGTCCTGATTAAATGCCGAGGCGCACGCCATCGGCCGCGCGCACGCAAATGCGCACGCACGTCACCGCGAATTCCTGCTTTGTTGGGGAAAGAAAATTCTGCCGCACTCTGCGGAACTTCGCACCATCTCCGGTCAACACGACCGGCTATTCACACCCTGCTTATGCGCGTGGAGGTTCCGCCGCGCAAGCGGGAAGTCTTGGTTTACGCGGGATTCATGTCGTTTTGAAGAGCGCCGCGCCGCTCCTGCGCTGCAACAATTCTGGACACCACATACGCGCCGACCAGCTTTGACACGACGCCTGTCAAAATCGTCCCCCAGGCGAAAATGCCCGGGACGATCATGGACGCCAGATAGATAAACAACACCTGGTCGATTGGCGCCGAGACGGCGCTCGACATCATGATGCGCTGTGATAGCGGCCGGTTGGAGAAGGTATAGACCGCCCAATCTGCTGTCTCACTGATCAGAAACGCGACCCCGCTCGCCACCACAATCACCGGCCATGCCGTCAGAGTCGAAAGCGCCAGCCCGATCAGCATCGCGCCAAAGATCCAGTGCCTGATCTCGCGCTGCGCAAAATCGCGAATGACAAGCACCAGACCAGTAATGATTGTGAACGGGTGCCAGGAGCCGCCGCCGAAATCGTCCGGAATGGGGATGGTGCTGATGCCCGCGAACGCCCAGTTGATGACCGGCATCAAGCCGACATAGAGCGCCGTCCACCGCCGCCCGGTCAGAAAGATCGCCGCGACCGTGACGATGACGATCGGTATGGCGATCTGCGGCTGCTGCAAAAAGGCGAGGGCTGCTTCCATGGCAGGGTTCATTGCCCCCGCGGCCGCGCGGCGTCCAGCTCTCCACAGCCTGCGCCTGACAAGCACGTGGCCCTTGCGCTAACATTGTCGTCCAGGGGCAAGCCATGCAGGCGAATATTCACGTGCGGCACATGACTCTGGCCGCTACTTCCGCGTTCGCAATTCTGGCGATGTCGCCGGCGGACGCGGTGGCAGAGCCCGGCCTAGCAGACGAGGTAGAATCCTCCATCGTCGTAGCTGGTGCGACAGAGCTCTCCGCCAAATCTGGCGTGCTGATCGGCGGCGTCGATGATCGTGATTGGCAAACGCGCGTCGAAGCTAGCTATGCTTACCTGAGTTGGTGGCGCCCGGGTGTTGCGATCAACGTGCAGCAAGAGGGGGGCGGCAGCGACGTGAGCGGTGTCGCGTTCGAGAACGTCTTCGACTTTATCGCGAGCCGCCGTTGGCCGGTCCATTTCGGCGCTTACGCTGAATACGAGCGCAATATGCGCGAGGGGCCCGATCACATTGAACTCAAGCTCCTCATGGAGCGCCGCAGCGGACCGCTCGATCTTCGCTTTAACGTCGTCACCGAGCGCGAAACTGGCGATCATTCCGATAATCGATGGGAATTTGGCTACGCGGCGCAAGGCTCCTACCGATTCAGTCCCGCGCTTAGGCTGGGTGTTCAAGGCTTCGGCGATACCGGGTTTGACGATCAGCTCGGCGACATCGATGACTACGCTCACTATTGGGGTCCGTTCGCGCAAGTGCGTCTCGCCGAGGTGCGCGAGCAGGAGGTCAGCCTGCAGGTTGGCTATCTCGCAGGCACGGGTCATGCCGACGCAAACGGCCAGTTTCGCGTACAGCTCGAATGGTCGTTCAACGAGGACGTCGAGGATTAGCGCCGGATTTGCGTTTCGTAGATCGCGCCGCCCTCACCGTTATGGAAGCGCACCACGAACTCATCAATGCTGAGTTCGGAACTGGCGAACCCAATGTTCGCGTAAGCAAAGCGCGACTGCGCAACCGGCGCAATCTGGCGTGATAATGCGCCGGATCCTGAGCAAATGTAGTTCACGTTCCCATCAACGAGATGCTCAAGGTCGTGATCGTGGCCGTTGAAATAGACCTGTACGCCGTAGCGTTCTAGGAGCGGCTTTACCCGCTCCGCCAGGGCTGGCGCTTCGCCATGATTGCCGCTCGACAGGATCGGATGGTGCCCCACCACGATCTTCCACTCCGATCTATCCGCCGCCAATCCTTGTTCGAGCCAGGTCAATTGTGCCCGTGATTCATCGGATGTGCCCAGCAAGGGCACGTGCGCCGCGGCGTTGTTCAATCGTGCGATCGGAGTCGTATCGAGAAAATAGAAGCTCGCCGTCGCCCCCGCTAAGGGCGTTTGCTGCGCCCAATAGCGCGCCGGCATACGCCAGCGCGGGCTGCGGTTTGAATACGCAATCTGGGCGTTGGGTGATCCTTCATAGTCGTGATTGCCAAGCACAACGTACCACGGCGCTTGCAGCGATGGCGCTGAATAAATGTCCTCGAACGACTCGCGGAATTGCGGGTCGCTTACCGAGCTGACCCCGCGCGGGTAGAAGTTGTCGCCGGTCGAGATCACGAATTGTGAGTTGGCGTGGCTCGCGACGCCCGCCATGGCGCGCGCGACTTGGCGCTGTTGATCAGAGTCTTGCCCCCAATCGCCGATGACAAGAAAGTTGAGACGACCGTCTTGCGCGAACGCGTCGCTTGAGAACAGCGCCGCTCCGGCGCCAAAAATGATCTTGCGACGCGATTGCATGGTCATCGAAGCCTACCTAGTTGATTTTTAGTCGCGTCATCGCTTCGCAACAACACGACTTTCCAGGGCACTTTGGGGGCTGCGAGAGCATCGGTCTCACTCTCGAAAGTAGAACGTGACCGGCACGTACAGAACGGGCAGCACTGTGCAGCCATTGGCGATTTCAACCGTGTAATCCCATGACGCGGCCGCCGCACTAACGTCGCGGACGAAAGCCTCGTCGCCGACAGACGCCACAACCTCGGCACCTAGAAAGTCTCCGTCGTCTGCAAAGCGAAGGCGCACCACGACTGAACCCAATCCGCCTCGGCGCACTTGGTCCGCCGAGAAAACAGGCCTGCGTCCTTCCGTGCGTCGGATCGTGCAAACGGGAACGGCGCCTATGCTTGTGATGTTCGCGCGGACGCGGTCGTCGTCTTGTCTCGCTGGGTTGTCGCTCGCCATCCTGGACCAAATGGCGGCTTCCCAAGCGAGGATTTGCGAATACACTTCATGAGGCGCCGTCACCTCTCCGGCCTGCGCTGCATTGAATGCGAACGGGCGCACCAAGGTGTGCGCCTCCGACAGCCGTTCTCTGACTTGTCGCGCGACAATCGCAGACATGACCGGATCGCGCGTGAGAGACTGTAGGGCGATCGCAATGCCCTCGTAGGCGCGCGCGCGGCCACGCGCGAACGCGGTGTCATACGGTGCGCCTTGTGCGGCGTCGGCGGCGAGCGCCCAAGCACGGCGGGCGACAATGTAATTGTGTGACTGCACTGCCCAGAGGCCGAGGTGGTTCGCGGCGTCGTATCTGTCACCCAGCAAATCGGCTCGGCTTTCGGCGCGGTCGAGTGAATCCGACAAGAAATCCGCACCAGCGAAGCCCTCGGTTTCAACACGCACGCGTCCCCATAGGAGTTCACTCATGACGGGATCGACGGCCGTAGCAGGTGGGCTCGCATGCGAGAGTTCGTAAGCCAGCAGAGCAGGGGCGCGCGCCTGTCGCCATTGCCCAAGCTGAAGTCTTGCGCGCGCGAGATTGAGCGCCAACGCCGCAGTGTGCCCGCCTCGACCATCGCGCTGCGTCGAAGCCGTCAGTGCGTTGGCGGCCGCCGCTTCAGCGGTGGATAGATCGCCCGCCGCAAGCGCCTCGCTGTATTGGCGAAAGTAGGTCTCGGCCGTTTCCTGGGCATTCGCTCCAGTCGCGAACAGCAGTGTCGCGACCGCGACCAAAGCGACGTTTGCGCGGGTCAAGAACACCCTCCAACCATAGCGGCGGTGACCATCGCCCCGTCCCATCGGGAGCGTCAACCTTTGGGACCACACAATCACCCCCGTGACATCCGTCACAGCGTCCCGAGCCGTCCGCTCATACCTTGGGATCAACGCGATGACGCGATTGACCGAGCCAGATAGCGGGAGCACCAAATGACCAAGTTTTATTGCCTGATCGCAGCGGCCGCGATGTTCGCGCCTATGGCGATGGCGGCACTGAACCAAGCCGCGATGATCGTCGCCTGAGGTCGCGACGCGCGTGGTTAGGGGGAAGGGCGCGGAGCAATCCGCGCCCTTTTAATTTTGCACCAGCCGCCAGCCGCTTTGGCCTTTCGTCAGCGCGTCAGCCAGGAACGGGAGCGCTTCCTTCAGCGCCTCTTTGAGACCGTAGGGTGGGTTGACCAGAAACACGCTTGAGCCAACCAGCTTGCCTTCGCGCTGCGGCGCGGCGATCCACAAGTCCGCGCGCAGCGTCTCGCGATCGTTGAAGTTTCGCACCTCATCGTCGGCCGTATCGAGTGCGGCGCTGCTCTTCAGCGGCCGCCACCAAAGATAGACGCCATGCGCGAACCGCTTCATCGATGCCCGCAAGGCGGCCGCCGAATTCTCCAACTCGTCAGCTGCCTCGTATGGCGGATCGATCAGCACCAAGCCGCGCTTCTGCGGTGGCGGCAACAGCGCGCCCAAAGCCTCCCAGCCGTCACGTTCGTGCACCTGTATATTGGCCTGGCGTGGGAGTGCGCGCCGTAACGCGCCTGCGTCCTCCGGATGCAGTTCGCAGGCCATCAGCACATCGTGTTCGCGCAGATTTGTTGTCACCAAGGCCGGCGAGCCGGGATACGTCCGCAGCGCCCCGTCAGTGTTGAAGGCGCGCACCGCTTCCAGGTAGCGCGCGACCAGAGCAGGCGGCGAAGGCCAGTCCCACAGCTTCGCGACGCCGTCACGCCATTCCGGGCTGCGCTCCGCTTCGGAACCGGCAAAATCATAGAGCCCACGCCCGGCGTGCGTATCCAGCACGGCGAATGGCGTCTCTTTGCGCTTGAGGGCATCAAGGCAGTAAAGCAGGACAGCGTGCTTTAAGACGTCGGCATGGTTGCCGGCATGGAAGGCGTGGCGATAGTTCACGCGAGCGGCTTAGCGGGAGACGTCCGAATGGCAAAGGTGATTGGGGTCGGGGGCGTGTTCTTTGTGACGCCTGACGGCGAGGCGCTGCGCGGCTGGTACGCGAACGTGCTTGGCATTGAGTTCACTGATTGGGGCGGCGCGATCTTCCGCCCGGAAGAGGCCGCCGCGCACCCCGGCGCCGCCACCATCTTCTCGACCTTCAAGCAGGGAAGCGATTATCTCGCGCCATCGACCAAGGATTTCATGGTCAACCTCATGGTCGATGATCTCGACGGCATTCTCGCCCGCGCCAAGGCCGTCGGCGTCGAACCTGTGAAGTTCTTTCCCGACGAAGCCAACGGCCGCTTCGCCCACATCATGGATCCGGAAGGCCGCAAGATTGAATTGTGGCAGCCAAAGCCCATGTCGGCCTGACCATGAGTGATTTTCGCGACAACGTCCCCGCGCACCGCTACGAGCTCGACGCCCCGGAAGGCCAATCCTTCGCTGACTATCGCGACATTGGCGGCGTGCGTGTCATTCTTCATGTCGAGACACCGCACGAAGCGCGCGGGCGCGGCTATGCTTCAAAGCTGATGGCGCATGTCGTCGATGAAGCGCGCGGCAGTGCGCGCAAGCTGCGTGCGAGTTGCGCCTTCGCGGTCGCCTATTTCCGTCGTCACCCGGATACGGCCGACATTCAGGCCTGAGGCGTCGCTGCCGACCCGGTTTCCACGGGGAAGCCCTTTTCGCGCCATGACTTCATGCCGCCATCCAGCGCAAGCACGCGCGTGAACCCCATCCGCCGCAGTGTCGCCGCCGCCAGCGTCGAGATTTTGCCCACCTCGCAATAGGTCACGATCCGTACCGTCGGGTCCGGGAACGCCTCGTTGACGCGAAGCTCCAGCTGTCCGCGCGAGAGATGTTTAGCGTTTGGAATGTGGCCCGCTTCGAAGGCGTCTTTTTCACGCACATCCAGGACGATGAAATCGTTGCGGCCGCTCGCGAGCCGGTTCCTGACTTCATCCATTGAAATGAACGGCACTTCCGCGGCTGCCTCGCTCAGGAGCTGCGCCACGCTGGTCCCGCCGCTCATATTGACGCGCAGGGCTTCGGTGAGGTGCTCCGGCATCGATGGCGAATGCGCGCGCATCATCGAGACGAATTCCTCGCGATTGCTCTTCTGCAGACGCGGGTTTGATCGCTTCTCCTCTTCAAGCATCGAGCAGGTGTGACCTTTATAATCGTGGGCAGGATAGATGCGCAGCGATGGGTCGAGTTTCAGCAGTTTGTTGAAGAGGCTATCGTAGAGCTGTTCGGGATCGCCCGTCGGCAAATCCGTGCGGCCGGTGGCGCCGATGAGCAACGTGTCGCCGGTGAACACCCGGTCGTTCATCACTAGGCACATCGCGTCGCGCGTATGGCCGGGCGTGTGGAGCACCGAGAGCCGCAAATTGCCGACCTTGATCACGTCGCCCTCATCGACGCGCATGGTCACGTACGGGGAGGGTGAATTCTGGTGCGCCACCACCGGCGCGCCGACCAATTGGCCGAGCTGCTTGCTGCCGCTGAAATGGTCCGCGTGGGTGTGCGTGTCGATCACATAGCGGATGCGCGCGCCATACTGCGTCGCCAGCGCCTGATAGCGCGCAATCTGACGGACCTCAGGATCGATCACCGCCGCCGTGCACGTGTCGCTACAGGCGACAAAATACGACTGACACCCGCCCGTGGCGATCTGTTCGAAAATCATCGGCGTCTCCTGGCGAGGAGACTCCTACACCTCAATCCTTATCGCAAGGGGAAGCAACCAGCCCAAAGCGTCAAGCCCGGCATGACGCGGTTTCGCGCAGCAATGGCGTCACCCAAGCCTGCCGAAGGGCGACGCCACGCACGAACCTAGCCCTCGCGCGGCGCCTTCGGCTGCGGCACAATCCGCAGGTAGGATTTCACCGTCTTCCAGCCACCGGGAAACCGTGTCTTGGCTTCCTCATCCGAGATGGCCGGCACGATGATGACATCCTCGCCGTTCTTCCAATTCACCGGCGTCGCGACCTTGTGTTGAGCCGTGAGTTGGATCGAATCCACCAGACGCAACACCTCATCGAAATTGCGCCCCGACGACATCGGATATTGCAATGTCGCCTTGATCAGCTTGTCAGGCCCGATGATGAACACCGTGCGCACCGTCGCGTTCGTCGCCGCGGTGCGGCCGGCGCTGGTCTCGCCCGCATCGCCGGGAAGCATGTCATAGAGCTTTGCGACATTGAGATCGCTATCGCCGATCATAGGATATTGCACGTCGCCGCCGGTGACTTCCTTGATGTCGCCGCGCCAGCGCTCGTGATCGGCTACCGGATCAACTGAAAGCCCGATCACCTTCACGTTTCGTTTTTTGAATTCCGGCTCCAGTTTAGCGAGATAGCCCAGCTCGGTTGTGCACACCGGCGTAAAGTCCTTCGGGTGTGAAAACAGGATCGCATAGCTGTCGCCAATCCACTCGTGAAACCTGATCCTGCCTTGCGTCGTCTCAGCTTCGAAATCCGGCGCTTTGTCGTTGATGCGTAGAGCCATGGCGGGCCTCCTCGAACCTGGATCGCGTTTAACACGAGCGAACCGGTGTCGAAACGGAGATTGGGAGCGGCCATCGCTTTCGCAAGCGGCGCTTAACGGAAGTTACGCATCCTACTAAGAGTTCATCGCGCGTTTGGCGGAGGCGGGTTTGCAGCGACTATTAGCTTGGCTGGGCGCCAATCCGTTGCGTCCTGCAATCGGGGCGATGGCCGCCATTTTGGTGCTGGGCGCCGGCGCCAATATGCTGAGCCCGCCGCAGATGAACCGCGATTGGTATCCGTACCTTTCGCATACGCCGCAAGTTGAGATCACGGACGAAGGCTTCACCGTCTCACCGGTCAGCGATTGGAGCTACGCGTTCGATCGCGAAACGGAGACCACGTATCTCGATTCCGCCTCATACAATTTCGATCAACTCCGCCGCGTCTGGTTCATGCTTGAGCCGCAGCCTGGTTCACAGCTCGCCGCCCACACCCTGTTGCTCTTCGAATTCGACGATGATCAGATTTTGGGTCTGACGATCGAAGCACGCCGCGAGCAGGGCGAAGAATACTCAGCCGTGCGCGGCCAGTTCAACGCCTTCGAGCTGATCTACATTTGGGCGACAGCGCGCGATCTTCTCATTCGCCGCGCCGTGATGCTGGACCACGAAGTCTTCGTTTATCCCGTAGATATTACCGAAGCGCAAAGCCGCACGTTGCTGGCGCATCTGCTCGAACGTTCGCAATCGCTCTCGCACACGCCGCGCTACTACAACACGATCGTCTCAAACTGCACGAACGAGCTGGCGAAGGCCGCTGGTTTTCATTGGGCGCCGGCCTACGTGCTCACCGGCCGCTCCGACGAGTATCTCTACCGCCGCGGCATCATTCCCGGTGCGGACTTCGCAGAAGCCCACCGCCTTTCGGACATGACCGAGTTCATCAAAGCGCTGAACCAAGCTCCGCCCGCCAGCTTCGACCGCGAATTGCTCGCGGAGCTGCGCCGACGCAACGGAATTTAGCTCACTTGCTGCGGGAATAGAGCGAGACCGCTCCAAGCACGACGGCGAACGTGCTCATCAGTCCAATGACGAGCCAGATGAACGGATCCAATTCCATGACAGCCTCCTCACGGAAACTTCGTGGGAAGGCGCTTGCCCCGCTTTGATCCGGGTCAATTGCCCTTGCTTTGTTTGATCAGGGCTTCGCGTTCGGCCGCCGTAAGCCCCCGCCATTTGCCCTCCGGCAAATCACCCAGCCACAGCGGCCCGATCCGCACGCGCAGCAGATCGACCACTTCAAGCTCAACCAGCTCGCACATCCGCCGGATCTGCCGTTTCTTGCCTTCGTTCAGGATGAAGCGAATGCGCCACGGCTCCACCACATCGATCTTCGCCGGCTTCAGCTTCTTGCCGTCCAGCTCCAACCCGTGCCGCAGCCACGCCAGCTTGCGATCATTGATCTGCCCGCGCACGCCGACGAGATATTCCTTGTCGATGCTGGACTCCGCGCCAATGACTGCCTTGGCCAGCACGCCGTCTTCGCTGAGCAACAGCAAGCCGCGCGAGTCCTGATCAAGCCGGCCCAGAGGCGCCAGGCTCGTGCGCGACGTTGGCATTACGTCAGTGCGTCCCACCAAATTGGCCGGCGTCACGAGCCGTGCAGCTGGGACCTGACCGCTCTCCGGTTGCGCCGACACGAAACCAACTGGCTTGTTGATCGCAATACTGATCCGCGGCGCGACGCGCCCGTCCGCGAGTTCGATCGTTTGACCATGCTCGATCTTGCGCCCCGGCTCTTCAACGATCGCGCCATCAATCCGGACCAAGCCGCTGGCGATCATCTCCTCAGCCTCGCGCCGCGAGCACACGCCTTCGCCAGCCAGCCATTTATTGACCCGCTGCGGTTCCGCGCCATCATAGGTCTTGCGCCAAGCCATCGGCGCTTGTTAGCCGCAGGAATAGCTCATCTGCAATGCGCGTAGGCGCCCGACCGCGCGCGGCTGAATCTGATGCTCGTCGGTCATGCACGCCAATTGGCGATAAAGCTCGATCGAGCGCGCTCGCTCCTCTGGCGAACCATCGCGCAGCAAGTCCGCCAGGTTCGACATCGATGGCGCATGGTTTTGCCGGGCCGCGCGATCATAGAGCGCCTTCGCCTCCGCCACATTGCGCGGCGCGCCGACGCCATCGCGATAAAGCGTCGCCAGCATGTGCAGCGCATCGGCCTGATTGGCCTCGGAGGCGCGCTGCAGGAAGGGGATGGCTGCCGTCGGGTCTTGCGGGCCGGCCGGGCTATCGCGCAGCCAGCGCGCGTAAAAGAACTGCGCCCGCGGATCGCCGCGCTCCGCCGCCGCCAACCACAACCGGCCGGCTTCGGCTTGCGATGTCCGATCACCTGGCAAGCTCGCCGCATAATCTATCTGCGCCGCCGTGAACCCGGCCTCCGCCGCCTGACGCAACCGCGTATTGGCCGTCGCATCATCGATGCCCGCGTGCGGCGCCGTCCGCCGCAATTGCCAGGAGAGATAAAGAGCCGCCGCATTGTTCTGCGCCGCCGCCAGATCGCACTGCTCACGCGCGGCAGTTGGGCTCGGTAGGAAGCCGCCCGTGCCGGCCATGTGCCCTAAGCACGCCAACGTTTGCGCATCCGCATCGCCCGCCGCGGCGCGTGTTTCGATTTGCTGCGCCAAGGTCTCATCAATCCGGGACGCCACCTCGCGCCACGGCGTCCGCTCAAGCGCTGCCGATGTCAGCGTTGGAGTTGGGGTGCTCGTCGGGGTCGCCGCCGCTTGCGCCTGCGGCGTCGAAAACTCGAACGACGCCATTGAGAGTTCGCCCGAGCGAACCAGATTGATCACGCGCCCCGCGCCGAACCCAACCACGAACAGCGCCGCCACCGCCGCCGCGAACACGCCCAAGGTCTTGAGCTGCTTTTCGCCGCCGGTCTCGCGCCGCTTTAGCAACGCAGAGCGGACCACCGCCAACACACTTGGCAGCGCCGCGACGTTCGCCTTGGTCGGCGAGAGCTTGTCGATCTCAACGATCAGCGCTTGGAACCGCGTCTTGAACGCCGTCCGATCCCGCAGCGCCAAGTCCACACGCGGTGCAGCCCTAAACGGCGCCGGCGTCGCATCCGTCGCCAATTCCGCGCTCACCAGCTTCTTCCGTTCGTGCGCCAAAGCCGCCAGCATCGCCAGCTCCGCCGTCGGCGCGCCGCGCGACCACAGACCGATGACGCATTTCGCATCATCCACCAGTTTTGCGATCTCAGCTTCGGCAGGCGCGCCGACGGCGGCGTCGAAGCCCAACGTCTTCAATGCCTGCGCAAGGCCGCCCGCCTGCGCATCAGCGTCTGGCGCCGCAGCAATAAAAACGTCCGCCATGCATCTCCCGCTTAGGCCCCAGTAGAGCCGAAGCTGACGCATGAGCGTCAAGCGAAGAGGTGGAACATTGCTGCGTCTTAAGTTGAGCGCTTAGCGCGGCGGCGGCGGGGGCAGTGCGTCCGGCCCGCCAGCGGCGAAGAACGTCACGATCATTAGCGCGTAACAGGCCAGCGCACCCTTGAACATCAGGGCGATGATTTTGCGCTGTGGTTCACCTTCCGGCGGGCAACCCGTGCCGCTCATAAATTGCCGCCAGCGCGCCCAGCCATCGCCCGGCGTTCGTGCCGCAGGCATCGGATAACGCTGCAGGAACGCCATCATCATCGCCCAGGCGACAACCATCAGCCCGAAGCCGGCGCTCAGGAACAGAAACACCAAGCCCAATAGCATCGCCCTCTCCCTCGACCGGGAGTCTGGTCCCATCCCCGCTTGTCGCCAAGGGTTTGCGCCTGAAGAAAGTCTCGACGCCCTGTCGGGAAGACGGCTAGGCGTTCGTCCTCCGCTTATGAGGCGCCATCCGATGCTCTACGCCGTCCTTTGCTACAACGACGAAGCCGCCGTCTTTTCCTGGACGAAGGAGGAGGACGCCGCCGTCATGGGCCGGCTCAATGTCGTTCACGAGAAGTGGGAGGCCAAAGGCAAGTTGAAGCCCTCGCTGCGCCTTTTGCCGACCTCCGCCGCCACCACGCTCCGCAAGAAGGACAACGAAGTCCTCGATGGGCCATACGCCGAAACCAAGGAGCAGCTGCTCGGCTTTTACATCATTGAAGTCGACGATCTGGAGGAGGGCCTTGCGTTCGCGCGTGAGCTCACCGCCGCCAACCCGGGCGGCGCCTACGAATTGCGCCCGATCATGCTCTACAATCCGGGTTCACCCGTAGAGGCGCGCTGACGTGACCGATCTGGCCTGGATCGACGCTGCGCTCGTCAGCGCGCGGCCCCAGGCGGTGGCGGCGCTGCTGCGCTATTTCCGCGACCTCGATCTCGCCGAAGAGGCCTATCAGGACGCGTGCCTTCGCGCGCTGAAGAACTGGCCCAAGAACGGCCCGCCGCGCGATCCCGCCGCCTGGCTCATCATGGTCGGCCGCAACGCCGCTATCGACGTCACCCGCCGCCGCGCCAAGCAAACCGAGCTGCCGGACGAAGATCAGATTTCTGATTTAAGCGACGTCGAAACCGAGGCCGCGCAGCGCCTCGACGAAGCCGACTATCGCGACGATGTCCTGAGGCTGCTTTTTATCTGCTGCCACCCCGATCTGCCGGCCACACAACAAGTCGCGCTCGCGCTTCGCATCGTCTCCGGCCTCACCGTGCCGCAAATTGCGCGCGCGTTTCTCGTCGGGGAAGGCGCGATGGAGCAGCGCATCACGCGCGCCAAGGCCAAAGTCGCCGGCGCGGGCGTGCCGTTCGAAGCGCCTAATGCCGTCGATCGCGCCGAGCGTTTGGCCTCGGTCGCGGCCATGGTCTATCTCGTGTTCAACGAAGGCTATTCCGCCGCCGATCCCGTCAGCGCCCGCGCTTCGCTCTGCGATGAGGCCATCCGTCTCGCGCGGCTCTTGTTGCGTATGTATCCGAGCGAGCCGGAGATCATGGGGCTTCTGGCGCTTATGCTGCTCCAGCACTCCCGCATCGCCGCGCGTTTCGACGCTAACGGCAACGGCATTCTTCTCGAAGACCAGGACCGAAAACAATGGAAGCGCCCGCTCATTCAAGAGGGGCTGGCGCTGATCGATAAAGCCATGCGCGCGCGCAAGCCCGGCCCATACCAAATCCAGGCTGCCATCGCCGGACTGCACGCGCGCGCCGAAACGGCTGACGAGACCGATTGGGCGGAGATCAATGGCCTCTACCAGGCGCTTGAACGTCACACGCCGTCGCCGGTGATCACGCTCAATCGCGCTGTCGCCGTCGCCAAACTTGATGGCCCGCAGGCCGCGCTCGACCTCATCGCGCCATTGGAAGATCGGCTCAGCAGCTACTTCTATTTCCACGGCGCACGCGGCGCTTTCCTGATGCAGCTCAACAAAAACGCCGAGGCCCGTGAAGCTTTCAACAAGGCGATTTCGCTCGCGAGCACCCCCGCCGAAGCCGCGCACATCCGCCAACACTTGGACAATCTTGCGCGCTAGTGAGGCGTTGAAGGTCGTGGCCCGCGTCGCCCTTCGACGTGCTCAGGGTGACGCTACTTTGGCGCCTGCGCTTGAATTTGCGTCACCCTGAGCATGTCGAAGCGCGGCGCCACGCACGGCGCCAAAAGGAAGTTTTTCGACAAACTGTAGATTAACCCAAATCCCGTTCGTCCTACGTACAGATACGAAGCAAGGAAGCTCGCAATGTCCCAACACGAACTCATTCTTGAACTCGAACTGGATGCGCCGGCGGACAAACTCTATCGCTGCTATTCCGATCCGAAATTGCTGCAACAATGGTTCGCGCCAAAGCCGTGGACGATCAAAAGCACCGACATCGATTTTCGCGCCGGCGGCAAATTCAATTTCGTGATGACCTCGCCTGAGGGCCAAGAATATCCGAACAGCGGCATCATCCTCGCCGCTGAACCGAACAAGCGGCTCGTCACCACTGACGCGATCAATCCGACCACGTACGAGCCCGTCGGCCCGTTCATGGTCGCCGAAGTCACCTTCGAAGATCTCGGCAACGGCAAGACCAAGTATCGCGCCGTCGCCCGTCATTGGACCGAAGAGACGAAAGAGCAGCACAAACAGATGGGCTTCCACGAAGGCTGGGGCCAAACCGCGCGTCAGCTGGAAGCGCTCGCGAAGACGCTGTGATCCAAGATGCGGCCTTGGGCGCGGCGGACAGTTCGCGCCTGAGGCGTGCGGTGTGGCTGGATATTGCTGGTCCTTGCGTATAGTGGCATCAAGCCGCGACCGAGGGACACGTATGCAAGACAACCAATCGAAAGACGCCTACAAGCTGATTTCCACGGCGTTCGAAGGCCACAAAGCGCCGGCGCAATTGAGTGTCGCGATCGTCAGCCTGGTTGAACTTTGCCAGTTCGCGATGCCGGATCCCAAGAAGCTCCACGATGCGATCATGGGCGCGAATTTTGTCGCTGCGTCGCAAGAGCGCGCCAACGTGGCCGGCGCCTATCTCGCGTTGGACAATTCAGTCATCTCGACGCCCGTGCAGAACCTGCAGCACAAGTTTTACGAGCGCGACCGTAACGGCGAGATGGTGCTCTATCTCTTGAGCGAAGGGCGCACCCAGCGCGGCCGGATCGTGTTCGTCTCGACGCTGTTTCGCGGCGCCATCGAAGCGGATGCTGTCAAAGCCGTCGTGCACGTCTCAAAGGAACAGCCGATTACGGGCGCGCGCGCTGTGAATAATAACGGCAAGCCAATTCGCCGTGTATTCTGGCACATCAACAATCAGGCCGGCATCAAGGGTATTGTCGTCACCGGGCCACAGGACGTTGAATCGCTTACCGCGCCGCGCGGTTTTACCGCGTTCGCCGAAATTCGTTAGAGCCGACATCCGCCGGACAGGAAAATGGCGCCAAGCTGGTGAGCTTGACGCCATAATTCTTGCCTCGTGGCTCAACCGTTAGTTTGACGGCGGCGGATCGAAGCGTTGGAAATTGCGGATCGTCTCGCGGGTCTCATAGCCTTGTTGGCTATTGCGCGAACGGCAAACGACGGCGGTGGCCAGGCGCGTGCCGGTCACGTTGCGGCCGCGGCAGCGGCGCTCACGAGCCTGCTCTTCGGCCGGGGCCGCCTCAGCTTCGGGCTGAGCTTCCGTCTGAGTTACCTCAGGCTGAGCTTGCGCCACTGGCTCGACCGGTTGAACGGGATCCGTCGCTTGCAGCAAAAGAGCTAGCACTACGCCCAGCATCACGATGTCTTCCTCTATACAAGTGTAGCAGTTACAACAGATCGTTTGTAATTGAGGACTCGATGGTTGCCAAGGCCTCGAAAGACCGGTCCGCAGCGGGCCGGCGTCGGGCCGTACAACATGAACAGATTGTTGGACTCATGGCTGGTGACCCCCTCGTAGAAGCGAAAAAGCACTTCGCGCCAGGCGGCGACATTGCTCTTGGCCTTCAACGCCTTAACCAAGAAGCCGAGCAGGGAAATGGGGAAGCGCTTGCTCTTCTCGCGCATTTCGCGGCGTCAGGTCTAACCGGCAAGCCCGATTGGGACAAAAGCGTACAGATGCTGGCCGCCTCAGCTGACCTCGGCTGGGAGGAGGCTGCCCGAGAACTTCGCGCTCTGGGGGGCGGGCCGCCGTCAGCCGGGGAACTCGATATTCGTTCTCTCGTCGCCCCGCGCCCGACGGAAGTTCTCAGCCATGCCCCGAGAATACGGGCCTGCCGCTCGTTTTTCTCGCCGGCGGAATGCGATTGGCTGATCGAGCGCGGTGGATCGCGCCTTGAACGCGCGGGCGTTTACGATGCGCAGAGCGCCACCAAACGGATTGTCTCCGCGCGCAATAACAGCGCCGCGCAATTTTCGCCGTTCGAGATGGACACGGTCTTGGTGTTCCTGACCGCGCGCATCGGCAACACGATCAGCTTGCCGCCGGCCTGCTTCGAGCCAACATCGATCCTGCACTACGGCGTCAACGAGCAATTCGAAACGCACTACGATTTCCTGGATCCTGCCGAGGCAGGCATGGCCGCCGACTTGAACGCGCGCGGCCAGCGTGTCGTGACATTCCTTGTTTATCTGAATGATGGATATGAGGGCGGGGAGACGTACTTTCCGCAAATCGACCTGCGCTTCAAAGGCCGACGTGGCGATGCGCTGTTCTTTGTGAACATACAGAACGACGGCAGCCCCGATCTGAGCACGTTGCACGCGGGCCTGCCGCCGACGTCAGGCGAAAAGTGGCTGCTCTCGCAGTGGGTCCGAAACCGCCCGCCGCGCTGAATTAGTGCCAATCCTGAATGGGCGAGTACTTTTCTATCGCCACGCACAAGGCGCTGAACGCCTCGCGCTCGTCCGCGCTGAGATCCGGGCGCCAAATGTCGAATAATAAAATCGTGCGTTCCTGACCGCTGTTGTTCCAGGCTTCGTGTTCGATGGTATCATCGAACACCCAGGCTTTGCCTTCTTCCCAGGTGCGCAGTTCGTTGCCGACGCGGAAGTGACACCCGGGCGGCGCGATCAGAGGCAGGTGGCAGATCAAGCGCGTGTTGATCATGCCGGTGTGCGGCGGGATGTGCGCGCCGCCTGCGAGCTTGGAAAAGAGGACGAGCGGCGAGTGGTTCGGAATCCGGGCGACGGGCGCCTCCGAAAGAGCTTCCAGCGTAGCGGGGCATTGTTCGCCGCCTGGCGTGACTTCGCCGTCCTTGATCAGAAAGAACGCGCTCCACGCCTCGTTGCCGACAAGGCCGCGTTGTGTTGATGGCGGGCGGTTCGCCGCCGCCTTCACGTAAGGCTCGAAGCCAGTCGCCGTCGCGATGACGTGCTCGAGTTCAGCGCGAATGGCGCCGAATGCGGCTTCAACGCGATCGAGGAAAGGAAAGTCCTTCCGTTCGAAGAACTGCACCGGCGCAAGTTCGGGGACGAACAGGTGACGTGGCTGCTGCTGATAGGCGCGCTTCTTGCCGACCAGGATGTCGAGAGCTCTCGAGAACCGCGCCGGCAGGTTCGCGCCGCTGAATCCCTGCGCAGCGAGTTCGGCGCGGATGTGGTCCTCAAATTCATGCGCGAAACGGTCCAGCACGCCGCGCGCGCGTTCGAAGTCTTGATCTGAAACGCCGCTATTGCCCGCCGCGCGCTGACGCGTCACGGCCGCATAGAAGGCTACGGCGCCGCGGAGGTCACCTTGCTTTGTGAGGATATCCGCCTTCATCAAAAGCGCGGCGGCATTTTGCGGTTGGGCGGCAAGCACGCGATCCACGGCCGTCATTTGGCCGGCGACGTCGCCGCGCGCGCCGCTTGCACGAGCTTGTTCGAGTAGGGCTGCCGCGGTTGTGCCGCTCACGGGCGTTGCTCCCCAAGTCCGAGTTTGCCGGTGCGGAGATCGACGCCTTCAGCTCTCAGTTGCGAGATCAATGGCTCAAGGTGCGCAATGTAGTGATCGGCGCGCCGCCGCTGACCCACAACCGGCTTTCGCGCCGATACGGCGGTCATGGTCGAAATCGTGCGCGGCGTCTTCCAGAACTTGAGGGAATTGTCGTTCCAGTCGAGGCCGCAATAGCCAATCAGCGCGCGCGCTGATTTCTCGAAGTCGTCGACGAATGTTTCATATTGCAGGGACAAGATACGATCGCCGTACAAAGCTTCCCAATGTGAAATGAGACGGGCGTATTGTTTGTAATAGTGGCCGATCGCTGAGAGATCGTTGGTGAAGGTCATGAAGCCGCTGAACTGGTTCTTGAAGATCGAAAAGCCGGTTTCAACCGCGTCACGCCGAATGTGGATGACCTTCGCGTTCGGGAAAATATCGAAGATGAGATCCACGCAATCGTAGTTCCAAGGGTTCTTGTCGACGATCACTTTCGCCGGCGAAGACCGTGTCTCTTCCAGATAGCGGCGCGCCCACAATTCCAGTTCAGCCGGCGTCGGCGGCGCTTGCGGACCGCGTGCGTATCGTTCCGCCGCAATACGGCGCATCGCTTCGCGTTCACCAAACGCCTCCACGGCCGGATGCGCCGCCAGCACGCTTTCGATCAAAGTCGTGCCCGAGCGCGGCATGCCGACGATGAAGACAGGCGTCACATCTGGCGAAAATTGCGTCGCGTGCGCTGGTCGCGTTTCGCCGCGGGCGGCAATGAGACTCGTCACAAAACGCGATTGCACCTCGCGATCGTACAACGTTGCGCGGCTGGCGTTCGCCAGCATGATTTGGTTCGCGTTTGAGTAAGACGCAAACGCTTTGTCGAACAGACCGGCGGCGTCGTAATAGTCGCCCAAGGAAAATTGCAGCGACGCCGCGTCGTTGGCGATGAGGTCCGTACGCTTTGCCGCGGTTTCAAGCAGCGCGACGTCCGCGCCCGACAATTTGCCTTCGGAGACTTCCGACAGCACTCTGAACGCCGACGCGTCCGCGGGGTTGGCCGCGAGAGATCGCCTGGCGCTGGCTTCGGCTTCGTCGAGCTTGCCCTGAAACACGCGCAACAATGCGAAGGCCGATAGCATATCGGCGTTCGTGGGCGTCATGGCTTGGGCTTCGGTGAGGGCTGCTTCCGCATCTTCAAGTTGGCGTGCGGACAGACAGATGCGTGCGAATGAAACCAGGGCTGCGGGATTGCGGCCGCCGAATTTCAGGAAGGCGCGATAGCTTTCCAGCGCGCGCCGCACGTCGCCCATTTCCCAGAGTGCGCGCGATAGGGCGCGCCAGGCATGTTCGTTGGCGGGCTCAAGGCCTGTCCAGATACGCGCGTATTTTTCGGCCGGCGCCCATTGCTGCAGCTGTTCCAGAATATGCGCCAGGCCGGCGGCGGCGCGTGGCGCGATGGCCGGATTTTCGACACCGGGCATGAGCGCCTGAACGGCGCGATCGAGTTGGCCGCTGGCGGCCAGCGCCGCGCCGAGATTGAGGCGGGCCAACCCATGTGCGCTGTCGAGCTTTAGGGCGTCTTCCAAGGCCGCGACGGCTTCATGTGGGCGGCCCGCGTTTTGGAGGGCGAGGCCGAGTTGAACGAGGAGTTCGACATTGCCGGTGTCGAGCCGCTGCGCTTGCGCCAAGGTCCGCGCGGCGTTTTCGGCTTGGCCGAGATAGAGTTGCGCTTCGCCTTTGAGGGCGAGCGCCCTGGCGTTGTTCGGCGCGCTCGCGACGACGCGCTCGGCGATGGTGAGCGCTTCGTGCAGCGCGCCACGCTTGAGGGCTTGAGCAACGTTGGCGAGGTCTTTGTCGAGCGTCATTGGCAGAGACCTAGCCTGAACCCGCGGCGCTAGAAAGAGACCAATCAGCCCAGGCGCATACCGTAGAGGTTAAGGTCGTTCGTTGAGATCGGGGTCGAGTTTTTGGCCTTCGTCGAGTTGCACGCCCAAGGAGTTCAGCAGCATCGAAACCAGCGTGTATTGTCCGGCGGTCAGAACGCAATCCATGCATTGACGGTCGTTGAAATGCAGCTTCAACCCGGCCCAGACTTCGTCCGAGATGAATTGCGCTTTGTGAAGGTCATCGCTGGCGCGGATCAGGGCCGCGTCGGCCGCAGACCAGTTTGGCGCATCGGCGCCGGCTTTGATGGCTTCGATTTCCGCTTCGGTAATGCCGGCGCGCAGAGCGATTTCGACGTGCTGTGTCCATTCGTAGCCGGAGCGGCAAAGATAGCCGGTGCGCAGAATGACGATTTCGCGCTGGCGCGCGTTGAGGCTGTTTTTCTTCGAAAGAATGTAGCCGCCCCAGGGCAGGAACGCGGCGAGCGCTTCGGGCGCGTGCGCGAAGGTGCGGAAGATGTTGAGCGGCTGGCGGCCGGGGACAACGGCGCGCGACAAGGCCTCGCGCTGCTCCGGGGTGAGCGCGGCGTCGCTGAGCGGGGTGATACGTGGATGGTGTAAGCGCATGCGTCTTTCTTAGACGCGCTAGCTGGTATTGAACAACGCCGCTGAAGTTTCCGCTGCGGCAGAGAGTTCCGCATAATGATCGATGCGACGACGCGCTTCGGGCGGCGCGATCAGCATGCGGTACGCGCGCTGCGGCGTCGCGTGGAGTTGCCGCGCGAGGCGGCGCGCCAAGGCGAGCGGATTGTTGAACGCGCGCAGCAAGGCTTCGTAGCGCTCGGCGAGCGCCTGGGATGAACGCCAGGTCTTGGGTGCGCGACGGCGGATGCTTTCAAGGTCGCCGGTCTGTTGTCGCGCATCGGGCCGAAGCTGTTTGTGGCGCTCGGCGAAACAGCGGAAGCTGACGCGCCATGTCGCCGGCGCTTCGGGCCTGCATGGCGGTTTGTGCGTTCGCCTGACCGACGCGCGCGGTCGTGTGCGGGTGTCGGATTTGGCGAACGACTGCGCCTCGATCAGCAACAGGCGCCGCATCATCGCTTCACCGCAGCGCAGCCATGACGCCGTCAGCTGATATGCCTTGAGTGTCAGCGTGAGCTGGCCGGCGAGATCGCCCGGCGTGCCGAAGAGCGAATGGAGAATGTGCATGAACGCCGCCGCGACACGCCACAGTGCGGGCGGCACTGTGAGGGCGAGCGTGTCAGGAGAGGGCGGGGCGTTCATGCGGGGCGCATGATGCGGGTGGTTTGAGGGTGGTCGGATAGATTGGGATGCATCCTCGGATTCTCCCTCGCGGGGAGCGGGCCGAGGGGATGATGGGTGTCAGGTCGCCCGGTGCTCGAAGTAGCGTCATGCTGAGCTTGTCGAAGCGGACGCGGACCCGCTGTGCGTGGCGTCGTGCTTCGACAAGCTCAGCATGACGCCAATTTTGGCCCTGGCGCGAAAAGCAACGTGCGGCAGCGCTTGTATCTTCGCCCCTCATCCCCGGCCCCTTCGCCGCGAGGGAGAAGGGGAGGCATCCGCCTTCTTGCCTTGCTTTCAGGTTCCCGCGCCCTAGGTTGAAGTTCTAGACGCCCGGTTTTTTGTTCCGCTGCGCCGTTTTCGAGAAAAGGTAATTAGATGGCGCAGACCAAGTTCAGCGCCGGCGAACGCGTTTCCATCACGCGTGCTGTCGGCTTTTCGGCGATCTCCTCGACCTGCCGTGTGGTTGCGCCGCTGCCGCGCGACGCCGGCCCGCAGCAATATCGCGTGCGCAGCGAGGCTGAGAGCTTCGATCGCATCATCGACGAAGCGCGCCTCGAAGCGGTGATGCATGCATAGCAATGGCGGACCGCGTCCGCCGATGGCGATGAAGATGACGCTGAAATACAAAGAGGCGGATGAGCATTTGCTGCGCCGCCTCGGGCAGGCGCTCGTGCTGCAATGGGACGAACTGCCGGACGGCCTGCAGGACGTGCTGATCGATCAAGCGACGTTGGTCGAAGACCGCGATGAAGCCGCGCACGGCGCGGCCGAGGTTGAGGGGTTCATTCGCGGGGTGAAGACGAAGGGGGTTTAGGGGCGTTCACCTCGCCCCCGCGAGGGGGAGAGGTCGCGCGCATCGCGCGCGGGTGAGGGGGCGAGGCGCAGGATGTAGCGCTGACTTTAACGTTCGCGCTCTAGACGGACACTCCCACCCTCATCCGGTCGCTCCGCGACCACCTTCTCCCGCCCGTGCGGGAGAAGGATAATCTGCAAGCCTCCGGATTGTCTTCGGCGCGGTCACCTTGCCGGCGCCGGCGCCAAGGATGAGGCCAGCGATAATCCCGATCGCGACTTGCTCGAAGATGATGCCGAGGAAGAGGCAGAGGAGGACGCCGCCGGCGGCGGAGACTTGTTCATGGTGCGCAGTTTAGCGAGTTCGCCTAGCGTCACAACATCGACGCGCGCGTAAGTACCCGGGCGCGTACGTCTGAAACAACTCACTACCGAGCCGACAAACGATCCAATGCACTCTTTGCCTCAGGTATAAGTCGCGCTGCCTGTTTGTACCACTTCATCGCCGCTGCCGGATCTTTTTTCGTGCCACGACCTAGCTCTGACATTCGGCCGCACTCAAATTGTGAAGATGCGTGGCCTTGTTCAGCGGCCGCCAAAAACCAGGTGAATGCATCGGCCGGTTTTTCTTCCGTTCCTCTACCTGCATCGAGCATACGAGCGAAGTTGTACTGTGCCCATCTCGAGCCCTGTTGGGCGGCCTTGTGATACCACTTGGAAGCTTCAGCGAAATCGACGGGCGTCCCGACTCCGTTTTCGAACATCGTTCCTATATGGTTCTGAGCTGCGAGATGCCCCGCGTCCGCCGCGAGGCGGCACCATTGCAGCGCCTTCGCTGGATCTTTCAAAATTCCGGGGTAACCGTCCTCAAATGCGCAGGCCAACGAAAACTGCGCCTGATCAAGGCCTTGGTCAGCGGACTTGCGCAACCACTCAGAGGCCTCAACTTTTTTGTCGGCGCTAGATTTCCCTCTGAACAATGCGCGAAACAAAAAGAACTGTGCGAGCGCATTGTTCTGGGCTGCCGCGCGGCGATACCATTTTGTGGCCTCGTTTTTGTCTTTTTCGCCGCTTCTGCCGTCTTCAAGCAAAACGCCAACGCCAAGTTGGGCGCGAGGAAACCCTGACTCGCTGGCGAGTAGGTAGAGACGCATTGCTTCGTCGTCATCGCCGCCTCGCGACGATAGTAAGGCCAACAGTGTCAACGCTTCGGGCGATCCGCGCTTCGCGCGCGGCTCAAGCTCCGCGCGAGATGCGCGAGGGCCGAGCTTATCAAGGAGATCATCTCGAAATAACGTGCTCCAGTCCTTCGGCTTGAGTCCGAGGTCTGAGATCCACTGCGCGTCCAGGGCTTTTAGCTTGGTTCTTGCGGCATCGCAGAACAGTCCGTCGGGAAACTGCTTGAGGTAGTTTTCGAGGTCATCAGCTGTTTTGCAGTCGTGATAGAAACCGCGATCCAGTTCGCCACGCTGAGCGACGGGTTCAGAAGGAGCGCTGAGACCAAAGTCTTCGCCAATGCTGGCGCCGCTTTCGCCTTCGATCGGCGCGATTGAAGGCAGGGAGCTGAGGCTAATCGAGAGCGCGCGAATGAGGTCGCGAGGGCGCCGCGCTTCGCGTCCGACAAGACGGGCGATGGGCACTAGCAATCGGTCGACGAGTTCATGATCGGCGTTACCCCGCCATTCTGCCAAACAGAGTCGGTGGTCTAAGCTGCGGAAGCCAAGCGGAGGCTCGATCGTTTCGATGGTAGCCTGGAGGAGTTTGTTTGCTTTTCTGGCGTGATCCGCCTCATCGATCACAAAATTCGACTCAATGGCGGATCTGCACCACAAAACGACTACCGCTCGAGCTGTGTTTATCTCGTTCTCGATCGTGGTGCGAAAGCGATCGCCTGGCACCAAGCGATAGTCCCACCACACGTCGTACCCGTGTGCGGCGAGAATGACCGCCAGCCGTTCGGCATGGGCCCGTCTCTCCTGTTTGTAGCTGATGAAGACGTCTGACATTTCGAATCTCGTCGCGATGATTGCCCGGATCTGAGTAAACGCAAAGCTCAGGGCCCCTTACGTCTTCTCCCACGATATGGCGGCTTCTTTGCTCGCACTGTTGCGCCCGTCGCAGTTGCGCGATCGCCTTCGCGGCTTGCGCGCACTGCGGTGTCTGCCGCTTCGCGCAGGGCTTCTTGCCGCGCTAGTGGGTCGTCCGCGATTAGGAGTTCGGTTTCCTGCAGGCGTTTGATTTCGTCGCGCAGGCGGGCGGCGGTTTCGAATTCCAGGTCGGCGGCCGCGTCTTTCATCTGTTTTTCTAGGTCGGCGATGTAGGTTTTAAGGTTGTGGCCGATGAAGGGGGCGCCGTCTTCGCCGACGCCGCGATTGCGTTTGTCGCCGCCGGCGCCGCGTTTCCAGGCCATCGGGTCGCGCGGGTCGATCGTCAGAGAATCTTTCTCGTAAACCGAGTCCAGGATGTCTTTGATGCTCGACTTGATCGATTGCGGCGTGATGCCGTGTTCGAGATTGTATTTCTCCTGCTTCTCGCGCCGGCGCGAGGTCTCGGCCATGGCGCGTTCCATCGAGCCGGTGACGCGGTCGGCGTAGAGGATGACCTTGCCGTCCACGTTTCTTGCGGCGCGGCCGATGGTTTGCACGAGACTGGTTTCGCTGCGGAGAAAGCCTTCCTTGTCGGCGTCGAGAATGGCGACGAGGCCGCATTCGGGAATGTCGAGACCTTCGCGCAGCAGGTTGATGCCGACGAGCACGTCGAACGTGCCGAGGCGGAGGTCGCGGATGATTTCGATGCGCTCGACGGTGTCGATGTCGGAGTGCATGTAGCGCACGCGCACGCCTTGCTCGTGCATGTATTCGGTGAGGTCCTCGGCCATGCGTTTGGTGAGCACGGTGACGAGGCTGCGATAGCCATGCTTGGCGACCTCTTTGACTTCAGCGATGCAGTCGTCGACCTGGGAGTGGCCGTGCGCTTGCACGGGGCGCACTTCGACCGGCGGATCGATGAGGCCGGTGGGGCGGATGACTTGCTCGGCGAAGACTCCGCCGGTGCGATCGAGCTCCCACGGGCCGGGCGTGGCGGAGACGTGCACCGTCTCGGGACGCATGCGGTCCCACTCTTCGAATTTGAGCGGGCGGTTGTCCATGCATGAGGGGAGGCGGAAGCCGTACTCGCTTAGCGTGGACTTGCGGCTGAAGTCGCCTTTGTACATCGCGCCGATTTGCGGAACGGTGACGTGGCTTTCGTCGGTGAAGACGAGGGCGTTGTCGGGGAGATATTCGAACATGGTGGGCGGCGGCTCGCCGGCTTTGCGGCCGGTGAGGTAGCGGCTGTAATTTTCGATGCCGGCGCACGAGCCGGTGGCGAGCATCATCTCCATGTCGAAGTTGACGCGCTGCTCGAGGCGCTGGGCTTCGAGCAGTTTGCCGTTCTCGCGGAAGTAAGCGAGGCGGTGCGCGAGTTCGTCCTTGATGCTGCTGACGGCTTGTTCGAGCGTCATCTTCGGCGTGACGTAGTGCGAGTTGGCGTAGATCTTGACGGCGCTCATGGTCGCGACTTTGCGGCCGGTGAGGGGATCGAATTCGTCGATGGCTTCGACCTGGTCGCCGAAGAACGAGAAGCGCCAGGCGCGGTCTTCCAAGTGCGCGGGCCAGAGTTCGATGGTGTCGCCGCGGACGCGGAACATGCCGCGCGCGAAGCCGGCCTCGTTGCGCTTGTAGTGCGTGGCGACGAGTTGGCGGATGAGTTCTTGGCTGCCGAATTCGTCGCCGGTTTTCACGGTGAAGGTCATCGACGTGTAGGTTTCGACCGAGCCGATGCCGTAAATGCAGCTCACCGAGGCGACGATGATGACGTCGTCGCGTTCGAGGATCGCGCGCGTCGCGGCGTGGCGCATGCGGTCGATCTGCTCGTTGATGTTGGATTCTTTTTCGATGTAGGTGTCGGTGCGCGGGACGTACGCTTCCGGCTGGTAGTAGTCGTAGTACGAGACGAAATACTCGACCGCGTTTTCCGGGAAGAATTGTTTGAACTCGCCGTAGAGCTGGGCGGCGAGCGTCTTGTTCGGCGCAAGGATCAGCGCCGGGCGCTGCGCGCGCGCGATCACCTGCGCCATGGTGAAGGTCTTGCCCGAGCCGGTGACGCCGAGAAGCACCTGATCCTGTTCGCGGCCTTCGAGC
>JAEUMT010000059.1 GCA_016791365.1 Hyphomonadaceae bacterium | reverse complement strand
TTCGCCACGCGCTTGCGTTTGGATCGAGCCGGCGGCCATGCCACGCGCCACGAGGGCGTCGCGGACGACCGAAGCACGACGCTCCGACAGACCTTGGTTGTAGGTCGGCGAGCCCGACGTGTCGGTGTGACCGACGACGATGGTGCCGCTGACGTTGCACTGACGCGCGCGGTTGACCGCGGCGTCGATGGTTTCCAGCGCGGCTTGGTTGAGGTTCGAGCGATCCCACTCGAAGTACACAACGAATTCCGACGTCGGGCACGCAGGTTGCGCGACTGGCGGCGGCGGCGGACGTTGCGGCGTTGGCGGCGGCAATGGTGGAGGCGGCGGCGGCGCTGCCGCGAAGCGATAGTTCACACCCACCCGAATGCTGTCGGTCTCTGGCGTGATGCCTTCGTCATAACCGTCTGCCGGGAAGGAGAAGCGTGTCTGGTCCAGATCATCGTGACGCGCTTCAACGAAGCCGCTCCAGTGCGGGCCAAAGCGCACTTCGGTTCCCAGGCCATAGGTCCAACCGTCAACGCTTTCGTTCACGGCGCCTGTGGTGGGCGCGGTGGCGTCGACGTCCATGGAAACCCAGCCGCCGGTTGCGTAAAGCAACCAGGATGGCGTGATCAGATAGCCCGCACGGGCGCGGACTGAATATTCGTTATTGATCTCGACGCCGTTGACGTCGCCGCCGGTGCCGTTGTCGTCGCCTTCGCGGTCACCCCAACCGGCTTGCGCTTCAAGGCCCACAACCCAGCTCGACCCGAGTTCCCAATTGTAGCCGCCCTGAATGCCGTAGATGGCGCCGCTGACGTCGGGCGCATCTTGATCGGTGAAGACGTAAGGCCCGCCGACATTGCCGTAGGGCGAATCCGCCTCGCCGTCCGTGTAGCCGGCATGTGCGCCGACATAGAAACCTTGCCAATCTTCCGCGGACGCCGAAGCAGAGCCCGCAGCCATCGCCGCGACCGCCGCCGCGACCGCCGTAATACGCTTCCTCATGGTCCCCTCCTTGTCGCAAAGGCGTTGCATTTTGCCGCCCCTGTCCAAGGCTTCATGATACCGCGCGCAGCTTGAACCGGCAGCGTTCATTTCGATTTCAGTCTAACGTTTTGTCCATAATCCAAGCGGAGTTCCCGCCGATCTGGACTAAGTCGTCAGCACGATCTTGCCTGCATGCGCGCCGGTTTGAAGGCGCGCGTGCGCCTGTTCGGCTTCGTTCAGCGTGAACATTGAATCGATCACCGGCTTTACCCGTCCAGCGGCAATCCAAGGCCACACATTGCGCTCCACCGCCGCCGCGATCCGGGCCTTTTCTTCAACGCTCCGCGACCGCAGCGTCGAGCCGGTCAATGTTAGCCGCTTCAACATCATGCGCATGAGATTGAGCTGCGCCATCGGCCCCTGCAGAAACGCGATCATCACGATCCGTCCCTGATCCTTCAGCACGTCCAGATTCTTCTGCACGTACGGCCCGCCCACCATATCGAGCACAACATCCGCGCCGCCCGCATCACGCACCACGGCTTCCCAATCTTCGCTGCGATAATTGATGCCGCGGTCGGCCCCGAGTTTCTCGCAGAGCTTCACCTTCTCGGCATCGCCCGCCGTCGCCAACACCCGCGCGCCATACGCCTTCGCCATCTGGATCGCCGTCGTGCCGATGCCTGAAGCGCCGCCATGCACCAGCAGCGCCTCGCCTTGCTTCAAGGCGCCGCCTTCGAACACATTGGCCCACACGGTGAACACCGTCTCCGGCAATGCCGCCGCCTCGGCCATTGAGAGCCCGGCCGGGATCGGCAGCGCCGCGCCCTCATGCGCCGTCGCGTATTCGGCGTAGCCGCCGCCCGCCAACAGCGCGGCGACCTTGTCGCCGACATGCCAGCGTGAAACGCCGTGGCCGACTTCAACCACTTCGCCCGCGACTTCGAGCCCCAATACCGGTGACGCCCCGGGCGGAGGCGGGTAGAGCCCCGCGCGCTGCACCAGGTCCGGCCGGTTCACGCCCGCCGCCTCAACCCGGATCAGGATTTCATGGTCGCCGACCTTCGGCACGTCGTCATTGACCAGGGAAAGCGGCTTATCCGGCGCGTGAAAAACCCTGCGCATCGTTGACGGCTTGAGCACGCGCGCCTCCCTTAAACTGCGATCACTTTGGGCTTATACTCGCGTCCGAGGAGATTGGCACATGATCGACGACGATCCGTTCGCGCCGCCGGCCAGGAAGGCGGCCCCATTGGAGCAGCAATTGGAACTCGCCTCGATCGACGAGCTCGAATTTCGCATTCAAAAGCTGAAGGCCGAGATCGCCCAGTGCGAGGAAGCAATCGTCAAGAAGCGCAGCCAGCGCGCCGCCGCTGATTCAGTGTTCGGGACGCGCCCATCTTAACCCATTGCGCGCGTCGGCCTGTATATTGCGAAATTCCTGGCCCATGACCGATACGAACCAGACTTCCCCTTTGAAGGCGTCTTTCGACGCTAAGCGTGCGATCGATTTCGCCCGTTCGGAGCTTTTCGAGCGCACCTTCAAGGAAGGCATGGCGATGGTTGAGGAGACCGCCGCTTATCTCGACGGGCCGGGCCGGGCCGCGTCCAAGCGCCTGTCGCGCGCCGCGGCGCTTGCCTATGCCGGCGAGAGCATGCGCCTCACCACGCGGCTCATGCAGGTCGCCTCCTGGCTGCTCGTGCAGCGCGCCGTGCGCGACGGCGAGATCCAGCTGATCGAAGCTTCGAGCGAAAAGTATCGCCTCATCTCCCGCGAGCCGCAGCCGAGCGCGGCCTTCGCCGGCAGCGACGAACTCCCAGAAGCGCTGAAGGCGCTCATCATCCGCGGCGGCGCTATTTACGAACGCGTCCGCCGCCTGGACGAGACGATGTACGACAGCATCGAAGAGCCGGCGAACGTCGTCTCCAATCAGATGGCTCTGCTGCAGCAAGCCTTCGCACGCTGAACGTGCGAAAGCGGCCCGGGCGGTGGGCCGCTTTCATGGGGGCTAGTTTTCTTGAAGCCGCGGAGCGGGGGGCTTGATAGCGGCTTCGAGGAG
This sequence comes from Hyphomonadaceae bacterium, assembly GCA_016791365.1. GTDB lineage: Bacteria > Pseudomonadota > Alphaproteobacteria > Caulobacterales > Aquidulcibacteraceae > Vitreimonas. The sequence continues at coordinate 658 of JAEUMT010000059.1, read as the reverse complement.
ATAACGGCGTGGGGCCGAGACCGTTCCGAACGACATTGTGAGTAAGTCGGAAATCAGTCCTGTTCAGGTTGGATCGCGCGCTTCCAAGCGCGCATCGCTCAATCGCTCCAACCGACCGAACTAAAGCGCCAATCCTCCGCTTTATCACAAAGCCCCGCCACAACCGGGTTCATCTCAATATAGCGTTTCGCGGTGTCAAACTGCGCCTGATCCCGAACGTATCGATCGAAGTAGTCAGCCGCCCACACGGCGCCGCTCCGGCCCACCGCCTTATTGATGCTGTTGGCGCTGAACTGCTTCCACGTCCGTACAATCGCGCCGAGTTCAAACTTTTGCTTCGTCGTCAGTAGAACGTGGACATGGTTGGGCATCACGCACCAAGCAGCTAGCTCATAACGTTCGTGGTCATGGAAGCGCAGAGCCCGCGCAACGATCTCGGCGTTTCTGGGATATGCGAGAAGGGCGGAGCCGAGGCCACGATCAAGCACGTCGTCGCCTTCGGTCTCACCTGGCGGCACTGAATCGTGCAGCCGGAAGACGACGTGTTGCGTGACGTCGTAGCCGTCAAAATGCGGGAGATAGCCGCGATTGTGCCAGCCCCTTTGCCCCATGCTTAATAGGTAACATGTGAAAGCTGGGGCGGCGAGTGATGCGCGCT
>JAEUMT010000023.1 GCA_016791365.1 Hyphomonadaceae bacterium | reverse complement strand
AAGAAACTGGAAGGTGAGCGAGATGAGCAAGCAGATGAAGGGCCGCGTGGCGCAGGTTATCGGCGCCGTCGTCGACGTTGAGTTCGACGGGCACCTGCCGGATATCTACAACGCGCTCGAGACCACCAATAAAGGCCAGCGTTTGGTGCTGGAGGTGGCGACTCACCTTGGCGAGTCGACCGTGCGCACCATCGCCATGGACGCCACTGACGGCCTCGTCCGCGGTCAGCCAGTGTCCGACACGGGCGCGCCGATCTCGGTGCCGGTCGGCGAAGAAACGCTGGGCCGCATTCTCAATGTCATCGGCGAGCCGGTCGACGAAGCAGGCCCGGTGAAAACCACCGCCAAGCGCGCCATCCACCAGCCGGCCCCAGCTTTTGTCGATCAAAAGCCGGTGCCAGAAATTCTCGTCACCGGCATCAAGGTTGTCGACCTGCTCTGCCCGTATGCCAAGGGCGGCAAGATCGGCCTGTTCGGCGGCGCGGGCGTTGGCAAGACGGTGCTGATCCAAGAGCTGATCAACAACATCGCCAAGGCCTATGGTGGCTACTCAGTGTTCGCTGGCGTCGGCGAACGCACACGTGAAGGCAACGACCTCTATCACGAGATGATCGAGTCGAACGTCAACGTGAAGGGCGGCGGCCAGGGTTCGCGTTGCGCGCTCGTGTTCGGTCAGATGAACGAACCGCCGGGCGCACGCGCTCGTATCGCGCTGACTGGTCTGACGATCGCCGAGCATTTCCGCGATCAAGGCAAGGACATTCTGTTCTTTGTCGACAACGTGTTCCGCTTCACGCAAGCGGGCTCGGAAGTGTCGGCGCTGCTCGGACGTATTCCTTCGGCGGTCGGCTATCAGCCGACGCTGGCGACCGAAATGGGCCAGATGCAAGAGCGCATCACCTCGACGACCAAGGGCTCCATCACCTCGGTGCAAGCCATCTACGTTCCGGCCGACGACTTGACCGACCCCGCGCCGGCCGCATCGTTCGCGCACTTGGACGCCACCACCGTTCTTTCGCGCGACATCGCCGCCAAGGGCATCTATCCGGCGGTCGACCCGCTCGACTCAACGTCGCGTATCCTCGATCCGAACGTTGTCGGTGAAGACCACTACCAAGTGGCGCGTCAGGTTCAGGAGACGCTGCAGAAGTACAAGTCGCTGCAAGACATCATCGCCATTCTCGGCATGGACGAACTTTCGGAAGACGACAAACTCACGGTCGCGCGCGCCCGCAAGATTGAGCGCTTCCTGTCGCAACCGTTCCACGTCGCCGAAGCGTTCACCGGCTCGCCGGGCAAGCTGGTCGATCTCAAGGACACCGTGCGCGGCTTCAAGGGCCTGGTGAACGGCGAGTATGACCATCTGCCGGAGCCGGCCTTCTACATGGTCGGCTCGATCGAAGAAGCCGTGGCGAAAGCTCAGCGTCTGGCGGCGGAGGCGGCATGAGCGAGATAACGCCCGCAAACATCGCGGCGGATATCGTCGTCGACCGTTGCTTGGCCATCATCCAGGACAAGACCAACTACGTCGCGCCGGCAACGCCCGCCATCGCGCTTGCGCCTGAGGAGCGCGCCAAGCTTGGCCTCAGTGGAGATAGTGAGACCTATTTCTACGGGGCCGGCGATACCGGCGTGTTTCTGGATCTTGCGCCGAAGATGCTCATGGTTTGGTTCAACGGCGGTGATTGCGACAAGGGCCTCGAATTGCTCGATCGCAAGTTGAAGCAGGTTTATCCGCGCACGCGTCAGATTGGCGATATCGAAACGCCTGCAACGCCTGGCACGCGCGGGCGGATGTATGAAGTCGATCTATCCGGCGGATTGCTGGCTTGGATTGAAGCCAACTACCCGGCGCCGGGTTCGAAGGCGCGCAAGTTCACCGTTCGTATTGAGCCGCGCAAAAGATCGGCATGATGCAAAGCGAAGTCGCCGCGAAGCTCGCCGTTGACGGCGCCGTTGCCGCCATTGGCGGCACGGTGAAGGGCGCGCTCGGGCTGACGCCGCGCATCATCAGCAAGCAGGAAAAGTCAGACCTCGGTATCGCCGAAGACGGCGAGGCGTTGTTTTACCAGGTCGGCGATGGCGGCGTGTTCTTTCATTCGAACGGCGTGCTCACCACGATCTGGTGCGCCGAAGGCGATAACGACAAGAGCATCGATGTTCTCGACGCCGCGGTGCAGCGCGCTCACCCTGACGCAAAGCGCGTGAAGGACGAGCCTCATCCCACTGAGCCCGGACTGCGCTTGCGCACTTACGATATCAATCTCCAGAAGAACAATTTGGCTGTGGTTGACGCGGTCTATTCGAGCGGCGCATCACACAATTCGCAATTCATGATCCGCGTTACCGCGATGGCGAGGCAGAACTAACATGGCTGACAAACTGAGCTTCGCACTGGTTTCGCCGGAGCGCGAACTGTTCAACGGCGATGTCGATCACGTGGTGGTGCCGGGGATCGAAGGGGAGTTCGGCGTGTCGCCGAACCATGCGCCCGTGATGAGTGTCATCAAGCCGGGCGCGCTACGTGTCCTCAATGACGGCGCCGAGCGCCGGATTTTCGTCAATGGCGGCTTTGCCGACGTCACGCCCGAAGGCCTTACGGTGCTGGCCGAAGAGGCGGTCGACCTCGCTGACATCGAGCCCGCGAAGCTCGATGCCGATTTGAAGAACGCCCAGGAAGATCTGCGCGACGCCAATACCGACGCGAAGAAGGACGCCGCCCAGCGTCAGCTTGCCCGCCTCGAAACCATGAAGGCGGCGATGTCGCGCTAATACGCGTGCAGCATCGTTGACTCGCATGCGCCGTGCGCCAAGCTCGCGGGATGACCCGGCGGCTTCCTAATATTTTCTGCGGCGCGTTAATTTCGGCCGCGCTTGCAACTCAAGCCCTCGCCCAGGACGTGACCCGCGAGCGTCAGATGGCCGATACAATCGTGCGTGTCTGTTTCGCGGCCATGCAGAGTGGTCAGCCGCTGACGCTTGAAGATTTTGGCGATCAGTTTGTCAGCGATGGCGCGGAACGTGGCATAACAAAGCTCCGTCAAGCGCGCGGACAGCCTTGGGTGCGCATTCGGCTCAACGGCTCAAGACCGGGTCTATGCTCCGCCAACTTTTCCGACGCAGGGATAACAGGCGACTCTTATCGCACCGCATCGCTTGTCGCCGACAACATCCGGCAACTTTACGAACTCAGGCCGGCATCGGTTCCTGGCATGCGCGCGTCTTTTACCTTCGAGAATTTGGATCACGCGTTCGATCCTGAGCGCGATCCGTTCATCGGCTATCTTCCGGTCGCCGGTTTTCAAACGTTCATCTTTATGCCTGCAGGCGAGCCGACGCCCGAAGAGGCGTCGCGATAGGAGATGACGCCGGACTTGCTTCATCCCCAAATGGCGCCCGCCACGATTGGCGCGGTCATCGGGTTGCCGGTTGTCATCTATGCGTGCGCTTGGCTCTTTCGCCGCTGGAACGCGTTGAGCCGGCGGAGTCGCGTCATCTGGATCGTGCTGATCGCTCTGCTTGAAGCGCTTTACTGGCTCAACATCTATGCGTGGTTCGTTGAACCGAACCAGCTGGTTGTACGCCACGTTGAAGTGGTGAGCGAAGACTGGCGCGGGCCGCCGCTAACGATCGCGGCGATCAGCGATACGCATGTCGGCGGCCCGCATGTCGACGCGGCGCGCATGGGTGGTATTGTGCAACGCATCAACGCGTTGCGGCCCGAACTCGTCGTGCTGCTCGGTGACTATGTGAACGGCCATCTGCATCCGTCCGAGCGCTCACCGGCGGAGAACCAGGAGATCACCGGCGGCGTCGCCACATTCGCGGCGATCCGCGCCCGCTATGGCGTCGTCGGCGTCATCGGCAATCATGACGTTTGGTATGACCGCACGGTCGTCCAGTCCGAAATGGAGAACGCCGGCGTCGCGACATTGTGGAATCGGCACATCGTCATCCGCCGCACTGGCGGCGATCCCATGGTGATCGCAGGCATTGCTGACTTCACCACCGGTGATCCCGATTTTGCCGCGGCGCTCGATGGCGCACCCGAAGGCGCGGACACGATCGTGATCAGCCACTCGCCCGATCCGTTCGCCGGCATGCCGCGCGGCGTCGCGCTCATGCTCGCAGGCCACGGCCATTGCGGGCAGGTGACAATTCCATTCGTAGGCAGGCCGATCGTGCCGCTGATGAATGATCGCTATGCGTGCGGGCTTGTCCAAGAGCGCGGTGAGCAGATGTATGTGACCGGCGGTATCGGCACGAGCATGATTCCCGTGCGCTTTCTTAATCCGCCAGAGATTGTGCTGATCACATTGCGTGGACGCGATTCACCTCACCCTTGATGGGCGAGCGGAATGTTCTCAAGCGCCGGCCGTTTCGCCCCAGCCAAACAATGAAAGCTGTTTGCGCTTTGGCTTCACCGGCTTTGGGCCAATGCCGCGCGCGTCGAGCCATTGCAGCGTCAGCGCCGAGACGTCGTTGGCTTCCGGTTCTCCGATGAGCCAATGGCTCATGTCGGCAAACTCATGGAAGTGCGCTTGGTTGCCGGGAAAGCGGCCGATCACGCGCCGCACCGTGCTCGACGGGTTCACGCGATCCTTGCCGCCCGCAAGCCCAAGCACCGGCGCGCTGATCCGATAGACCGGCGCTTGCGCCGCCATGGAATGGTCCATCCACCATTGAACAGCTTCGCGTATGGCGCGGCCGCTTTCTGGCACGAAACGCGCGAACGAACGGCGCGCATCTTCACGCGCCAGGCGATCAAGCGTTGTGGCGCGCGCAACGCGATAATCGGGCGGGATCGGCCGGCGCCAATAATCGCCAAGCAACGTCAGACCAAACTGATTGCCATGTTCATCGAGCGTTGTTGGCGGCACGCCCCAGGGCGCGCTCGGCGCCAGCAGTACAAGTCCAGCGACGGGCATATGCGTCGCCACCAATTGCGACACCAACCCGCCAAGCGAGTGACCAACCAAAACCGGCGGCGCGCGAAGCCCGCGCGCATAGTGCGCGATCGCTTTCGCGTAATCTTTCAAGCCGGTTTGTGCGAGCTGCTCAAGATCGGCGCCGCGCTCGTGATGTGGCAGGTTTGGCGCATGCGTTTCAAAGCCGGCGGCTTCGAACGGTTCACGAAAACCGTCAAACGCCCAGCCGCCGCAAAATGCGCCGTGCACGAACACGACGGGCGTCACCATTGCGCCGCGCTTCACGAGGAATACGCCTCTATGGCGCCTGTCAGGCAGACAATCACTTCGAAGCCCCCACCGTGTGTTTCTTGAACCGGCGCGCCACTTCTTCGTAAACGGGACGCTTGAACGGTATGACCAAATCCGGCGCGGTTTCGAGCGCCGCCCAACGCCAATCTACAAACTCGGGCGTATGAGTATCTAGTCTTATATCTGAGTCACGTCCCTTGAACCGGAACGCGAACCACTTTTGCCTTTGCCCCAAATACCGTCCACGCGGCTTCATTTTTGTGCGCACGTCGATGGGGAAATCGTAATGTAGCCAATCTGCCGTTTCTTCGAGCAGTTCGGCGTGCGCTGACCTTACGCCAATTTCTTCTTCAAGTTCGCGATAGGCGGCATCGAGAACCTTTTCACCGCGATCGACGCCGCCTTGCGGCATTTGCCATTGATAGGGGCCCTCCGTCGCAACGCGCTTGCCAAGGAATACCAGGCCGTTCGAGTGGAACAGCGCAAGGCCAACATTTGGACGGTAGTTCTTCGGGTCTTTTGGTATTGTCATCGGCGCGCGGCGCGTGCGTTGAGCACGGCCGAGGCTGGCGCCAATTGATATCCGCGCGCTTCAACATCGCGCGCCCAGCGTCCGACTTGCTCCATGGTCACAGGATACGCAAAGCCCGCGCCAATCGCGCTCTGATTTTGCAGCGCCAGAGCTTCCAGATTCAGCAGCTGATCGTCGATCGCATCGGCTTCGCGGCGCGCATCGATGATGCGGTCGGCGGCTGTGATCGGCAGCTGCGCGCGCGCTGCTTCAACGCTCAGCGCGGTGCGCTGACCGATGCCGGAGGAGATGAAGACAAGTCCACGACGCCGCAACGCCTGCGTGACTGGCGCGCTGGCTTGTGCGGAAGTTGCAAACCGCGCGCCCTGATAATTGGTCACGCCGAAGTACCCGGTGCCGCGCGAGAGCAATTGTTCGAGCCGGGAGACGTTCTGCTGCGAGGTCGCCGAGGCGAGCAGTGTCTGCGGGCCGGTGTCGTCCGCGTCAGGATCGAACGGCTCCATCGGCAGTTCGAGCATCACTTCGTGACCCTTCGCGCGGGCGCGGTCGATCCACGATTGCAGGTTCTGCGCGTAAGGCACGAACGAAAGCGTCACCTCCGCTGGCAGTTCATCGATCGCTTGTGTCGTGGCGTTCGCGTTGAATCCCAGGCCGCCAATGACGATGGCCAGCGCCGGCCGGCCTTGGCGCGGTGTAAATGGGCGCGCGTAAGCTTGTGCGGGCGTGCGGCCGTTGGAAGCCACGATCGGCAACGGACCATTGGGGCCGTTTTCAAACAACCCCGCGAGCGGCGCGCGCGGCAGCGGCGGCGAGGGCGGTCGTCCGGCATTCGGCGCCGGCTGCGATTCAACCACAGCAACGCGAAGCTCACCGTTGGAATCGATCTCGCCGTATTCGCCGGTCTGCGGCAGTTCGTCGATGCCGAACGTATGCATCTCCGCGCCTTCCTCGGCGGCGTCCGAAAAAGACACCCGCGGCGCGTTCGCTTCGGCAGATGAGGGCTGCAACGACACGATCCGGCGTGGGCCTGCCGCGCCTGGGTCGCCGAACATCTGCACCGCCCCGAACGCACCCAAGGCCAACACACCCACAACTGCGAACGCAATTGTCCTGTGGGTGAGCTTGGGCAGGCGTCGCGCTGGCTTTGGAGGCGGCTTGGGCGCGAAACCCCGCATATTCACGCGCGGGCGAATCATTGCCGGGAGAATCGCTGAATTCGCGCCAGCCGTCACTAGGACGACTGGCGCTTTCATATTGATTTACGAGAGGTAAATGCCTTAGCCGGCGCGGGCGCGCAGTCGTTCCGCGACCGTGCCTTGGCGCAGGAATTCCATCGCGCGCGACAGCTGATAGTCCTCTTCCGCGTTCCAGCTCTCCGGCGGCTGGTCTTCCGGCACATGGGCGTCGCGGCGGTGCGCGCCGGTGTTGTTGTCGAGCGCGTTCGGCAGGTCTTCTTCGCGCACTGAAAGACGCTGCAGGCGCTCAACCTCGGCTGCATCGATGCGGCGGGCGGCCACTTCCATATCCGGCGTAATGCCCGCGCCTTGGATCGAGCGGCCTGCCGGCGTGTAGTAGCGGGCCGTGGTGAGGCGCAGCGCGCCGTCCCGGCCGCCCTGTAGCGGGATAACGGTTTGAACCGAGCCTTTGCCGAACGAATCCGTGCCGACGATGACGGCGCGGTTGCGGTCTTGGAGCGCTCCCGCAACGATTTCCGCCGCTGAGGCCGACGCGCCGTTGATCAGAACCACGACCGGAACGCCGGCCATGTCGTCGCCGCGGCGCGCATTGTAGCGCTGCACGTCTTCCGGCTGGCGGCCCCGGGTCGAGACCACTTCACCGCCGTCGAGGAACGCGTCCGAGACTTCGATCGCCTGATCGAGCAGGCCGCCCGGATTGTTGCGCAAATCGATGACGACGCCGCGCAAGCGTCCGCCCGTATCGCGCTTCACGGTGCGGATGGCGTCCTGGAGCATGGCGCCCGTGCGCTCGTTAAATGTTGAAATCCGAATGACGCCGATGTCGCCGCCCTCGACGCGTGCTGTGACGGCGCGAACATTGATCGTCTCGCGGCGCAGCGTGACATCAAACGGATCGGTGTTTTCACGCGCGATCGTGACAACGATCTCGGTGCCGGCTTCCCCGCGCATGCGTTGGACGGCCTCGTTCAGCGTGAGGCCAACAATGCTCTCGCCGTTAATGGCCGTGAGGAAGTCACCCGCCTGAATGCCGGCGCGCGCCGCGGGCGTGCCATCGATCGGCGACACGACCTTGACGACGCCGTCTTCGCTTGTGACTTCGATGCCGAGGCCGCCATATTCCCCGCGCGTCTGGCTTTGCATCTCGCGGTAGTCGGCCGCGTTCATGTAGGAAGAGTGCGGATCCAGCGAGGAGAGCATGCCTTGAATGGCCGCTTCCATGGCCTGCTGTTCGTCGATCTCGACGACGTAATCTTGCTCAACCCGAGCGAGCACGTCGGCGAACAATTCAAGCTGGCGGTAAATGTCGCCGCTGTTGCGCTCTTCAGGAGCCGACCAGGCAAGTGCGCCAACGAGAGCGGCCGCACCGGCAACAGGCGCCAAAACCCAACCTAAGCGCATCCCTTACTCCCCGGACGTTCGTCGCCCGATTCGCGTTAACCGGCTTGTACGCCGGCCTCCGCAGTAAGGCCACGAGCGCTAAGCCATCTTCCAGGATCAACCGGCTGGTCGCCCCGGCGCACTTCTACATACAAATCCGGCGCCGAAGAGGCCGTAGCTGTCATTTGTCCGACGAGCTGCCCCGCCCGCACCGTTTCACCGACCCGGACGTTGATCGCGTCGAGACCAGTGAGGACGAGAGCGTAACCACCATCCAGATTGAGGATCAATACGTTTCCGTAGCTTCTAAAGCTTCCGGCATAGGCGACTTCACCAGCAGCGGGAGAAACTACCTGCGCGCCTGAATTTGTACGCACGGTAACGCCCTGCGCCGCGGACCCTCCGGCAGCGCGTGCGCCGTAATTTCGGGTGATTTGCCCCTGTACCGGAGCGACCCATGCGGCGGGAATTACGCTTGGCCCGGAGGGGGCAGGTGTTCCTTGTTGGCGCCGTGCGGAAGCGCGTTGGACGCGTTGCGCCAGTTCCCGCAGGGAACGCGCTTCGGCCGTCAGCTGCCGGATGCGCCGTTCGGCGGCGGACACTTCGCGGGTGAGGCGGGTTTCGACCGTGCGCCGCTGGGCCAGCAACGTAACGATGCCGCCTCGCTCTTGCGCGATGGCGCTTTGCGCATCCGCCAGCACGCTTTGTTCGGCCGTAATCGAGTTCTCGGCGTGCCGCAGCGCGGCTAACGCCGTTGCGCGGCGCTCCTGCTCTGATCGAAAGGCCGGACCTAGAGCGCGCGCGACGATTCCGGCGCGTACGGCGCGGGGTTCGAGGCGGCGCTCGGCAAAGGCTGCGGCGATGATTGAGGATTCGAGTGAAGTCTGGGCGCGGGACCGCGCGGCAGTCTCGTCCGTGACTTCGCGTTGGACGCTCGTCAGGCGTTCGCGGGCGGCCGTGGCGGCGGCTTCGGTTTCTTGGCGGCGGCGGGTGGCTTCAATCAGGCGGACGTCAAGCGCGCGAACGTCCCGGCGCGCGGCATTGGCTTGCGTGCGCAGACGCTCAACGCGCTGCGCTTCGGCGCGGCGATCGCGTTCGGCTTGGGCTGCCGTGCGTTGGGTTTGGGCTTCTGCCGAACCCAGGAGGAGCGCGAGCGCACCTGTCGCGCAAACGACGAGCGCGCGGGCGCGTTTTGCGCCTCGAGCCATTTAACCACCACCATATCGTCCGGAATCTTCAGTCCCGGTGATACGGAGTAGAGCAGAGTATCGTCACAGCCCGGTAAACTTGCTCGGAAATCATGACGCGAACGAGCCTGTGCGGCCACGTTTGCCGGCCAAAAGCCAGCTTTTCATCAGCGTTATCCTTAACGCCTTGTGAAGCGCCATCAGCGCCGCCGATCCAGAATGTCGTGCAGGCGACGCCATCATCGCGCCAGCGCGCGAGTTTTTCGGCGAGTTGGCGGGAGGTCCATTCTGCGCCGCGTTCGTCGAGCAGGATTTTTCGCGCGTCGTCCGGGGTTGCGCGAAAGAGGGCCGCGCCTTCAGCGCGCATGTCGCCCGGCGGCTTGCCCTCGACTTCGACGAGATCAAAGCCCTTGAAGCCGATCTGTCGTCCGGCTTGCGAAGCGCGTTGCAGATAATCGACGGTCATCGCCGCTTCCGGCCCGTCACGCAGACGGCCAACGGCGGCGATGATCACGCGCAAGGCTTAGTTCTGCTGGGAGTCAGGCGTCGCGCCCGCCCAAATCTTTTCGATGTTGTAGAAGGAGCGGACTTCCGGCCGGAAGATATGCACGACAATATCGCCGGCATCGACAAGCACCCAGTCAGCCTGCGGCATGCCCTCGATGCGAACGTCCTTAATGCCCGCTTCCTTGAGCTGAGCCATGACGTGTTCGGCCAGCGCACCGACGTGCCGCGCCGAACGCCCGGAGGCGATCACGAGCATGTCCGCGAAAGAAGATTTGCCGCGAATGTCGATGGCGAGGATTTCCTCGGCCTTGTCGTCTTCCAGCGATGTCAGCACCACTTTGGCGGCTGCTTCCACATCGATGCCGGGGGCCGGCCGATCGGCCGAGCGCGGCTTGGCTCCGGCTTTGGCTGCGGCCGGTACGCGTTTGGTTTCAGGCGACAGGTCTTTGATCCTTCTCATACCCCAGACCGGGAAACGCTATCACTTCCGCTTCGGTTTCGCCAATGTCGCACGCTTGCGGGCACGAATGGCGGTGGAAGATTCCCTATGGAGTCTGGCGTTTAGGTGGGTCCAGCCGCGCGGCGCGCCAAGCCTTTCGGCGGCGCGGACACCTGGGCGGGACACAATCACAACGGGAACAGCCTCCGCCACCTCCCGCCAGTGCCGCCATTTGCGAAAGTTGGCCAAATTGTCCGCGCCCATGATCAGCGTGAAGGCGACGCCAGGATAAAGCTGTTTCAGCGCGCGCAATGTCTCGTAGGTGAAGCCGCAACCTAGCTGTTGCTCCAAGTCGGTAACCACCATCTTTGCGCCATGGGCGTGGTCCTGTGCGGAGCGCATTCGCTGCGCGAATGGGCTGGATTTGGGTTTTAGCGGGTTCTGCGGCGACACCAGCCACCACACGCGATCGAGGCCCAAGCGCTTCAGCGCGGTTTCGGCCACGTGCGCGTGACCTTCGTGCGCGGGATCGAAGCTGCCGCCGAAAAGGCCGATCTTCATGCCGGGATAGGCGAGGGGCAAATCGCGCTTCATGCCTTACGGCGCCCACTCCTCGTTCGGCTTAGCTTGCTGCACTTCTTCGGCCCGCCGTTCGCGCAACATAGCGGCGATCTCATTCAACAGCTCGCGTACGCCTGCGCCTGACACACCCGACACGATGCGCACGTCTTTGCCGATTGCGCGCGCCAGCGCCGAGCGCTTGCGGTTGGCTTCGGCGGGCGTCATCGCGTCGATCTTGTTGAGCGCCACAATCTCCGGCTTCTCGGCCAACCCCGCTCCATACGCTTCGATTTCATGGCGCACAGTGCGATATGCTTCGGTCGCACTTTCGCCAGTCGCGTCGATCAAGTGGACGAGCGCGACGCAACGCTCGACGTGACCCAGAAAGCGCGTGCCCAAGCCGGTGCCCTCAGCGGCGCCTTCAATCAAGCCGGGAAGGTCGGCCATCACGAAGCGCTCACTCTCACCGATGGTGACGACACCAAGGTGCGGATGCAAAGTTGTGAACGGATAGTCGGCGACTTTCGGCGTGGCGCTCGACACCGCGCGCAAGAACGTCGACTTGCCTGCGTTCGGCAGGCCCACCAGGCCGGCGTCTGCGATAAGTTTTAGCCGCAGCCAAAACACGCGCTCTTCGCCCTCAAGCCCGGGGTTGGCGTGCTCAGGCGCCTGGTTCACCGACGACTTGAAATAAGCGTTGCCAAAGCCGCCATTGCCGCCGCGGGCGAGCAATACGCGCATGCCGGCCTTGTTGAGGTCGGCGATCACGGTCTCGTTGTCTTCGTCGAGCACTTCGGTGCCGGTCGGCACTTTCAGGATCACGCTCTCGCCATTGGCGCCGTGACGGTTCTGACCCATGCCGTGGCCGCCGGTCGCGCCCTTGAAGTGCTGCTGGTAGCGATAGTCGATCAACGTATTGAGGCCGTCAGCCGCCTCAATCCAGACATCGCCGCCGCGGCCGCCATCGCCGCCATCGGGTCCGCCGAACGGAATGAACTTTTCGCGCCGAAACGAGACCGCGCCCGCGCCGCCGTTGCCGGAGCGCACGTAGATTTTTGTCTGGTCCAGGAACTTCATTTTATCGGCAGTAGGCAACAGGCAATGGGCAGTAGGAAATGTGGCGCGCCTACTGCCGACTGCCTACTGCCCACTGCCTTTCAACTCAATCAGTTTCGCGCCGCCAACGCAGCGAAACGCGCTGATCGCCATTGCCCAGGAAGCTTGTGATCAACACCAAGCGGGGACGGATCGTCCATTCCACCCGCGTCTGCGCTTGCCCGAGCCCGGTTCGAGCGACTTCAACATACACGTCACGCGTTAAGTAAACGCCGCCGGCGACGAGGAAGCCGCCGTCTTCATCCTGTCGAACGTTGAAGCGATCCAGGCCCGCCGCGGCGCGCGCCGCATCGACAAGATCGAGCGAAGCGCGGCCGGAAAGCGCGGCCAGGCTTGCCGCAAGTTGCGCTGCTTCAAGGGCCGACAAATCTTCAACCCCGCGACCGAACAAGATCTGCGGCAAGATCTCATCCTCGGGCAAAGCCGGATCAGATGAAAACGTCACCTCCGGATCGCGCGCGGTGCCAACGAGGCGAATGCGCGCCGTCAGATCAGCGGTATCACGCACTGCAGTGAGGTTGATGCGCGCGTCCAGCGGATCGCCGCCGAACTCGATCAGGGCGTTTTCAATCTCGAACGGCTGTCCCGAAAGCGCCAGGGTGCCCCGTATGGCGCGTGCCGTACCGAACACCCGCGGCCGTGCCGCTGTGCCGCCAAGGCGCATGTCCAGCGACCATTCGGCATCGACGCCCCGCCCACGCGTGAATACGCGCCCCGGCGCGCTGACATTGACGTTCAACGTCGTCGATCCGTTGCGGCGGGGCGCTTCATCCTCAAGCGGCTCATCGTCCTCGCCGGGCCGATTGATCTCGATGACATCAATTGTGGGAATGCCCGCCTGTGGATTCGACGCGATGTCGATGCTCGCCTCAACGATATTGAGATCGCCCGTGAGTGACGAGTGGAGGCCTTCCCAGGCGAGCGTCAGCTCGCCGCTCGCCACGGCGCGCGCATCCGGCCGGTCGGCGACCCGCATGTTATTCACGTCGACCGTGATGCTGCCTTGCCGCTCGTTGACGCTGCCGCCCGTAGCTGTGAGGCGCCCGCCATTGGGCCCGGAGGCCGAGAAGCTTTCGATCGTGACGCCGCGTTGATCGAGCGCCACGCGCGCATCGAGATCTAGCAGGCGCACGCCCGTGAGCTTGTCTTCAAACCGGCCATCCACGATCTCAAGGTGTCCGGCGCCGGAGAGGTGGCCGGCGCCAAACTCAAGCACGCCTTCGCCGTCCAGTGCGCCCTCAAGCGATTGATCAGGCAGGCGCGCCGCCGCCCAGAGCGCTTCGGCTGGCCCGTTCACGGTCCAGGATGCGCTTCCGCGACGTTCGCGCGCCAGCGCAATGCGCAAGGGCGCCGCGCTTGTCTCAACAGGAGCGTCAGCCTCGAAGTGCGCAACGAGACCGCTTTGCGACGTCGCGTCGACGGTGGATGTGAGACGTGTCGGCGTCAGCGTGCCGACGATATGCATGTCCAACGTGCCGCGCTGGCGGCCCGACACGCGCGCATCGTCGAGCCGAACGTCCGCGTTGCCGCTCAGCCCACGTCCGTCGCTCGCCAACGACATTCGCCCATCGATGCGGCCGGTCGCGCGTTCACCCCAGATCGACGCTAGCGGTCCGAGCGGCGCGTCTTCGATTTGCGCCGAGCCGGCGAGAGCGCGGCCGCGTTCTTCCCATTCGGCTTGGACGACACCGTCATCGATAGCAACATTGATCGATGCGTTGGTGCTGCCCGCGCTCCAGTCCACCAGGATCGGCGAGCGCGTGAATATCGGCGCCTCTGAGAGCGCGCCGCGGCCTTCAATGCTTGCGGTTTGTTGATCAAGGTTCAGCGTCGCTGTGCCGCCGAATGCGAGCGGCGCCTGGCGCAGTCGGCCGCGAAGGTCGAACGTCGTCGCGATAGCTTGCAATGGGCCTTCGGCGCGCAAAGTGGCGGCGCGCACGCGCAAGTCGCCCGCGCGCGCATCGGCGATATGTGCGTTGACCAGGACAGTCTCCGGCGTCAGCGCGACGTCTCCGGCAAGACGGCCGCTCAAACCTGCCACGAGCCCGTCGATCGCGCCGTTCACGTCAAGCTGCGCCGACACACCGCGTCCTGCGAATTGTGCGCTGCCTTGCGCCTGCAGTCCGCCCCATTGTCCGTCAAGCTCATCCAATCCCAGTGCACCGTCGCCGACCGTGACGTTCGCTGTGGCGTGTAGCGGCTGTCCGGATGCGCTACCGGTAACTTCTGCTTGGCCCGCATAAGCGTTGCCGCGCGGCGCGAGTGTGAACGTGACGATCGGTTGTTCAACCACAACGCCGCCCGCGGCGAAGCTTGAAAGCGCGCCATTCATGGAAAGTGTCGGGCGTGCGATGCGGCCGGTTAGCCGGCCGGTAGCGTCAATGGCGCCGCCGATCTCAGCGCCGCCTAGATCCAGCGGTCCACGCGCGCTGACTTCAAGGGCGAGGTTTGCGTCACCGCGGACGATACGGCCGGTGGCGCCGGCTCTCAATTGCGCGCCGTCAAGTCGCGCGTGCGAAACCGTGATGCCGCCGCGCTCATAGCGCATGCGCGTGTCAAGGCGTGGCGTTGCGCCAAGCAATTGGGGAACAACGTTCGGCGATCCGCCAATGCGCGCGCCTTGTCCGTCCGCGCTGATCGCCCAAACACGCTCATTGTTGGCGTTGTCGCGGAAGGCCCGCCACCGTCCGGCCGCTTCACCGCGCATGTCCGCCGCCAGCGCTTCAAGTCTTCGCACGCGCCAATCGCCGGCGAACTCGCCGTCCTCACCATTGACCCAGCCTTGCGCGCCCACCGCGATCGCATCGCCGGTCAAGTCCGTGCGAGCAAGCTCAAAACGATGGCGATCACGGCGATACTCAATCGCTGTCCTTAGTCGCGCATTCGCGAACAACGGCGCTGTGCGGGCGGGCGCGCGCAGATCAGCGCTGAGGGTGAAGGCGCGTTGCGTGAGCGCAGCCTCGATCAGCCCGGTCAGCCGCGTACGCTGTCCGAGCGCATCAATTTCCCGCGCATCCAGCGTACCCTGGATCGCCGTCGTTCCGCGCGCTCGCCGCAATTCGCCTTCCAATCGCGCCGCGCCAAGCAGGAAAGGCGATTCACGCGCAACGTCCGACAGCCGCTGTGTCGTTGCGACGATGCGCGCTGGGCCATCCAGCTGCCCATCTTCGTCCAGCGTGCCCGCAAGCTCTACCGCGAGAAACGGTGTTTCGGCGCGCGCCTCGAAGCTGCGCGATTGCGACGCGCCGCTGAGATTGAAGCTCAGGCTCGGGCCGACGCGGGCCGCCAGGCTTTCCAACGCCGGCAGCGTGTCGAGTTGCGCTTGTCCTTGCGCGGACCATTCGGTCGCGGTCCATGATGTGCCGCCAGTCAGTATTTGCGTGTCGCCAACCGCTGCTTCGTAGCGCGCATTGCCTCGATCGGCGCCGCCATCGCTGATTGCTGTGGCGGTCAGTCCGTGATCGCTTACTCCGACAGCGCGTGCGATCACGCCGCCCGGCGCGCTGTAGAGATTGAGGCTGAGCGCGTAGCTCTCGCCGCCGTGGTAGAGCGCCGTGAGCCGATCGTCGTCTGAATCGATGCGCCGGAGCGTGAGGTCCAATCCTCGCAACGTTTCGTCCCGAATATCGAGCGCGACCTCCGCCGAAAACTCCGCAGCCCGCCCCACAACCGGCTCGGCCAGCGTGAGATGTTCAATGCGCAATTGATCGATAACAACGTCGAAAGTGGCGCCGGAGGAGGGACGCTGCTCGAGCAATGTCGGCTGTCGTGCTATTGCGATCGAATTTGCACTGGCTGCATGCAAGCGCACCGCACCAAACAGGATGTCCTGGGGTGACCAATCAAGCGCAACATCGTGCGCTTCAAGCCAAACGCCGTCGTCGTCTTCGATTGTGATCGTGCCGGCGCGCAGGCTGCCGATCCAGGCGCCGCTGACATCGTCGATTTTTATCCGGCCTAAACGCCATACGCGCGCGCCGTCGCCAAAGGAGTCGACAACAAGGTGTGCGGCCGGTCCCAATGCGACGACCGCGCTTGCGCCGACGAGCACGCCGCCGCCTGCGAACGCCCACCACCGTTTGCGGCGACGCTTGGGCGTCTCCGGCGCGGTGCGCGGTGGCGTTTCGTCCGTCAAAACGCCTGGCCCAAGCTGATGTAGAGCGCAAAATCGCCGGTGCGCTCGTCCTCGTCGAGCGGAAACGCGATATCGACACGCAGCGGCGCGAAGCCGAGATTGTAACGCGCCCCAAAGCCAACGCCCCAGCTGAGGTCGGTGGCTTCTTCCCAATTGTCAAACGCCGTACCCGCATCGACAAATGCGGCAGCGCCCCAGCTTTCGTTCACGCGCCAGCGCGCTTCGAACGAACCTTCAAGCTGTCCTTGGCCGCCGGGTGTTAAGCCAAGCAGATCGCGATCCTTCGGGTAGATCGAATTGTATTCGTAACCCCGAACCGAGCCGCCGCCGCCGGCATAAAAGCGCCGGTCTGGCGGCACATCATCCGGATCGCCGGCGATGGCTTCGAGCCAGCCAACACGTCCGCGCGCCGCGAGCGTCAGGCGATCGCGGGAGCCAAGTGTTTCATAGATGCGGCTCTCGGCGGTTGCGCGCACAAAGCCCAGCGTTTCATCACCGGTCGAGACAGATGGCTCAACACGAAGCTCGGTGATTGATCCGTCCCGCGGGTCTAGCGTGAACTGGGTTGTGTCATGTCGCCAGTCGCCGAAGCCCGAGAGCACCACCGCGTCGCGCACTGTGCCGACAAGATCGTCGTATTCGTCAGCTGAAAGACGCACGCCATAGCTGGTGGCCGTACGCAAGCGTGTTGACGCGTCGACAGAGCCAAACAGCGCAATACCTTGGCGGCTGTAGGCTTCCAACTGCTCGCGATCGGCGGAGGCGCCGAACGTAATTGCGTGGCCCAGCCCGGCCGCGTGCGGCCGTGTCAACGAAGCGTGCAAGCCTTGTTGCATTTCCGCGAGCGTGGCCCCGACGCTGAGCGAGTCCGCGCGGCCTGTCAGATTGCGGCGCGTCCATTCGGCCTGCACGCCCGCGCCCTCGGTGGTCGAGTAGCTGACGCCGAGTTCGTACGCGTTGCGTTTGGCTGCTTCGATCGTGACGATGACATCGCGCAGGCCGTTTTCGTCGGGCGGCGCAAGGCTCGTCGATGCCAGTGATACCGCGCCCGTGCCGGTAAGATCGCGCCGAAGCCGCGCCAACGCTTGCGGCGAGTAAACATCGCCTGTCCGCCAATTCTGGAGATCGTCCATGAAGCCTTGGCGCAGAACCGTGTTCGGTTCCGCTCTGACGCCGCCGAGGCGCGCTAGTGTGCCGGCGTTGAAGCGAAACTGTGTCGCGACTTGCGCGGTGGCGTGATCAACGACCACGCGCCGGTCCAATGCGGCGGCGTCGGCATAGCCGTTCGATTGCAGTGCCGAGAGCGCGGCGCCTTCCGCTTGCAGCACCGCCGCCGCCCGCGCCGGATCTCGCACGCGGACCGTTGCGATCGCCTCATCGGCCGCTTGTGATGCAACCGCATTCGGCGGCGCTGAATCGTATGTCACTTGCGGCGCCTCAAAGGTGAAACGCGTGCCAAGCTCGATGACCAAGCGCGCGGCTGGCGGATTCTCGGTCGTCTCCGGCGTAACGGTCGCGCCGTAATAGCCTTCGGAGCGCAACCACGCCAAAGCGCGCGCCGCCGCTTCTTCGGCAATGCGCTCGGCGTCGAACAAACTTTCCGGATCGTCGCGGTCAGGCAGGAGGTCGAGGATGGCGCGTCGCGTGTCGTGATCTGCGCCATCGATCGTGATCGGCGAGTCCGCCCAGGCGGGCGTGACGGCGGGCAAGCCGATGGCCGCGCAGAGCGCGACGGGAAGGATGGGTAAGCGGCGCATTGCTGGTCGCAGAAATCTGACCAGCGAACGTCGCAGGATGGCGGTTAAGGATTCATCAACCATAAGCGCCGGCCAGCATCGCGCGCTGAGGCGAAATAGTCCGCTAAATCAACGCACAAACCAGAGTTGATGGCGCCTTGCTGGAGCTTAACCCCACGGTCCGGGCTTGCGCGCTCGTGCTTCGCCCCACGGACCTGCTTTTGGGATCGTGGTTGCGCGCCCGAAACGCCGGGCCATGTCGAGCAATTGCGCGACCCGGTTCTGTGTCGGCGGGTGCGTCGAAAATAGGTTGTCGGCGCCTTTGCCCGCGAGCGGGTTGATGATGAAGAGGTGCGCCATCGCGGGGTTACGTTCAGCGTCGATGTTCACGCGCTCGCGTGCATAAGCCTCGATCTTCTGCAGCGCGTTGGCGAGCGCCTCCGGTTCGCCGCCGATTTCCGCGCCCACGCGATCTGCTTCATATTCGCGTGCACGGCTGATTGCCATTTGCACCAGAGACGCTGCAATCGGCGCGAGGATCATGATTGCGATACCGGCGAGAGGATTGCGGTTGCCGCCAAAGAAGAATGCGAAGTTCGCCAGCATGCCCACGGCGCCTGCGATCGTCGCGGTGACTGTCATCGTCAGCGTGTCGCGGTTCTTCACGTGCGCCAGCTCGTGGGCCATGACGCCGCGAATTTCCTGGCGCGACAGCAAGCCAAGCAAGCCCGTCGTCGCTGCGACGGCGGCGTTTTCCGGATTGCGGCCGGTCGCGAATGCGTTCGGCTGCGGGTTATCGATGATGTAAACCTTCGGCGCCGGCAGGCCCGCTTTCGCCGCGAGCGCCAGCGTGTCTTCAACATACGCACGCACCCGGGCGTCCGGATGGCTTGGCTGCACTTCCTCAGCCCGGAAGTGGCGAAGCACCATCTTGTCGGCGTTCCAATAGGCGAAGAGGTTCATTGCGCCCGCAATAACCAGCGCGATCAGCATGCCGCCGGCGCCGCCTATGAGGTAGCCAATCGCGCCAAAAAGCGCGGTCATTGCCGCAAGCAGAATGTACGTCTTGAGATGGTTCATCTATCTCCTCACTTGAGAGATGATATCGAGAGCCGGTGTCTGGGGTTCAATATGGCTGATGAAGCTCAACCGCCCCGCAAGCTGACGCCGGAAGCGCAGCGCGCTCTGGCTGAGGCGGAGGCGCGTCGCGCGGCAGCGATCGCCTCGGATCACGCAAAAGAAGAGGGCGGTCCAAGCGGCCCCGAGCCCACGCGTTTTGGCGATTGGGAACGCAAGGGCATCGCCACCGACTTTTGATTAATGCCTACTGCGCCCGCGCGAACTTCGCGCGCGCATAGCGAAACACCTTCCCGTCGCCGCGCGTGTGCACGAAGCTGATGCGTTCCATTCGGAGAAGTTCCATGCGCTTTCGTGCACTCCTCGCCGCGCTCGCGCTCGTTGCGGCGCCGACGATGATTGTCCCGACGACGGCCTATGCTGACGGCATCGAGCGCCCACGCCCGCCGCGTCACCGCCCGCGCCGACAGCCCGCGCCCCCGCCAGCCCCGGCGCCGACGCCGCCACCGGTGGTTGAACGCGGCCCGGAGGTCGTGACGCTTTCCAATTCCTTTTTTACTGGCGGCGGCGTTGGCGCCGACATCGGGGGCGGCGGTTACTATTCCAGCTCGACGGTCGTAATTCGTGGCGGTTCTGCCTCGGCGTCGGCTTTTGCCTTCGCTTCCGCCCGTTCCAGCGTTCGTAGCGGCGGCCACCGCGGCGGCGGCTGCGGTTGCCGGTAAGGTAACCAAACCACAACACCCCCGGTTCATGTAGGTCGTGGGCGCGAGCATTTGCGCGCCTATGTGAAAGGGCGTAAACGCGCGGCCCACCGGGCAACGCCTTCCGCCCGAGGGGGATTTCCATATGGCGCAGGCCCCGGCCGAAGCGCCCCATCCGAACAGCTCCTCGAACGGCGCCGGAGGCGGCGGCCGCGCGCGCGCGGCTGCGCACGGCGGGTTCTGGGCGTTGCTGATTGGCTGCATCGGTGTCGTGTACGGCGACATTGGAACGAGCCCGCTCTACGCGTTCAAAGAGTCGTTCCATCACGTGCTGCAGGATGGCACGCTCGCGACACGCGAAGAGATTTTCGGAATCGTCTCGCTCATCTTCTGGGCGCTGATGATCGTGGTGACGCTGAAGTACGTCGTCATCGTCATGCAGATGGACAACAAGGGCGAGGGCGGAACGCTTTCGCTTATGGCGTTGGCTCAGCGCGCGCTGGGAAAACGAACGCCGCTGCTGTTTCTGATCGGCGTCGCCGGCGCGTCCATGTTCTATGGCGACGCGCTGATCACGCCCGCGATCTCGGTCATGTCCGCGGTTGAGGGCCTAAAGGCGGTGCCTGGTCTTGAGGACTCGATCGATCCGTTCATTCTGCCTATCGCCATTGGCATTCTTGTCGGCCTCTTCGCCATCCAGTCGCGCGGCACTGGCGTCATGGGGCGCTTTTTCGGCCCTATCACCGCGGTTTGGTTCATCACCATGGGCGCGCTTGGCGCCACCCAGATCATGGCGCATCCGGATATATTCCAGGCGCTCTCACCGGCGTACGCGATCGCCTTCATGATCGATCACCACTTTCTGACGTTCATCGTGCTCGGCTCGGTGTTCCTAGCCGTTACCGGTGCGGAAGCGCTGTACGCTGACATGGGCCACTTTGGCCGTCGGCCGATCCGTGTCGCATGGGTTGGTCTGGTTCTGCCGGCGCTAACGCTGAACTATCTCGGGCAGGGCGCGTTCGTGGTCGCCAATCTCGATGCGTTGAACAACGAATATCAAAGCGCGCGTCTCGCCGCTGAAGCTGTCGGCTCATCGACGGTTCAATTTACGTTTAGCCCGTTCTTTGAGATGGCGCCGGACATGTTCCGTCTGCCGCTGGTGATCCTCGCCACTGCGGCGACGGTTATCGCCAGTCAAGCCGTGATCTCCGGCGCGTTCTCACTCACGCAGCAGGCCATTCAACTGGGTCTGTTGCCACGTATGGAAATCCGCCGCACCTCGGAGACACAAGCCGGCCAGATCTACATGCCGCAGATCAACTGGCTGTTGCTCGCTGGTGTGCTGGTGCTGACGCTTGCCTTCGGCTCGTCGACGCGTCTCGCCGCCGCCTACGGCATCTCCATAACGGGGGAGATGTTGATGAGCACCTGCATGATGTTCATTGTTATCTGGAAGCTGTGGAAGCGCCCGGCGGTTCTCGCGGCGGCAATCATCACCCCCTTCGTCATCATCGAAGGCATTTTTCTCGCCTCCAATCTCCAGCGCATCTGGTCCGGTGGCTTCGTGCCCCTGCTGCTGGCGCTTGGTCTCATCATCATCATGTGGACCTGGGTGCGCGGCACGCGGCTGTTGGCGGAGACCACCCGCCGCGACGAGCCGTTGGCGAAGCTCTTTGAGACGCTGTCGCACCACCCGCCGCATCGCGTTCGCGGCGCAGCGATTTTTCTCACGGGCGATCCAGACATCGCGCCCGCCGCGCTCATGCACAATCTCAAGCACAATCAGGTGTTGCACGAGCAGATCATCATCCTGACGGTGAAAACCGTAAATGCGCCGCGCGCGCCCGAGAGTGAGCGCGTGAGGGTCGAAGACTACATGCCCGATGTGCGGCGCGTGACGCTGACGTTCGGCTTTATGGAAACGCCGAACGTCGTCAAAGCGCTCACAGAAGCGCGAAAGCACGGCTTGAAGTTCGATATTATGAAAACGAGCTTCTTCCTCTCACGCCGCACAATCGTGCCCAGCGAACGAAGCGGCATGCCGCTTTGGCAGGATCACCTGTTTATCTTCCTGGCCCGTAACGCCACCAACGCGACGGACTTCTTCCACATTCCGTCCGGCCGCGCCGTTGAACTGGGCAACCAGGTTATGGTTTGAGGTTCAGCGATAGAGATAGTTGGCCGGCAGGCCGAGCCGCTTGCAGCTCTGCGCCGGCGGCGCGTCTTCGATGACGAAGCGCTCCGCGGCCGTCCCCATCGCGCGGAGCAGTGTGTGTTCGCCGCGGCGCAATCCGAACTCGCGTCCCAGGCCAAGCGTGTCACGCGCCCAGTGCGGCGTGATGCTGACGGCGGCGCGCACCATTAGCCGCTGCAGCGCCTTCACCGGCAATAGCGGCGCGGTGCGGACGATCGAAAAAAACTCCAGCACAATGTCCGAGCGTTCGAGCTTTGGCGCCATGGCGGCAAACAGCGCTTCCATTTCAGCGCCAGAGCGCGGCGGGGCATCGGCGCCGTAAAGCTGCGCGGCGCGCGCCCCTTCCGCGTAATAGCCATCGAACTCCGCCGGTGTCAGCGCATGCACAAACCGGTTGTAGGCTTCGGCGAAGCCAAACGCGGCCGTCGCGTGAACCCATGTCAGCAATTCAGCATCATTGGCGCGATAGGGGACGCCGTCCGGCGTTCGCCCCTCAACGCGCTCGTGGGCGCGCACGACGCCGGCAATCATCCGCCGCGCCGTCTCCTCCGGCGCGTACACCGTCACCCAAGCCGCGTAGCCCGTACGCCGCATCCGTGTCACCGGATCGCGCCGGAAACTCGTATGCTCCCAGACGCCGGTTCGCACGCGCGGTTCGGCTAGTTCCAAAATCACCGCGGCAATGCCGCCAGCGATGAGCGCCACCGGGTTCTTCATGATCCGCCAACTCATGGAGTCCGGTGTAAACACCGCCGCCGTGCCCATGGGGGCGGTGAAGTCGGCCTGCATCCCGGGCGGGGGCTCGATGTAGTCGCGCAGCAGCCGATCGAGATTGCGAGGCATCGTGACACTTTAGCATGAGCCGCGCGTCAATGCGCAGTCTCGACGTCAGTGGCTTGCCGCGACATCGCGGTGCTCTTGCATTGTAAAGATTAGTCCGCGATTGGTGTTCGGCGTATTTTCCAGGATTTCTTCTCCCATGGCCAAATCCGGCTCCGTCAAGAAAGTTGTGCTCGCGTATTCCGGCGGTCTCGACACCTCGATCATTTTGAAATGGCTTGAGGAGACCTACGGCTGCGAGATCGTGACCTTCACCGCCGATCTCGGGCAAGGCGAAGAGCTGACGCCCGCGCGCGAGAAGGCGCTCGCCATGGGCGTAAAGCCGGAGAACATTTTCATCGATGATCTGCGCGAAGAATTCGTGCGCGATTTCGTCTGGCCAATGTTTCGCGCCAACACGTTGTACGAAGGCCAATATCTGCTCGGCACGTCGATTGCGCGGCCGCTGATTGCCAAACGCCAAATCGAAATCGCCAATCTCGTCGGCGCCGACGCTGTCTGTCACGGCGCCACCGGCAAAGGTAACGACCAAGTCCGTTTCGAAGTGAGCTATTATGCGCTGAAGCCGGACGTGAAGGTCATCGCGCCATGGCGCGAGTGGGAGTTCGAGGGGCGTCCCGATCTCATCGCGTACGCCAAGAAGCACGGAATCAAGATCGCGCAGGGCAAGGAACAAGCCGCGCCGTTCTCAATCGACGCCAACTTGCTGCACACGTCTAGCGAAGGCTTGGCGCTTGAGGACCCGGACGTCGAAGTGCCGGATATTGTCACCAAGCGTAGCGATCGCCGCACGATCACGCCAGAAGAAGCGCCCGATCAGGCCGAGACGATTTCGCTTACATTTGAACGCGGCGATCTTGTCGCGATCAACGGCAAGCCCAAGAAGGCGCATGAGCTGCTCGCCGAACTCAATCGCCTTGGCGCCAAGCATGGCATTGGCGGTCTTGATCTCGTCGAGAACCGCTATGTCGGCATGAAGTCGCGCGGCTTTTACGAAACCCCGGGCGGCACGATCCTTTGGTACGGTCATCGCGCGATTGAATCGATCACACTCGATCGTGGCGCCATGCACCTCAAGGACGAGCTGATGCCGAAATATGCGGGCCTCGTTTACAACGGCTTCTGGTGGACGCCCGAGCGCCGCATGCTGCAAGCCGCCATCGACGCCAGCCAGGATAGCGTCAGCGGCGATGTCACGTTGAAGCTCTATAAGGGCGGCGTGCGTACCGTCGGCCGCAGCTCTCCGTACTCGCTCTATTCCAAAAAACTCGTCGGATTCGACGAAGCCGGCGGTTACAATCAAGCCGACGCCGAAGGCTTCATCAAACTCAACGCATTGCGTTTGCGCATCCTGGCCGAGCGCGACAAGAAACGCGGCAAGAACGAGTGAAGCATGCGTCGGTTGCTCGCATTCGCCGCGTTTGTCTTCTTGTCGGCAACTGGCGCCGTGGCGGATCCGCCGACCGCTCTCGATCGTCAGCTCTATATCGTACAGGGTTACGACGCGGCGCGCGATCCGGCCGCGGACTTGCGCCTGGCGATCGCTCGGGCGCAGCAAAACGATGTCCGCATCTTGCTTGTTGTCGGCGGGGATTGGTGCGCCTGGTGCGATATTCTCGATCTTTACATTGCGCGCACAGCGCGTGTGCGCGACGCGTTCGGACAGTCTTTCGTGATCCTCAAAGTCAATATCAGCCGCGAGAATCAGAACGAGCCCTTTCTGGCTCGCTTTCCACAATCAGTGGGCTATCCGGATTTCTTCATTCTGGAATCCGACGGCGCCTATCTCGGTCAGCAAGACACCGGCGCCTTGGAGCGGGGCAGCGGCTACGACGAAGGCCGTATGATCGCCTTCGCCCGCAGCTGGCGGCGCTAGGCGCCTAGGCTCGCGTAAACCGCATCCGCCAATTCACTTCCCATGTCGCCCCGCCATCGGTCGAGAACGCCTGCTCCCATCGCGCCGAGTTTGCTGTGATGTCCGACCACTGGAAATAGACACGCACGGGAATGCCGTTGTGCGTGTCGTCTCCCTCGAAGCGGCCAACGCCGTTTGTAAAGCCGCCGCGCACCGGCGGATCGATTGTTTGGCTGCGTTCGTCAAACCACCAGATCGACCATTGACGTGTCGTGGGGTTGAATGCCCGCACGCCCATGGCGCGATAGGCGCCTGTCGGCAGGTCGAGCCAGTTGTCATCCATATTTCCGAAGCCGTTGAGCGTCGGGACCATCGTGCATGTGCCGTCGAACTCCGCCCAATCGGTCGAGCCGATGAGCCGCCCATTCAAACGATGGTGGCGCACATTCCAACTTCCAATCAGCCAATCCCAATCGTGACGATGGCGTTCGAGGTCTTCAACTTCCGACATATCGCGCGCTCCGGCTTCCGCCGAGGCGCCGCTTGACGCGGCGAGCGCCAGCGCGACGGCGACTGTATCCCGGCGGGTAAGTTTCATCATGCCGCGAGGTATAATCGCGACCACCTGACATCGCATGTCAGGTATTAGCCGAGCCCAACAACTTCGCTCTAGTCGCTCCAATCGACCTGCGTTCAAACAAGGAAATTGAACACCGCGATTACGAGCACGCCGATGAAGAGCGCGCTGATGACGGGCTTCACCAAAGCAGCCGGCCGCTTGCGCAATGTATCGGCAAAACGTGCGCGACCTTGCGATCGTTGGGCTTTCTTGCGCTCAGACGCTGTGCGTCCGCTCTCGTCTCGCCATCCGCTCATTGTGCCCCCGTTGACCGCAAGCCTAGCACCGGACAGCGCGTACGTAAAACGCGCTCGTCTTTCGGCGGGCGCGCTGCAATCCGGTTCGACCACTCAAGTCCAGTACTGATCGACTTTGTAGAACGCGAAGCTCTGATCGCGATAGGCAAGGCCGTCATTGGCGGTGAGTTCGCTGATCGTGTCGGCGGGCGCGTTCTTCAGTTCGTCCTTCGTGTAGGGGACGACATACGCGTCTTCGTCTTCATCATAGTTCAGCGTCGCCCACGGCAACGGGTGAAATTTCTCGCCCATTTTTAGGACGCCGCCGAAGCCGATTACGGCGAACAGAATGGAATTGGTCTGCTTATCGAGCACGATGTCTTCGACAGTGCCGATTTTTTCGCCGCTCGTATCTTTGACGGCGGTGCCGATGACTTTCTTGGCGCGGATCGCGGTTGTGTGTCCGGTTGGTGTGGGCATGGGCTCGCTCCATTGGCTGCTGGAGGAAGATTAAAGCCCCGGCGCGCGCGGTGTTCCGTACCGGCGCGCTGGAATCGCACCCGACGGCGCTGGTCGGCGCGTCTAGCTCAGCACCAGGCCGATCATCACCGCGCCGTAATGCCCGGCCGCGCCAATGATGACGCACGCGTGCCAAAGCGCACGCCGGAAGGGGATCGCGTGGTTGAGATAGAGCAACACGCCGCCCGAATAGGTGAGACCCGCCACAACCAACATTGCGATCGCGAGCGGCGGCAGCGTCGGCACGACCGGTCCAAGAATCAGCACGGCCAGCCAGCCGAACGCGAGATAGATGAAGCACCATGCGCGATCCGAGAGCCCGGTGGCGAAGACTTTGCCGGCGGCGCCGGCCAGCGCCGCCACCCAAATCGCCACCGTCACCGCCACCGCAAACTCGGGCGGCAGCAACTTCACCGTGAACGGCGTGTAAGAGCCGGCGATCATCAGGAAGATCGCGGCTTCATCAATCCGGCGCAAAACGCGGCGATAGCGGGATGGCTTGGTGAGATTGTAGATGGCGGAGGCGGCGAGCATCGCCATGAGGCACATCGCGTAGATGGCGCCGGCGGTCGCCATCGGCACGCCGCGATTAACCAAGGCGACGGCAACCAGAAGTCCGCCGCCAAACAACGCCGCGAGTATCCCCACTGCGTGCACAATCCCGTCGGCCGCATGCTCGGCGCGGTTTGGGTAGTGCTCTGCGAGCTCTTGCTCGTCAGCGGTGAGTAGGTCCGAAAATGCCATACCGCGGTGCGTCTTCTTTCGAGTTCTTCTGAGGGACGCCTCAGATGTAAGTATAGTTCCTCCGACTTAACGTTGGATGATGGAAACCGCGTTTTTCTTGCAACACAATGGCTTGAGCCTGCGGCGCGCACGCAACGCAAGCTATGCGCGTGCGGCGTGTTTCGCGAGTGGCGCGATTTTCGCAGCGCGTCCCTTATGGCTGTTCACCGTCCCAATCCCGTGACCCTGCGCGCAGAGGCGAGACTGCTAACCATCGCGGGCTTCTTCCTGCTCGGTCTTGGCTTTCCGCTGACTTTGATCATGACCGCGATCGCGCTTGGCCGCGCCGACGGCTCGCCGTTTGTGCCCGCGGTCATTGGCGCGCCGCCGATCATGCTTGGTTACTTGGCGTGCCACTTTGCGTCACAGCGTATGGTGAAGGCGAAGGCAATCGAGTCGGGCCGCTGAGCAGCCGCCGCGCGCAGTTGCTAATGTGCAGCCGCTACGGGTGTGCGTCGTTGACCGCGAAACCGCACAGCTTCAGCCTCGATTAAGCAAACACGCAGCACGCTCGCTGCAGGATGCTTACGGAGGCCGCGTGGAGACCAACGAGCTCGCACTACGGTTAAAGGGCTGGCGCCTGGCGACGGCCGAAGTGCTCTATTACATGCCGGATCACCCCGCCCTGCTGCAGAGCTTCATCTGGCAGACTCTCGATCTCGCCCCCCAATACCCGCGCGTACACAAATTCCTCGATTTTTGGCGTGCTGAGATTCAGGCGGTGATCCATTCCGTCCGTCTCGCAACCGGTGAGGAACTGGCGCCCGCCAAGATCAACAACGTCGCCACCATCCTCCACCACTAGCTCGGCCAATCACTAGATTGAGATTGGCGTCCGGCGTCTTCGCTCTACATAAGAAGCTAGAGGGATCGAATTGGAGAGACGCCGCATGCGAATGCTTGCGCTTGCCGCTGTCGCCGGCCTGCTGGCCGCATGCGCGACAGCCACGCCGTATCAGCCCGGCCAGCCGGCCGGCTATGGCTTCCAGGAACAGACGATTGAGGCCAATCGTGTCCGCATCACTTTCCGGGGCAACACTCTGACGGATCGCGAGACCGTCGAGACCTATCTGCTGTATCGCGCCGCCGAGGTGACGTTGCAGAACGGCAAAGACTATTTCGTCATCGCAAACCGTGACACCGAAGAGCACTCGCGTCTGCAAGGCGAGGGGTACGGCAGCCGTTACGGCTTTGCCTACCGGGCTTTCCGGCCACATTGGGGCTGGGCGCCCTGGTACGATCCCTTCTGGGATGAGCCGACGCGCTACAGGGAAGTGACCCGCTACGAGGCCATCGCGGAGATCGCCATGTTCAATGGCGCCAAGCCGGCGGACGACGCGAACGCTTTTGACGCCCGCCAGGTGCAGCAGAACCTGCAAGGCCGTGTCGTCCGGCCGCCGGCGGCCGGGTAGGGCTCGCGTTTCCAGCGAAGCTCGGTTAGACGTGTCGCCCGCTCGGGTACCCGGGCATCGGCTGCACCCGTAGCTCAGCTGGATAGAGCACTGCCCTCCGAAGGCAGGGGTCGGGGGTTCGAATCCCTTCGGGTGCGCCACCTTTCCTTTTGGCGCGTTAGCAGCACACTCTCCGCAGACGGCCATGACTGAACCAGTCACCTATTTCAGGCGCGGGAGCGCCATTTCCCGAAGCGAGCGCGAATGGCGCGTCGAAGCCGACGCGCTGGTCACACGGGGCTCGTCGGGTCGCGAGAAGCGTTACCGCTGGGCCGATATCGTCAGTGTACGTCTGCTGCACGATCCGGTGCGGGCGCGCGACTGGCGCTACATCTTCGAGCTACAGCCCAAACACGCGCGCAAAATCGTCATCGACAATGCTCATTATATCGGCGCGCGCGATTTCGAAGAGCGCTCCGAGACCTATACGCCGTTCGTCCGCGCCGCGATCGCGCGTTGGGCCGACACCCACCCCCACGGCCGTGTGCTTATCGGCGAGACGCCAAAGCGTTACTTTTTCCTTCTGATTGGAGCGCTGATCTTCCTCTGCCTCGTCGCGTATTTTCTGGTGGCGGTGCGTACGCCCCTTGACGCAACGCCATATGCGAACCTGGTCAAGTTCGGCGTGATCTTGCTGATGCTGCCGATTTTCTGGCGCTCAGTGCTCAAGATCGTGCCGCGCGGCGTCGCGCCGGATCAGATCCCCGATCGCGCTTTCCCGCCAAATTCCAATTCCGGTTAAGGCAAAGTTTAGACGGGCGCCGGATAAGCGTAGCGGAGGTTTTCCGTGCGCCAGAAAGACGGCCGTCGCGACTTGTCGCTGATCCGCGCCAGCGGTTCGACCGCGCGTGTTCTCAATCTCGCGCTCGCGTTCGAACGCTTCGGCGATACCGAGGATTTCCAGAAGAAGCCGTTGTTTCGCAACCCACGTCTCAACCGTGCGTTGATCTTGAAGCACGTCGTGCGGCCACATGAGCGCGAACTCTTCACGCGCCCCACGACGACCGCCACGAAGGTCATTCTGCCGTATGCCGCACAAGAGCTCGAACTCGGCGGCATCAGCTTCATGGTCAACGAAATCCGCTTCGAGCGTTTGCTAAAAGACGCAGTCGGCGGCTACACGAACGACGCCGACCTCATCGCCGACGCCGAACTCCTGAAAGTTCTCGCGGGGCTGCCGTCTTTCGATCCGTTCTTGCTGCGCGAACGGTTGCGCGGCATGGGGATCGATCCATCGCGCTGCTATTTTGACATCGCCGAAGCAGACATCACGCGCATGCGCGCCTTTGTCGGCAAGGAAATCGCACAACTTGTCAGCCTTGCGTTCGCGACCGGCGGCGTTGATGCCGGTGGTCTCTCACAACGCCTCGCTGACAAGCTGATGACGGATGAGACCGCCAAGACGCTCGATCCCTTGCGCGAGACATTGCGTCTGTCGGGCGAGGAATACATCGAGGGTGTCTTCGCCTGGAAAGGCTTCCTCTACTACAAGTGGCTTATGGACGAGATCCGTCCGGGTCTCGCTGCTTTCAAGCCGCGCTTTGCAGGCTTGCGCATTGTCCGCTCGACTTCCGACGAACGTCAGATGCTGGCGGAGACGCGCCGCGACATCCTCGAAAAGATGGGTCTTGCGCTGGTGCGCGTTGATGAAACCCTGCTCGAATACGGCATCGCGTTCGCCGCGCTCGCCGAAGGGCAGCCCTCGGCGTTCCGCAATTTCCTGTTGCGCGCGCCTTCGCTCTTTATCCCGATCGGCGAAGCGGTTGGCGTCATCCGCCACATCGACTCGTTCTGGCGGTTCCGCTTCCCCGGCGAAGTCGCGCCAATGATGGAAGCCGATGAAGCCATCGAAGTGCTGCATGACTTCGAAAGCACCATCGAAGGGGTGGAGTTCGTCAAACGCAGCGACGAGCAGAAGATCGCCAGCTAGGCCAGAGTGCGCTGGAATATGAGGTCGCGCGTGAGCCCGCTCAGCTTTGTGCGCCCGCATAGCGCCATCGTCCGCCGTAGCTCGCTATCCATGATCTCGAGCGCGCGCCGCACACCCGCTTCACCGCCCGCCGCGAGCCCATACAAATAAGAGCGGCCGAGCGCCACGGCGTTCGCGCCGAGCGCAAGCGCTTTCACGATGTCGCTTCCGCGCCGTACCCCGCCGTCGAGAATGATCTCCGCCGCGCCGCCGACCGCCTCGGCGATACCAGGGAGCGTATCGAT
The DNA here is from genome assembly GCA_016791365.1 of Hyphomonadaceae bacterium. Taxonomy (GTDB): domain Bacteria; phylum Pseudomonadota; class Alphaproteobacteria; order Caulobacterales; family Aquidulcibacteraceae; genus Vitreimonas. The sequence goes on along the minus strand of JAEUMT010000023.1, from coordinate 20,651 downwards.
CGACGCCGGCGCCGTATCGAGCTGCCGTCCGCCATGGTTCGACACCCAAACCGCGTCGGCGCCTATGGCCACGCAACGCTGCGCGTCGGCAGGTGTTGCGATGCCTTTGATCGCAAGCTTTCCGTCCCAGTTCTCGCGCATCCAACGCGCGTCGTCCCACGTCACTGTTTGATCGAATTGCGCGTTGATGAATCCAATCAATCCGCCGTCGATTTTTATGTGGGCGAAGTTTGCCGGCCGGATTTCCGGAGTCGTCACCAGATCCCAGAGATAGCCCGGCGCCGCCAGCGCCTGCGTCGCCGTCCGCCAGGTCACTTTCGGAGGGATCGAGAAATCGTTCGCGCCATCGCGCTCACGATTGCCCGCAACGGGCACATCGACTGTCAGCAGGATTGCGCCGAACCCAGCCGCTTTCGCGCGCTCAAGCATGTCTTTGACCAGCGCGCGATTGCGCCAGACATAGACCTGGAACCACTTCGTCCCCGGGTTCACCGTCGCAATGTCTTCCACCGACGTCGAAGCCAAAGTCGAGCATGCATAGGGCACGCCCGCGGCGTGCGCTGCTCGCGCCACGGCAAGCTCACCCGCGCGCGGATGAAACAGCCGCGACGTCGCTGTCGGGCTGATGAAAAATGGCGAAGCCGACGCCGCGCCCATGATTGTCGTTGAGGTGTCGATCTTGTCCACGTCAACGAGCGCGTCCCAAACGAGTTCGATATCGCGAAACCGCGACACATTCCGGGCCAGAGTCACTTCATCGTCGGCCGCGCCGTCTATGTAGTCGAACACCATCCGCGGCAGCCGCTCCCGCGCCATGCGGCGCAGATCGGCGATATTTCGTGCTCGGGCGAGCGAAGAGGGCGTGTAACCCGGCTGAGACATGCCTGGCTTTTGGGGCTCAGCGCCGCACCCTGCAAGCTAAAGCCGTCCGGCCTTGCCTCGCCGCGCGGCTCCGCGTAGGAAACCGCCCTTCGCCGGGGTCATCCCCGGAGGCGCCGCTTTAGCTCAGCCGGTAGAGCACCGCATTCGTAATGCGGGGGTCGCGTGTTCGAGTCACGCAAGCGGCACCATTTTCCTTACCCAAATCGCCGGGCGGCCTTAGCGGATTTCTTCCACTTCTTCGGCCACGTCGTCCGGCGCGCGCTCCGCGCGCAGTTCCGGCTTTGGCGGCGTCAGCACCGCTGTCGGCATCGCCATCACTGGCCCGAGCACGTCGTTGCCGCCGCGCTCCATGCGCGGGTGGATCAGCATGCCGCCGTCGCCGAACGCATAGACGAGCCGCGCCCAGTCGTTGTCGTCATACAGGAACGCCGGACCTTCCGGATCGAGATCCGACCAATCGGCTTCACGCGGCGCGCCGGCGGCTTGCGCCAGCCACGTGCGCGCGGCGTTCTCGTCGCCGCGCCCGCGCGCGACTTGCGCAAACAGGATGCAAATCCGTGAGGAGGGGTTTTCGCGATAGGCTTCCTCGAGCGACGCCTGTGCGCCGCCCCAATCGCCGCGCTCCATCGCCAGTTCCGCCAGCACAATCTTGGTTTCGCGCGAGTCACGGCGGCGCTCGGCAAACGCCCGCATGCGTTCGGCGCGAGCTTCGCGCGTCTCACCTGGCGTCAGATCCCGGTAGGCGTGCGCCAATGCCGGGTGCGGACCGTTTTCCCAGGCTTCTTCCAGGATCGCCGCGGCGCGTTCGCTCTTGCCTTCACCCACCAATAGACGCGCAGCCAACGCACCAGCAGGCGCGAACGCCGGCGCCATGCGGAACGCCTTCTGCGCCATCTCCGCTGCCTTATCCGGACGGCGGTCGCGCTCAAGCTTTTGCGACTGCGCGCTCATCAGCACCGCGCGGCGGCGCTTGGCGATTTTGTCTTCGATCTGCTTGCGCTTATCGCCTGCATCGAGCGTCTCGATGGCGTTTTCCCAATCGCCTTGCTGAACCGCGAGGTCGAAGGCGTATTGGAATGGCCAGGTCGCCGTCTTCGATGCTTTGAGCGCCGCCTCGGCGTGCGCGCGCGCCGCTACCCGATCGCCGCGCTTCAGAGCTGCCGCCATCAAGCCCTTGCGGCCCAGCACCTCGGTGTCTTCATTTTGCAGCATGCCGGCGTACGCACGTTCAGCCGCCGCCGTGTCGCCGCTGACTTCGGCCGCCCGCGCCTGCAACAGTAAGGCCAGGCGCGGCTCGTCGATCAGGTCCTCAGCCTTGTCCGCGTGGCGGCGCGCATCTTCGAACTCGCCAGCTTCCGCTGCGATCAAGCCAAGCGCCAAAGCTTCCTGACCGCGCCGCACCTTCGCCCGCTGGCTGGCTTTGCCGACGCGGCCCGGCGCATCCATGAGGAACATCAACAAACGCAGCAGCGGCAACGCCACCGCAACCGCCAACACCAAGACGAGCAAGCCGAAGAGGGCGCTGGTCGTGATCTCGGTGCCGAACCATGTGATCTCGACCGTGCCTTGGTCTGTGCTGATGACCTGCCACGACACGAGGGCCGCGAGCACCGCGATGATGAGCAGGAAGGCTACACGCAACATAGGCTCTTAGCTCCGCGACAGTTCTTGGCGGATGGCCGCGATGCGCGTGTCGATTTCCAACCTGCGCTGCGCGTCATTGATCCACGCTTGGGCGGCGCGCTTCGGCGCCGCCGGCAAACGATTGAGTTCTTGAATGGCGTCGGCCAGACGGTCCGCCGCCAGATATTGTTGCGTGCGTTCGACAATGCCCTCCGGCGTGTCGCCCGCACCAGCGCGGCGGATAACAATCCATTGCGCCAACGCCGCCTGGATACGGCCCCAGAAACCGGCGCCGGCTTGGCTTTGCCGCGCCGCGCGAATGATATCGTTGTCCAGACGCGCGAACTGGTCACGCAATTCGATACGCGTCGGCGCGCCGGTGCGCGCCAGCGGCTCGAGCGCGGCGACATTCGGATCGTTTGGCAGCAATGTCGCCAGCGCCGCATGCGCTTGTTCAAATGGTCCTGACGAGCGCGCCGCTTCCGACGCCGCAACGACAGCATAAGACGCGCGGGCCGCCGTCGCGGCTGAACGCGCCTCGGCCGCCACCGCCGGCAAATCCTCCTGTAGGCGGCGCACTTCCGCGACCAAAGCCTGCACTTCGGCCGTCGATGGCATTGTCGTCAGGCGTTGCTCGACGCCGCGAAGGCCCGCCTGCAGCGCGAACACACGTGCTGCTGTGCCGCTGTCGCCGGCTTCACCCGCGGCCGCCGTTGCGAGCGGCGCGTTCATCACCGCCTCGATGGCATCCAGGCGCTGATCGAGATTTGCGGCATCGCTTGAAGGCGACACCGCACCGCTCTCGCCGGAAACCGGCGCGATCTTGTTCAAGGCTGATTGTATAGCCGGAATCCGCGGCGCCACCGCGCCTCCGGCGGCGCCAACGCCGGCCGCCACGAGCGCTAAGACCAGCGCCGTGCCCGTGCCAATGCCGCGTCCGCTGTCTTCGCGGTACGCCGGCTCATATTCAACGTCGATCGGCTCGCCGCGTCCGCGGTCGGCGTCATCGTCGTCTCTGCTCATGCTATTCCCCAAGAGCTGCCCGGCTTTTTCCCGAGACTTTTCCGCTATTTCGCACCGGAAACGAGTCGCTAGCCAAGCGAAACTTAGGGCCGCCCGCCTAGCCGCTCAAGCGATTGCGCCAGCAGGGGAGAATTAGCCGGCTAGTGTGGCCGTCAGGAGATCGTCTTCGCGTGGTTTAGGCGCTGTAACAATGCGCTTCCAGGACGTTCCGCCAGCTGCCTGCGCCACGGCGGCGCTCAAGCACCCGGCTGTCAGTTGAACCGCGTTGGGGGCGCCAAGCGCCAGAAATGTCTCCGCCGCCCGCACGCTGTGGAAAAGCACGATATCCAAAGGCTCGCGCAGCGCATCAGGCAATTCAGAAGACGCCACTGACGCATATGCCAGCCGCCGCTCGACGCAAAATCCCGCAGCCCGCAATTCGCCGCCGAGGTCGCCGGCAACATGATCGCCGGCGATGTGGATGAGTTTGCCCTTCGCGGGATCAAGCTCACGCTTCGCCAGCTCCGCTAAGGCGTTCACGTCGCCGTCGGCGGAGCGCACGTTGATGAACCCGGCTTCGCGCGCCGCGTCCGCCGTCGCATCGCCGACCGTCAGCACCGGACGTTCGCGAGCCCCACGCGCATCAGGAAATCCGCGCACCCCGTTCGTGCTCGTGAAAATGATCGCCTGCGCGCCCTCGGTGTTGGTGTCGTATCCGCAGGGCACAATCGTCAGCAGCGGCGCGACGATCGCCTCGGCGCCGCGCGCCCGCACCCGCGCCGCCGTGCGCGACGCTTCCGGTTCCGCGCGAGTAATGGCGACGCGCACTATCATGTTTGGACCGCCGGCGTCCTCGCCGACGGCGGTTCAACCCGCGCCGTCTTTGCAGTTTCATACACCGCGCGCCGGCGAGGGCGCCGGCGGTCCAAGATGCACGCTGTTCTCACGTATCCATCACAATCGCGTCGCCTGCCTCATTGCGAATCTCGTGGCCTAAACGCGCACCCAGCTCCCGCGCTAGCGCAACCGCGTCGCCGCTCAGCGCAATCGCCGCTTCACGACGCCAGCGTTGCGTTCCGTCCGGCGTTAATGTCTCGCCGATGAACGCCAATTGCGCGCCGCTGACCCGCGCGAGGGCGCCAATCGGCGTTCGGCACGAACCGTCGAGCGCATCAAGAAAGGCGCGCTCGGCTTCGATCTCAATCCGCGCGTCCTTGTTCTCACACTTCGCCAATGCATCCAGCACTCGCGCGTCATCACTGCGCGCCGTGATCGCGATTGCACCCTGGCATGCAGCAGGCGGCGTTTCGTGCGGATCAACCAGGCTCGCGGCGCGGCTCTCCAAGCCCATCCGTTTCAAGCCAGCGAGCGCCAAGAAAGTCGCGTCCGCATCGCCCGCCTCGAGCTTTGCCAGCCTTGTATCGACATTTCCGCGCAAGACAGACACGCGCAGGTCACGCCGCGCAAACAGCACTTGCGCTTGGCGCCGCAGGCTCGCGGTGCCGACGTTCGCGCCCGCGGGCAACGCCGCCAGCGTCTGTGCTTTCAAGCTTACGAACGCATCACGCGGATCTTCGCGATCTGGCACGCATGCGAGTACGATGCCGTCCGGCAAGCGTGTCGGCAGATCCTTCAAGGAATGGATCGCCAGATCGATGCGCCCGTCGAACAGTGCTTCGTCCAGCTCTTTCGTGAATAGCCCCTTGCCGCCGGCTTCGATCAGCGTGCGATCTTGGATGCGGTCGCCGCTGGTGACGATCGGTACGATGTCGAATGCGTCTTCGCGGAGCCCGAGGATCGCGGCCAAACGCGCACGCGTCTGGCCGGTCTGCGCCAGCGACAGTTTTGAACCGCGCGCGCCGATGCGGAAAAGCGGTGCACTCATGCTCCTGCACTTAAACGCTGGCGCGGGTGAGGGGAACGCGCCAAATGTCCCGCAATGAAGCCGCTTACGGTCCTCGGCATTGAAACCAGCTGCGATGAAACCGCGGCTGCCGTGCTGCGCCTCGATGAAAACGGCCGGCCACATGTCATCTCCGACGTCGTCCTCGGCCAAGCCGCGCACCATGCGCCCTACAAAGGGGTTGTTCCCGAGATCGCCGCGCGCGCCCACGTCGAAGGCCTCGACGGCACGATCGCCGCCGCGATGCGTGACGCGAACCTCGGTTTTGCCGATCTCGACGGCGTCGCCGCTACCGCCGGCCCCGGCCTTATCGGCGGCGTCATGGTCGGGCTCCTCGCCGGCAAAGCCATCGCATTGGCGCACAACAAGCCGCTGATCGGCGTGAACCACCTTGAAGGCCACGCGCTTTCGCCGCGCTTGGCCCCAGGCGGCGCGACATTTCCGTATCTCTTGTTGCTGGTGAGCGGCGGCCACTGCCAGTTCATCGCCGTCATGGATGTCGGCGTTTATCGCCGCTACGGCTCGACCATGGACGATGCGCTCGGCGAAGCGTTCGACAAGCTCGCGAAGCTTCTTGATCTCGGCTTCCCCGGTGGGCCGCTTGTTGAAAAAGCCGCGCAAAACGGCGATTCCAAGCGCTTCGCGCTGCCGCGTCCGCTGCTCGGCCGCGACGGCTGCGACTTCTCTTTCGCCGGTTTGAAAACCGCCTGCGCCCGCGAAGTTGAGCGCCTCGGCGCGCCCACCGATCAGGACAAAGCCGATCTCTGCGCCAGCTTCCAAGCCGCCGCGTTCGACATCATTGAGGATCGCACGCGCAACGCGATGTGCATGTTCGATACGGTGTGGGGCGCGAAGGGCAGGTTGGTGGCGGCCGGCGGCGTCGCGGCGAACCAGGGGATTAGGGCGAGGCTCGAAGCATTGGCGGCTGAGCGGAACTACGATTTCATCGCGCCGCCGCTGAAATGGTGCACGGACAATGCGGCGATGATCGCGTTGGCGGGCGCTGAAAGGTTGCGCCTCGGATTCAGTGACGACCTGTCATTTCCAGCGCGTCCCCGTTGGCCGTTAGACGAGGAAGCGGCCCGCCTGCGCCCCAGCCATCAGGCGGGGCGCAAGGGAGCCAAAGCTTAGACGACGACGCGTGCTGCCGTGAACAGAAGCGGCGCGAAGGCGGTCGCGACCAGCGCGATGGCGATCACGAGAGACATCGCACGGGCGGTCGCCGGGAGGTCTTGAGCGGTCATTGTAGTAAGTCCCCAGTTTGGATTGATGTTGCAGGTGCGAACATCAGCAGGGGTGAAATGGACCCTTTCGGCACCGAATAGTAGGCATGTTTCACCAGTCCAGTTATGCGAATTTGGCATGACATCATTAACATGCCCCCAATACTGCAGATAAAGCACAGGCGCGAAGGAAAACCCTTCGCGCCTGCAAAAAGACCCGAGATGCGCTGGGAGGCGCGGTCCTGGGCTGGTTACGCGACGACGTTGGCCGCGATTTGGAAGAGCGGTGAGGCCGCGACGGCGACGATGGCGAGGGCGGCCAAAACGAACGAGACGGACAGCAAGATTGAGGGGCGGGTCGTGGTCATTTGGGTTTCTCCAGGGGCTCGGGCTTCGATGGATTAGACGTACCACCAGCCTCCGGAGAGAGCAATGAATAAAATAGATTCTATTCAATAATTGCGTAATTCTTGTTACGCATCCGCTTCCTGCTTGGCGCGCGCCTTCGCTGACACCGCTTCCGCGCCCCGTGCATAGAGGCCTTGAAGCACCAGGCTCATCACGCCTTCGAATTCACGTTCAAGCTTTTGCAGCGTCAGCCGCGAGATCAGTTGCGGAATGCCGAACTTCACCGTCGCCGCCTGCAGCATCTCAGCCATGAACTCAGCATCGCCCTTCGCAAAGATGCCGTTGTCCATGCCTTCCTGGATCACAGCAGTGATGCCAACGCGCTCAAGCGCGATCAATTCGTTCATGAAAACGGGGCGCTCGCGCGCCAGAACTTCCGCGACTTCCAGGATTTTTGCGTTGTCCGAGAACATCTGAAAGTTGTCGCGCATGCGCTTCAACAGCATCTCTTTCAAACGCTTATCAGCCGGCCAGTCCTTGCGGCGACCGACCTGCGCCATCGCCGTGTGTTCTTCGGCGTAGTGCTTACGAGCCATGGCTTCGGCAATGTCGATCTTTGCTTCGAAGAAGCGATAGATGTTGCCCGGCGACATGTCGCAATCGGCAGCGATCTCGGCCATGGTTGTCTTGCCGTAGCCGTAGTGCTTGATGCGGGTCATGGCGGCCTGGAGAATGCGGTCGCGGGTAGCGGATTTATCGTCCATCCCCACACGCTACGCGGTTTCTACTGAACGTTCAATGAAGGATTCAGGATTGCCGGAGCCATTCGACACAGTATCCGTCCTTGGCGCGGGGGCCTGGGGCACGGCTCTGGCTCAGGTGGCCGCGGCCGCGGGGCGCAGGGTGCTGATCTGGGCGCGCGAAGGCGAAGTCGTTCAAAGCATCAATAATGACAACGAGAACACGCTTTTCCTTCCTGGAATCAAGCTGAACGGTTCCGTCCGCGCCACTGCGGACCTGGCTGACGCCGCCAGGTCCCAGCTGATCCTCGCCGTCCCGCCAGCCCAGCACATGCGCGCCGTGCTCCGCGCCGTCCGCCCGAGCCTGCAACCAGGCCAGCCGCTGGTTCTCTGCGCCAAGGGCGTCGAACGCGGCTCGCTGGCGCTGATGACGGATGTCCTCGTTCAAGAGATCCCCGATATTGGCCCCGCCGTCCTCTCCGGCCCCGGCTTCGCCAAGGACGTGGCGCGCGGCCTTCCCACGGCCACCACCATTGCTTGCCCGGACGCTGCATTGGCGCAGCGTATTGTCGCCACCATCGGTCTTCCGACATTTCGTCCTTACGTGGCCGACGATCTCGTCGGCGCAGAAATCGGCGGGGCGGTGAAGAATGTCATCGCCATTGCCTGTGGCGTTGCCGAAGGGCGCAAGCTCGGCGACGGCGCGCGCGCGGCGCTGATCACGCGCGGCTTCGCCGAACTTACGCGGCTTGGCCTCGCCATGGGCGCTAAAGCCGAAACGCTTTCGGGCCTCTGCGGCCTCGGCGATCTCGTGCTCACCTGCGCCTCGCTCACCTCACGAAACACTTCGCTGGGCGCGGCTCTAGGGGAGGGGCGCAAGCTCACGGACATTCTCGCGGAACGCCGCTCCGTGGCCGAGGGTATGGAGAGTGCTCCCGCCGTGGTTGCTCTCGCGGCGAAGTACAATGTCGAGATGCCGATTTGTGCGGCTGTCGACGCCATCGTCAACGAGCGCATCGGCATCGACGAAGCGATCACCGCCTTGCTTTCGCGCCCGTTCAAAGCGGAGAGCGCGTGAGCTTCGCGCGGGGGACGGTTCTGGCGCGCGTTGATGCGCTGCCAAATCCCGGCGCAGTCGTGGTTACGCCGCATCCGGACGAACCTTTCGTCACCGTTCTCGTCACCCGCAAGGGTGAGACGATCTCCGCCTTCCGCAATAAGTGTCCGCATGCCGGCTATCCGCTGCAGCATTCAAACGGGCGCGTGATTGTGCAAGAGGGGCGCTACCTGGTTTGCGCCGCGCATGGCGCGAGTTTTGGGCTTGAAACCGGCGCCTGCGTCGGTGGCCCATGCGATAATGGCGACACGCTGGAGCGCATCGCCATCGTCGTCAGAGATGGAATTGTCAGCGTCGCTTAGGCTTCTTCGAAGTCCTCATCGTCTTCGTTGCGGCGGCGCATGACCAGATAGCCGGCGCCTGCGAGCACCACGACGCCAAGCGCGATCCACGGAAAATATCCGGACAAGCCGCCAAACGCCGTTTGCCCCGAACCCGCGGTCGACGCCGCATTCGCAACCACTTGCGGTTCGGTGGTCGGCACGCCGGTCACCAATCCCGGAACCGAATAGTTCGAGACGCGATCGGACGCCGCCTGGAAATCAGCGTGACGTTTGCCTTCGCCGAACGAGAGCATGCCGCGCAACGCAGTCGCGGCTTCCGCCATCGCCGGCGCCTGATCGGCGCTGCCGATCGAGGTGAGGCTCGCGACGCCTTCGCGGCCGAGCATCTTTTGTTCGTACCGAAGGTCTTTGCCTCGCGCGCCGCCAGGGGCGGCAACGCGTTCGCCCCATACGAGGTACGGCGTTTCTGTATTGAATGAGGGTGCGTTGGCGAAGCCTTCGAACGCCCGGCTTTGCGTGCGGCGCGCATCGCGCACCTGCGTTTCAAAGTTCGCGTCGCTCAGACCAGACGCTGTCGCCGGTTGAACGTAACCGATGTCATCATAGCTGACGACCGTCGCCCAGGTGCCAGGGGCGCGGATGTCGTCGCCATTGCGTGCGAGCAGTCCATAAACCTCGCCGGCAGGCGCTGCCTGATTGGCGCGCTGCAAAAACGCCCGCGCTTCCGGCTCGCCGTAGAAACGATAGCTCGCCGGCACATTGAGCGAGAGGCCATCATTGCCGAGCGGAATGGTTCCGGTGCGGCCCACCGGCGCGGCGCTTGGCTGCGCCGCCGGCGTTTGCGCTGGAACAGGCGCGGCGCGCACAGGCGGCGCAGCGACGTCCGGTCCTGGATTGCCCGGGCCGTCGGCGTAGGCCGGCGCGACCAAAAATACCGCGAGCGCCGCCAGCATGGCGCGCGTCAGGTTCCTGCGCATGGGTTTCTCCCTCGCTCGCCCATTACCGGGCCGCATCCCTGCGACGAGATTTAGCGGCTGGCGTTTCGTTTGTCGCGTGTCAGGTCGTACAGGCGGCGCGGAGTTCCGCTGCGGCAGCTGCCATGGCGTTGGCGATTGCCGCGCGCCAGTCGTTGAGATTGGTAGCCGCTTGCGCCGCCTGGGGATAAAGCACCGCGCGCGAAGAACTGACGACGCCGCCTTCACGCATCTTGCCGCCAGCTTGAACGAACCCGGCCACTGCATCGGCTGCGCTGGCGCCCTGTGCGCCGTAGCCGGGCACCAGGAAGAGGGCCTCAGGCATCGCTTCGCGCAGCACCCGCGCTTCTTCCGGATACGTCGCCCCTGCGACGGCCATCAGCCCCGACCAGCCGCTCGCTCCGCGTAGCCGCGCGCACTCTGGCGCAAGCATCTCCGCCACGCGCCGCCAAACGGGCGCGCCGCCGACTTGCAGATCCTGGAAGTCGCCGGCGCCCGGATTGGAGGTGCGCACCAACACCGCGACGCCTTTGGCTTCGGCCTGCGCGCGCATGATGAAGGGTTCGAGTGTGTCCTTGCCCATGTACGGATTTACGGTGACGGCGTCGGCGTCAAACCCCGGGGCGCCGCCGATCGTCGCTTTCGCATAGCCTTCGGCCGTCGTGCCGATGTCGCCGCGCTTGGCGTCGAGCAGCACGAGCATGCCTTCTTGCTTGGCGTAGCTGCACAGCATGCGCGCGACCGCGTAACCCATTTCGCCGAACTGCTCGAAGAGGCCGAGCTGCGGCTTCAGCACGCACGCATGCTGGCGCGCGATGTCGATGATGGCGGTGCCGAATTTGAGGACCGTCGAGGTGTCTTCGGCGGCATTGCCGAACAGCACCGGGATTTTGTCGGCGAACGGGTCGAGACCGACACAGAGCGGCGTGTTCTTGGAGCGCACGCCTTCGATCAGGCGGTCGGCGAACGGCGTGTTCATGAGTGCGGCATGTCCTGCGGCGCGACGCAGACGACTTGCGCCACCGCCAATGTCCGCCGGAGATCGTCCGAGGCTTGGCCGTAATTGTCCGGCGTCAGCCGCTCGGACGGCGCGCCATGCGCTTCAATTTGCTCAACGCGCAGCAGGCGCAGGATTGAAGAGGGCGCAGCCGTATAGAGGCGCCCGCGCCGTGCCGATTCAGCAACCGTAATGCCGATGACCTGGCCGTTGGCGGCGATGGCTGGCCCACCACTGATGCCGGCGAGCGAGCCGCGAAGCCCTGATGTGCGGCCCAATTCAGCCCACGCGAGCACGGGCTCTTCAATATCGTAGCGGCCACGGGCGATCAGAGTCTCACGGCCAATGAGCCGCGAATAGGCTTCACCCGGCCGGCCTTGCGGGAAGCCGACATGGAAGGCGCGTTGTCCGATCTGGAAGCGGCGCTCCGAGGTGTCGATCGCAAGCGCCACCGGTGCGCTCTCGGTCTTGAGCAATGCGATGTCCGCGAAGAGCGCGCGCTTTACATCGGTCACGCGCGCCGCCGCGCCGCGCGACACGATGAGGCCGACGCCCTCGCAGCCATCAACGACATGGCGCGCGGTCAGCCACCAGCCGTCTGGTGAAATAGCGAAGGCGCTGCCCATACCCGAAGCGACGGGGCCGACCTCAACCAGCACCGCCGGATCGTACTGCGATGGCGGCGGCAGGAAGGCGCCGGTTTCGGGTGCGTCCGGCAGCGCCTCGGGCGCGTCTTGGCGTTGATCGACCCTGAACAGGACGAACACCACCACCGTGATCACCACGATGTAGAGCAGCCAATCCGGGACCAGGCGGATCATAAATTAGCCGGCCCGGAAGAGCTGCACGTTTGGATCAGCCACGGCGCCGGCCATGATCAGCGCGAGACCAATCTTGATGCTCATCAGGAAGATGGCGGCGGCGACATCGCCTTCGGCGATGCGGCGCGGCAGGCCGCGCAGGAAGATGTCGGCAAAGCGGAAGGCGAGGAGCTGGATCAGCAGCGTGACCACGCCCCAGATCAGAAGATCGAACAGGCCGAACGAGTGCGCGAGACATGAACCCAACGGAATGCCCAAGCCGACGATCACGCCGCCATAGGCAAGCGCCGCGGATGGGTTGCCCGCGCGGATCAGCGCCAGCTCTTTGTGCGGCGTCATCACGGTGTAGATGACCAAGGATGCGACGAAGAGTCCGAGCGCAACGCCGAGCTGGATGATGAAATCCGGAAATCCAGCCACAAATGCGTTCAGGGGCGCGTTTAAATCCATTAGTCCCTCGCCGAGCCGTCGATTTGTATGACGCTGCGCTAGCGGTTCCGGCGCGTACACGCAAGCAATGAGGAGCAGACAAGCACATGGGCGAACGTAGAGCGGCGCTGGTCACTGGCTCGACCAGCGGTATCGGCCTGGGGATTGCCACGGCTTTCGCGAAGGCCGGCATGGATGTGACGCTCAACGGCTTGGGCGACGCGGCGGAAATCGAAAAGATCCGCTCCGGGCTCGCGAGCGAGACTGGTGTCACTGTTCGGTACGACGGCGCGAACCTCATGCAGGCTGAGGGGTGCGCAAGTTTGGTTGAAGGTGCGATTGGCGCGTTTGGGCGGCTCGATGTGCTCGTCAACAATGCCGGCATCCAGCACGTCTCGCCGATCGAGGATTTTCCGGTTGAGAAATACAACGCCATCATCGCGCTCAATCTGTCGTCGGCGTTTCTCACGATCCGTTCGGCGATGAAGGCGATGAAGGCGGCGAAGTACGGCCGCATCATCAATATTGCTTCCGCGCACGGCCATGTCGCATCGCCGTTCAAGTCAGCGTACGTGGCTGCCAAGCACGGCATTGTCGGTTTGACCAAAGCCGTCGCGCTCGAAGGCGCCACATTCAGCGTGCGTTGCAACGCCATTTCACCGGGATATGTGCTGACCGGTCTGGTCGAGAGCCAGATCCCGGACACGATGAAGGCGCGCAACATGACGCGAGAGCAGGTCATCAACGATGTGCTGCTCGCGGCGCAGCCGACAAAGGAGTTCGTGAAAGTCGAACAGGTGGCCGGTCTTGCGCTCTTCCTGACGACGCCGGCGGCTGACGAAATCAATGGCGCCGCACTCAACATCGATGGCGGCTGGACAGCACAGTGACCAAACCGAAGCGCAAGCGCATCTCGCTGGCGCTGCAGGGCGGCGGCGCGCTCGGGGCTTATACCTGGGGCGCGCTCGATCGCCTCCTTGAAGATGAGCGGATCGAGATTTCCGCGATCTCGGGCACGTCCGCCGGCGCGATGTGTGCGGTTGTGCTGGCCGATGGTTTGGCCGAAGGCGGCGCGGAAGGCGCGCGAAAGCAGCTGCGCCAATTCTGGGAAGGGGTGGCGCGCGCCGGCAATTCGAACCCCTATCGGCGCACGCCGACGATGGCGTTTCTTGGCGCGTTTATGCCGGCTTGGGCGCAAGAGAACATAGCGCTCTGGGCCGACGCCACCAGCCGCTTGGCGTCGCCGTATGATTTCAATCCGCTCAATGTGAATCCGCTGAAGGACGTGCTCGAAGAGCTTGTCGATTTCGAACGTGTGCGTGGTTGCAAGGCGCTTGAGATCTTTATCGGCGCGACGAACGTTGAAACCGGGCGCGTGCAAGTCTTTTCCAAGCCGGAGCTCACGGCGGATCATGTCCTTGCATCCGCGTGCTTGCCGCAGCTTTTCAAGGCGGTGATCATCGACGGCACGCCGTATTGGGATGGCGGTTACACTGGCAATCCTGCGCTCTTTCCACTGTTCGATGTGAAGGCGACGAACGATATCGTTATCGTCCAAATTCATCCGATCGAACGCGAGGGCGCGCCGCGCGCGGCGAGCGCGATCAATGCGCGGGTCAACGAGATCAACTTTAACGCCAGCCTGCTGGCCGAGTTGCGGGCCATCGAATTCGTCGGACGTTTGCTGGACGAGAGCAGGCTGCCCGAAGGGCGCTACCGCAAGATGCTGATCCATAATCTCAGCGAGGCTCAAGCGCTGACGCCGCTCGGGATTGGCGTCGATCTCAATACCGATCTCAGCTTCTTCAACACGTTGTTCGACACCGGCCGCGCGGCGGCCGAACGTTGGCTTGGCGAGCATTTCGATGCGTTGGGCGAACGCTCGACCGTCGACCTTGGCGCGATGTTTCGCGATGCGCCCAAAGGCGGCGAGGCCAAGCCGCTTCGCTAACTTTTCCCTAACCGCATCGGTCCAGCTTCGCGGCATGCGGTTTGTTGCGCCCCTTCTGGCTGTTGCGTTGTTTGCTTCGTTCGCGACGCCTGCCTCCGCCTCCGGCGGCGGATCAAGCGCGCCTGCTCAAGCCCCGGCGACGCGTCAGGAACGCCTGACCTCCGCTGAAACCTACCTGCCGATGCCGACGCTTTCGGCTGGCGTGCTGCAGCGAAATGACAACCAGGGCACCATCGTCGTTGATATGGGCCTGGATATCCCTGACGCTGACTTGCGCCATCGCGCTCTGCTCAATGCGCCGCGTATTCGTGACGCGCTACGCACGGCGCTTTCGTCTTACTCCTCAACTTATTATCGCGTGCGCACCGCGCCCGACCCGACCGAGCTTACGCGTCACATGCAGCTCGCGGTCAACCGTGTGCTCGGCGGCCCGGGCGCGCGGGTCTTGCTGGCGAACATCATCTACCAGCGCCCGCAGCGGCAATAGCGCTCAGGACCCGCGGCAGGCGACAGGCAGCATCTGGCGTGCAACGCCTGAGGCGGGTGTGGCGCGATAAATCTGCTGCGGCTCGTCGCGGGCGATGACTTGCTCGCCAGAGCCCATGATCTGACGCTCGACGATCACGAACGTCTCTTCGGCGCAGTTGAAGCGATAATGCATGCGCTCGACATCATAGCGCACGACGCGCTCGGTGCTTTCGTCGCTCGCGTCCCAGGCTTGGGGGTGGCCGTAGCGAACTTGCAGCCAAATATCGGCGAGGCCGTTCTGACGGGTGATCGTGCGCTGGTTGAAGTGCACCGTGCCGCCTTCGGTGGTGCGCAGCACCAAGAGCCAGTCCGGCATGTTTTGGGTCGAGCCGAGCAAGACCGAGCCGTCGCTTTGAGCCGCGCCGGTCGCGGGCGCTTCACCGGCGGGCGCGGCAGGCTGGCCGCACGCGGCTAGGGTAAAGAGGCAGATCAGTGCAGTGAGCTTGCGCATGAGGAAGTGCATACCTTCAATCTTGGCCGCCGCGAGGGCCGCCGCAAATCACATAGCTGAGATGCCGCCATCGACTTTCAGTTCCGAGCCGGTGATGAACCGGCTTTCGTCCGAGAGGAGATAAATCGCGGCGGCGGCGATTTCCTCCGGTTTACCGATGCGGCCGAGTGGGACCTGGCGCCCCAGCTTCGCCTCGGCCTCATCCTTTCCGAACATGTTGCGGATCGGGTCAAGGATCGGGGTGTCGATGAAGGTCGGGTGAATCGAGTTCGAGCGAACGTCGAGGCCCTTCTTGGCGCAATAGAGCGCGATGTTCTTGGAGAGCAGCCACACCGCGGCTTTGCTGGCGTTGTAGCCCGGGGAGGTGTGGTTCGCGATCAGACCGGCGATCGAACTGATGTTCACGATCGAGCCGGGCTGGTTCTTCGCCAGATATTTGATGCCGTGTTTGGCGCCGAGGAAGACGCTATCGACATTGACGCTCATCAGGCGGCGAAAGCCTTCGAGTGAAAGCTCTTCGACGCTGCCTTCGCGCGATGAGATGCCGGCATTGTTGACCAGGCCGGAGATGCCGCCCATCGCGCCGTTCGCGCCCTCGAGCGCGGCGACCCACTGATCTTCGTTGGTGACATCGTGACCGAAGGCGAACGCCGTACCGGCGCCGCGCACGGCGTTGATCTCGGCCGCGATCGCCTCCGCGCCGGCCTTGTTGATGTCCGTCACCGTCACTTTCGCGCCTTCGCCGGCGACACCTTTCGCCATCGCGGCGCCGAGGCCTTGCGCGCCGCCCGTGATGAAGACCTTTTTGCCCGCGAGACGGCCGCCCATGATGGTCCTCCTGAAGTGCCGCGACTGTGTGGCGCGGCGCGGCAAACTGCAAGCTTGGCTGTACTTAGTTCAGCGCGGTTACGACGCGGAAGGTCTCGTCCATGAAGTGCGCCATCGCCACGTCCTTATCGCTGACGCCGCCGGCATCGTGCGTGGTGAGTGTGACCTCGACGCGGTTATAGACGTTGAACCATTCGGGGTGATGGTCGTTGCGTTCGGCGTAGAGCGCGACCCGTGTCATGAACCCGAAGGCGGCGTTGAAATCCTTGAACTTGAATTCCTTCTCGATGGCGTCGCGGCCTTCATCGTTGGCGCGCCAATCCTCGAGGCGGGAAAGGGCTGCTGCGGCGCCGATCTTTGCAATGGACATGGGTTTGCTCCTTCGCACCTGAGATAGAGCGCGAGCGGATGGTTAGATAGGGCGCCCTGGTGTCCGCCTACGCGCTGGCGCGCTTCGGCGAGACCGCCATGGCTTGCCACGCCGAAGCAGCGGAGCTGCGAAGGCGGGAGGGCGGAACGCGGAGACGTTCGTGCGGGGGTAGTAGGAGTGGAGGAGACACGTTCGTCTCCGCGTTCCCGCGATTGATTTTGCGCTCGCCTCTAGCCCGGCGGACCTGTTCGATCCGTGAACTATCAGCCAACGGCGAGTACGAGTTTCCAGCCTCGCAGACCTGGCGGTTTCATCCCCGCCAGCAAAACCTCGTCAATCGCATTCCGCTTCGCTGATCGGGCTGGAATTCCGGTGAGCCCCTCCGTGATGCGGAACGAAAGGAGTGTAACCCAGCGGCGGCGCGGTTGGATTGATTGGACTCTATCCACCAAGTGGAGCGCCGTTCCGTGGCGCGTACCGCGCTCCAACCTGCAAAGGGTGCACTGGATAGATTGACGCCAAAACAAAACCGCCGGCGCTTTCACGCCGACGGTTCGTTTTAAGCGAGTGGGTCGCTTACTGGTTTGGCTGTGTCGGGTTGGGCTGCTCGTGGCCGGTCACGGTGATGCCGCGGCCGAGCTTCGAGTTCCACATGCCGTAGATGAAGTACACGACAACACCGCCGGCCAAGTACCAGCCAAAGAACTGGCGCATGTGTGGGTTGGACATCAGCGACATGAACAGCACGAAGCACATCACGGCGCCGAGGGCTGCGATAAGGATCGCCAGCCAACCCGGCATCTTGAACGGACGGTTCAGATCAGGCCGCGCGAAGCGCAGATAGATCACCGTGATGCAGATGAGGCCGAACGCGACGAGCGTGCCGACGTTGGTGATGTCGCCCAAGAAGTCGAGGCCCTTGAAGCCCGCGAAACCGGCGGCGACGGCGCCGACGACCAGCGTGTTGAAGACGGGCGTTTGCGTCTTCGCGTTCACCTTCGAGAAGATCGAAGGCAGCAAGCCGTCGCGCGACATCGAGTAGAAGATGCGCGTTTGGCCATAGAGCAGCACGAGCATCACTGACGAAAGACCGGCGAAGGCGCCGAGTTTCACCAGGAACGCAAACCACGGCAGGCCAATGGCGTTGACGGCCTTGGCGATCGGCGCGGGATCGTTGAGTTCGGTGTAGGGCACGATGCCGACGAGAACCGCGCAGGTCAGGATGTAGAGTACGGTGCAGATCAGCAGCGAACCGAGGATGCCGATCGGCATATCGCGTGACGGGTTCTTCGCCTCGGCGCCGGCAGTCGAGACTGCTTCAAAGCCGATATAGGCAAAGAAGATGACGGCCGCGCCTTGGATCAGACCGCCGATGCCATAGGCGCCGTTGTTCTGACCGGTAACGACGTCGCCAAGAGCGCCAGTGATCTGCTGCCAAAGCGTCATGCCTTCGGGCAGAGCCGGCTCCCGCGGCGGCACCAGTGGTGACCACAGATCGGTGTTCACGTAGCGCGCACCGATGACGATGAACGCGATGACGACGGTCACTTTGATGGCGACGACGACGTTGTTGACCGTCGCCGATTCCGACACGCCCATCGAGAGCAGCAGGGTGACGGCGATGATGCCGATCAACGCCGGCAGGTTCACAACGCCGGCGACTTCCGCGCCGGAGACAGGGTCGGTGACCATGACGCCCGGCGCCGCTGTAAGTGCGGCGGGTAAGTTTATTCCGAAATCATGCAGCAGGCTGACTGTGTAGCCTGACCAGCCGACCGCCACGGTCGAAGCGGCGACGCCGTATTCGAGCAGCAGCAGGAGACCCATGATCCAGGCGACGAACTCGCCCATGGATGCGTAGGAGTAGGAGTAGGCGGAGCCGGAGACCGGGATGGCCGCGGCGAGCTCGGAATAGGCGAGAGCGACGAAGGCGCAGAGGACGCCGGTGATCACGAACGAGATCATGATGCCCGGGCCGGCATAGAGCGCGGCGGCGCGGCCGGTCAGAACGAAAATCCCGGTGCCGATGATGCAGCCGATGCCGAGCAGCACCAGGTTGAGTGCGCCGAGCGACTTCTTCAATTCGCCGCCGGCATGCTCAGCGTGCATCTGTTCGACGCTCTTGCGCATGAATAGACGGCCGAGTGGAGGCGTTACTTTGCCCCCGGTAGTCGGTGTGTTTGCCACGTTCGATCCCCTCCCTGGGTCCGTTGTGGCGGGGAAGCTAACGGCGAGGTTAGGGGGCGGCAAGCGCTACGGGTCGCTTTTAGCTCTTGGCGAGGGCTTCAGGCACAGCCCAACCTCGCCTCGCACACGCAGCGAGCACGGTATTGCGCAACAGGCAGGCGATCGTCATGGGGCCGACGCCGCCTGGCGAGGGTGAAACGGCGGCGGCGACTTCGATTGCCTCTTTGAAGTTCACGTCGCCAACGAGCTTGGTCTTGCCTTCGCCCTTCTCCGGCGCGGGCACACGGTTGGTGCCGACATCGATGACGATGGCGCCGGGGCGGATCCAATCGCCGCGCACCATCTCGGGGCGGCCGACAGCGGCGACGAGAATGTCGGCGCCGCGGCAGACCATTTTGAGGTCGCGAGTTTTCGAGTGGGCGATGGTGACGCTGGCGTTTTGCTCGAGAAAGAGCAGCGCCGCCGGTTTGCCGACGAGAATGGAGCGGCCGATGACGACGACATTGGCGCCGGTGAGATCGGGACGCTCGGTTTTCGCAAGGATGACGCAGCCGACCGGGGTGCAGGGGCGCAGGCCCGGCTTGCCGAGCACGAGCTTGCCGGCGCTGGCTTCGGTGAGGCCGTCGACGTCTTTCAGCGGATCGAGCGCCGCGAGCACGGCGGGTTCGCTGATGTGCTTGGGCAGTGGGAGCTGGACGAGGATGCCGTCGATGTCGTTGTCGGCGGAGAGCAAAGCGACCTTGGCGATGAGCTCTTCTTGCGTGGTTTCGGCAGGCAGCCGGATTTCAATCGAGCGCATGCCGGCTTCGACTGTCTGCTTGGCTTTGCTGGCGACATAAACGTGTGAGGCGGGATCGTCGCCGACGAGGACGACAGCGAGCGCCGGTTGCGCCGGGAGTTGCTGTACCGCTTCCGCGACGCTGGCGCGCACGTTGGCCGCAATGGCTTTGCCGTCAATGCTGCGTCCGGTCATGTGCGCTCCCGCGAATCTTTGGCAGCGTTTAACACGCCCACACGCTTCCCGGCCAAGTGAGCGCGCATCTTGAGATGCGGGCGAACGCCGAGCCGGGATCCAGGAGGTGACAAAGCGCGATGCGTGCGGCCCCTGGATCCCGGATCGCACCCCGGCTCAAGGCCGGGGCCGCGTCCGGGAAACGTCTCAGGTGTGACTCGCAATGAACGCCGCGATGTCGGCCTCGCTGGCGCCTTCGATCTCCAGTGTTTTCATCCGCGAGGCGCCGCCGCGTGATATGGTGACTTTGCTTTTCGCGACACCGAACGCCTTGGCGATCAGGATTTCGAGGGCGCGGTTGGCTTTGTTGTTTTCAGGCGCGGCGCGGACGCGGGCTTTGAGGTAGGCGCCGGTGTCGTCGAGCGCGGCGCCGTCAATGCGGTCGGCGCCGCCGGAGGGTGTGAGGCGAACGCGGAGTCTGCTCAGAGGACCGGACCTGTCCCGGTTAGCACGCCGTGCAGCCATGGCAGCAGCTGGCGGAGCAATTGGAGCAGCAGCAGCAGAACAAGGACAGAAAGGTCGACGCCGCCGATCGGCGGGATCAGGCGTCGCAGCGGCTTCAGGATCGGGTCGGTCAGGCGGCGGCAGAATTCATAAACGGCGTAGATGGCCCCGTTGCGCCGGCTGACGATGTCGAAGGCGTAAAGCCAGGAAATGACGACAAAGACGATCAGGATGACGATCACCAGTGCGATGATCGTGTCGATCAGGCCGAAGAGGATGCCGAGAAGTCCCATGCGCAGCGTCTAGCCCGTACTTGACGGATTCGGCAACTGCGGCATGGCGTAAGCCATCCGAAGCGGCGCTAAGCTAGGCGCCAGTCCTCCTTCGCCAAGGCTACGGAGGACATCCTTCGCTCCGCTGCGCGCCGCGAAGGATGGTGGACCCGAGGAGGATCGAACTCCTGACCTCTGCATTGCGAACGCAGCGCTCTCCCAGCTGAGCTACGGGCCCGTCCAGTGGGAGGCGCGATATAGGGCG
>JAEUMT010000053.1 GCA_016791365.1 Hyphomonadaceae bacterium | reverse complement strand
TAAGTAACGGGAACCGACGCACATTCTGAGGTCCCCAATCCTAAGACTAGGTCCTCATCCTGTAAGTCAGTTATAGTTCCAGAAAACGCATAACCGTCAGTGTCGCTTGGCTTGCGATTACTCGCTTGCCTGCAGCACACCGCCGCCTGCGTTTCCCTTCTCCAAAATCACAATGTCAAAGAGCGCCACTCAACGAAAAAGCCCGTTTTTGGCGGACGTTTTCCTGAGCCCGCCCACGCTATGCCGAAGCCCGGCGCGTGCGGGCCGAGACGTTTGGGTCCCGGCGGAAGGCGCGGTTTCTATGCGCGCCCTTTAGGTATGTCAACGACCTTTTCGCGCAAAAAACGCATTTCTCAGCAACACGAAAAAAGCCAAGAAAATCAGCGTGATTTTTGCACGCCCGCACACATGCGCTATCTGCGCAAGACGTTCGGGAGCCGCAACGATCTTAACCTACCGATTCGCCTCTCAGGCTTCAAGCCAAATGCGAATAGTCGGCGGCTCCTTTAAGTGGGCCATAGACCTCTGAATTCAAGATGAAAACCGGCGCTATTGGGCAGCGATGTAAGCCTGCATTGCAGCGTTTTCAGCTTCCGCGACCGCAATCCGGTGCTTCACTAGGTCTCCGATCGATACGATCCCGATCAAACGGATCTCGTCGACCACCACCGGCAGGTGACGAACGCGCCGATCCGTCATTCTGCCGAGACAATCGTCGATCGTTTCGTCCGGGTGCGCGGTTATGATTTCCCGCGACATGGCGTGGGCGACATCGCGGCCCAAAGCGTCGGCGCCGTGGCGCGCAAGCTCGCGCACCAAATCACGCTCGGAAAACACGCCAATAATGGCGCCTTCCGCATCAATCACGACCAACGCGCCGACGCGCTTTTCGTTGAGTTCTCGGGCTGCTTCTTCAAGCGTTGCGCATGCGGCGAGCGAGTGCACCACCGCGCCCTTGTCGCCGATGACCTGTGCGATCAGCATAGGCGTTTCCTCCTGGACCCACCTCAATATGACCGGAGCTTGCGCCCGGCTCGCCTACGCTTCAAGCGCGAACACCTGCTTTGACGTCATGTTGCGGCGCGTTAAGCTCAACGCCAATGGCAGCGTACAAAGACCGCGTGAGACAAGACCTCGATCGTTGGATCGGCGCGGGATTGGTGGACGCCGGCAAGCGCGACGCAATCCTCGCTACGCTTCCTGAGAGCCGCCGTTTGGACGCGGCCACCGCCCTCGCTTGGGTTGGCGGCGTTCTCCTTGGCATAGCGATCATCACCTTTGTCTCGGCGAACTGGGACATAACGCCGAAACTTGTACGCTTTGCCCTTCTGTTGATGGCGTTTCTGGGCTTATGCGCGTGCGCCGCGTGGGCCGCGCAAAAAGAACGCCCCACTCTCTCGAACATTCTGCTGACCGTCGCCGCTCTCGTGTTCGCGGCGTCGATCGGACTCACCGGACAAATCTTTGACATTGCCGGCGATCCACGCAGCGCGGCCTACGGCGCCGGCGTCGCCGCTTTCGCTCTTGGTGCGGCGGGGCGCTCAACGGGCGCGGCGCTGGCCGGCCTGATTTTCATCGCCTTCGGCGATTTCACTGACACGCATTGGTTTTCGGGCGTGGATTCGGAGACGCCGTGGATGCTGATTGCGGCGCCGCTGAGCGGTTATCTTGCATTGCGTTGGGGATCGAGCGCGCTCGCGCACGCATCAGCGCTGGCAATCATCTACTGCTTCGGATGGTTCGCGGGGAAGACAGAAGCGGAAGCCGGGGTCTTTCTCTTCCTCGCAATCATGATGGCGGCGATGGCCACCGGTGCACGCTGGCTGCATTCTCAAGATCGTCCGTTCGCGGGAATCTTCTACGGTTGGTTCACGGCGGGTGCGCTGCTGTTCTTCGCAATCAGCGGGTATTTGCCTTGGTTCGGCGCGGAAGATGGCAATGGCGGCATTGCGCATCGCATTGCGTGGCTTGCGGCGTCGGGCGGCGTGCTGGCGCTCGGGCGTTACGATCAACATGGTCTGGTGACCACCGCCGGCGTGCTCAGCATCATGATAGCGATCTGCGCGCTGCTGAACGATCTTGGCCTCGACCTCCTCGCCGCGGCGGGCGTGTTCCTTGTATGCGCCGTCGCCGCGATCATCGCGGGGCTGGTGCTGCGTAACCGCAAGAGCGGCGCATGAAACTCGCCGCCGCCCCTCGCATCCTCACTGTCGCCGCTCTTTGCGCCGCGGCCCTGATCGGGCTTGTCATCGCCGAGGGCCTTGCGCGCGCGGACGGACAAGAGATCACACTGCCCATGGAAGCGGTCGATCCGCGCTCGCTCCTAAGCGGCCACTATGTGCAGCTTAACTTTACCCGGCGCCTTGAAGCGGCCGAGGCCTGCCCTGTCGACACCAGCGGCGCCGCGCTGAACGACGACTGGGAATGGGTGGCGCTGCGCCCATCCAACGGAATCTATGTTGTCGCCGGCGGCGCCCCGTCCCGCGATCAAGCTGAACGTCTCGGTCCGCTGGCGGTTAAAGGCACATTTACCTGTTCGCCGCCAACCCCGCCTTCGCAAGGCGTTGAGGGTCTGCCTGGCTGGTTGAGCCTCAATGTCGGCGTCGACCGCTTTCACATCAACCAGACCGACGCGACGCGCATCGAGCGCGTTCTAGGTGAGCAGCGGCCGGATCAGGAAACGCGCGCGTTTGCCATTCTCTCCGTGGGCCGGGACGGCCGCGCGCGGCTCAAAGCACTGTTAATCGATGGTGAACGCTTCGATTTGAGCTGGCTCTAACGGCTCTTAACCATAGCGATCCGATTTTGAGGCGTTTTCCTCGCCAAAATCGCTGGCACGCCGATTGCTTTCTCGCTCTGCAGACGAATTTTTTGCGGAGCACCTCACGTGCGTACGTTTATTTTTATCGGCGCTATCGCGTTCGCCAGCGCGGCCAGCGCCGATCCGGTTCCTAACGGCGCCGGCGATTTCAGCGGCGGCTTCGGCATGGGTTACGAGTCGTTTGACTCGCCGATCAATCCGGCCACGCGCGACGAAAACGGCAACCGCGTTATCGTCAATGGACGCATGGAAATCGAAGGCTCGCTCACCGGCGGCCTGCAGGATTCCTTCGCCACCGGTTTCGGCGCCTCAAGCGCCATCGGCAACCAGCTCAACGTGATCACCCAGGGCAACTACAACACGGTGATCGTGGACTCTACCCAGATCAATAACGGCGACATCACCGCCGTCGTCGGAGACGATTGAAATGCGCGCGTTCAAGACCCTCGCTGTCCTTGCGGCCACCACCGCTCTCACCGCCTGCGTCACGCCGCACTCCGGCAATGACGGCATGTACGCGCTGCCGATCGGCGATGCGCCTGTCACTGCAAACCCCACGGCTTACACGCCGGCGCTGGATTGCCTGCACAGCTACGCCGCCAGCAATCAGGTTGCCGCCCCGCGCATCGCTGTCGGCCGCATCCTCGATTACACCGGCTCTGTCTCGGAAGAAGGCGGCCGCCGCATCACGCAAGGCGCTTCGCTGATGGCGATGTCGGCTTTCAACAAAGCCGGCGCCCGCTTGGTCGAACGCTTCGATACGTCGGTCACGGAACTGGAACTCCGTTACGCCAACAATCGCTTGATCGGCCAGGAAGGCGACGAGAACGTCCGCCGTATCTATGCCGGCCAAATGCCGGGCTCCGACTATTACTTCGTCGGCGGCATCACCGAACTCAACTACAACATCCGCTCGATGGGCGTTGACGCCCAAGGGGGCCACACTGACGCCCGCGACGGCGTCGGCAATCTCGGCGGGCGCCTCTATGTCATGAACATCGCGCTCGACTTCCGCCTGATCGATACGCGCACGCTCGAAGTTGTCGACGTGATTTCGTATCAAAAGCAGATCATCGGCCGCGAACTCCGCGCTGGCGTATTCTCTTTCTTCGATGACACGATCGTCGATATCGCCGCCGGCGAGCGCGCCCTTGAGCCGGTCCAGCTCGCGGTCCGCGCCGGCGTGGAACGCGCGGTCGTCGAAGTGATGAGCCGCTTCTACAACGCAACCGACAGCGGCGTCTGCGCCAGTGCGATCCAGGCCGAAGGCGATCCAATGGGCCCGGCCACGACGCAAACCGCCGCCAACGTCAGCCCCGCGACCGCCGCTATCGAGCAAGCCCGCGCCAATCCGGACGCGTGGAACGCCCGCCGCGACAATAACTTCACCGGCCTGCGCGGCCGCTCGTAAGAGCGCCGCCAACGGAGCCCGCTCATGCGCGCCGTCCTTTCTCTGCTTGTCACCACAGCGCTCGTAAGCGCGCCGGCCGCCTACGCGCAGTCGAACACCCAATACCAAGGCGGCGACGCCACCGCGGTCACGGATGTGGAAGCCGGCTATGCCCATGACGCCGGCGCCACCGCCGTCGCCAGCGGCAACGCCGTCTCCACGACGCAGGAAGACAGCGACACCGATCTGACCAGCACTCAGCACATGGACGGCGACACGACCGCCGGCGCCAACGCGACCGTTTGGACCGCCGAAGGCAACGTCGCCATCACGTCAGCCGCCGTCGCCAATGGCGGCACGGCCGTGATCAGCGGCGGATCGAGCAATATCGAAGCTGAACAGCTCGGCCACGGCGATGCAAACGCCGCAACCACGCTGCGCAATGGCTATTCCTACAACGCTGCGGTTTCAGCCTCGGCCAGCAGCAACACAGCCGCTGTCTCGGCGGAAAACGCCGAAGTGCGCGTGTTGATGACTCAGGAAAGCGCCGGTTCTGTCAGCGCGTCGGCGGAAATGGACGCCGACATCGTTGAGGATCAAGCCGTGTCCGGTGCGATCGCGAGCGCCAACAATCTCAGCATCGGCGGCGAAACCGCAACCGTGCTCAACGCGACACGTCAGAACGCGACCGGCGCCAGCGTAACCGCGCGTTCGGATCTCTATGCCGGCTACGCAACCGACGCTTCGGGCAACGCAACAGCCAACGCCAACTCCGTCACCATCGACAATCAATGGGGATACGTGAACGCAGCGATCGAACAGAACGCCACGTCTCAGGTCCAGGCCGACTCTTACGTTACGCTCGGCAACGAATTTGCCGGCTTTGCTTCCGCCGGCGCATATGGCGTCGGCAACCAGGCCACCGTCGCCAACGTCGGCTCGGACACGGTGCTCGATGTAACCCAATCAAATGGCGGCGGCGTCTCGGCCAATGCCGGCCTCGCGGGCGACGGTGGCGGCATGGCGCTCGCCTCTTCGGCGGCGTACGGCAACAGCATCACGGGCGCAGTGTGCACCAGCTGCGATGCAAGCGGCGCCGTACCAGGCCTCTACGCTTCAAGCTCGCAAACCAATGACGGCAACGTCTATTCGTCCTCCACCATCCGCACGAGCGGCGCGGGCACAGTCGGCGCAACCTCCACCGCGATCGGCAACGCCGCCACCTACTCCGCGCGCCCGCCAGGCGGCTAGGCGCTAGCCAAGCCGTGCGGCACAGGATGCGCCGCGCCCGCCGCTACTCGCCTTCAAAGTTCTGGTCCATCGCTTCGGCAGGCGTCACGCCTTCACAGCATGGGCCGCCCGTCGGACGCGCCGGCACACCGGCGACCGTGCAACGCGGCGCCACGTCTTCGAGAACAACGGAACCAGCGGCGATGCGGGCATCCGCGCCAACTTCAATATTGCCCAACACCTTGGCGCCGGCGCCGATCATCACACCGCGCCGGATTTTCGGATGACGATCGCCGCCCTCCTTGCCGGTGCCGCCGAGGGTCACCGAGTGGAGCATCGACACATCGTCTTCGACAACAGCCGTCTCACCGATAACGATGCCGTGCGCGTGATCGATAAACACGCCGGCGCCGATTTTGGCGGCCGGGTGAATATCAACCGCGAACAACTCCGAGACGCGGCTCTGCAGGTGATAGGCAAGCACTTCGCGTTCCTGACGCCAGAGCCAATTGGCGATGCGATAGGATTGCAGACCGCCATAACCTTTAAAGTAGAGGAAGGGCTGCAGATACGTCCGGCACGCCGGATCGCGTTCACGAACAACCCTCATGTCGCGCGTCGCCTGCACAACCAGCTCAGGCTCCGACTGATACGCTTCGCGGATCACTTCGCGCAGCTGCAGCGCCGGCAAATCGCCGGCGCCCAGTTTCTGAGCCAGGTGATACGAGAGCGCGTCCTCGATCCGGTCATGGTGCAAAATCGACGCGTGCAGGTATGACGCCAGCAACGGCTCTTCCGCCGCCGCTTGCATGGCCTCAACGCGCAATTGCGCCCAGACGCCGCCCGATGCTTCAAACACGCGCGGCTCAGCCATCGCCTACTCTCCTTGCCGGAGCATCGCCGCGGTCAGCGCCGCTGGCAATTGTCCCGTCACCGCCATGTGGTGGGCGCGCAGCACCGCGGCAACCGTGAGCGAGTCGCGAATGTAACCGTCGGCAACGCGACCCAGGACCTCCAGGAAGTGGGCCTGGCGGCGTTTCAATACCTCTGTCGGGTCGGGATCGGCCTCGCCCGCTGACAAACCCGCCGCGATGAAGATCACGGCCTGCTCGTCGGTCAGCGAATTGGAAAGATCCATCTCCAGAACCTGCACCCATTCCCGCGCCCGCAATCCGGTCTCTTCCGCAAGTTCGCGCGCCGCGCACCCGCGCGCGTCCTCGCCGGGCTCTGCGCCGCCCTCCGGCATTTCCCAGGAATAGCGCGCCAGCGGAAACCGCCACTGGCCGACGAGATGCACACATCCCTCGGCGTCAATCGGCAGCACGCCCACGGCCAGACGGCGCACGCGAATGACGCCGTAATACCCCTTCGCCCCGTCTGGGCGGATAACGTCGTGTTCGTCGATCCGGAACCAATCGTTCTCGAACGCGTGCGTCACGCCCTTGACGATCCAAGGATTGCCGCCTTCATCCCACGTATCACTCATCCTACCTGTCTAGCGTTGGGCGCGCGCCCGCGCCACGGAGACGATATGCCCCTTCCGCTTTCCGCCATCCCCGCTCAGCCGCATGACAACGAACCGGCCAACGCCGTACGCGAAAGCGCCGAGACGCTCGCGCTATTGGCCCGCCGGCGCTCACTCAAGCTTATGCACCTCGCTGCGCCCGCACCCGGCGGCGAAGAACTCGACGCCTTGATCACACTCGCCGCTCGCGTTCCCGATCACGGCAAGATCGGACCCTGGCGCTTCGTGATCATCGATGGCGACGCGCGCGGCCGCGCCGGCGCCGTGTTGGAAAAAGTGATCCACAGTGACGAAGGCGTCGACGACGCGCGCCGCGAGTTCATCCGCGGCTGGTTCGACCGCGCGCCCGCCTGCGTGATGGTCGTCTCATCCCCGCGCCCGAACCCCAAAGTGCCCGAATGGGAGCAAATCCTCTCGGCCGGCGCGGTTTGTTTCAACCTGCTGCTTGCCGCCCATGCAATGGGCTATGCGGGAAGCTGGCTGACCGAATGGCCGGCGTTCGATGAACGCGCGCGCGGCGCGTTGGGATTGGCGCCGGAGGAACGCATCGCGGGTTTTGTGTATTTGGGCACGCCAACGCAAGGCGCGGCGGAGCGCGTGCGGGCCGACGTCAGCTCGCGGATTTCGCGATTTTAGCAGACTCTGGCGGCGCCGGCGCGCTGTCGTTGCTCGCTTCCGGATGATCGTCATCGACCCAGCAGCGCGCAACCGAACTCCAGCGACGCTCTGTACCGAAGGACAACACATATTGATCCGGACGCTCGCCAATGCGGCGCTCGATCCAATCCAGGATTTCGTTAGTGATGCGGACATCAGCGGCCGCGTCATTGCGATCGGGCGCCGGGATCACCTGGCTCCATTCCATGATGATGTGCCGGTCGCTCACAAGGAACGGCACGCAGGTGACGATCGGCGTTTGGCTGAGGCGTGCAAGCCGCGCCGTTCCCAAGGCAAACGTCTGCGACGCATAACCGGCGAATGGCCGCGTCAGACCATCGCCCTTCGCGGCGCCCCACGAGGCGTCCGATGCGATCACCACCACTCCGCCCGGCTCGCGCAGATGATGCAGCAGACGCACCAGGAATGATTTGCCGGCGACTTCCGCGATATCGACGTCACCGTCACGCATCGCGCGAATGCCGCTCACCATCTCGCGCATCTGCAGACGCACCCTCAAACCGCGCGGCGTTCTCGCTTGCGTCATCGGCGCGATCACGGTCGCCAGGCGCCGCGGCAAGATCCAGGGCATATAAATGCACGACATCGCTTCGCGTGAGAAATGGCCGGTGGCCATGATGAACGATTGGCTTGGATCATCCAAGAATTCCGGCGCGCCGCGCATGTCGACGGTCCACTCGCGCGAGCGCTCGCTGCGCGCCGTCACGCGGGTCGCGTTCACATGGTCCCGGAATGGCCGGCCGAGCCAATCGGCGGCGAGGTCATCGATCCGTTGCTCTGAAAAGGCGGCGCGCATATCCCTGCGCGCCAGCAGGCCGATCGGCGACGCCGCCAGCAATAACCGGACCCAATCCGCGAGCCCATACGCCCACGATCGCGGCAACACCCGCGCGCCGCTGCGCAGTATGATGAACAGCACGGCGCGGAAAGCCTCGACGGCTTGCGTCAGGACACTGCGACGCATACGCGCGCCGCTGGCCCAAAGTGACCGCATTCCCCTAAGCATTAGCACTGGTCCGTCGCAATCACCCTTACATGAGCAACGACCGCGCCATAGAAACGGCGTCCGATACGACAATGTCCACGGCAAATCCTTTGCATAAGATGGTTGGCCCGCCTGGCGGCGCGGCGCTTGGAGTTAACCAGTGGCCCTGAAGCGGATCGCATTCGGCGTTGCGACGCTTTCGGCCGCGCGCGTGATCCAATTGGCGTCGAGCTTTGTCGCCATACCCTTCCTGGCGCGCATGCTGACGCCCGTCGATTTCGGCTTGGCCGCCCTCGCGCTTTCATTGGTGATGTTCTTCACGATGATCGGCGACGCCGGCCTCGGCCGTTCGCTGGTTCGCGTGGACGCGAACGATACAGAAGCATGGTCGAGCGCGTTCTGGGCGAGCGTGCTGCTGATGACGGCGCTCTCGGTGCTGTTTTTCCTCATCTCCTGGCCGGCGGCGGCGTTCTTCAACGAACCGCGCCTCGTCCCAATCATGATGGTGCTTTCGCTAGCGCCGCTGCTGATGGGGATTGCGGAAATTCCAGCAGCCTCGCTGCTGCAGAAGGAAAAATTCCAATGGCTCGCGGGCGCCGAATTCGCCGCGGCCATGGCGGGCGTCATTGTCGCGCTGGTGGTGGCGTTCAATGGCGGCGGCGCCTGGGCGCTGGTCTGGCAGCACTTGGCGCAGCGCATCGTCAAAGGCGTGGTCGTTCAACTCGCAAGCCGGCTCTACCCGCGCCTGGTGCTCAATGTTGAAAAGCTCAAAGAGCACCTGCGGTTCATGCTCGACACCGCCGCCTGGTCAATGACCATGTTCGTCAACCGCCAGGCGGATACGCTGGTGGTCGGCAAGTTCCTCGGCGCGGCGACTCTCGGCCTCTACAACGTCGCCGTTCGCATCATGCAATTGCCGGTGAACATCCTCGGCGGCTCGTTGCACAGCGCCGTCTATCCCCGCTTCGTCACACTCCGCGAGAACAACAAGGCTCTGCGCGAGCTCGTGTTGTTCACGACCATGGCCCAGGCGGTGCTGGTGTTTCCCGCGATTGCCGCGGTAGCCGCGGCCAGCCATGCGTTCTTCACATTGCTGCTCTCAGAGCGCTGGCAAGCGTCGGGCGAGATTTTCACGCTGCTGGCCGGCGCGGCTGCGATCCAGACCATCGTCGCCATCAATGGCTCGCTGCTGCAGGCGATCGGCCGCACCGGCACACGTCTGCGGCTCACAATCGAATACGCGATCCTCTGGACCATCTCGGCGTTGGCGACGGCGCCGTTCGGCATCCATGCAGTGGCGCTCGGCTGCACGGTGACGTCATTGATCTATCTGCCGCGTTTGCTGCACCTTTATCTGCGTCCGATCGAGTGCTCGCCGATGGACTTCGTGCGCGTGCTTGCGGCGCCGGCGTTCGCCGCCTTCGCGCTCTTTATCGGCCACCGTCTGCTGATGAGCACGGTCCATGTCGGGCTTTGGGCCGAGATCGGCATCGTCGCTTTGGAGACAATCGTCGCCTATGCCGCGCTTGTGCTCTTCCAGCGCCGCGAAATCATGGGTCAGCTCAAAAATGTGCGCGCGATGCTTTCGCCAGGCGCCGCTTAGCCGCGCGACCGGTAGCTGGCGACACCTTGATCCGGCAGCCACAAGCCTGCCGGGGGCGCTCCTGTCTGCCAGAACACGTCGATCGGCATGCCGCCGCGCGGATTCCAATAGCCGCCTATACGCAACCAGAGCGGATCAATGGCCTCGGCCACGCGCTTGGCTACGCCAACAGTGCAATCTTCATGGAAGGCGCCGTGATTGCGGAAGCTCTGCAAGAACAGCTTGAGGCTCTTGGACTCCACAATCCAATCCTTCGGCGCATAGTCCAGCACAAGCACGCCAAAATCAGGTTGACCCGTAACCGGGCAGATTGATGTGAACTCAGGCGCCGTAAAGCGCGCGAGATAGAGTGTGCCGACGTGCGGATTTGGCGCGCGTTCAAGCTTGGCGTCGTTTGGGCTCGCGGGAATCGCCGCGGCGCCGCCGAGCTGGGTAAGGCCTGTCGTATCGCTGGTCATTGGCGGAGCTTTGGCGGGACGCTCCATCGCTGACAAGCGCCTTAATGGCGCGCCGCCGCCTATAATCCCGCCATTTGAAGCCAAACGCGCCACGAAATTAGGCGGACACTACGCACGCGGCACGCCCATGGCCCGCCGCCCTTGCCGCGCCACGCGACACCCGGGAAGCGTCGCCATGCGCCGGAGCAAAACACGAGCGTTGGAGACGAGCGCGACGACAGAGCGTGTGGTAACGACGACACAGCTGCGAGGATGCAAACGATTCTATCTGAAACGCTCACACTGATTAACCGGACGTTTACGTTAAGATTGGATTTTCGGCGAACGCGGGTCTGCCGCGCGGCTCAAGGGGAATTTGGCTTATGAAGAAAATCATTGGTCTCGCCATTCTGGCGACCGCAGCCAGCGCAGGCATCGCAAGCGCTGAAGGTACTGTTTCCGCGAACGTTTCGCTGACCAGCGACTACGTTTTCCGCGGCGTTTCCCTGTCGGACAATGGCCCGGCGATCCAAGGCGGCTTCGATTACGAAGCTGAGGCATGGTACGCGGGCGTTTGGGGCTCAAGCCTGTCCGACGGCATGGAAATCGACGTTTACGCCGGCATCACGCCGAGCACCGGCCCGATCGATTGGGACCTAGGCGTCATCGGCTACTTCTATCCGGGCGCAGACGACGATGGCGCTGAGTTCGACTACGCGGAGCTCAAGGTCGGCGCGAGCCACGATTTCAGCGACCAGCTCACGCTTGGCGCCGCCGCGTTCTATGCGCCGGAAAATTACGGCGACACGGGCGATGCGCTCTATCTCGAACTCAACGGCGCCTACGCGATGAGCGACGCACTCGCCTTCACGGCGGCGTACGGCAACCAGAACATCGAAGAGCCGAACGGCCCGGACACCGAGGACGATTACAACACCTGGAATGTCGGCGGCACATACGCCACGCACGGCTTTGAAATCGACCTGCGCTACCACGACACCGACATCAACGCCGGCTCGGACATCGAAGCCTACACGTTCGGCGAGTCGAGCTACGACAGCGCTTTCGTGGTCACCATCGGTCGCGAACTCTAATCAATCTCATCATCTGAGATTGGCAACGGCCGCTCTACGGAGCGGCCGTTCGCTTTTGCAGGCCAAGATAGAAGCCGCAGGCGAGCACCCAAGAGAGCACGCTCGTCTCAAGCACACGTTGGTAGAGGCCAACGGTCGGCGAGCCATCATCAAGCAGCCCGCTCAAACCAACCAACGCGCCGGCGGCTCCGATAAATCCCAGGATCGAAAGCCAAACCGCACCTGGCCACGTTCGCGCGGCGAGCCCTAAGAGCAAAAGCGTGACCGGCGCCAGCATGTAACCGGCAAGACCGCCCAGCTCGTGCATGATCTGCGAGAAGCTTGGCTCCTCAGGCCGGCATCCAAAGTCACAGCGAA
Source organism: Hyphomonadaceae bacterium (assembly GCA_016791365.1). Classification (GTDB taxonomy): domain Bacteria; phylum Pseudomonadota; class Alphaproteobacteria; order Caulobacterales; family Aquidulcibacteraceae; genus Vitreimonas. The sequence continues at coordinate 50,131 of JAEUMT010000053.1, read as the reverse complement.
AGAACGCCGAACCCACATAGCCAATCGCGAAGAGAAAAATTCCGACAAATCCCAAAGTCGCGAGCACGGACTGCGGCGCCGCGCGCCACGCGAAATACGAGAACGCGCAGATGAGCACGCCAACGGGCAGGAAGCCGAGCCAGCTCACATGCCAACCAAACGGCGCGCCATTAGCGCCGAGTTCGGAAATGTACTGCGAGACGTGATCGTAGCCGTCGAAAGACGCGCCCCCAACCAGCACCATCACGAGAAGCCAGGCCACGCCCAGCAACGCTGTGATCAGCGCGAGTTTGCCGTTCATGCCGGCCACTTGGGCGCGCGGCTGACCATGCCCGGCGTCTTGCGACCGAGGACACCGCCGATGAAATGCGCCACTTCGATCGCCCGATCGAGGTCGACGCCCGTGTCAAAGCCCATGCGGTTGAACATGTAGAGGAGATCTTCCGTCGGCACGTTGCCCGCGGCGCCTGGTGCGAACGGACAACCGCCGATGCCCGCCAAGGAGCCGTCCAGCACACGCACGCCCTCTTCGACAGCAGCGACCGCGTTGGCAAGCGCCGTGTTGCGCGTATTGTGAAAATGCGCGCGCAATTGAATGTGCGATGGCGTCACCGACTTCACCGCGCGAACGCGCTCGTGCACATCGCCGGGCGACGCAACGCCGATCGTGTCCGCGATCGCCAACTCAAAAATGCTCTCGCCGACGCAGCGCTCGGCAACCGCGACAACCCGGGTGACAGCCACTTCGCCATCGAACGGGCACCCGAACGCTGTCGAGATCGTGGCGGAGAGCCGCGCGGCGCCCGCCCTCGCCGCCGCCGCAACCTCGGGCCAGACATTGAACGTCTCTTCAACCGTGCCGCCATTGTTGCGGACGGAAAAACCGTCAGAGGCGCAAAAGACGTAATTGATCTCCTTCGCGCCGGCCGCGAGCGCGCGCTCCACACCGCGCAAGTTCAGGGCGAGCGCGATGAAGGTCGCGTCATCGCGTTTCGGCACGCCGGCGAAGATGGCGTCGCCATCCGCCATTTGCGGCACCTTCTTCGGATTGACGAAGCTGCCCGCTTCCAGGCGCCGGAAACCCGCCGCCAAAATATGATCAATGAGCGCGAGCTTGTTCTCGGTGGAGACGATATCCGGCTCGTTCTGCAGCCCGTCCCGCGGGCTGACCTCCACCAGTTCGAGCTTTTCCTTCGTCACTTCGGCTTTTCTCCGAACGCGGGCAGCGCCCAGCCATAATGTATGGCTCCGGCGCGCAATCCGAAACCCGCGACAGCGCCGGCGACCCCTGCCCAAACGGGCGGTATGCCAAGATACGTGAGCGCGACGAAGCCGCCCGCCGCCAGCAGCGCCGCTGAAATCGTGATCTCGCGCTTGAGCAGCGCCGAGGGCTGCACCGCCAGCACGTCGCGGATCACGCCGCCGAAACATGCGGTCAGCACGCCCATGGCGACGGCGACAAACGGGCCGACGTCGAACGCCAAAGCCTTCGCCGCGCCGATAACGGCATAGGCGCCGAGCCCAATCGCGTCGAGCCAGATCAGCGTTTTCAGCCGCTCGATACGAGGCGCGGCGAGCCACACGGCGATCGCGGCCAACAAGCCGATTCCGAGATAAGTTGCGTCACCGATCCAGAATACCGGCGCGCCAATCAGCAAATCGCGCAACGTTCCGCCGCCGATGCCCGTGACCACCGCGAAAAACCAGAACGTCACGATGTCGTGCCTGTCGCGCGCGGCGGCCAGAGCGCCGGTCAGCGCAAAGACGGTCACGCCGGCATAGTCGAACGCGGGCGGCAGAACAGGAAGCGACTCAGAACCAAACACCCGAAGAACCTGCCGCGTTTGGGCTGAATCAGTCCACCCTGCGCAAGTGACACGTGGAGACGCCGAAATGTTTTTCGCCCAATCCCTTGGCCCCGCCATCAACCGCAGAGCCCGCGCGGCGATCTACGAACACGTGGCGCACAAACTGGCTGGCCGCGGCGAAGCGACAACAGCCGAGTTGCGCACCATCGTGACCGAGGTGCTCAACGCACGCGGGATACAGATCAGCGCCGACGCCGCGATCCAATATCTTACAATTGACGGGCGCCTCGCCAAGCAGGATTCCACGAGCTTCCGCCTCGCCGCTTAGGCCTTGCAAAGGCCCTTGACCGACCGATAGTGGCGGTCATGAAGGCACAAGCAATGACCGCGTTCGGCGCACCGCTGACGCCGATGGATCTCACGCCACAAAAGCCCGGCGCCGGGGAAGCGCTCGTCAAGGTCACGCGCGCCGGCCTGTGCCACTCGGATCTGCACATCCACGACGGCTATTTCGACTTTGGCGATGCGCGCCAGCCGGTGGCGATCGATATGCCGGCTATCCTCGGCCACGAGATCGAGGGCGAGATTGCCGAACTAGGCGAAGGCCAAAGCGATCTCGCGGTCGGCACACGCGTTGCGGTCTATCCATGGCTTGGCTGCAATGCCTGCGATACGTGCCGCGCCGGCGATCAACACTTGTGCATCGCACTTCCCCGTCGCGCGCTTGGCGTCGCCAAATGGGGCGGGATGGCAGAATACGTTCACGTGCCATTTGCGAACGCCCTGATCCCGATCGGCGATCTCGCGCCGGGGCTTGGCGCCATTGCGATGTGCTCCGGGCTCACCGCATATTCCGCATTAAAGAAAATCGGCGCGCCGCCTTCAAACCAGCCTGTGCTGTTGCTCGGCATGGGCGGCGTTGGTCTCATGGCGATGGCGCTTGCCAAGAGTGTGCTGCCCAACCCGATCATCGCGGCGGACATCGATGCGGAGAAACGCGCCGCCGCGTTGCGCTATGGCGCGATCGAAGCCATCGAACCAACACCCGAAGCTTGGAAGGAAGTCAGCGCCCGCCACGGCGCAGCGGTAGCGGCAATCGATTTCGTCGGCGCGCCCGCAACGTTCGGCTTTGGGACGGCCGCACTCCGGCGCGGCGGCAAATACATCATCGTCGGTCTGTTCGGCGGCAAAGCATCATTGCCGCTCGCGACGCTGCCGCTTCGGCCGATTTCGCTCATCGGGTCATATGTCGGCAGACTAGATGAAGCGCGCGAACTCATCGCCCTATTGCGTGCTGGAGCCGCGCCAGCGCCGCCGATGAGCGAACGGCCATTGGATCAAGCCAACAGCGCCATTGACGATCTGCGCGCCGGAAAAGTGCTCGGCCGCGTCCTGCTAAAGCCCTAACGCAGAATTATCACGCGGCCGCTCTGCGGTTCAGCACCTTGAAGAGCGCCTCGCGGAGATCGCCGATCTCATATGGTTTGCGAAGCACCGGCCGCCCGGGGTCAACGTCTTCGTGCCCGCTATATCCGGTCGTCAAAAGCACCGGCAAATTCGGCGCGATGCGTTCCAATTCCCGAGCAAGCTCAATCCCATTCTGTCCCCCCGGCATCACAATGTCCGAGAAGACGAGATCGAACGCATGATTTCGCTGCAGAGCACTCAAGGCCTCTTCGGCGGAGCTGGCGCGTGTCGTCTGATGGCCGAGGTCCTCGAACATTGAGCATACCGTCGATGCGACCTGATCATCATCCTCCACGACCAACACATGACGCGAGCGGTCTTCGATCGCCACAGGTAGCGGATTCGGCGAAGGCGCACTCAACTGCTCGGACGAGATCGGCAGGGACAAAATCACGGTTGTGCCAAAACCGACTTGGCTTTCGATACGCGCCTCGCCGCCGGATTGTTGGGCGAAGCCGTACACCTGAGACAAGCCCAGCCCTGTGCCTTGGCCCAACGGCTTGGTCGTGAAGTAGGGTTCAAAAATGCGGCTTAGGATTTCAGGCGGAATGCCGGCGCCGGTATCGCGCACCAGGACTTCAACCGTTCTCAGCCGCGAACCCAGACGAGCGCTAATCGTGATCACGCCACCCTTTTGCATAGCGTCGCGCGCGTTTACGCAGAGGTTCAGCACGGCCAGCTCAAGCTGGCCTGGGTCCGTTGATACCGGAGGCAGATCCTCGGGTATGTTGATGTCCAGCAAGATGTCGGCGCGCAATGAACGCTCGAGCAGCGAGCGCATGCCGTTGATGCGCGCGGCAACGGAGATGGTTTGCAACTCAACCGGTTGACGGCGCGCGAACGAGAGCAATTGGCGTGTCAAACCCGCGCCTCGCTCCACCGCCTGCTGCATCGCCTCCATGATGTTGCGCCGGCGTTCGGGATCGTCGTGGCGCGTCAGCATCCGCAAACCGCCCGAAACCACCATCAGCAGATTGTTGAAGTCGTGGGCGACGCCGCCGGTCAATTGCCCAATGGCTTCCATCTTTCGGCTCTGCACCAGAGCCTCTTCCGCGCTCTTGCGCTGATCGATTTCGCCTTTCAGCGAACTGTTCGCCGCTTCAAGATCAGCGGCCTTCTGTTCGAGTTGCGCATAGGCGCGCTTCAAAGCGCCTTGCGCCGCGCCCGCCACCGCGAGCACAAGCGCTGTCATCAGGACGAGCAATGCGAGCGGCGTATAGCGACCAAGGCGCGCCAGGAGCGGTTCGCGCCGCAAACGCAGATAGACATGGCCATACGTTTGACCATCACGTTCCACGGTGCGGATCGTCTCCAGAAAGCCGCCACGATATGCGGACGCGCGCGCGGTGGGCCGCGGCGGCAAAGCCTCCGCCCCTTCCCGGCTGAACGAGGCGATGAGCGCGCCGCCCTGTTCGTAAACGCCAACCGCGTCGACCTCCGGATTTTGGGAGAATGCCAGAGCGCTTTCGCGCGCCGCAACCTGATCGCTGAACATGACAGAGGCCACGACGCTCTGCGCAAGAATCTTCGCCTCGGTGTCAAGCTCACGCAACTTGCGATCCGACACGGCGCTCTCATTGATGACGCCGATGACCAGACCCAAAGCGAGCACAATCAGTGCGCCAATAAAGGCAAAGTCCCGGTCAAACCGAAAGCGCGGGCGCCATTTCATGAGGCAGGCCTACGGCGCACGGAGACACCAAGCGACAGAAGCCGCGAGCTCATGAACAGCCCGCCCTCGGCCGCGCGTGCATCGTCAATGTGAAAGCGAACGCGACGGTCGACAATGACGAAGTGAATGATCCCGCGCGCGTCGTCCCCCGCGGCGCCGTCCGTTATGGTCAGCACCGGACGGCCACGCACCGCGCGCAAGGTGTCTTCAACGCGCGCGCCGACGACATAAACGGCGTTGCATCGCGCGGCGGAGGCAGGTTCGGCGATACGGCGGACATCGAACGGCCTGCCATTTATGCGTTGATCGGAAACCACCCGCTCCAGTTCGTTGGCAAATGGCTCCGCGCCAATCACACAGAGAGTGACCGGGGCGTTGGCCGCATCGCCTTCAATTGGCGGCCACGTCACAAACGAGATGAAGCGCGAGACGAAAGTGGCCTTCACGGATTCTTCGGAAGTCTGCGCACGCGCCGGGGGCGCGGCGCCCATCAGCGCCGCCGTCACAAGCATAGCGATGGCGGACGCCAGTCGCACGTTACGACCTCCAGCGGGCGCTTATGAAGAATGATCGTGACGTTTCTCGCGGCGGCAAAGACGGATTGATAAATTCGACGTGCCCCTCATCCAGCAGATTGTAGCCCGCGATCGATAGCTCCAAGCGATCCGTCACACGATATCCGATGCGGGCGTCCACGCCGACATAGGACGGCACGCTCGGGCTGGGCAGGTCGCCCACGTAACGAATTGCGAGATCGAACTGCGTCCGTTCGCCGAAATCCATGAGCGAACGCAGCGACGCCTGCACATCCGGATCGTTGCCGGCGAAGCCAACGCCAAACACATCCGTGCTACCAGCGTCGAGCGCCAAATCCTTCTCCAGCAGCCACAGCCCGGCATTCAAACGCCACCAATCGGTCACGGCGTAGCTTCCCCATGCCTCGATGCCGTACGTCTCGCCATGCATGCCGTTGCGCACTTGAAGCGGAAACACAAACGCCGTCGTGCCTTCAACCGTGCGAAGATCGTCATAAACGTTGTAATAGGCCGAGATCGAGTACCAGAAACGATCATCGGGCTGGGCGCGATAACCAAGCTCGTAAGCGACGACTTCTTCCGATGTGAAGTCCGGCCCGCCCGTAAACGTCACTCCGTTGATGAGGTCTTTATCGAAGCGCGATGGCGTGCGCACGGCACGCGACACGGCCGCCCATACGAGCGCGTTAGGATCTGGCCGCCAGGCCAATCGGGCGCTCGGCATATACTCAAGCCCGGAATACGAATTGTTTTCGAGCTTCAAGCCCGCGATCAGCTCCAGCGACGGCGACAGCGTCACCGTGTCTTGCGCGAATACGTTGTAAGTCTGCAGCGTTCGCGAGTCCGGATCGAGAAACACCGTCCCTGGGCCCGGCGTGAACGTATCACTGGTCACGCGCGCGCCGGCGCCGAGGACAATCTGGTGCGCCGAGCCCAGTGAGAAATTGTACTGAGCGTCGATCGCTGCGGCGTCGACGTCGGCGCGAATGCCGCTGGAGATATGACGCTGCGTGCGGTCGACGTACGCCTGTACTTGAAACGCGGAAGCATCGCTGAAGCGTCGCGTCCACCGCCCGAGAATGTTGCCGCCGCTGATTGTCGTGTCGGAGAATTGCCCGGGCAACTGATCTTGATCGCCGGTGTAAACATCGCCCTGCAGCGTGAGCGCATCACGCGCGTCGCCCCAGTCTGCCCTGAACCCCGCCTGCATGTTGCGCCACTCGGCCGGCTCATTCACCGCCCGCCGCAGACCAAGCCCATATACGCGAACCGCTCCGGCATCGCCGAAGCGCGCGCCATAGCGAACCCCCAAAGCTTGCGCTGCGTCGCTGGCGCCGCCGGTCACAAGCAACCCTTGGGTCTCGTGCGCGTTTCGGGACACGATGTTGATGACGCCGTTCACGGCGTTCGATCCCCACAAACTCCCGCCCGGTCCGCTCACCACCTCGATGCGATCAAGGTCTTCCATGATCGCGTTCTGCTCGTCCCAGAACACGCCGGAGAACAACGGTGTGTAAACGATGCGGCCGTCCATCAGGACGAGCAACTTGTTCGCCGTGCCGCTTGATTGGTTGAAGCCCCGCGCGGTGACCCCGAATGTGGAAGCGTCGATCCGTGCAACTTGCAGATTGGGGGCGAGACGAAGGGCGCCGGGAATGCTGCGGATTCCGCCACGCTCGATGTCGTCGGAGGTGATGACGTAGATCGCGGCGGGCGCCTCCCCCACGGGTTGGGCGCTGCCGGAGACCGAGGTCACCTCGACTTCGCTCAATTGCTCAAGTGAGAGCGCGTCCAATTCCGTTTCCAGCGCGTCGTTGGACTGGGTTTGCGCCTCCGCGGGCATGGCCGCGCCGGCAAGCAAGACCCCAGCCAGCACCGCTGCCGACCCGGCGATGAGGCCAGAGCGCCGTCCACTTTCCATGAAATTCCCCCGAACTTCGACCGGGGTTCCAACGCTCGAAGTCGGGGAAAGTTCCAATTCTGTGCGCTCTTCGGAAGCGCGAACTCGCAGGCCCGATTTCGGGATTATCCGTCCCGACGCATCCCTTTTTCGCCCTTCGTTCTCACTTCGCCGTTGCAGCGAATCCGGAAAAATCCTTTATTTCAACGGCGCGAGCGTGGCGAAACTGGTAGACGCAGCGGACTTAAAATCCGTAGGCCGCAAGGCTATGCGGGTTCAACTCCCGCCGCTCGCACCACCTTCAGGCGCCCAGCCGCGCTTCCATCAGAGCAAGGCGATCGGCCGATGGCCTGGCCTCGCCGTACGGCGGCACGACCAAAGTCGATTCCTGCGTGATGACAGCCTCATCCAATCGCGACAGCGGCAGTGTTTGCACATCGGCGTGGCCCATGGGCAATGTCGCCGCGCAATAGACGGTGACCGGATGATCGGGCGGGTAGTGCTCCATCAGCACCTCGGCCAACAACCGAATGCGGCGCGGATCGGAACTGAACACACGCAGGCTGCGATCTCCCACCAGCGCAATCTGCCACAGTATCAGCACCGCCGTCGGATCGAACTTTCGCGCGTTGATCACAAAGTCCGTCGCCTCGAAACTCTGGCAGCCGAGCCAGCCAGGATCAAAGCCAAGATCGGCGAACACACATGCGTCGGCGGACACCGCCGGCAGCATCTCGGCCTCGTATCCCTCTTCGCGCGCGCGACGCACGCTCTCGTGAGACGGATACACATACACGCCAGGGTGTCCGTAAAACGCCGCGCACACGCGCTTACCCTCCCGAACGGCGCTAAGGATGATCTCGATCATCGCCTTGTACGTGTCGCTCCGCGCACGGCCGCCGCCATAGAGGTGCTGGAGGGACACGACGTTCTCATTGAGCGATCGCAGAAACTCCTGCGCCAGCTCATCGCCTACAACCTCAAACACAACATCAGCGGTGACGATATGATGCTTCGCTTCGATCGTGCACTGATTGCCAATTCTGATGCCCGTGCCGACAACAATCAGACTTCCACGCGCCATACCGAACCTCACAATTTGAGCGTATCCACTTCCGCTTCGGCCACGAGTTCGCTGAGCAGATCCTGCACCGTCACCGGCGCCATGTTCGCCGGGCGCCCGCCTTTCAGCTGCGTCACCAGCGCATCGTAAGATGACCGGAGATCGCCAAGATCGGCGCGCTCCAAAGCCCGCACTGAGCGATGAACCGCCTCCACATTGCCCAGCGCTAGATCGATATAGGCCAACTCAAGCAAGCCGCGCCGCAACGCCGGTTGCATGCCAAGGTTCATGCTCAGGCGTATGCCGCGCACCACCGCCATCCGCGCATTTGGCAGATCGCCCATCAATCTGAGGTCATTGCCCATCTCGATCAGCGCATGAGCGCGCGTGCGCTGATCGCCGACGTCGCGGGAGAGATCATGCGCCTGCTGATGGTGCGCCAGGGCGCCGGCCGCATCGCCCTTCAAAGCGAACAGCGCCCCAAGTCGACGCGCAAACATGGCCCGAAATTGCGTGTTTGAGGTCGAATCCTCGACACCAAGGCCCATTTCGTAATTGCTCATGGCGTCCTCCAAGCGGTTTTCGGCGGCGGCGAGATCGCCCGCATAGAGGTGCGACACCATCATGCCGAAAGGATCGCCGACCTGGCGCGCGATGCGATATCCGGACTTGATATGCTCACGCGCCGTCTCAACGCGTTCGAACAACAGATGCAATGCGCCCAACGCGATACTCGCGTAGGCAAAGCCCCTGAGATCGCCGACCTTCTCGCGAATGGCCGCAGCACGCATGTAGTGCGTGTGGGCCTGCTTAAACTCGCCGCGCATATGCGCGAGATTTCCAAGAGCCTGATTGGCATGCGCCTTCGCTAGCTGCGAAGCGCCCGGTCCGGCGAGGGCGCTCGACGCCGCGGCGGCGCTGCCTTCCGCATCACCCTGGTGGACCAGGAAGTTGGCGCGGATCGCGGCCGCATGGCGCCGGAGCCCGTCGTTCGCGATGTCGACGCCGAAGATATCCACGGCGTCGCGGAACATCGAGCGCGTGTAGAGAAAGTAGCACAAAGGCTCGATGGCGTTTTGAAGCAGCGCCTTTGCTTTGAACCCAATTGCCCGCACCCAGGCTGCCCGGATTTCAGCGATGTCCTGGCGCAATTGTTCGCTCGCCGCGCCGCGCGAAGGAAGTTGCGTCCCCTCCATGCAGGCGCGGACGGCCTCCAAATAATAGGTGGCATGCTGCCGAAGCGCTGCTTTGGCTTGCGCGGAATTGGCCTCCAGCCGCTCGGCGGCGTAGTCGCGCACCAAGGCATGCATCGCGAAGCGGCCATTGGCGGCGCGGACGATAAGTCCCTTGCGCTCCAGTGTCAGGAAATCGGCAAGATCAGCGCCCGTCACATGAGCGGCCGCCGTCAAATCGAACGCTTTAACAAAAACCGAAAGCTTCGCCAGAGTCGCTTGCTGTTGCTGGCTCAGCAACGTCCAGGAGCCCTCGAACACACCACGAAGGTTCTGACCAGGCTGCGCGACGCTCGGATCGGAGAGAAAAGCCAGGCTTTCATGCAGGCGCTCCAGAATTTCACCGAGCGAGAGCAGGCTGGTCCATTGCGCAATCAGCCGCAAGGCAAGCGGCGACCCGTGCACCGCGGCGTAAATTTCTTCGAAGCAGGCCAGGTCCTGATCCGCCAACTCAAAAGCCGGATCCTTCAGCTTCGCCTCGTGAACAAACAACTGAACCGCGGGTGACGATTTGCTGATTTGTCCGTTGGCATCCAAGAGATCGATGCCCGGCAAACGCACAATAAGCTCGTTTTCAACGCCCAACGGCTCGCGGCTGGTCGCCAACACCCCCAGCTGCGGGCATGAACCGATCAGCGTGTCGATGAAAGCCGCCCGTCCCGCGACAATCTCTGCGTTGTCGAGCACGATCAGCATCTGCTTGTCGCGCAGGTAATCGATCAAGTGCTCTTCGAGGCTGCGGCCGGCCACGCTCTCCAACCGCAGCGCCGCGGCAATTACAGAGGGCAAGTCAGTGTCGCGCGACATGCCCGCCAACGAGGTAAAGCAAACCGGCTGGCGTGCGGTGATTTCGGCGCCGACCTGCAACGCAAGGCGGGTCTTGCCGTTGCCGCCGGGACCCGTAATCGTCAGCTGGCGAACCTGCTTTAGCTTGTGCAGGATATCGCCGAGTTCGGCTTGGCGCCCGAACATCGGGATCGCCAACGCGTCGATGGCGTTGCCGTTGAACTGCAGCGAACGCGGAGGCGGAAACTCAGAGCGCACAAGCTCTGGATGTCCCAGCGACGCCAGGTGTATCGCCTCACCAACGCCCTTAAATCGGCAAAGACCCAGATCGGTGAGCGTCGCGCCGCGCGGAGCTTTGTAAAGCCGGGCCGCGTCGCGGCTGACAACGATCTGGCCACCCCATCCGCTTGCCATGATGCGCGCACCGCGATTCACAGCCGCGCGGTCAAGTTGCCCTGGCGCACTGTTGATGCTCGCGTGAACGCCGATGCGGAGGTCCAACCCTCCGACGGCGCTCCAATCGGTGCGCTGCATTTCAAGCTGCATGTCGAGCGCGCATTGCAAAGGATTGCCGGTTGTAAACAACGCAAAGACGCCATCGCCTGAACGGTCTTGGATTTTGCCGCCGTTCCGGGAGACAACATCTTCAATAAGGACATCGAGGCGCGCGACCGCGACCTGCATCTGCGCCGGACTTCGCTCCCAGCGCTCCGTGCTCGCTTCGATGTCAGCGAGGAGATACCCGACCGGCGGCCCTTGAGAATGCATCTTGGCCTCCCGCGAGAGGCCGCCGGTTGGGACTAGCGCTTACTCGCTGACAGAAGTTCTCGTCAGCCCGAGGAGAAAGCACGACACTTGCGGCTTGCCCAGCATCTTCTTGATCTCGCGGTCCTGAGCGGTCTTCACGGCTTCGCGCTCTGCGCCGGTGAGGCCGAACGCACGCATGATGCTTTCCTTGTCCAGGGAGAAGCTACGCTGCAGCGCCATGTCTTGCGCCAAAGCGTTGTACATCCGAAGTGTTGCTGTGGTCATTTTCTACTCCTCTAACGCCGGCTTCGAACTGAAAATCAGGATCATTGATCCAGCTCGGCCGCGTGAGACCGAGCTGTTCGAGAACCAGCTCCGCTGAGTTAAGTGCGCCTTCGACCCAGCCGTTTCGCTGGGAATACGCCTCGCCGCATATGAAGAGGTCGAGGCTTGGATTCGGCCGGCGCATAAAAGGCCGAATGTTCCAACTTTCGAAATGAGGCGCCCAGCCGTGCCACGCCGCGCCAAAAGGCGCTGCGCTCCAATCAAAATAGAGCGCGCCCGCCGGCGTCGGCGGCGCATCGCCTTTGCGCAGCTTCGTCAGTTGCCGCTGCACCGCTTCCACCATGGCCGCCGACGCGGCGAGATCGTGTGCGCCGTCAACATCCTGCCGCGGTCGCGCCAACGGCGCCCAGAACGTGGCGCCCACATCGTCCGCGTAAGCCGCCATCAGCAGCGCAGGACTGCCGCCACCCGAATTGCTCCAGCGATAGCATTGCTGCATCGGCAGATCGGCGTACGTGGCGGACACCTCGTCTGCGCCGCCCTCTCCCCACCAGGCCTGATCATAGGTAAGAAAAATCTTGCACGAGCGCATCGGCAGCACGGCGCGATCCAACGCATGCCGGAAAACACGCGCATCGACGAAGAGATCGTCGCTCAGCGCCAAGTGCTGCAACGGCAGTTGCGGCAAGGCGAGGATGACCTGGCGCGCTTCGATCTCAATGTCTGCATCGTCAGAACCGCTAAAGCGCAGCCGGAAATGCCCGCCGGCACGTGAAACGCCAAGGAGCTTGCGGTTCAGATGTGTCGCGGCGCCTTCACGCTCGGCGGCAAGGCGAAGCGCGATCGGCAGCTGCTGATATCCGCCGCACAGCGCACTGCCGGCGCCGTCACCCACTTCGTGCAGCAAGCTCCAAACGCCATCGAACGCATTGACGTTGCGAAGCATCGACACGCTGCCCAACACAGCCGTGAGCAAGGCATAGGCTTCGTTGCTGATCACATCCGCCAGGACATTCCAGAGCCCATAGACGTGGAGCGGACGCCCATGGTGACGAACGGCGCGCAGCCGATCGAACGTCGCCTGCGCGGAAGCAGGCTTCTCTCGATTGATCGGCCACAGTTCGACAGCGCCAGGAACGATCTGTTCGAGCGTATGGATCAAAAGCGCGCTTGGACCAGGTGATCGCTCTCCCGCGTCCAGTTTGAACGGCAGCCGGTCTGACGTGAAATCAGCGTCCTCGAAAAACGTGCCGCGTGCGAACTGGCCGGATCGTTTGAAGTTCACCGGCTCATGCTTGAGCCCCAGATGCTCGATCAGGGCGCTTACGTTCTGCTGATTGCGGCGAAAGAACATGCCGCCGATCTCGGCGACCGGACCGTCCGCGCCGGCCACGGGCACGGACCAGAGCCGGCCGCCTATGCGTCCGCTTCCTTCGAAAAGCGCGATCCCGCCTCGCTCCGCGGCGAGCCGGTAGGCGCAATAGCAACCCGCAACGCCCCCACCGATGATCGCGACGTCCAGCACTGCTGCTCCCGGCGTAACCGAAAGCGAGTGCTAGCACTAAACTACAGGTTGTTCTACATCATAAATACAATTTTAAGTTAGGGACGCCAGCTTGAATGGCGCCGATCGGCTGAGGCGCGCCGCCGCCTCGGCCTGGCTCGAAACATTCAAGCGCTCGAACATGCGTTTGGTCTGTGAGCGCACTGTTTCAATCGAAACGCCACGCTGGTTGGCAATCTCGGTAATGCGGCGACCAGACACCAGGCCTTCGGCGATGATGAGCTCACAATCCGTGAGATCAAACATCGCGCGCCAAATCTCGGACCCCGCCGCGGGCTCGTCATCCGGATCCACAATCATCAGCAGGCAATGATCGCGCGGCCCCGCGCGGGGCGCCACCACGCGCACCACATACGGTTGCGCGCCGCCAGCGCGATGAACCTTCAGCACAGCCGCGTTCAAGTCGCCGGACAAAGCGCGTTCAATCGCCGACATCAGCGCGGACTGGTCGGCCGGCTCATGGCACGACAACTTCTCCTGACACGCGCCAAGGCCGTCTGAGCGTGCAAACAAGGCCCGGCACGCCTCGTTTTTCTCCGCGATACGAATGTGTTTGTCGATAATGACCATGCCAAACGGCAATTGATCGAAAGCGGCGGTCTTGAGCGCCGATGTCGCGCGCACCGCGTTCAGCTTGATCCTGGCGGTCACCGCGCGCATCGCTACTGCGGCGATTTCACCCAACAAGCTCTGATCGCCCGCAACATCCGCCAGCGCGAACAGCGTGAGCTCACCTTCGATTTCGCCATCGGCGCGAACGCGTTGCCACCATGCCCGCGCGATGCTCTCTACCTGCACGCTCCCGGAGCGTTCACCCGGCGGAACGGTCATGCATATTCGAATGAAGTCCGAAGGCGCGTCGGGTGCAGCAAGAAGCGTCAGGCCGCCCCCTGCAAAATCGTTCCACAGCACGATCACATTGCGCGCATCGAGCAGGTCGGCGCTCTTGCGCAATGGCGCGAACCAATCGCCGCCGCCGAGCGCCGCTTCCATCCAGGATTCAAAGGCAAACAACCGCGCTTCGCAGGGCATACAAGTCTCCACAGAGATATCTCTGCGGAGCGTTGCTGAACTGCTATGTGAAATATCGCACAGCATCTTTGGCTTTTCGTCGCGACAGACGGACAGGATGTTGGGAACGTAAGGCCAATGAACCGGAAACCTGATCCGATCCAGGCGCGGCAAATGCTGCGCAAAATCCGCATCCTGCAGGACGTGGGTGACGGCGATCTCGATACGCTCGCGCAAGCCCTGAACTGGCGAACCGTAAGTGCAGGCGATCTCATCGTCTCGCATCTCAACACGGACAATCACGTGTATTTCGCGATTGAAGGTGACTACCGCGCGCGATTGGAGACGCTTCTCGGCCGGCAAGTGGCGTTCCGGCTCCTCGCCGCGGGCAGCCATTTCGGAGAAATCGCGGCGATCTCTGAAACTCCGCGATCGGTTTCAATCGACGCGGAAACGGACGGCCTCGTGGCCGAGTGCCCGAAAGAAGCGTTCCTCGGATTAATGGCGCGCGACGGCGCCTTCGCCACCGTGGTCGCGGCGCATCTGGCGCGCACCGTAGTCGCGCTCACCGACCGTGTTTTTGAACTCGCCGCCTTGGAAATGCGGTTTCGCCTCTACGCGGAATTGTTGCGATTGGCGTCGACCGGCGAGCAGACTGATAACGGCATCTTGATCCGCGAGGCGCCGACTCACGAGGCCATTGCATCGACCATCGGCGCGCAGCGCGAGGCCGTAACGCGCGAGCTGCGCGCGCTCGCCAGCGAAGGCATCATCCGGCAGAACAAGCGCGAGCTTTGGATCCTCGACATCGATCGCTTGCGCGAGTTGCTCCGCCGCCGCGCCGGCGCGACGACCTCCGAAGCCGTGGACTGGCGGCTCTAAATTTTCAGACTTTCACCCAAACGCGTGAAACGAAAAGTCCGAGTCTTCGCCAAACTGGAGCGGGGCTGCGGTAACGTGCGGCGGCGTTGATCATGACAGTTGCGCCGTCGCACGGGATACCGGGGTCGTCTTCCCCTGTTGCGCCGCAGTCCCACCTCCCCGCTTTGAAGCCCGTCCGCATCGCGCTAACTTGAGCGGGTGAGCGGCCACCCCCTCGACAACCCGATCTGGTCCGCGCTGAGCTCGCGCCTGGCGCGCTTTGGAGAAGGCGGCGACCAAGCCAGGCGCTTCACCGCCGAGATCAGCCCCTTCGGCGCAGCGGCGGACGCATCGCCGGAGGCGGCGGCGGCTCTCGGAGCGCTCGTTCCGCACTCGGGCGACCTCTCGCTGCTACAAGTTGCGCCACCCCAACCGCCCGCCGGCGTCACCATCACCATGAGCGCGCTTGGCGTGCAGATGGTGGCGCAAGCAATGACGCCGAACGAAAAGAGCCTTCCGATCGAAGCGCTCGGCGATGCCGATGCTGCTGAAATGCTGGAACTGGCGACTCTCACCCGGCCGGGGCCGTTTCGCGCACGCACGCATGCGCTCGGTCGCTTCGTCGGCATTCGCGACAATGGCAGACTCATCGCCATGGCGGGCGAGCGCCTGCAGACAGACGGTTTCATCGAGATCAGCGCCGTGTGCACCCACCCGGACTATCGCGGCCGCGGTTATGGCGCAGCCCTCATGCGCACAGTCGGCGCGCGAATCCTCAGCGACGGCGCTACGCCGTTCCTCCACAGCTACGCCGACAATACGACAGCAATCGCGCTCTATACGTCGCTGGGTTTTGAGCAACGCTGCGAAGTCATCCACGCGGTCTGGGCGCGAACCTGATGGCATGGCTTCGCGCGTTCTGGCGCCATACCCCGCTCATGCTCGCACTCAGCGTCGGCGTGGGACTGCACGTTGCCCTTTCCCTCAGCGGACACGACTTCGCTGACCTGACGCGCATGCTCATCGCCTGGGACGCGGCGATCGCCATCTATCTCATCGCGATCTGGCGGCAGACACGCAACATCACGTCGCAACACATGATCGAACACGCCGCCCAAGCGGATGAAGGACGCTATTTCGTGCTGTTCGTTTCCATCGCCGGTGTGTTGGCAAGCCTGACGGCGATCATCCTCGAGCTTCAATCCAAACTTGAACCCGGAATGACCAGGAACGCCCACGCCGCGTTCGTCTTCGCCACCGTCGCACTCTCGTGGCTCTTCGTGCACACCAGCTTCGCGAAGCACTATGCCCACGAATTCTACGGCCCCGCCGACGGTGGCGGCATCCGCAAGGGGCTCGTCTTTCCTGGCGGCGACGACCCGGACTTCGCGGATTTCTTTCACTTTGCGATCGTGATCGGCGTCGCGTCGCAAACAGCGGACATTCAAATCTCCGCAAAACCGATCCGCCGCATTGTCACGCTCCACGGCGTGCTGGCGTTTTTGTTCAATACCGTGATCCTGGCGCTGGCGATCAATGTCGCCGCCGGCTTGTTCAGCTAGGCTCCGCGATTTCCTCAGGCTCGGCGCCGCGCGCGCGGATCATCTGCATCAGATCCGCGACGGCCTTTTCGAGCGCGGCAGCGTCCGCGGATCGCGCAACCAGGTGCACGCCAAACCCCTCCGGCGTGAACCAAGGATACGAACCGAACGACACCGCGCCGTTGGTGGCGCTTTCAAGCTCGCCAAGCGCGTCTGCGATTTCGCCTTCGGGAACACCCTTCGCGCGAACCGTCCGCGCGCTCACGACCGCGCCGCCTTCAAGGCGATGACCAATGTCCTGCAGCATCCCGCGCATGATCGACGGCACCCCCGCCATCACGAACACGTTGCCAAGTTGGAAGCCGGGCGCCTTCGACACAGGATTGTCGATCAGCGAAGCGCCGTCCGGAATGCGCGCCATACGCAGACGCGACTCATTGAGACTCGTCCTGCCCTTATAGTGCGCTTCCAGAATCGCGCGCGCATCATCACGCACATCGATGCCGACCCCGAAGGCCGCAGCTACCGCGTCGGCCGTCTTGTCGTCATGCGTTGGACCAATGCCGCCGGTCGTGAACACATAATCATACGATGCGCGGAGCGTGTTCACCGCGGCGACGATCGCCTCCGGCACATCCGCCACAACACGCGCTTCCGCCACTTGCACGCCAAGAGGCGCCAGATATTTCGCGATCGCTTGCAGGTTGATGTCTTGAGTGCGGCCCGACAGAAGCTCATCGCCGATGAGCAGAACGGCGGCATTGACTTGGCGTTGCGTCATGCGCGCATACTAGCACAAAGCGGCAAGCGGTCCGACGAGTGAACACTCGCGGATGGCGTATGCGGCTGCGGGCGATAGCGATAAGATTGTGCGCAAACAAAAGGGCAGCGGGCCAAATGCCTACTGCCCATTACCGACTGCCATAGGGCAGCGCAGCTGCTTACTTAATCTTGCCTTCGACGAACTCGACATGCTTCTTCGCGATCGGGTCGTACTTGTTGAACTTCAGCTTTTCCGTCTTCGTACGCGGGTTCTTCTTGGTCACGTAGAAGTAGCCCGTGTCCGCGGTCGAGTTCAGGCGGATCTTGATGACTGTCGGCTTAGCCATGGTCGGGCTCGGAATTCTCTGGGTTCAAGGAAGCGGCGGAAAATAGGGGCGAACCCGCATAAGTCAACTCGTAAGCCGCTCCAGCGTGTGCGAACCACGACTCCAGCGCAGAAATGGGGGCTGCACCGCCTCCCCGGCCAGGCGCGCCGCGACCTCCTTAAGCACAAATCGGGTGATCGACGGCAAGTCCAGCGCATTGGCGTCTTCGAGGCTAAACCACCGTACATGCAGCAATTCTTCGCCAATGGCGGGCTTATCGTCGGCCAGAACCGCTTCGGCGTCGGCCATGAAAAACCGGGCGTCAAACCTGCGTGGGCGGTAGGGCGGCGTGATCGCCCGGGCGACGAAGCTGAGCTTGTCCAGCTCCGGGCCGGATGGGCCGCCGACGGTCAGGCCGGTCTCCTCCAGGGTCTCCCTGGTCGCGGCCAGCGCGAATGCCCGCACTGGCCGGCGGCTCTGCGTGCCCTTCCTCAGCAGCGCCTCGGTCTCGGCGGTGAGTTCGGTGGCCGCTTTGGCGCGTGCGTCGCCAGGATCGACCCGGCCGCCGGGAAACACCCATTTGTCGGGCATGAAGACATGGCCCTTTGAACGCTGGCCCATCATCACTTCCCGACCGCCGCGCACCAGGATGAGCGTCGCCGCATCACGTGGGCGCGTCGCCTTCGGCTTTTCCGCGTCGGGCCTGTCAAACGGCTGTTCGTCAGCGTTGAGCTTGAACTCGTTGGCGCTCATGCGCCCCTCCTAGCACGGCGACCGCCTCCGCTTGGAACGGGAACCGCACGCGCCTATCGTCGCGCACGAAAAATGGGAGTGGCAAGATGGCGCGACGTAAACTTGGCGAAGGCCAAACGGCACTGGTCACCGGCGCTTCCGCCGGGATCGGCGTCGATCTTGCCGAATGCTTCGCCCGCGACGGCTACGACCTCATCCTCAGCGCCCGCAGCCAGGACGCGCTGCAAGAAGTCGCAAACCGGCTTTCCGCGACGCACGCCGTCAAAGCGCATGCAATCGCACAGGACCTCGGCGCATACGGCGGCGGCTCCGCGCTCGCGGGAGCCATCGCCGCGAAAGGACTGAACGTCGATGTGGTCGTCAACAACGCCGGCTACGGCCACGCCGGCGCGCTCACCTCCTCGGACATGCAAACGCAACTCGGCATGATCGATCTCAACGTCCGCGCGCTGGTCGAACTCACCTACATCTATTGGGACCGCATGCTCGCCAACAAACGCGGCGGCGTCTTGAACGTCGCCTCGACGGCGGCGTTTCAGCCCGGCCCGCTGATGGCGAACTACTACGCGTCAAAAGCCTATGTGCTCTCCTTCTCCGAAGCGATGTGGGAAGAAGCGCGCGGCACCGGCGTGCACGTGAGCTGCCTCTGCCCCGGCCCGACCGTTTCCAAATTCCGCGAACGCGCCGGCACCGGCAAAACCAATCTCGGCCAACGCAGCAAGGCCGTGCCGTCGGCGCCGGTTGCACGCGCGGGTTACAACGCGTGGAAGAGCAACCGCCCCGTCATCGTCACTGGCGCACAAAATTCGTTCCAGGCTGGGCTGGTGAAATTTCTGCCGCGCAAGACGCTGCTGAAAATCGTCCGCAACGTCCAATCGCCGGCGACCTGATCGTGGAGTTTGACGACGTCGTTCTCGGCCGCCGCAGCATTCGTGGGTACAAACCCGATCCGGTGCCGCGCGCATTGATCGAAGAAATATTGGCGCTGGCGATGCGGGCGCCGTCTTCGATGAACACGCAGCCGTGGAACTTCTACGTCATCACCGGCGATGCTCTCGACCGCATCCGCGCCGGCAACACCGAGCGCATGCTCGGCGGCGTGCCGCAATCGCGCGAATTCCGAACCGGCCCCGCTTTCGCGGGCCAGCACCGCGAGCGGCAGATTGGCGTCGCCAAGCAATTGTTCTCCGCGATGGGCATCGCGCGCGAGGATAGCGAGCGGCGGCAGGATTGGGTGCTGCGCGGCTTTCGCCAGTTCGACGCGCCGGTCTGCGTGATCGTCACCTACGACCGGGTGCTGGATGGCAGCGACGACACGCCGTTCGATTGCGGCGCCGTGGCAAACGCACTGGTGAACGCGGCATGGTCGCGCGGGCTTGGCGCGGTGATCAACAGCCAAGGCATCATGCAATCGCCTGTCGTGCGCGAGCATGCGGGCATCGCCGACGATCAGGTGATCATGAAGAGCATCGCGCTCGGATGGCCGGACGAGAGCTTTCCGGCAAACGCCGTGATCTCCGAGCGCAAGCCGGTCGATGAGGCCGCGACATTCGTCGGGTTCGACGATTAGCCTTTGCCGTAGGCGAGCTTGAGCAAGCGCTTCACTTCGGCGTCGACCTCTTTCGGCGACGATAGCTCCAGGATCGCCGTGTGCTTCGCCGCCCACGGGCGGCTCTTCATCGGCGTGAGGCGCTTGCTCGTGCTGAGCGGCAGAGGCAACCCGATTTCGGCTTTGCCGCCTCGCGCGGGAATGATGCCGGCGAATTGAATCTTCCGCGAGAACGACACGAAGGTCTTGCGCGGACCGATCACCGCGTCGGGAAATTCCTTGCGCACGAGCTTGGCGACAGCCTCATAGATCGCGCGTCCCTCTTTTTCCTTCCAAAGCTGATCCAGCAGCGCCTCCGGCTCGTCCCAACCCGGCCCATCAGGAAAGGCGGCGGAGATGATGTGCGCGATCCGGTTGACGCCCAGGCCGTATTTGTCGCGGAACCATTGTGTGCGCTTGCGCGGCGCCGTCTCGGGACATTTCTTGGCGATCTTGACCCATTCGGCAATCGGCTTGCCGGTATCGCGCTCCAGGCTGGCTTCGACGCTGGCGAACCATTTTTGCTGGCGTTCGGTCAAAACCGATTTCGCCGCGGCCTTCTTCGCCTTTTCACCGCTGACGCCCATCGCTACACCTCCGCACATAGGAGCAACGCCCCATGAGCCTGCACGGGACCTACGACGACGATAACCTCTTCGCCAAGATTCTGCGCGGCGAAATTCCGTCGGTGAAGGTTTATGAGGATGCCGATGTCCTCGCCTTCATGGATATCTTCCCGCAGACGCGCGGGCATGTGCTGGTCGTGCCGAAGAATGTGCGGGCGCGGAATTTTCTGGAACTGCCGGCGGCGCGTGTGGCGCCGCTGATGGAACGCGTCCACAAACTCGCGATCGCAACGGAAAAAGCCTTGAAGCCCGACGGCCTCACCGTGACGCAATTCAACGGCGAAGACGCAGGCCAGACCATCTTCCACCTGCACTTCCACATCATCCCCCGCTACGCGGGGCAGCGACTTGCAGGCCATAGCCACGGTCAAAAGGCGGACATCGCCGAACTTGAAGCGATCGCCAAGGAGATCGCGGCGGCGCTTTAGGCCAAGCGTCATCGCCGGCATCACCTGCTCGTGGCCCGCGTCTGCTTCGACAACCCCGGATTAAATCCGGGGATGACGCTACTTTGGGCACTGACGAGGGACGGAAATGGCGTCACCCTGAGCCTGTCGAAGGGCGACGCCACCGCACCGACGTTGATGCCAGCAAGTACACATACCCGGTCCGGATTAGCGAGCGCAAAGTCCCGGCGCTATCGCTTCGGGCGCGCGCGTGTCGGCGTACTTCTTTTCGACGATGAGATAGCGCGTGGTTTCATTGCCGACGTTGAGCGCGGCATGCTGAATTTCGCTGTCGTTGGCGAAAGCCGAGCCCGCGCTTACGGGTCGATCCACAACACCGCCCGCGGTCGTAATCCGCATCACGCTATCGCCTTCGAGCACGTAGCCGAAGTGCGGCGGATGATAGTGCGTCTCGTGCCCCACGCCGGGCGCAAACGTGCAGCGCAGCACACGGATCTGCGCATCTTCCTGCAACAGCTCGCACACAGGCTCATTCCGCCAACCCGCGCAAAGCGCCATCGGCAATGGCGCGAGCTGCGCCGAGGCGCTCGCACAGGCGCCTAGCGCCAACAGCAAAGCGATCCCCCGCCACATCGGCCTATACCTTCGCGTAGTTTTCGAGATAGCCGCACTTGCTGCAGCGCCAGGTCTCTATCTCAAGCACCTGTCTGCCGCCGAGCTTCACATCGTACCAGATGCTGCGCTCCGGCTCACCTTCCACCCAGCTTGCCGCGGCGCGGCTGCCGTAAGTGTGGTCAAGCACGAAACCACGCTTCATCGACGATTGGCATTTCGGACACGAGTTCGGCATGCGTCTCTCCCTCAACGCACGTTCTCGCACATTGATGCGCGCAAGCGAAAGCGGCGGCCCCGTTGCCGGAACCGCCGCTGGTCAATTTCACAAAGCCTGGCGCGTTACGCCTTCTCGGGCTTACGGCCAAAGCTCAACAACCCGCGTGACTCCTGGCTGTAAGCAAACTTCAACTTGTCCGCATCGTTTGGATCGATGTCGATCTTGACAATGCCGCCATCCTTCAGCTTGCCAAACAGCAGTTCGTCGGCCATCGGCTTCTTCACGTGCTCGTTGATGATGCGCGCAAGCGGACGGGCGCCGAAGCTTTCATCGTAACCGCGCTTCGCCAACCAATCGGCCGCCTTGTCGGTGATCTCGATCTGCACGTTGCGCTCGGCCAATTGGCCTTCAAGCTGGATGATGAACTTCTGCACGACGTTGCGCACGACTTCGGCCGGCAGGCCGTTGAAGTGAATCACCGCGTCAAGGCGGTTACGGAACTCAGGCGTGAAGAGGTTTTTGATCGCCTCATCATTCATGTGATCCTTCTTGCCGGCGCCGAAGCCGATGCCCTGCTTGGCGGCATCGGAAGCGCCGGCGTTGGTGGTCATGATCAGAATGACGTTCCTGAAATCGACCTTCTTGCCGTTCGCGTCCGTAAGCGAGCCGTGGTCCATCACCTGCAGCAGGATGTTGAACAGATCCGGGTGCGCTTTCTCGATTTCGTCGAGCAACAGCACGCAGTGCGGATGCTGATCGACGCCGTCCGTGAGCAGGCCGCCCTGATCATAACCGACATAGCCCGGAGGCGCGCCGATGAGGCGGCTTACGGTGTGGCGCTCCATGTACTCCGACATGTCGAAGCGCAGGAGTTCGATGCCCATGATGTTCGCGAGCGAACGCGCGACTTCGGTTTTGCCGACGCCGGTCGGGCCCGCAAACAGATACGAGCCGATCGGCTTTTGCGGTTCGCGCAGACCCGCGCGCGCCATCTTGATGGCGGCGGCGAGTTGCTCGATCGCGTCGTCCTGACCAAACACGACGCGCTTCAAATCGCTTGTGAGCGAAGCCAGCATTTCCGCATCGTTCTTGGTGACCGATTTCGGGGGGATGCGCGCCATGCGCGCGACAACCGCCTCGACATCATCAACGTCGATGATCTGCTTCCGCTCATTCGGCTTGAGCAGCATCATCGAAGCGCCGGTCTCATCGATCACATCGATCGCTTTGTCGGGAAGCTTGCGGTCGCCGATGTGGCGCGCCGACAGCTCGACGGCCGCTTTGATCGCGTCGTCGCTATACTTCACTTTGTGATACTCTTCGAAATAGGGCTTCAAGCCGGCGAGAATCTTGATCGTGTCCGGGATTGACGGCTCGGCGACGTCGATCTTCTGGAAGCGCCGCGCCAGCGCGCGATCCTTCTCGAAGTGCTGGCGATATTCCTTGTAGGTGGTCGAGCCCATGCAGCGCAGCTGGCCGCTTTGCAGCGCCGGCTTCAACAGGTTGGACGCATCCATCGCGCCGCCGCTGGTCGCGCCAGCGCCGATCACGGTGTGAATTTCGTCGATGAACAGCACCGCTTTCGGGTGGTTCTCCAACTCCTTCATCACGCTCTTCAAACGCTCTTCAAAGTCACCGCGATAGCGCGTGCCGGCGAGCAGCGAGCCCATGTCGAGAGAGAAGATCGTTGCATCGGCCAGAACTTCCGGCACCTGCTTTTCGTTGATCTTGCGCGCCAGGCCCTCGGCGATCGCCGTCTTGCCAACGCCCGGATCGCCAACCAGCAGCGGGTTGTTCTTCTGACGGCGGCACAGGATTTGGATCGCCCGCAACACTTCGGCTTCGCGGCCGATGAGCGGATCGATCTTTCCTTCCTTCGCTTTCTTGTTGAGGTTCACGCAATACGCGGCCAGCGCCTCGGAGCCCTGCTTGACGACGCGTTCGCCGTCTTCGCCTTCCTGCGCGCCACGCACCGGGCGCGGCTGAGCAGCGCCCGCGCGCTTGGGCATGCCGTGGGCGATGAAGTTCACCGCGTCATAGCGGGTCATGTCCTGCTCTTGCAGGAAGTAGGCGGCGTGACTCTCACGTTCGCTGAACAGCGCGACAAGCACGTTGGCGCCGGTCACTTCGCGGCCGCCGCTTGAATCGACGTGCAGCATCGCACGCTGCAGCACGCGCTGGAAGCCGGCCGTCGGGCGCGGCTCTTCGTGCTCGCGGTTGTTCACCCGCAGCGCGTCGAGTTCGTTCTCAAGATAGGCTTCAAGATTTTGGCGCAGCTTGTCGAGATCGACTTTGCACGCATGCATCACGCCGGACGCATCGTCATCGTCGACCAGCGAAAGCAGCAAGTGCTCAAGCGTCACATACTCGTGGCTGTGATCGGTCGCCAACGAGAGCGCTCTACGCAGCGTGTGCTCAAGCGTCCGGGAAAATGTCGCCATTCGACGTCAGTCCTTTTCCATCGTGCATTGCAGCGGGTGTTCATTCCGCCGCGCGAGATCCAAAACCTGGGCGACCTTCGTCTCGGCCACCTCGTACGTATAGATGCCGCACAGTCCGACGCCGTTCTGGTGGACGTGCAGCATGATCGTCGTCGCTTCCTCGGCGTTCTTCTGAAAGAAACGCTCAAGAACATAGACGACAAATTCCATCGGCGTGTAATCGTCGTTCAGCAGCAGCACACGGTAGAGCGATGGCTTTTTTGTGCGGGTGACAGTTTGGGTTCCGACGCGGCCATCGGCCCCGCCTTCTCCATCCTCTTTGTCATCCCAATATTCGCCGCCGCTCATTGAGGTCCGTTCGGTTGAGCCTGCCGCCGACTCGTTCACGCATGAGCCTTCGCTCACATGCTGAACAATTTATGGATCAACGGCGCTTATGGAAGGGCTTGCGCCATACCCAGTTCAGACTATGGCGCAAAAGAAACGGGCCCGGCTCGTAAGAGCCAGGCCCGTCCCAATTCAGCCCCTCGGGATTGCTCCCGAAGTCTATCTTCTTAGCGACCAGCGGTTTGGATCAGCTGGCCGACGGCGTTCACGCGCTCGTTGATCGGCTGCAGCGTTTCCTTCGCGAGGCCTTGAACGAGTTCAGAAACTTCCGTGACTTCCGCGACATAAGCCTCGAACGAGGTCTTGGCGTAGTCGCTTTGCTTCTCGGTGAATTCCTGAACGCTCTTCGAGGTCATGAGCGACTTGGCGGCCGCGACATGATTTTCGAGGGCGGCCTTCTGGAAGGCGACAGCGCGCGCCGAGAGGGTTTCGAAGCCCTTTTGAGCGGCGGTAGCCGAAGCCACCCAGGCTTCCATGTTTTGCTTGCCGAAAGACGAGGCTTCCGAGAACGCCGCGAGGCTGCGGTCGATGTTCTCGCGAACCGTCTCGCTCGACGACGCGGTGAGGGTTTCAAACGCTTCCGTAGCCGTCTTGGCGGCGCGGGGGGCGGTCTTCGCAGTGGCCATTTTGGTCTCCGTTCAGTTCCCTGGGCCGCTGCCGGCCCAAATTGATGGACGTCGCCATGGGGAGCGGCGACTCTGTAGCCCCTATATGTTATGCTGCACCTGCGAAGTCAACGGTCTTTTTGCTGCAATGCAACATGCAGCCCTGCCCGGCATTTTCGCAGGACAGGAGAATTTAATTCACCTGCCGTTAACCACGTTCTCCACAACCTGGGCATGTAGATCGGAATCGCTTCGCCGAGAGCAGAAGACTTTAACCCTGTGCTGCAACTGCGCCTTAACGGGGTCTAATGAATCTGTAAGCTGCGCGGCACGCGATTTGCCTGAAATTGTCCGTGTTTGTGCGGGATTGGACGCAGATGACGTCAGCGGGTGGTTCAAAAATGCGGATGATCGTTAGCGCCTTCTTGGCGCTTTTTGCATTGGGCCTCGCCGCGCCGGCCTCCGCTCAAGATCGCTATTCGGCGATCGTTATGGACGCGCGGACCAACGAAGTGCTGCTGGAAGACCAGGCGGACGCCGCCCGTTTCCCGGCGTCGCTCACCAAGATGATGACGCTCTATATGCTGTTCGAGGCGCTCGAGCGCGGCGACATCAGCATGGACACTCGCCTGACAGCGTCCCGAAACGCGTCACGCCAACCGCCGTCGCGTCTTGGCCTCCGCTGCCCTCGGCGCGGCGCCTGTGACTCAATTACGGTTGACCAAGCGATCCGCGCGCTGGTCGTGCAGTCCGCTAATGATGTCGCCACCATGGTGGCGGAGCGCCTCGGCGGTTCAGAAGCGCGCTTTGCCTCCAGCATGACCACGCGCGCTCGCGAACTTGGCATGTCGGACACGCGCTTCGCCAACGCCAGCGGCCTGCCGGATACGCGCCACCGCACGACGGCGCGCGATATGGCGACGCTTGCCCAGGCTCTGTGGCGCGACTTTCCCGAGCATTATCACGTTTTTCAGACGCCAAGCTTTGCCTGGCGCCGCGGCTCCGGCCGCAACCACAACCGCCTCCTCGGCCAGGTTGACGGCGTGGATGGCATCAAGACCGGCTACACCCGCGCATCCGGCTTCAACCTCGCCACGATGGCCGAGCGCCATGGTCACCGCGTGATCGTCGTCGTCCTGGGTGGCGAAACGTCAGCCGCCCGCGATGCGCAAGTCGCTTATCTCGTGGAAGGCGCTTACCAGGAATATGCGCGCCGCGACGATCCGAACGGCGCCCAGTTCGCCTCAATGCCGACGCGCCGCCTGGACGTCCAACTGGCGCCCGGCACGCTGCAAGCCAACGCCGCGACGCCGCTGCCGCCCTCGCCGTATCAGCTGTCGCAAGGCATGGTCATCGAGACGTTGTCGCCGGTGCGTGCGCCGATCGATGAGCCGTCAGGCCAGGGCGACGAAGCCACCACCGAGGAAATGGAATAGGCGCCTAGCGCTTCCGTTTCAGAAGACGATCCCGCGCGGCCGCAAGCCGCGCGGCTTCGTTATGTGAGCCCCCCCGGTCCGGGTGCGCCTGAACCATCTTGGCGCGGTACGCGCGCCGGATTTCGTCCGCGGTTGCCTCAGGGCCGACGCCAAGCAGGCGTCGGGCGGCGAAATCTTCCGGCGTGTCGTGTTGTGGTGACGCTGGTAGCGGACGGCCTAAACGCTCGATGGACGGCCACATGATCCAGGCCAATGACGCCAGAACGCCGAGCGTCACCGCCGGCCCGATCAGGCCGCGCAGCAGACACACGAATGCTGCACCCGCTAACAAGACGACCGGCCAGCGCCGCAGAAGTTCCGCGCGATAGACGCCGCCGAGGCGCGTCAGGAACAGCACCGCGAACACAAGGGTGATTACGAGTAGTGCCGGTACCACGCCACCTCCCAGCCCGTCGCCGGGCCATTCCGGTGCGCGGTTAGCACATCAGCTCTAGAATTTCAGCGCTTCGCCATCGAAACCCGGAAGCTTCAGCGTGATGAACAGGTCGCGCAATTCCTGGCGCGCCGCCACGTGCGCCATGCGCATGTCCGTGGGCACGCCCTCGCCATCGAGATCGAGCATGGTCAGGCCCTGGGGGAACAGCTCCCGGTAGATCACGCGCTCCGATAGCCCCGGCGCCATGCGAAAGCCGATGCGGCCCGATAGCGTCGAAAGCGCCTTGCCGACCTTCTGCTTGTTCTTCGCCTCGATCTTCGACGTCGCTGTACGGTTGCGCAGCACCACCCAGTCGATCGGCGTCCGCTCGGCGAGCGCCTTCTTCTTGCGGCTCTCCCAAACCATCTCGCTGTAGATCGAGGGCCTCACAATATCAGCGCAGTTCTCGTCGATATCTCCCAGGAGGTCGAAATCGACGAAACTGTCATTGAGCGGCGTAATGAGCGTATCGGCCCATGAGTGAGCAAGCCGCGCCAGGAACGAGTCGCCGCCCGGGCTATCGATGACGATGAAATCGCAGGTTTCAGCCAGCCGCTTTAGCGCGGAACGAAAGCTCGCATCCTCTTCGGCCTCCGCCAGATCAAGCTGCCGCTCGGCGCTTTCGTGCAATTCGAGGATTTGCGGCGACGCCAAATGCGCCCCGCGCGCGGCGATCCAGCGGGCGCGGTTCTCAATGTAGCGCGTGAGCGAACGTTGGCGGACGTCCAGATCCAGCACGCCCGTGCGGCGTCCCATCCGCATCAACGCGACAATGACGTGCATCGCCACGGTCGACTTGCCGGCGCCGCCCTTTTGGTTGCCGACCACAATAACGTGCGCGCGCCGCGGCGCCGGCTCGTGAGCGTAGGCAAGGCTCATCGGCGCACCCCGTCCACTGGAACGGGCGCGGCGGGCTTGAACCTGACGGTTGCGCCGACACACATGTCTTAAACCTCGTTGATTGAGGTTAAGGGGCGCTTAAGCCGTCTTGACGCGCGCCTAACACCCATGGATGCGAAGCCAATGACAGCGCCTCTCCCCGTCGTCCGCGATGTGTCCGCACTCCGAAACGAAGTCACCGCGTGGCGCGCAAGCGGGCTCACCGTGGGCTTGGTGCCGACGATGGGCGCGCTGCACGAAGGACACCTCTCCCTGGTGCGCACCGCCAAGGAAAAGACCGATCGCGTCGTGACGACGCTGTTCGTCAATCCGCGCCAGTTCGCGCCGCACGAGGATTTCGACCGCTACCCGCGTGATGAAGCGGGCGACTCCGCCATGCTCGCCGG
Source organism: Hyphomonadaceae bacterium (assembly GCA_016791365.1). Taxonomy (GTDB): domain Bacteria; phylum Pseudomonadota; class Alphaproteobacteria; order Caulobacterales; family Aquidulcibacteraceae; genus Vitreimonas. The sequence continues at coordinate 21,734 of JAEUMT010000053.1, read as the reverse complement.
CGCCGGCTGCGACCTGCTCTACGCGCCCGATCGCGGCGTCATGTACCCCGCGGGCTTTGCGACAAACGTCATCGTCTCCGACGTCTCCACCCCGCTTGAAGGCGAGTTTCGGCCTCACTTTTTTGGCGGCGTCGCCACTGTCGTCACCAAGCTGCTCCTGCAAGCCCTCCCCGACACAGCGTTCTTCGGCGAGAAGGACTACCAGCAGCTGCAAGTGATCAAGCGCATGGCGCGCGATCTCGACATCCCTGTTGCGATCGAAGGCTGCGCGACTGTGCGTGAGAGCGATGGCCTCGCGATGAGTTCGCGCAACGCCTATCTCAGCGCCGACGAACGGCGCATCGCTTCGCGCCTCAACCTCATCATGCATGACGCAATCAAAGCGGCGCGCGCCGGTGACGCGATCGCGTCCGCCGAAGCCGAAGCGGCGCGCCATATCATTACGGCCGGTTTCACGAGCGTCGACTATCTCGCCATCCGCGACGCCGAGACGCTCGCGCCGATCGTCGATCTCTCCCGGCCCGCACGCATTCTCGCCGCCGCCTGGCTGGGCAAAACACGGCTCATCGACAACATGGCCGTGTAATCAGAGCGCACGTCAGGCGTATTCCGCCCACTACGTCCCGAAAATTTCCCCACTCGGGCGTTTGTGACGGCGGCACGGCGTTCCCCAGTTAATCCTAATGCGTCCTGCGTGATGGAGAGCAAGCGCGGGTTCGAGGGGAGCCACAACCATGACCCGTAAACGCAAATGGGCGTATGCGATCAGCGCCATTGCGCTGGCGTTTTGCGTCACGCCGAACCTGGCGTTCGCACAAGATCAGACCGCCGCGAGCGAAGGCGAGGAAATAGTCGTCACCGCAACGCTGCGCGAGAGTTCGATCCAGGATTTGCCGTTCTCGGTGAACGCGCAAACGCAAGAAGACATCGAGCGTTCGGGCGCGACCTCGCTTGAAGACATCGGTCGCAACGTCGCCGGCATGTCGGTGCAAAACCTCGGCCCCGGCCAAAGCCAGGTCTCGCTTCGCGGCGTGTCCGCCGGCCAGATCGTGCGCGACCAACCGGGCGTGAAAGAACAAGTCGGCGTGTATCTCGACGATTCTGTCATCTCACTCTCGCTGTTCACACCGGACGTCGATCTGTTCGATCTCAACCGCGTCGAAACGCTGCGCGGCCCGCAGGGCACGCTGTTCGGCTCGGGTTCGGTCGGCGGCACCATCCGTTACATCACCAACCAGCCCAACTCAGAAGCCTTCGAGGGCATGATCGAAGGCAATTTGAATTCGGTTACCGATGGCGGCATCGGCGGCCACTTGAAGGGCATGGTCAACATCCCGCTCGTTGAGGATCGGCTCGGCCTTCGCGTCGTCGCCTATCACACCGAATACGCCGGCTTCATCGATGCGCTTCGCGAGGGCGGCGGCCGCACCGAGGACGTCAATGACGGCGAGCGGTCGGGTATCCGCGCTTCGCTCTCGATCACGCCGAACTCCAATCTCACGATTGTGCCGCGCGTTGTGTACCAGCACCTGCAGGTGAACGGCTTCAACCGCCAGGAGCGCTTCAACCTCTTCGCCAACCCCTTCACCACGACGCGACCCGCGGTGACGTTCAGCGATCGCGAGCAATTCTTGTTGCTCGACGAGGAATTCAGCGACGAGACGTTCTTGACCGATCTCGCGGTGAACTACGATCTCGGCGACGTCCAATTCACGTCGATCACCGGCTATCTGCATCGCAACATCCTCGCCAGCCGTGACGCCAGCGCGCTGACAGGCAGCGTGTCGATCGACCTTCAGTTTGACCCGACGTCCTACACGCTTCCCTCAAACCTCCGCGACACCACGGAGTTCTCACAATTCACGCAAGAAATCCGCCTGGCCTCGGATACGGACTCACCGTTCCAATGGCTCCTGGGCGCGTTCTATTCGGACGTCGAGCGCATCTATGCCCAGCGTCTCCCGACGCCTGGCTACGACGCGTTCCAGGATCTGCGTTCGGCGGTTCTGGCCGCTGACGGCGATCCGCTGACGAATTTCCCGACCGCCGCGCAAACGGCAAACGGGTTCGGAGCTGACTCGCCGTACAATTCGGACCTGCCCTACGACATCAGCCAGTGGGCGATTTTCGGTGAAGGCACCTACGATGTCACCGATCGCCTCAACGTCACGATTGGCGCACGTTACTATCAGTTCAACGAAGATCGTGCGTTCGTCTCCGGCGGCGTATTTGCCAACGGCGACAACCGCCGCGACTCCACCTCCTCGAACGGCGTCACGCCGCGGATCATGGCCAGCTACGATCTGTCGCCTGACACGACGCTGAACCTGCAAGCGAGCCAAGGCTTCCGTCTCGGCGGCGTCAACGACCCGCTGAACCTGCCGCTCTGCTCCGCGCAGGACGCCGCCATCTTCGGCGGCTTCCAGAACTACGACGATGAAACGTCGTGGAACTACGAAGCCGGCGTGAAGCTGACGCGCTCGCGCTACACCTTCAACGCGGCCGCCTACTACAACGACATCAACGATCTGCAAGTCACGCTCGACGCGGGCTCTTGCTCTTCGCGGATTTCGTTCAACGTTCCGGAAGCGCACGCTGCGGGTGTCGAAGTGGAATTCGGTTGGGAGCCGGTTGACGGTCTCGAACTGACCTTCGCTGGCGGCTTCGTCGAAGCGGAATTCGACTCGACCGTCACCACCGGCCTCGGCGCCGTCGTCGGCGGCATCCAAAAGGGCAACCGCCTCGCCTCCGTGCCGGAATATCAGCTGGCGGCGACCGCGGCCTATTACTGGCCGATCAACTTCGGTGAAGACATGGAAGCCTTCTTCGCCGGTTCGGTGCAGCACGTGGGCAGCCGCTTCACGCAACCCAGCGACCAGGTCGCCGGCGCCGGCAACTTCGCCTCTGGCCTCGCCTTCGGCGGCGCCACCGGCGCGGAAGTTACGGCGCTTGATCTTGAGTTGGACGCTTACACGATCATCAACCTGAGCGCTGGCATCCAGAACGACCAATGGGGCGTCACGGTCTTCCTCAACAACGCTGCCGACGAGAACGCCAATCTCTCGTTCGACCGCGAACGTGGCGGCCGGGCGCGTCTTGCATTCGCAACCAACCAGCCGCGCACGCTCGGTCTGACAGTGCGCCGCTCGTTCTAAAACAAAACAGCTGACCAGGACTTGATCGGGCCGCGGCGAAAGCCGCGGCCCTTTCTTCTTGCGCTGCTTTCCTTTTCCGTTGGCCGCCTTAGGCTCCAGGCTAACGAGTCCAAGGGGAGCGATGGGCCATGGCGTTTTGGAATAGACTGAAACCGATTGAAGCGCCTGCGCACGCGGAACTCAAGCGCACTTTGTCCTGGCCGCATCTGGTGGCGCTGGGCGTTGGCGCCATCGTCGGCGCCGGCATCTACGCTCTCATCGGCCAGGGCGCGGGGATGGCGGGCCCGGGAATCATCGTATCATTCGGCGTCGCCGGCCTGGTCTGCGCGTGCGCCGCGCTTTGCTACGCCGAACTCGCAACCATGATGCCCGCCTCCGGCAGCGCCTACACTTACACCTACTCATCGCTCGGCGAACTTGCCGGCTGGATCGTCGGCTGGGCGCTGATCCTGGAATATTCGGTTGTGGTCAGCGCCGTCGCGGTTGGCTGGTCGGGCTATGCCTCCGGATTGCTCACCGGTTGGGGCCTCGAGGTCCCGCAAATGATTCAATTCGGCGAAGTCGCCGGCCATGCGCTGCACTTCAACCCGCTCGCCGTCTTCATCATCTTCCTCGTCGCCAGCCTGCTTATCCTGGGCACACGCGAGAGCGCCTGGATCAACTCGATCCTCGTGGTTGCGAAGATTGCCGCGCTCATCCTCTTCCTCGCCATCGCGCTTCCCGCGTTCGACATTTCGCACTTCGAGCCGTTCACGCCCTACGGCTGGGGCTCAACGCCAACCGAGGCCGGCACCAATGTCGGCGTCATGGCCGGCGCGGCTGTGATGTTCTTCGCCTTCTATGGCTTCGACGCAGTATCGACCGCCGCCGAGGAAGCCAAGAACCCGGGCCGCGACCTCGCCATCGGCATCGTTGGCTCGATGCTCATCTGCACCGTGCTTTATATGCTCGTTGGCGCGGCAGCGATCGGCGCGATGGACTTCCGCGAATTTTCCGCCAGCGGCGAACCGATCGCGCACATCGTGCGCGCGCTCGGCCAGCCACAAGCGGCGGCGATCATCGGCGGCGTCGCATCCATCGCGATCCCCACGGTCATCCTCGCCTTCCTCTACGGGCAAACCCGCATCTTCTACGTGATGGCGCGCGACGGCCTGCTGCCACGCTCCTGGGGACGCGTGCACTCAAAGCTCGGCACCCCGATATTCATCACCATTTTCACGGCCGTGGTGACGTCCATCCTCGCCGGCCTGCTGACGCTTGGCGAAATCGCCTCGCTCGCGAACGCCGGGACGCTCGCGGCCTTCATCGCTGTCGCCATCGCCGTCATGGTGCTGCGCCGCCGCGACCCCACACGCGAGCGTCCGTTCAAGACGCCGTTCGCCTGGATCATCGCGCCCCTCGCCATCATCGGCTGTGTCTATCTCTTCTCAAGCCTCAACATCGGAACGATCGAGCGCTTCTTCATCTGGATGGCGATCGGCATACCGGTTTACCTGTTGTGGGGCGCGCGCCAGAGCGCGCTGGCGAAGAAAACCTGATGAGCTGGGAGAAGGACATCGAAGAACTCCGCCGGCGTGAAGCGTTGGCGGAGAAAATGGGCGGCGAGGAACGCGTCGCGCGCCAAAAGACCTCGGGCAAGCTCACCGCACGCGAGCGCGTGGACGCATTGCTCGACCCGAACTCGTTTCACGAAACCGGCAAGATCGCGGGCAAAGCCGAATACGGCCCCGACAATCAGCTCTCTTCCTTTCGCGCAACACCGTTCGTCATCGGCCGTGGTGAGATCGACGGCCGCCCTGTCTGTGTTCAATCGGATGATTTTTCCGTACGCGGCGGCGCGGCGGATGCCGGCATCTGGCAAAAGCTCGTCTTCGCCGAGCAAATGGCCAACGAATATCGCATGCCGCTGATCCGCATGGTCGACGGCACCGGCGGCGGCGGCTCGGTGAAAATGCTGGAGAAAGATCCCCGCACCTACATTCCGCAAACGCCAGGCTGGGAATGGGTCGTCGCCAACATGGCGAGCGTGCCGGTTGTTGCACTCGCGCTCGGCCCATGCGCCGGCCTCGGCGCGGGCCGTGTCGCGGCGAGCCATTACAGCGTCATGGTTCAGGGCTTGAGCCAGGTGTTCGTCGCCGGGCCTCCGGTGGCGAAAGCGATCGGCGAAGATGTCGACAAAGAGAGCCTGGGCGGCGCCGACATCAACGGCAAGAATGGCGTCGTTGACGACATCGTCGCCAGCGAGACCGAAGCGTTCGCCGCCGCGCGCAAGTTTCTCTCATACCTTCCCGCGTCAATCCATGAATTGCCGGCGCGTATCGCCACCAACGACCCCGCCAATCGCCGTGACGAAACGCTGATCAACGCCGTGCCGCGCGATCGCCGCGTGCCGTATCGCATGCGCCGCATCGTCGAAGCGTGCGTGGACGCCGGCACGTTTTTCGAAACCGGCCGCCAATGGGGTCGCGGCCTCATCACCGGATTTGCGCGCATCGACGGCCACAGCGTCGCCGTCCTCGCGGGCGATCCCCATTTCATGGGCGGCGCTTGGACGGCCGATGTCTGCCGTAAGCTCATCAAGCACGTCGATCTCGCGCAGACCTTCCACCTGCCTGTCGTTCACTTCGTCGACTGCCCGGGCTTTGCCGTCGGCGTGAAGCACGAGCGCGCCGCAACCGTGAAGCTCGGCGTGCAAGCGATGGCGGCGGTTTATCAAGCGCGCGTGCCATGGTGCTCGATCGTGGTGCGCCAAGCCTTCGGTCTCGCGGGCTCCGCCATGATGAACCCGACGCGCACCAAGCTGCGCTATTGCTGGCCCAGCGGCGATTGGGGCTCGCTGCCGCTCGAGGGCGGCATCGAAGCGGCGTTCAAAGCCGAACTGGAAGCCCACGCCGATCCGGCGACGCGCCTCGCTGAAATCCGCGCCTGGGCCGAAGCGCTGCGCTCGCCCTTCCGCACCGCTGAAAGCTTCTACGCCGAAGAGATCATCGATCCACGCGACACGCGCAAATTGTTGTGTGAGTGGGCGAACTTGGCACAGCGCGTTGGCGAAACGGGAGCGAGCAGTTTTGGGATGCGGCCCTAGCCGCTCATTCACCGGCGATTCACGTCTCTCGGAGGATCGTGCACGCGTCAAAGCAACCTGGGGAGGATTGCACATGAGAATTCTCGCATTCGCCGCAGCAACTTTCTTCGCAGCGCTCGCAGCGCCAGCGCCCGCCGCCGCGCAAGAGGGCGAACCGCTACGCGTCTATCTTCGGGTGTCCATCGTCACGGGCGACGACGACCTGCGCGGTGGACGAGACAGCGTTCGCGGAAGCTATCGTATCGGCGAGACGTGAAGCGCGCCTGTGCTGCTAAATCGCCGCGGCGCGCGATGGCCGGACCGCTCACGCAACGTCGCTCAAATCGATCTTCCCAACGATGCCAGCCTCCGCAACCTCAATGCACTCAAGCTGCAGACGAGTTTCGGTGGCGGCATGGGTGGCGATTACTGGAATATGGACCAGCTCTATGCCGAGATTTGCCTCGCGAGCGGACGAGAGTCGCAATGCAGCGAGGTCGGCAGACATGGTCCCCGACGCTTCACAGGCGACCGAGGTGAGTTGATCATACCGATTAGATTTTCGCTCCCTGACAGCGACGGACCGAAATAGGCAATCGACGTCGCGAATTGGCGCAACGCACGCGCAATATGGACCGCCGGCGTCCCGCCGGCCTTCTCCGGCGCCGGCCGGCGAGACGCCGGCGGTCCATAAAAAAGCCGCCGGCTTTCGCCACGGCCCCTTCGTTTCGTCCCGTCGCTCGACTTCCAAATCCACAACTTCCTATGGCGCCATGCGGCGGCGTTCGATCGTTGTGGTCGTCGTTCTGCGCTCAACCGCCCCGTTTGCTTCGGTAATCTGCAATTCCGATACGACGGTGCGCCGGGTAACGCGACCAGCGGCATCAGCTTCATAGCTCGACGAAATCGTACCTAAGTATTGTTCGCTCTCGCGCGCCTCGATAGCGGTCTCCAACGTGATCACCGCCCCTCCCGTCATTTGCGCGATCGTCACGTCGGCCTCAGCACGTTCCCTGCGCACAGCGACAGGATCGATTTCTTCAACGCTCGCACTCGTATCGGTCGGCCGCAGATCAAATATTTCAAGCGTGCCAAGAACAGATTGCGGATCGCATTCGATCTTGATCGCTGTCCAGGTGAACACCCAGCGGCCACAGGCCTCTTCTGGTATTTGCGCATTCGTCAGCCATGTTCCGACACGCGCTTGCAGCTCCGGCGCATTTAGAAGCTGAAAGGGCTCACCGACCGGCTTGAACACGCGCGCTGGAAACTGCCAGTTTCGAGCGCGATCTTCCGGCGGCGTGTCGCCAGGAAGATCAAACTCTAATTCGAGTCCGCCGTCACGCACCGCGACAACGCGTTCGACAAGCGCGTAGCTGGTCCGAGAACTTCCAGACGATCCCTCTCCGCGCGACTCCGAGACGATCTGAACAGTGATATCGTACGCATCGCCCGTTTGGTCAGCGCCTTGCGCTTGGGCGTGCGCGGACGCCACAGCCAGCACCGTCGACGCCGCGAGAACGCTGAGCACATTCCGCATTAGCTGGATCACCACGGCCTCCACACTCAGATTACGTTACGATCGGGCAAACAAAAAGGCCGCTGGCTTTCGCCAACGGCCCCTTCATTTTCGTGCTTTGCCAGACGCTTATGGCGTGGTGGTGGCTGGCGCCGGCGTCGTGGTTGCCGGAGCTTCCGTCGTTGCAGGCGCGGCCGGCGCGTTGGCGGGAACCGGTTCAGCAGCGCTTGCCGGAGCGATCGCAGCCAGAGCGGCGATATCCACGCCTTGCGGCACGACGTAGTAGATTTCGCGATTGCGCGAGCCGCCGGATTGCGTCGCGTCATCGTTATAGACTTCGTACGTGACCCAATCGTCTTCACGCGTCGCCGGATTATCCAAGTGCGCGGCGCCGAGGAGTGCGTCCATCGGGTCGTACACTTGTCCAATCACGTTGGCTTCTTCGCCCGTATAGACAACACGCAGCGCCTGGCCGGCCGGCGTTTCGCCGGTCTTGCCGATCAGCAGCGCACGCGGCTGACGGCCCGAGTACGGATAGCCGACCTGGTAGCAATATTGGTTCGAGACAACGCGCGGCTCGACGGCCATCAGCGGGCCGTTCACGCTGAGGCGGCTCGCCTGCATCACCGGCGGGATCGCGACAACGGCCTGGCTGATGATCGAGGTGATCGAGTCAACCGAGGTATCCGAGCAATTCTCAACGTAAAAGAACGGACGCGCCGTCAGATCGACGACTGAGTATTGCAGGCCGGCGAACGTGGCGTTCGGCAGCGCATTGAGGTCAGCTTCGGCGGCGCTCGCGGCGCCGGCGATGAGCGGGGCAACATCGCCGCCCGTGATCGCCGCGAAGCGGTTCATCGGGTTCGGCCCGAGGTCTTGCTCAAGCTTCACGTTGACGTTCGAGCCTTCGCCGTCAGCGGTGACGGTGTAAGTGACGCGGCCCGTGCCGCCGTCCGCGAACGCGACCGGTGCGGTCACAGTGTCGCCTTCGGTGGTCGGCGCTTCGGCAATGGTCACGCCTTCGACAACGGTGGCGCCCACCGGCGTTGACGAAAGTCGGGCGAGAACTGTTGCGGCCGGACGCTCGATCTCAAGCGATTGGCTACGGCTCGCGGTCTTCGGACCCAGGAAGTACAGCGCGGCGCCCAGTCCCAGCACCACGACGAGTACGATGATAATTGTGCGTCCCACAGCGGCCATGTGTGCCCGCCCTCCTTTGGCTTCTGCCCCCTCGGCGGCGTTTCAGTACCAAATCGGGTGACATGACCAAACCGAAAATGTGGGAGGCAGGGTTGCAGCGGGGCCTCAGAGAGCTTTGCCGCTGCGGCGCCGCATGCTCTAAGACCGTGATTCAATGAAAGGAACGCCGCGCTATGAGCAAGGGCGTCACATACGGCAGCTATCTGCGTTTGCCGGAACTTTTGGCGGCGCAAATGCCCCAAACCGGCGAACACGACGAGCTTCTCTTCGTGATCCTGCACCAGACCATGGAACTCTGGATGAAGCAGGCGATCCACGAAATAGGCGCCGCGCAGCGCGAAGTGCGCGCCGACAATCTCGTTCCGGCATACAAACATCTGGCGCGCGTCTCGCGCATCCAAGCAGTGATGACTCAGACCTGGGACATCCTCGCGACGATGACGCCGGCGGATTATCTGAGCTTTCGCAATCTGCTCGGCACCAGTTCTGGTTTTCAGTCGGCGCAGTTTCGCGTGCTCGAATATAAGCTCGGCATCAAGGACGCGAGCTTCCTCAAATTCCACGACGAAGGCAGCGCCGACCGCGCAACGCTTGACGAAGCGCTGGCGTCGCCCAGCCTCTATGACGACACCCTGCGCCAACTTGCCTCCGCTGGCTTCGACATTCCGAAATCTGCCTACGAGCGGCCAAGCGGCGCGCCATATCAGCCGAGCGAGGCGGTCGAGAACGCGTGGCTCAACGTCTATCGCGATCCCACGAAGTACTGGTCGCTCTATCAGCTCGCCGAGAAGCTCATCGATCTCGACGACGCACTGCTCACCTGGCGCCACAAGCACGTACTGACTGTCGAGCGCATCATCGGCCGCAGACCCGGCACCGGCGGAACCGAAGGCGTCGGCTATCTGCAGCAAACACTGTCACGTCGCGCTTTCCCCGAGATTTGGTCGCTGAGAACGAAGCTATGAAATCTTACAAGCACCTCTTCTCGCGCGCGCTGGCCGCATCGCCCGGGCGCATCCACTTCGCGGCGCACTCGCACCATCTGTGGCCCGACGCCTCATACGAAGGCCACCTCGCAGCGTGGGATGACGCGGCGCTGCTCGCGGACCGGAAGTGGGAAAAGGTGTTCGGCGAAGTGATCCCCGAGGCGCAGCGCCACATCGCCGGCGAACTCAGCCTTCCAGACCCGCGCACGCTCGCCTTCTCCGCCAACACCCACGAATATCTCTCACGCATCTTCGTCAGCAAATGGTTCGGCGGCCCGGTCGATGTGCTGACCACGGATGGCGAATTCCACTCCTTCCGTCGGCAAAGCGCGCGTTGGGAAGAGCGCGGCGTGGTCAGGCGGCGCATCGTACCCTGCGAGCCGTTCGACACCTTCACGCAGCGGTTTCTAGCGGAGATGCGCGAAAAGCCAGCGGACGTCGCCTTTCTTAGCCACGTCATGTTCCGCTCGGGCCTCCGTTTTGACGGCGCCGAAGAACTTGCGAGCTATGCTTCGCCCGACGGCCCTTGGGTGGTGCTCGATCTCTATCACTCGTTCATGGCGATGCCGTGCGACTTCTCGAAGGTTGCCGACCGCGCCTTCCTCATGGGCGGCGGTTACAAGTACGCGATGGCGGGCGAGAACGCCGCCTATCTGCATGCGCCTCCCGGCTATGCGCCGCGCCCGCTACAAACCGGCTGGTTTGCGGACTTCGGCGCCATGGAAGGCAAGCAAGGCGAAGTCGGCTACAACAAGGACGGCTCACGCTTCCTCGGCGCGACGTACGATCCAACCGGACTTTATCGCTTCAACGCGATCCGCCACATGCTCGCGGATGAAGGCTTGGATACGCCGTCCATCAGTGCGCACTGCGAACAGCTGCGCGCCCGGATGGTAAGCGCAATCGAGGCGGGCGAAGCCGGCGCGACACTGCGCGACGCGCAATTGCTGAAACCAAACGCCACCGGCTCGCAATCGCGCTTCATCTCGCTGCGGCACCCGAAGGCGGTGCAATGGAAGTCCGAGCTGATGGCGAACAACATCGTCACCGACGCGCGCGACGATATCCTGCGCATCGGCGTCGCGATCTACCATGATGAAGCTGATGTCGACGCCTTCTGCGCGGGCGCGGCGAAGGTCTTGGGTTAACTTGGACCGCGCGTCTTCAGACGCGCATGCGGGCCTGAAGGCCCGCGATCCAAGGCATCACCAAGCCCCCAGTTCCACCAATTGGCGCCGCAAATGCTCCGGCAAATCGGCGCCGCCTTGCGCCGCGCTCAAGTCAGCCGGCGCATCTTTCACATCGAGATAGCGCCAGCCCTGAAACGCCCGCCGCGGCTGCGGCACTGTGCGTTGCAAATGCGCGTCGAGGTAAAGGCCGCAGCGTTCGCCGTGGTCGTCCGTCACATCATCGATGGCGATGATCTTCTGGCGCACACTCACGACGCCCTTGATCACCCAATAGAGCGAGCCGCCCGCGAGCACATCCTCCACCCGTTTGGGCCACATGCGCGTGCCGCACACAGGCGCCACGATCTTTCGCTTTTCTTTCCTGGCGCGCTTGATCTGGCCGATCTGCCACTCAGCCAGATCCTCGACGCTGTCAGCGCCGACGCACAATTTCACGATATGAACGGTCACTAAGCGGCAAGTGCCTCAACCCTGCGCCGCAAGGCAAGCGTGACGCGCACGCCATCCAGAAGTCTTTCCTCTTCTTTCGCCAATTCGCCATCGGCATTGGCGATCGCGACGAGGTAATCGAAGACACGCTGGCGCGCATCGTCGGACAAAACGTTCCGCAGCAAGCCCGCCAAAATATAGGGATCATCCGGCACGCGATTGCCGGCCACGACCGCTTCGAACTCCGCGGCATCGAAGCCCGGGATGAGTTCGCCGCCGAGACGGGTCGCGGTTTCAACTTCCGCCGGATCGACCTTGCCGTCGGCCCGGATCATCGTCGCCGCGAGCGCATAGCACGCCTTCATCACATCGACCTTGTCGCCCGGATCGGGGATGCCCGCTTCCGCCAACAGGCTGCGCACGCCGACCGGATTGGGAAACACAAAGAGCCCACGAATGAGCCCGTACGTGATGAAGAGCGGATTGGCGACCAGCGCGACGGGGCTGAACCAGCCAACAAGCAGCGACAATCCTTGCTGCTTAAAAATCTCACCACGCACGCACTTCACGCAACCGACCAGGCGTTTTTGCCCCATCATGTAAGCGATCAACATCCCGCGTACGTACGGCACGTTTGCGCGCGTCTGCAGGTTGCGTCGTTGGCAATATGGGCACGGATAATCGACTTCGCCCTGCGTTGCGTATCCGGCATCAGCCATCAGGTCCTCCCCCCGTGATTTCCCGGCCAACCTTAGCGCATCAACGCGCCAGGACCAGATCATTTCACGCGGCGGCGAAATGCGCCGGGACGCACACGTTATTCAGCCGCCACCGCCGATGACGGCGGCGGTGCGCGGCGCGCTGCCCAATCCGCCTTGATCGACGCGGAGGTCTTGCGCGACCCATCCGGGCTCCATCCCGGTGGTCCAAAAACGTAGCCAAACACATGGCTCAGATTCTTGGCGCTCGCGACATCGCGCCAAATGCCAAGCCATTCGTGAAAAGCGACGCGAAACGGATTGAACGTGCCCAACTGGCTCACGATTCCGTAGTGCGGCCGCTCGGCGTCATCCTCCGCGACAAACGATCCGAACATGCGGTCCCAAATGATCAGCACGCCGGCATAGTTCGCATCGAGGTATTTAGGGTTGGTCGCGTGGTGCACGCGGTGGTGCGAGGGCGTGTTGAACAGCCACTCGAATGGCCCCATCCGGCCAATCGTCTCCGTGTGAATCCAGAACTGATACACAAGGCTGATACTCGAGAACATCAGCACCATGAGCGGCGGGAAGCCGATATAGACAAGCGGCAGCCAGAAGATGAACGTAAGCCCGAGCGTGCCCGTCCACGTTTGGCGCAGCGCCGTCGTCAAATTGTAGTGCTGCGATGAGTGATGAACGATGTGGCTCGCCCAGAAGAAGCGCCGCTCATGCGCGATGCGGTGAAACCAGTAATAGGCCAGGTCTTCGGCGAAGAAGCACGCAACCATCACCGGCCACGTCCATCCCAGATTGAACAAACGAAATTCATAAACCGCGAAATACGCCAGCACGGCGAGGCCGCCGAACATGATGCCGAACACCCGGTTGCCGAACCCCATCGCCAGGCTCGTCGCGCTGTCGCGATAATCGTAGCGGCCCTTCCTGGTGAGCTTCACAAAGATCATCTCGATGATGATCAACAGCACGAAGCCGGGCACCGCGTAAGTAATGATGGGCGGGATTTCGAAAGGCGCTGTTGGGGGCGTCACTTTGCTGCTCCTCCACCGCTGAACTCATTCAGCCACGCGGGCGAGTCGTCGATCTTCATCTTTAGCGGCGGGAAGCCGACGTCGGCAAACGTTGCGTGCAAGCGCCGCGCTTTGACATCGAGCCTGACTTTGTTCGCAGCCGCGAAACGAGCGCTGACGTCCGCGCCCATGACCCGCGCCACCATAACGCGCCCATCGGAAAGCCGCGCCAGCGCGCTGCGCCCGTTTTGAGCAATCACCGAGCCGTTGACATGCAAGCCCTCGGCGTCCGCCAGCCGCGCGAGTTCGGCGTCATCGATCCGGGCCGACATGCGAAATCCGAGCAGCGCCGCGACGCCGATCATCAGCAGCACGACCGCCGCTGATCCGCCGAGTTCAATGAGCTCGGCGGCTCCAAAAGGATTTTGAAAGTCCATCAGCCCGCCAGACCCGCCACGACAACCAGCACCAGGAAGGTGCAGGCGACGATCAAAGCAAAATTGAGCATGAACACCGTCCGCCAAAGCGCCGACCAGCGGCCGAGGGCATAGGCGCCGCCGAGGTGAAAATACATGTGCACCGGCAGCAACAGCAGCAACCACCCGGCCGCCCAACCGACGATCGGGATTTTTCCCAACAGCACCACGCCCGAGAACAACAACGCCGCGAACGCCAGCGCATAGAGCGCATACGCCATGTGGTCGTAGAGCGTCACGCCCCGCTTCCACAAAAACAGCAGCGCGATAAACGGCAGTGAGAGCGGCGCAAGAAGGAACGAGTATTTCGAAGCCGCGTCCTGAATTTGATAGAGCGCCAAATCCGGATTCTCGAACTTGCGCCGCACGCGCTCGTTCAATTCCTGATCAGCGCCGCCGAAAACCACGAAATCATCGCTCGCCGCAATCTCCCGGGCGCCGTCCTGCCAGGTTTCGTATCGCGTCTCGCGGCCGTCGGGCGCCGCATCGCTAGCTGCTTCCGCGGACGTTTCATTGGCTGTGGTCGTCGCGGGCGCCTCGGTCGTTGGCGCCGGCGCTGGATCGGTCCCGGCTGGCGCGGCCGGATCAGTCCCCGTCGCCGCATCACCCGCCTCCTCGCGCGCCGCCCGCTCCGCGCGCGCCCGAGTCTCCGCGAGTTGGCCTTCGAGCCGGTCCACTTGCGCCTGCGCCAAGCTGACCGCTCCTTCGGCCAGCGAAACTTCGAGGCCTTCCGGACTGTCGGGATCAGGATGCGCGCGCGCTTGCTCCAGATCGGCCCGCGCCTGGGCAAGCTCTTCGCGCGCGTCGTTCAATTCCGATTGGGTCACCTCAACGTCGTTGTCGCGGACGTTCATCGGCGCTTCGATCGTCGAGAAGGCGAAGAACATGAGAAAGATTGCGAACAGGAACATGGTCAGCGGCGACAGGTACCGCGCGCGCTTGCCGTACACGTAATTGCGCGTGAGCGTGCCGGGGCGGAAGAGCACCATGGGCACGGTGCGCCAAGTCTTGGTGTCCAGATGCCAAAGACCGTTGAGGAACTCACCAGCCAGCGAACTCAGCTTGCGGTGCGGCTGAGCGTGTTGACCGCAATTGCTGCAATAGCGCCCGCTAACCGGCGCGTCGCAATTGGCGCAATTTTGCGCGCCATCGGCGCCGCCGCCTTCGCGGCCTTCAATGGCGGCGCCCACGACGCCCGCGGTCGCCAAAGCGCCGGCAGCTTCAAATTCGCCAGTCATGGTTCCGAGTCTCCCGCGCGCGGCGGGAAGGATCAAGCCCGGGCGTCGCGCCGGGATGGGCCTTCGGCGCCGGTTTCGCCGTCCAGGCGGGGCAGAAAGCCCAACTCACCCCTGGCGACCGCCGCCGGCTCGCGGCGCGGTGCCGCCGCCGGGGCGCATTTCTTGGCGTCACAGGTCAGAGCTTCCAGACCCTCGGCCTCGACAGCCAACGCCGCCAATCCCTCGGCCTCTTCGATTGTCCGCGCCCAAACGTAAACCGGCGCGACAGCGGTATCAAAACGCTTCGGCCAATTCTTCGTGCGGCGGTCCAGGCGGGCTTCCACTACCACCCGCCAGAACGGCATATGCGAGCGCGCGATCTTGATGCGGTGCAGGTAGGCCCAAATTCGGCTGAGACCGCGCTTCAACTTCACGAATTCCACTCCGGCTTACGCTTCTCAAGAAACGCTCTGAGCCCTTCACGACCTTCCGACGATGCGCGCCTTTTGGCAATCCGGCGAGCCGTTTCCTTTAACACGTGATCGTCGATGATGTGACCTGTCGTCAAAGTACGCACTCTCGTAGCGTCGTCGACCAGGAAACGCACCAACGCTTTCGAATCCGCAACAGCGCCGGGCGCCGCGTTCATCGCCAATTCTGACAAATGTTCCATCATCTTTGTCAGACCGGCCTGATCATCGACCGTATATTGCACAAGCCCGATCTTCTCGGCGTAGGCGCCGTCGAAGCCTTCCGCCGTCGCGAACAGCGCGCGCGCCATACGCGCGCCGATGGCCTCCACCACGTAGGGGGAGATGGTCGCGGGCGTGAGCCCGAGGCGCACTTCACTGAACCGGAACTTCGCGTCGGTGACCGCAACGGCGACATCGCACGCCGCAACCAAGCCGCCGCCGCCGCCCATCGCCGCGCCGTGAACCAGCGCCACTGTGAGCTGAGGCAGGTCGTGCAGATGCTTCAACATCCGCGCGAGCGCCAGCGCGTCCGCCTCGTTATCGTCTTCCGAGCGCTCACCGCCGCGCTTCATCCAATCGATATCCGCGCCCGCGCAGAAGGCCTCTCCCGCGCCCCGGATAAACACGGCGCGCACATGATCCGCGCCCTTGAGCGTCTCGAAATGTTCGCTGAGCGCCGCGATCATCAATTCGTCAAACGCATTGCGCTTGGCCGGACGGTTCAACGTAATGACAGCAATGCCCTCGCTCGAGACGTCGAGCAATACAGGTTCGGGCTCCAAGCTCATGCGGTTGCTCCTAACATGCGCACCAAAGCTTCCGGGCGCTGCTCTTCCGGCGTTTCATAGAGGTTGAGCGATTGCACCCCGGCGAAGAAATATTCGAAATCCTCGGGCGGGTCAGCGCGCTCGATGAACACAGGCACTAGCTTCTTTTTGTAGCGGTCAGCGAGATAAATCTCGCGCTTCACGTGATCGCTTTCAAATGCGGCGTGCGAACACATGACGACGACGCCTCCGGCCGCCTTGATCGCCCTGACGATTTCGCCAGCCCAGCCGTCGCCGGCGCTTATGCCCTGCTGATCCAGCCAAAATTTGCGCCCTTCATTCTTCGCGGCCTCCACCAGCGGCAGCACGGTCATGTCATTGGCGCGGGCGTAGGATACGAAGACGGCGTCCGCTGTCGGCGTCGCCCCGGCCCGGCGCGGACGCGTCGCGCGCGGCCTATGCGCATTGCGCGGGTTGCGCGGCGCCCCCTCCGCGCGCGACGCGCCGCGATTAACAAGGCCTGCCACGATCAGACCAAGCGCCACGAAGAAAAGCACAATCGAAATCGCGAACAGAATTGGCGTCACGCCATTTGGCAGCCCATAACGCGCGCCGAAGCCGTTGACGCCAGCCATCAATTCCGGCCAGCCGCCGGGGGTTGGTCCGATACGATTTGCAAGCCAGATCGACACCGTGGCCGAAAGCGCCAAAAGTCCCGGCGCCAACAGGATCGGCAGCAACACCGCACGCCAAGCGCCGCCCGGTTTGCGCTGAACCTCTTCGCGCTGGCGCGGCGGCGCCGGGTCGGATGGCGTCGGCGCTGGTTGACCATCCTCGGCGTCATCATCATCGTCGGCTTCGGACACCACAGGCGCGCGAATGACATCGCGCACCGCGTCAGCGACTTCATTCCATTTGAACTCTCGCGCCGCCTCGAAGGTGGCGTCCACGGCCGGCAAGTCCCGCAAACCGACCGGCGCGATGCCATGGTCGAGCTTTACAACCACGAGCCGTCCGCGCGCCCAAGCATCCAGCGCGCGCTGCTCCAGCCGCAACCGCGCGGTCGCGAATGTAAGCGCCTGCGAAACCAGGAGCACGAACGCGTCACCGTTGCCAACAGGCCGCAACGCGGTCTGGCCATCGTCCAATTCACAAAATTGCCCGCGGCGCTCGATAACTTTTTCAAGCGCCTCGGCGGTTTGGCGATCGGCTGGCGCGTGGGCGAGGAATACGGTCATGAGGGCGTCTTTAGCCCCCCGCGACCGCCCCGCAAACCAGCGGCGGCGCCTAGCCCCCAGTTGTTCTCATTGCGCCTTAATAAACGGACCCTATCCTTCGCATTCAAATGAAGCCCAGCCTTGCAGACGCGACCCCACTTGGGGGCATTCCTCCGGACGTCCTGACGGCGCTGGACGCTGTGGCCGAATGGTTCTCCGTGCCTGCGGGATATCCGCTCCTGAGCGCTGGCGAGCCGCCGGACGGCGTCTATTTCCTCGTCTCCGGTTCGCTCGCGGCATTCAAGCCGGCCGAGCGCGGCCATAAATTGCTGGGCTACATCCGCCCCGGCGAACCTGTCGGCGAAATGGCGATGATCGCGCGCGAGCCGCATTCGGCCAGCGTGTTCGCGATGCGCGACAGCGAAATTCTGAAACTGCCGCCTGGCGCTTTCGATCTGCTCGTCCATGCACACCCGGCGATGATGGAACACATCGCGCGCATCATGCTGGCGCGCGCGCGCGCCACCGGCAAATCCAGTCCGCGTTCGGACCCCAAAGTCTATGCGATGATCGCGACGTCGCCGACGATCGACATCGAACTGCGCGCCCGTACGCTGCAGGCGGCGCTCAGGCGCCTCGGCGCCCGCGCGGTTGTCATTACCGAAGCCGATGTCCTGGCGATCTCAAGCGAAGGCATGAACAGCGCCTGGTTCGACGCGCTCGAACAGAAGAACGACGCCGTCTTCCTCGTCTCACCGATCGCGGACACACGCTGGTTCCGCACCTGCATTCGACAAGCCGACCGCATCTGGTTCTTCGCGCGCGCCGACGCGCTTCCCTCAACGCCGCTGCTGCCGCCCGAGGAAGCTTCGCCCGCGCGTCAATTCCGCCTTGTCGACGTCATCCTGCTGCATCACGGCATCGATCGAAAAGCGACGACCACCAATGAATGGCGCGACGCCTGCGACGCGGCGCGCCTCTTCCATTGGCGCGGATTGGAGGACGCCGACGCGGCGCGCCTCGCGCGCGTCATCGCGCGTCGCTCCATCGGACTTGTGCTTTCAGGCGGCGGCGCACGCGCCTATGCGCACATTGGCGTCGTCCGCGCCTTGCGCGAAGCCGGCCTGCCCTTCGATGTGATCGGCGGCACCTCGATGGGCGCCGTCATCGCCGCCTGCGTCGCGATGGGCTGGCCCAATGAGGAAATCGAGCGGCGCATTTCCAAGGCGTTCGTCGAGAGCAATCCGCTCGGCGACTACGTCATTCCCGTCGTCGGCCTTTCACGCGGGCGGCGCGTCGATGATCGGCTGGCTGAGCATTTCGGCGAAACGTTGATCGAAGATCTCGACGTTCCGTTCTTCGCCGTTTCGACCGACCTTGTCGCCGGCGCCGTGCGCATCCACCGTGGCGGTTTGCTACGGCGCGCGCTGCGCGCATCGATCTCGCTGCCCGGAATTTTGCCGCCGGTTGTGGACGGCGAGCACGGCCTGCTCGTCGATGGCGCGGTGCTCAAGAACTTTCCTGTCGATACGATGCGTGAATTGCATCGCGGGCCGATCATCGGCGTCGACGTCGCCCGCCGCGACGGTATCGATCTGGAAGATTTCCGCTCGCCGCCCGGCTTTCTTGGATGGGTGGCGGCGCACGGTTTCCAATCGGCGCCACCGATTGCGTCCCTGCTGATGCGCGCGGCGACGCTGACGATCGATCCGTGGGAAGGCCGCTCCGGCGCCGACGTTCTCATCGCGCCCGAAATGCCCGACATCGACATGCGCGATTGGAAGCGTTTCGACGATGCTGTCACAGCCGGCTACGAAGCCGCGGTGGCCGCGCTGCAGCGCCCGCACGGCTTGTTCCAACAACCGGAAGAAGACACGATCGGTTCGCTCGCGGGTTGGTCTTCATTGGAAACGGCGGATTAGACTGGCGCTCGCGCGCCGCTTTTGTATGGTCGCGCCCGATTTCGAGGGGCGTTCATTTGATCCGTGGTGTCTTGCTGCTCGCCGCACTCGCATTGAGTGCCTGCAATCCTTCAACCCGAACCGCCGAAGGCTGCGCGCGCACCGTCACTCATGAGGTGACATGGAGCGCCGAAGGCGCGCCGGACACCGTAACGACACGCGCCGATGGCCCAACCTGCACGCAAGCGGTGGTGACGTTCACACTCCGCGACGCAAGAGGCGATCCACTCTGGGCCTTCGCTTCCACGTACTACGACATGACGTCGGGCGGCATTCCGCCGGAAGGCGCGCCGCCGGTCAGCAACGAACAGATGGACGCGTTCCTCACCGGTTGGGCCGATGTCACCAGCATGAAATCAAGCGAACTGCCTGAATGGCGCGAAGGCGTCGCCACCTTGACCGAAAGCGCAACGACATTCGCGTACGACACGCCCTTCGATCGCGAGACATATGAAGCGATGCGCGCGCGCGATCTGCCGATCATTTGCTACGCAGCCGCCGTCGAGGCGACGCAGTGCTTGATCATGGACCCGGCCTCCCATTCGCCAACCATGATCGTGGCGTACGGCCCATGATCCGCCTTATCGCACTATGCGCGCTGGCGCTCGTAAGCGCGTGCGCGCAGCAACAAGGCCGCTGCGACTTCACGCACACACAACAAATCGCGTTCTCCGGCGGCGCCGCGGCTGACACGATCACGGCGCGATCCTTCGGCGCGTCCTGCAAGAAAGCCATCGGCGTTTATGAGATCACCGATGGCGAAGGTCATCCAATCTGGGCGTGGGCGACACCATTGCCGCGCGCCTTCGGCGATGTGTTCACCGACGAGCCGGAGCACATGCGGCAATTCCTGGAACAATGGGCCCAACCCGCACTCGCAACCACGCAAACCGCGCCCGAATGGGCGGCGCTGGCGCCGGGGCAAACGACTTTGGACGAACTCACATATGCCGACATCCGCGCGCGCGACCTGCCGATGTTATGCCACTTTTCGGGAACAGCACGGCAGACCTGCGTGTTTTGGGAGCCTGCGGCCGGCGGCGCAGGCCACCTATTTGATCGGGACGTCGAGGAGAGCGTGCAATGAAGCGATTTGGCGTGGGTCTGGTTGCGCTTGGTCTGATGGCATGCTCTCCGCCCGCGTCCGAAACGCCGACAACAACCGCCGAAGTTCCAGTTGCCGGGACAGCGCTTGCGGGCTGCGACGCCAACGCATCGCGCGATTGGTCCGCTGTCGGCAGCCAATATTACGTGATCGAGGCCGAAGCGCATGGCGCCACGTGCGGCGAAGCCGTGGCGACAATCCGCATCAAATCCACCGAAGGCCAGGTGCTCTTCACGCACGATTATCCGACGCGCGATGTGTCACTCGCATTCAATCCGAACAGCGAACAGACGGGTCTGCGCGAAGAGATCGAAGCCTGGACGCAAAACGTCTCCGAGACCGGCAGCGCGGCCGAATTGCCGGCATGGCCCGCGGGCGCCGCGCGCCCTCCAGGCTTCCAACCGGCCGTTGGGCGCAATGTCTATGAACAGGCGCGCGGCAATCAGAGCGCGCTCTTCTGCTACCCCGACGGCGGCGAAAGCAATGCTTGCGTAGCGGTCGCCGGAACAACAGCGACGTTGCTGGGATCGAAGACGCCGGAGCGCGATTAATCCGGATGGCGCTGAACTAAGACCAGTGCGACGGCGCGGTCAGCTGCGTGCGTCGCCATACAGCGCACGTACTCAACTTGTGCGCCTGAACCGGGCCCCCAGCGTTGCTGAGCGAACGCGCAATCTTGTTCGCGAAAGAGCTGCCAGTTGTGTTGGGCGTCGGCAAGCAACGCGGCGCTTTCGGGAAACGCTGCGGTAAGTTCTCCAGCCACGAAGTCCATCACATGCTCCCAGCCGTCGTTTTCGGCGCTGTAGCATTCAATCAACCCCGGCGTTGTGCCGCCATCATCTTCAATGCACGGACGCGACGTCGCTTCACGGCATGCCGCGACCGCATCATCAGTTTGCGCTGAAAACACGCATACTTGTACGGCACTCGCATACGGAGCCGCCGTTTCGTCCGCATCCGCGTGTGATGTCGCGCAGGAAGCCAAGCAGAACGCAAGTGCGAAAAACAACTGCCGCAATTTCGCCTCCTGTCGTCAATGTGCCACGAGCACTCGCCTGCTGCATCACCTATTAGCCATGGCGCTTGCGGAGGCGCGCGAAGCACTTATCTTGGAAGTCCTCCAGCGACTTCCGCTGGTTTTGCAAGAAAGGAGGTGATCCATGTCTCATTGTCACTCTGTAGGGGCACTGTCGCAGGCTTGGACCACCTCGGGTGGGACCAGCGCTTAAGCTTTGCCCCGCACGGG